>CAWDPZ010000056.1:0-77627 GCA_963804265.1 uncultured Acidimicrobiaceae bacterium
ACCAGAGGTTTTCACGTTTGACCTTGGTTATCTTCACATTTGGGTGTGACGCCCCGCAGCCGAGGGTGCCGTGGCTCTGTGACTCCTGAACGGGCGTGGAGGTTGAACAGGTCTGGACCAATCGAGGCCAGTGCCGGTCCGCTCGCCATGGGGTCAAATGATCACGGCGGGCCAGCTAGCAGGTCGGCGAGATTCCTGCGTCTGCGTAGCCTTGTTCTTGGTGCAAGCCCGGCGGCTTTTCGCCTTTTGTCCTCGAGGGCGCGCTCTGTGAAGGCGTCGGAGACGGCGAGGTTGCGCACGACGAGGGCACAAGCGAGGAACAAGCTGATCGGCACGAGCCCCATGAGGCGGCACCAGCCCTTTGCGACGTCGATGCTGGCCGGGTCTTTCACCCGCGCGTTCGACCGCTCGACAGCGGTCCGCCGTGCATAAGAGCGCCGGTGGGCTTTGGAGGGGTAGTCGTGCTTTTGGGCAGTCTTCGCGTTCACGCTCGGGGGCACCGTGATGCTCTGCTGCATGCAGCATTTCGGGGCCGGGCCCGGGCAACAAAGGACCTGGGGCCTGTTGAAGGCGAGCCCCATCGAGTCCCTGCGAAGCGGACAGCGGCATTTTGCCAAGACCGCCGGACAGGCGACGCGGTGGTATCCGTCCGCGTCGTTGGCCGTGATGCGCCCGAGCTTGTAGCAGGAGAGCTCCGCGGTCATCTTGTCGTGGGCCTCGACGAGGGCCGAGGACGCGTCACGAGCAAGCGGGCCGATCTCAAAGAGCACCTTCGGGGTTGCCGGGCAGTACAAGTTGCCGTTGTGCAAGATCGCCCCGGCAAAACTGCCCTGGGGTCCGCGGTCATTGGGGTGCAGGTCCATTACCAGGCTCGCCCCGAGCGCCCGCATCGGCAGGGCAAAAGCTTGAGCCTTTCGGTGGGCGTAGCCCGAGTCCGCCAGCACGTCGCCGATCGAGACCCCGGAGGCACAAAGGCGCTCCAGCACCGGCACAAAGCTCGCCACCGGGTCTAGATGACAAGAGCTGAGCGTCATGGCCCGGACGAGCTCGGGGACGGCATCTTCGCCCTCGTCGTTGACCATCGTGGCGAGCGAGAAGTAGTAGCCGAAGAACAGTTCGTCCTTCGGGCCCGGCTTTTTCGCGTGACGGCGCCCCCAGGAAGCCTCAGGATCGGCACATTGGCCGCCCTTTTTAGGCGGCGGGTGAGAAAAGCTCTCGATGTCCGACCAGTCGACCGCGAGCGAGCTCGACAGCTTCTTGCACTCCGCTGGCACGCTTGCTTCGATGAGGGCGCCTTGCAGGGCCTCGAGCAGTGCCGAGCCGGCGCCTGCGGGCTTGTCCTTTCTAAGCGCTGAGCACACGAGCCTGGCCGTGTACTCCACCTGTCGGTAGGTGAGCAGGTGGGGGCCTTTGCTCGAGGAGGCGAGGATGCCTAAGCGCAAGCGATCCTCTGGTGGGAGCTTGACGAGGCTCGCGTGCACCCGCGACAGGTGCGCCGGGCGGTGATCGGCCTCGGCCGACAACATGCCCAACAACAAGGTGCGCACCTTCAGCTGGCGAGGGCGCGCACCTTGTGGAAGCCTGTGCTCGATCACCTCGAGCGTCTCTTTGACACCTGGGTCGTCCAGGAACGCCTCGAGGCGGGCAAGGGTGATCACCCAGGGTGCCTTGGGCAAAGCAGGCCAACGGCTTGCTCTTCAGTTGGGCTCGCCAGGTTCGCCACGAGGTCACCGAGGCGCTGGGAGCAGCTGATCCCGGCCGCGTCCATGAAGGCGCGCAGGCCTATCTGTGCCGCCATGGCCGACAAGTAGCTCGATCTCAGCCGGGAGAGCTCGAGGCGCGCGAGATCCTGACCACCTGCGAGCGAAGAGACGAGGTTGGCCGTGACGTTGCGACGCTTGGCTTCGCTCCCACCGATGAGATAGTCGGCACCGGCAAGGCTCGCCGCTTTGACCAGGCGCTCTTGATAAGGGGCAAGGACCGGCACGGCCCGTGGCCTCTTCCCACCCACGAGAACGAGCACGCCACCAGATCGCGACACGACGTCTGTGCCGAGAACGCCGCGCAGCTCGCCAGGGTTCAGGCCGGCGCCGGCACATAGACAGATGAGGGCGGAGGCCTTGTGGCGACGGGCTGGTGTCGGCTGGGTGTCGGCCAAGGCGAGGAACAAGGAGATCTCAACATCTGTGTAGGGGGCCTTGGCGTGCTCGCGCGGACATGCCGTCGGCAATGGCTCGTGCCCGGGGACATGGGAGGCCAGATGCCCCAGGTTCGACTTGAGCGTGCGGCGTGTCGGTGGGCTCAGCGGCGCCTCGAGGATGAAGCGCTCGATGAGAGCCCGGGTGAGCACCGTGTCCACCTCGAGCGAGACACCGAGGCTTGTGGCGAAGCCGGCGAGCTTGGCGGACGCGAACAAGAGGGCCTTTGTCCGCTGTTTGCTCTTGGGCCCGACGGAGGTGACGACGCTTCTGGAGAACTCGGCGACGTCGTCTGAGAACAGGCGGGGACGCCAGTTCGAGATGGTGGCCTCGGCTTCAGGACTTGGGCTGCTCACCGGACTGTAGTCATACTGTACGCTAGACCGGTGGTGGTGGATCCTCCGTGACAAGCTTCGGCGTGGGCCTAAGTCGCGAGCAGAAGGACGAGGCGGCAAAGATCGCCACCGAGCTCGCCCGCATCGCGAGAACCGGTGAGGTCCTCCCCGGTTCGATCGTCTCGCGACGCACCCACTGCGGGCGTCCGGGGTGCCGTTGCATGGCAGAACCGCCGGAGCCGCACGGGCCGTATTACCAGTGGACCCGCAAGGTCGCCTCAAAGACGGTGGGACGCTGGCTGAGCCCCGAACAGGCAGCTGACTACCAGATCTTCATAGACAACCACCGGCGCCTGCGCGAGCTGTTCAAGGCCTTGGAGGCCATCGGTCTAGAGACCCTCGAGGCAGATCCCCGCACCCGACACCAGCGCTGAACCTTCCTCTCCTGTGGACGGCGCGTGGTGAAACAGCGCTTAAGCCGCGCCGAGGACCGCGATCAGCACGCGAAAGCCCAGGTCAAGACCAAACGTGAAGTCCTCACGCAATAGTCATCACAGGTGGCCGCGGGCCGTGTTCACAAGATACTAGTGAACATGGCCGTTTCTGTGCCTTTTGTGCCGCGCTAGCCCGGCGGGAGGACTTCGTGCGCCACTAAGCGGTGTCAGGGCCGCGACGGGGGAGGGTTGGTCTTGCCTGCCTTCTCGGATGACGCCCCCGGGGCTCTCCGCAGGACTCTCGACGATCCCGCCACCCAAGAGCACACGACCGCCAGCGAAGTCATCCGCCGCGCCCTCGAGCAGTACCTCGCAAGTTAGAAGTCCAAGTGCCCGGATTGCATCTCCTTCCGGCCGTGACCTGGTGTCGCCCGAGGCGAACTGTCCGTAGTCTCCTGCCCAGGGCGGAGCGAGGTCAGACTCCCACGTCGTCATTCACGGTTTCGATCGGCGTCCCGTCAGGCATCCACGCTCCCGCGCCCGCTCCACGCCCCGATCGCCGGAACGGATACCAGCGACCGTCTCGGCCCAGACGAAGTTGTCGCTCCCCAAGCGTCGCTCGGTTGCGCCGGACCGTCGCCTGCCCACCGAGCAGCGCCCGCCCGACCGTCATCGAGTCGCGCGGCGCGTCCCAGCCCTCGAGCAGCACGAACAGCCCTTCGCTTCCGCCTTTTCGCCATGCCAGGGCCTGGTTGAGAAGGTCACGGGCTGACACGCCCGCCGAGGAGGCAAGCTCCATGATTTCCCGTTGCCCGGTGGTTGGAGTGAGCATCGCCGCGGCACGGCGAGCGAGATCCGCGGCCTTCGAAAGCTCGAGGCCCGTGCTCCGCTCACCGTGAGCCAGATCCCAGGCCCGTTGCGCGGCGTCGCTCGCCAGCCGCTGAAGCGACAGTGACGTAAGGCCCGAACCTGCCGGGGGATCCATCGCCAGCACCGTCGGCCTCCCGTGCTTTGGCGGCGGAAGGGGGATGGCTGGGATTGGCGGGGCACCATCGGCCGCCACGGTTGCCCAACGCGCCCACGCCTGCTGGGCGCTGAGGCCGGCGTCGGTCCCCCAAGACGTCGCCGGGTCCGCGTCAAGATCAGCCGCGCCGTGCCGTGTCTGTGCCCCTCCCGCCGCCCGCCTGGCCCGCAACCCCGCCAGCAGGGTGTCCCGGTCTCGTCCCCGCATCAAGAAGAGGAGAAACGGATCCGCGTCCAACGTGTCGGCCACCAAATAGCAAACCGCCGCCGAGTGCTTGCACGGATCCGCCCAGTCAGGACACGAGCAACGCGGCTGTACCTCGCCCGCGACCGGCAGAAGATCGATCCCGGCAGCGGTCAAGTCGTCGGCGACCCCTGGCGGCATCTCCCCATCGAGCAAGGCCGCGAGGTGGCCCGCTTGGCTGGCAAGTGCCACCAGCGTCCGATCCCACTCCTTCGCCGAATATGTACGCACTCGGACGGTCACCTTGTACGGCTTGGCCCACGACCCCTGTACGGCAGCGACGATCTCGCCGGCTCGCACCTCCACACCGCTCACGGCGCCTGTGCGGGCGTACGTCCGACCGCGGGGCAGCCGGTTCGGATCGAGCCGGGCTCGCTGCTCGAGCGCGTCAACCCAAGCCTTCCCCCACCACGTGGCACCGAAGGGTCGCTTCCCAGCAGCGCGCCACGGACCCGACCCTGGACGGCGCTTGGGCGCCGGTGGGTACCAGCTTCATAGGTCGTCGCCCGACGGGCGAAGCGAACCAGGGCTGCCAGCTCGGAGTCGCTCAGGTCACCGATCCAGACCTCGCCTTGCCCGACGACCGACTCGGCGAGGGCGCGCTTGTTCTCCAGCAGCTCCGCGATGCGGTCTTCGAGCGTGCCCTCGCAAACGAGGCGGTGTATCTGCACCGCCCGGCGCTGGCCGATCCGATGGGCACGGTCGCTCGCCTGGTCCTCCACAGCCGGGTTCCACCAGCGGTCGTAGTGGATGACATGTGTTGCCGCCGTCAGATTGAGACCGACCCCTCCCGCTTTCAGCGACAACAGGAACACCGGCACGTTGCCGGCCTGGAAGCTGGCGACCATCTCCTCTCGCTTGCGGGCCGGAACACCACCGTGGAGGAAGAGGGTAGGGATCCTCAGGGCGGCGAGGCGGGTCTCGATCAGGGAGCACATCTCAACGAACTGGCTGAAGACGAGCACGGAGTCGCCCGCGCCGACTATGACGTCGAGCAGCTCCTCGAGCGCCGCGGCTTGCCCGACCGGCTCGCGAGCGGCCCGGCCTGGTGCAGGTACTGCGCCGGGTGGTTGCAGATCTGCTTCAGCACCGTCAGCAGCCGCAGCACCAGCCCCTGGCGTTCGATTCCCGACTTCGTGGCGATGGCGTGCAGCGCCTCACGCACCTCGGCCTCGTACAGCGACACCTGCTCGGTCGTGAGTGGCACGGCGAGGTCGGTGACCGTCCGCTCCGGCAGGTCCGGGGCAATGTCGGGGTCTGTCTTCCTCCGTCGCAGGAGGAACGGCCGGACGGTATTCGACAAGCGATCAGCGGCCTCCTTGTCGCGGTTGCGCTCCACGGCAACGGCGACAGTTCGGCGAAAGCGCTCAAGCGGACCGAGCAGCCCAGGGGTTGTCCAGTCCAGGATCGACCACAGCTCGGTGAGTCGGTTCTCGACAGGAGTGCCCGTGAGGGCGACACCGCCTGCGCTGGGATGGACCGCAGAGCCTTGGCCGTGTCCGACAAGGGGTTCTTGGCGTGCTGGGCCTCGTCGGCCACCACGATCCCAAAGGCCGCCGCTGCCAAGGCCTCCCTCTCCCTGCGAAGGATGCCGTAGGTGGTGAGCACGACCTCGTCCACTGCAAGACCATCGAGGCGGCGATCGCCGCCGTGAAAACGGCGCACTGTCACCGACGGGGCGAACCTGTGAAGTTCGTTCTCCCAGTTGCCAAGCAAGGATGTCGGGCAGACGACGAGGGTGGGCGCAGGCGCCCCCGGTTCTCGTTCTGGTGCGGCTGGAGCTGCCCGCTCGGGCCGCTCGGCTCTGCGGCGGGAGGGCTTGGGCGCTACCGGTTTCAGCTGCACCGCCTGCTGTTCCTTTAGGCGGTGCAGGTGCAAGGCGATGACCTGGACCGTCTTGCCGAGGCCCATATCGTCGGCGAGGCAGCCGCCAAGCCCAAGCTCGCTCATGCCTGCCAGCCAGGCCAGTCCCCGGAGTTGGTAGGGCCGCAGCACGGCCACGAGACCGGGTGGTTGGGCCAGCGACTCGAGCCTGCCAGCAGACAACACACGGAGACGGTCGGCCATCTCGGCTACGGCGCCTTCGGCCACGACCTCGACGACCTCGCCGTCGACTTCGAGCTTGCCGCCGAGAAGCGCCGCGAGCGCTGCAGCTGCCGTGATCCGCCTCGAGCGCCGCTCCTGTGCCTTGGCGATGAGCTCGGCTTCGACAGCGACAAAGCGGCCCCGGATCCGCACGAGGCCTCGCTTTGCCTCCGCGAGGAGGTCAATCTCCTCCGGGCTGAGCGTCTCCCCGCCGACGGTGAGCTCGTAGTGGAATTCGAGCAGTGACCCGAGATCGAAACCCCCCTCGGTGACAGCAGCCGGGGCTGGCGTCAGCACCGCTCGCAGACCCAGTCCGCCGGTGAGAAGCTCACTCGGCCAGAGGACGCTCATGCCGGCACTCTTCGAGCCGACCGGCGCCGTCAAGCAGCAGGTCCGCAAGCAGGTCATCGTCAAGGGGCAGCGCGTCCGGGATCTGCTGGCTGAGAAGGGTCTTGATCGGCTCCCACGCTCGAGAGCCGCGCCGCAGCGCGAGCAGAAGATCGCGCTCCGCCTCCGATCCGAAGCGTGCCACCAGGGCCGCAGGCATCGTGAACAGGTCGGCGGCGTCCACGACGAGGCTGGGGTCGGAGGTGCTCGAGATCTGGAGCACGCCTCTGGGCTCGGGCACAGACGCATCACCGAGGTGGACGCGCAGCGCAAAGGTCGCCCCACCGTCGAGGCCGGCGGATGCTTCGGCCAGCCAGGGCCGTAACTCCGTCGCCAGCGTTGACCGGGTGGCTGCGAACAAGCTGGAACCGCTGGCCGTCGCCGCCGCGGCCGTTCTCGGAAGGGTGTCGGCGAGCGCGTCCCAAGCGGCGACGACGAGAAACGCAGGAGAGTGCACTCGCAGCGGCGGTCTTGGTGATACGAGCGGGACAGCGTGTCCGAGCGGCGGCATCACGTTCGCGAGTTTCTCCAGGAGCATGCGGTCGCCAGGGTCGAGCGGCCCGGCCCGCCATGCGTCCACACCGCTCGGGCTGATCGCCGGACGCAGGCGGCCGCGGGCGATCAGGCCGATCCCAGCCGTCATGACGCTCGCCCAGATGCGCGCCGTGGCAGTCGTGCCGTGGGAGTCCTCGAGGTCGAGCAGAAGCGGGAGCGCGGTTGCGATCGAGAGGTGCGTGGCCGCTACGCGGCGTCGCCGGACGGACTTGGCGGCAGGCAGGGCCAGCTCGATGGTGCCATGCTCGCCCAGGCCTGCGAGCGGGTCATCGCCGAGATCCTCCGCGTTGCCGCCGTCCAGGCGGAATGCGGCGAACCGTCCCGAGCGCGGAGGATCTCCGGGTATGAAGGTCAGGTCGAAGCCCGCCAGGACGGGACCTGCGCCGGTGAGCTCCTCGGCCGGGATCACGGTGCGCGGCCCTTCATCGTGGTCACGGTAGTCCGGTCTCTGCCGTGCTGACATCGCCCCGGGGTTGAGGCTCTCCGAGCAGTTGAAAGCGGTCCTTCAGATGTCGCCCATCGATCAAGGTTCCCTGGCGTAAGCCCAGCTGTAGCGGAGATGGGTGACTCTATGTAGCGTCGTAGTCTGTCTAGCTGCAGCTTTGGCGAGTGAGCCCGTCACCTTGGCTGACCAGGTCGGCGCGGACTTCATCGACTCGGTCGTCGTGACAGCCGGAGCGTACCGGTACCGCCGGCCGGATGGTATCGGCGTCGTGCCGCTCGCGCTGCTTGGCAGCTGAGGTTCCCCGGGCACTATCCGAGTCGTGTCAGATCTCTCGCCTTCGCAGCCACTTCGCCAGCCAGGAGACTTCGATACCAGCCGACGCCGGCGGATGCCCGTCAGCCCGACGCGGCATCGGTGCATACTCTCGTAATGGGTTCGAATGGAAGCCGGCGCAGAAAGCCGCAGCGTCCTCTGCCGCCAGCCTCGGACGACGGACAGCCGCTACAGGTCGCCGGCGCTCCCGAGGAGTTCTCGACCATGACGCCCTACGGTGTGGCGATGGGCGAGGCTACTTTCTTCGGGAACCTGATTCGACGGTTGACCGGTCAGCGCCGCCGCGACTGGAGCAAGGGCTCAGACCGCTCGAACTGACGGTTTTACCCGCGAACGTGAACGAATCCGCTTGGCCCGGAGGCTGGGGACTCAGAACCGGCGCTGGCTGGCTCTGGCCCCCTTCTACGGTCGTGTTTTCGCAGGCCTTCTCGCCGGCATTGTCGCCAAGGCTGAATCTGTGAGTCGCGAGATCCGCGCTTGTGGCTCGCCAGTTTGTTGCCTCAGCCTTGCCTCGTGGCGCTGGGAACCATCGCAAGTGCGCCCGTTACGGACCTCCGAGGCGAGCTCGGTCAACGCGGCAATGCCGGGGTCCGGTCGGTGACGCGAGCCGTCATGTGGTTCCGGCGCGATCTGCGACTGGACGATCTGCCCGCGTTGCGCGCGGCGGCGAGCGTCGGTACCGATGGCGTCATACCGCTGTTCGTCCTGGACCAGTCGCTGCTCAATCCTGCAGGACCCAATCGACGTCGCTTCCTGGCCGAGTCCCTGCGGGTGCTCGACAGGGAACTGGGTGGCGGCCTGGTGCTGCGACGAGGTGCCCCCCACCGAGTCGTGCCTGAAGTGGCCGCAGAGGTGGGTGCCAGAGCGGTCGTGACCACCGCTGACTTTGGTCCCCACGGCGCCGCCCGCGACCAGAGCGTGGGGGAGGCCCTCTCCGCCGCCGGCCGCAGCCTTCTCACCATCGACTCGTCCTACGTCGTGGCGCCGGGAACGGTGCGCGGCTCGTCCGGTTCTCCCCTGCAGGTGTTCACGCCCTTTTGTCGGGCCTGGAAGTCGGTCGACTGGGAGCGGCCCCTGCCGACGGAAGGAGTTCGTCTAGCGGGTGCACCAAGCGACGCCACCGTTGACGACATCGAGGCAGGCGTGTCGGTGCCGAGCCGCTCCGGCCTGCCGGAGTGGTGGGAGGGACTCCCGCTGGGGGTGGCCGAGCGCCTGCCCCCGGGCGGCCTGTCGGCTGCCAAAGACCGGCTCGAGCGATTCGTCCTGGGGCCGCTTGCCGACTACGGTGAGGACCGCGACCGACCGGGGGTTGCCGGCACATCTGGCCTTTCGCCCTATCTGCGCTTTGGGTGCATCCATCCCCGCACCGTGCTGATGCAGCTCGGGACGAGCGCGGGAGCCGACCGAATGAGGACGGAACTGGTCTGGAGGGAGTTCTACGCCGATGTCCTGTGGCATCGGCCCGAGTCGGCCCGTCACCCTCTCCAGGCATTTGGCAACCATCTCCACTGGGACAGCGGTGCACGAGCCCAAGAGCGCTTCCGGGCGTGGGCCACGGGTCGAACCGGGTACCCGCTCGTCGACGCCGGCATGCGCCAGCTCCTCACGGAAGGATGGATGCACAATCGTGTGCGCATGGTCACAGCGAGTTTCCTTGTGAAGGACCTTCACGTCGACTGGCGACTCGGGGCGCGTTGGTTCATGTGGCACCTGGTCGACGGGGACTTGGCCTCCAACCAGCACGGGTGGCAATGGGTCGCCGGTACCGGTACCGACGCTGCGCCCTTCCATCGGGTCCTCAATCCGATCCTCCAACAGAGGCGATTCGACCCCGACGGTGCCTACGTCAGCCGGTACCTCGGCGAACCGACCGCCTCGTCCGAGCCGGATCCGTGGGCCGTCGGAGATGGATACCCCGATCCGATCGTCGATCACCAGCTCGAACGGCGCGAGGCGCTCGCGCGATTCCGCGTCGCACGCCAGGCGGTGGCCGCCGAGAAGGCCGCCCGGAGCTGACCTAAAGCCGTTGTCGAGGAAGGGCGGGCCAGTTTGCGATCAACCGACCGCCGCAACAGCGCGCCTGGAGTTGGCTATGTCACAGGACCGACGACATGAGACAGAGGGCCCGTGCGCCGAGTTCAGGGAAGGTCGAAGCGGTCGAGGTTCATGACCTTGTCCCACGCCGCCACAAAGTCCTGAATGAACTTCTCCTGCCCGTCGTCTGCGGCGTAGACCTCTGCGAAGGCTCGGAGCTGCGCGTGCGATCCGAAGATGAGATCGACGGCAGTACCGGTCCACATGACCTGCCCGGTGTCACGGTCGCGACCTTCGTAGATGTGCTCGGTGGAAGAGACGCTCCAGACGGTTCGCATGTCGAGAAGGTTGACGAAGTAGTCGTTGCTCAGCGATCCAGGGCGGCTCGTGAAGACGCCGTGGTCGGCGTGCCCGGCGTTCGCACCGAGGACCCGCAGACCGCCGACGAGCGCCGTCATCTCCGGTGCGGTCAACCCCAGCAGGCTGGCCCGGTCGATCAGCAGCTCCTCGGGCCGGCGCTTGTCTCCGGACCGGGAGTAGTTGCGGAACCCGTCAGCGGTCGGCTCGAGCACGGCGAACGCATCGGCGTCGGTCTGTTCCTGCGATGCGTCCGTGCGTCCGGGCGAGAACGGGACCCGCACCTCGTGCCCGGCTCGCCGGGCGGCCTGCGCGATCGCGGCACACCCGCCGAGGACGATCAGATCGGCGAGTGACACCTTCTTCCCGGCGGTCTGCGAGCTGTTGAAGTCGGACTGGATCCGCTCCAGGGTCGTGCAGCACCGTGGCCAGTTCGGCGGGGTCGTTCACCTCCCAGTCCTTCTGGGGGGCGAGGCGGATGCGGGCCCCATTGGCCCCCCCTCGCTTGTCGCTGTCCCGGAAGGTCGATGCCGAGGCCCAGGCCGACAGACACCAACTGCGCTGTACGAGAGCCCGGACGCGAGGATCGTGCCCTGTAGAGCGGCGATGTCGGCCTCGGCGACCAAGGGATGATCGACGACGGGAACAGGGTCCTGCCAGATGAGTTGCCCGGCGGGGACCTCGGGGCCGAGGTAGCGCGGAACTGGGCCCATGTCGCGGTGGGTCAGCTTGAACCATGCCCGGGCGAAGGCGTCGGCGAACTCGTCCGGGTGCTCGAAGAAGCGGCGGGAGATCGGGGCGTAGACCGGGTCGAACCGCAGCGACAGGTCCGTCGTGAGCATCATCGGAGCGTGCCGCTTCGACGGATCGTGTGCGTCGGGCACCGTCTCATCGGCGCCGCGGTCCGTGGGGCGCCACTGGTGGGCGCCGGCCGGGCTCGTGGTGAGCTCCCATTCGTAGCCGAACAGGTTTTCGAAGAACCCGTTGTCCCACTTCGTCGGATTGGAGGTCCAGATCACTTCCAAGCCGCTCGTGATGGCGTCGTCTCCCTTGCCGCTGCCAAAGCTGTTCTTCCATCCGAGGCCCTGCTCCTCGATCGGAGCGCCTTCGGGTTCGCGACCGACATACTGCGCGGCATCGGCGGCGCCGTGGGTCTTACCGAAGGTGTGTCCGCCGGCGATGAGTGCGACGGTTTCCTCGTCGTTCATGGCCATGCGAGAGAACGTCTCGCGGATGTCCCGAGCCGCAGCGACCGGATCGGGGTTGCCGTTCGGGCCTTCGGGATTCACGTAGATCAGCCCCATCTGCACCGCCCCGAGCGGATCGGCGAGCTCCCGATCACCGTGGTAGCGCTGATCGCCGAGCCAGGTGTCCTCCGGTCCCCAGTAGATGTCCTCCTCAGGCTCCCACACGTCCGCCCGTCCGCCACCGAAGCCGAATGTCCTAAGCCCCATCGACTCGAGAGCGCAGTTCCCGGCCAGGATCATCAGATCGGCCCACGAGAGCTTCCGGCCGTACTTCTTCTTCACAGGCCAAAGCAGGCGGCGGGCCTTGTCGAGGTTGGCGTTGTCGGGCCAGCTGTTGAGCGGAGCGAAGCGCTGCGTCCCCGAGCCGGCACCACCTCTTCCGTCTTGAATTCGGTAGGTGCCAGCACTGTGCCACGCCATCCGGACGAAGAGCGGGCCGTAGTGCCCGTAGTCAGCCGGCCACCACACTTGCGAAGTCGTCATCACCTTGACGATTTCTGCCTTCACGGTTGCGAGGTCGAGGGTAGCGAACTCCGCCGCGTAGTCGAACCCTTCACCCATAGGGTCGATCAGCGGCGAGTTCTTGGCGAGCGGACGCAGATTCGAGCTGGTCCGGCCACCAGTGTTCGTTCGCCATCGAACCGACGGCCGCTTGGGTGTGGCTCATCACCGGGCACTTCGCGGCCGGTGCCGCCTCCTCGGACGTAGTCGCGGTGGCGCCAGTGTCATCTGTGCTCATAGCTGTTCCTTCCTCCCTGTCGTGCGGCTGATCTCATGCGGCCGGTGCTGGCCCTCCGGTGCCCCGCCAAGGGGATGCTGTTCACTGGCATGCAGGGCAGGTACCCCAGTAGATGACCTCGGCTTCGTCGACCGCGAACCCGTGGTCATCGTCCGCCTCGAGGCAGGGTGTCGACCCCACGGCACAGGGGACGTCGACGGTGACGCCGCACCTCCGACAGACGAGATGGTGATGGTTGTCGTCGATCCGGTCCTCATATCGAGCCGGCGAGCGCGCCGGCTGGATGCGCCGGATGATGCCCTTGTCCGTCAAGACGCCAAGCGCGTCGTAGATCGCCTGGCGAGACACGGCCCCGATCTCTTCCCGAACGAGGTCCTCGATCTCGTCCGCCGTGCCGTGCGGCCTGGCGGAGACAGCCTTGAGGACCGCCAGACGCTGCGCTGTCAGCTGCACGTTGTGCCGACGGAGCAGATCCGTCGGGTCGGTCCGTCTCGCCATGGTCACATCATGTGTCCAATTTTAGACTGTGTCAATAGTCAGACTCGGAGTACATTGCTGGCGAATTCACCGCGGCGGGTTCCAACAAGGGCCCATCTCTTCTAGGAAAGTGCCCGGCATCGAGCTGATGCGCTCGTTGCCGTGGCCCCAACCGGCACAGGCGCCCATCACCCAGGTCGGCTACTCGGGAGGGGTTCGAGTCCTCGCCTCCGCCCCAGTTCCAGGAATCTCAACGAATACCCTGGTAGATGGGGTCTGGCGATCATTGGGGCCGACCGAGCAAGGCGACGATGTTCTAACCCCCGGGATCGGCGGAATCAGCCACAGCGACTGGGACCCGGCCGAGGAGGAAGGGGGCGAGGACGCCTGGTGGGCACCCCTTACCGCCACATCCGGGATCGTGCGACGGGGGAGATCGGGGCTTGGATTGGGCGGTCTGGCATGCTTCGGTGAACCGATAGGGGCCCGCCGTGAATCTTCTCCTCACTTCCAGTGGTATCGCGAACCGAAGTATCCACGACGCGCTCGTCGAGTTGCTGGGCAAGCCGATCGCCGAGTCCAGTGCCCTGTTCGTTCCCACCGGGATCTACCCCTTCCCCGGCGGTGGCGAGAAGGCATGGGAGGCGATCCATGGGAATGCGAAGAGCCCCTTGTGCGAACTGGGTTGGAAGTCGTTGGGCCTGTTGGAACTCACTGCCCTTCCCAGCATCCAAAGAGAGAGTTGGGTCCCCACCCTCGAAGAGACTGACGCGCTGCTCGTCTGGGGTGGCAATGTCTTGTACGTGTGCTACTGGATGCACCAGTCCGGCCTCGCGGAACTCCTGCCGTCGCTGGACCACTTGGTCTACGTCGGAGTGAGTGCCGGGAGCATCGCGATGACTCCTTACAACTGCGACGCGGCATCGAACCTGCAATTCGTTCCTTCAGGCAGCGAGATGTCGGTGGGGAGCGAGAGAGCGCTGGGACTGGTGGACTTCGCGTTGTGCGTGCACGTCGATAACCCGGACCCGATCTTTGAGGACAACTCCATGGCGAACGTAGAACAATGGGCAGCCGGGGTGCCGGTCTCGACGTACGCGATCGACGACGAGACCGCCATCAAAGTTTCCGGAGGTACGGTCGAAGTTGTCTCCGAGGGGCACTGGAGGCTGTTCTCCCCTACGACAGCAAGTGACTGAGCGGAGCCGCCTGCGCCTGATCACCGGATTCGTGCGCGCCGGTCTGGCGTTGGCGTCTAGGAGAAGCGCAGGACCGATCGGCTGTCGTGTCGGCTGAATCCGAGCAAGTAGCGTCCTTCGCGCCTGGCCGGACCCCGCGATCCGGCGATCTGGGGCATTTAGCGGAGCGTCGGTCCAACCCGGGTCGGGTTTCCTTCGATCAGACCTCGTCGGGACGTCGACGTCGGGTGTCCGCCTCGCGGAGCATCGCGTCGAGTTCGGCGTCGAACCCGAGCTGCCGGACCTCCTGTGAGCACCGGCATGCGGCCGCGAACTTGGAAGCCCACTTCAGTGCCTCCTGGCGTGAGGGCACGTCGACGATCGTGATCCCGCCGATGGTGTCAGGGTATGTGCCATCGGTGACAGTCCCGTCGACGGCCACGATGCTCGCCCGCTGGTCTTCGAGTCCGGCGGCTAAAAAGTACACGCCGGCGTCGATGGCCTCCTTGCAGACTGCGCGCGCAGCCTCGGCCACGTCGGGCACGTCTTGTTCAGGAATGTGGTCCATCGCATGGGCACCAAACACCATCATGAACCTCGCCATCCCATGTCTCCCTTGTCCCGCTGTCTACTTCGGACGCCCGTACTCACTGATGCGAACGCCTCGCTCCGGAATCCGACAGCCTGCCGCAGAAATCGCGTGATGGTCAACGAGACCGCTCGCGTCACTGGCGACTCCAGCCTGGAGCGATGGCGAACGACTGCGACGTAACCGGCCAGTTGCACGCCGTTGCTGAGGACCCGCTGGACGGCGGACAAGCCGGAACGCAGTGGTGCGGGACGATCTGACACAAGTTGCAACGCTATTGAACCATCTGACAGTCGCTCTTCTTCCGTGCCGGGACGCGGTAACCCCAACGTGGGTCGAACCAAGAATTTGGAGAAGTCTTCAACGAATCTCACCTGATTTTCATGTCTGTCTGGTTACATGCTCCTTGACAGTTCCGTCCAGGTGCTGCCGTATTCCTATCGTCAGGACTGAAGGAGGAAGATCGATGAGGATGAGTCACCTAACTCGCATAGCGGTCGCCGGAGCGGTAATCGCGTCAGGAAGCTGGCTATTTGCTCTGTCGGCCGGCGCGTCGACATCCGCACCACACTCGAAGTTCACGCAGTTCCAGCAGCAGCTGGAGCAACAGCTGACTTATCGCGTCAACCAGCTGCAGGTACTCTCGACCGACGTCACGAAGGCGACCGCACTGACCCCAAGCGACGCAAGCACGCTCGCCGCTCGGCTCGCAGCCGCGACCGCAAGCATCAACGCGCTTCTCGCTACGGTGCCAACCGACACGACCTGGGCCGAGCTGAAAGCGGCCCAGAAGACGATGATCCAGGGGAACCGCGTCTTCGCCGTGCTCACACCACAGGTGTTCGAGGTAATAGGGGCGGACACCATCGCCGGACAGGCAGCAACAATGCAAGCGGGTGAGGCTGCGCTGCTGGCGGAGATTGACACGCTGCAGGGGCAACCCGGATACGCCAATGCCCTCCGACATGACACTGCCTACGTTGCGCAGGTCAACATTGCCGCTGCCGACTCGGCGCACGTCTCGACGATAGTCATGGCACAGCTGCCACAGGACTTTCCTGGTGACACACACGTCTTCGTCAACGCGAACCGTCAGCTCTTGGCCGCCGACATCGCCCTGGCTCGTGCCAACTACGACGCGAGCGTCATCGGTCTGGCATCGGGCGGTTACACGGGCGCCTGAGGCATAAGCAACCATTTGCACCGGCCAGACGCCAAGATAGTGTCATCGGGACAAATGAGATGAGAGAACAGCGGTCACGGGTGCTCGTCGTCGACGACGAAGAAGGAATACTTCGAGCCGTCGGGCGGGCACTCGTGATCAACGGCTACGACGTGGAGACGGCCACGGATGGCACTATCGCCATCCGTTCCTTGGCTGCCGCGGCTCCTGACGTCGTCGTGCTCGACGTCTCCATGCCGGGAGTCGACGGGCTTGAGGTCTGCCGCCGATTGCGGGAGGCCGGGGACAGGACACCCGTGCTCATGCTGACCGCGCGAGACGGCGTGAACGACCGAGTGGCCGGGCTGGACGCCGGGGCAGACGACTATCTCGTCAAACCATTCGCGCTTCGAGGAGCTACTGGCAAGGCTGCGGGCATTGCTGCGACGCGCTGGGCCAGTGGAGGATAACGAAGTCCTGCGCTGTGGCGACCTTTCTCTCGATCTCGGGTCGAGAGAGGTTCGTCGAGCCGGCAGAGAGATCGAGCTTACTCGCACGGAGTTCCTTCTTCTCGAGCTCTTTCTACGGCATCCGGGACGAGTTCTGACACGCCAGGCGATCTCTGCGAAGGTCTGGGACTATGACTTCGGCCCTGCCTCGAACTCGCTCGACGTCTACATCGGCTACTTGCGAAGGAAGACCGAAGCTCACGGCGAGAGTCGGCTCATCCAGACAGTCCGAGGCGTCGGTTACGTCCTTCGCGGAATGAGCTCGCCGAACGGTGGGCTTCCTAAGACCCGGGGAGGATGGCTCGGCGGAGGTGGCGGTCCTGCCAGGCTCCAGGTCCGTTCTCGGGTCGCTCTCATCACGGCGTTGGCCGTGTCGGTCGCTGTCATCCTGGTCTCCGCGAGCGCATACGTAGTTCTCAGGCACGACCTGCTTAGTGCAGTTGACAACACCCTCGAGAGCCAGGCCGACACGCTCAACAATGCGCGCACACACGGCAGCCTCGCCTCCGCGTTCGAGGATCTGTTCCGCCCGGCGTCATTGATCGCGGGCAAGCCCGCCGAACAGGTCGTCGACTCGAACGGACAAGTCATCGCCCCTTCGCGCAGTTCGCCTCAGCTTCCCATGAGTGCTGCCGTGCTCGCAGTCGCGAGAGGCAGAGCCGGCCGCTACTTCGCAAGCATTTCGGTCGGTTCGATCTCGGTGCGCGAGCTGGTCACCGGATTCGGAAAGGGGCTCGCGCGTCGAGCTTGCCCAGTCGGACAGTGCACAGAACGTCGCGCTCAAGCGCCTGGCCCTGGTGCTGGCTATCGCTGCAATCGCCGGTGTAGCTCTCGCGCTGGTACTCGGCACGGCTGTCGCGGGTCTTGTTCTGAGGCCGGTACGGAGACTTACCACCGCCGCAGAGAACCTCGCCGCGACCCAGGACTTTGGAACGAGGATTCCAGTCGAGGGCCGCGACGAGCTCAGCAGACTCGCGGTGAGCCTCAACACGGTTCTTGCTGCGCTCCAGAGCTCCCAGCTCGCCCAACGCCAGCTGATCGCTGACGCGTCACATGAGCTGAGGACACCGTTGACCAGTCTTCGGACCAACGTCGAGATCCTCGCGGGCCGTATCGAGATCGACGCAGAGGCGCGAACGCAGGTCGTGAAGGACGTTGCTGAGCAGCTCGACGGGCTGGGCCGCCTCGTCGGCGATCTCATCGAGCTGGCTCGACAGGAGGGAACCGTCGAGCTGTCTCAACAAACGGAGGTAGTTGCGCTCCACGACGTCGTGACCGATGTTCTCGCGGACATGCGGCGCGATCCGCTCGCGAACATCGAGGACAGTCTCGCTCCGGTCTTCGTCCGCGGGCTGCGCGACGACCTGGCCAGGGTCGTGGCGAACCTGGTGGGCAACGCCGCGAAGTGGAGTCCGCAAGGCGCCGTCATCGAGGTGAAGCTCGCTGGAGGACCGACGGCGGTCTTGTCGGTGACCGACAAGGGGCGGGGTATCGCCGCCGAGGACGTTCCATATATTTTCGACAGGTTCTATCGCGGCTCCGCGGAGAGGAAGGTGCCCGGGTCCGGCCTCGGCCTCGCGATCGTCCGACGAATCGTCGAGGTGCACGGAGGCGAGGTGGGGGTCACTTCCGCCGTCGGGCTCGGGTCCTGTTTCGAAGTCCGTCTTCCGGCTGTCGATCCGCCGATCGGACAAGACGCGTCCTGCGAGGACCGTTAGCCCTGCGCCGAGCGTGCCCGAGGGGCCGGAAAGCAAAGTCACCGGGCTTCCCCCTGTCGATGCTGCGCGGAGCGAATGTCGGTCGATTAGGCGGCGATCTGCCACTAGGCAAGCGATGCAAGATCCGCTAACATGAGACTTCTCACGAGCGATGGAGGAGGTGCCCCGATGAAGTTGAACGACAGCTTTATACGAGCGGGCTGCCCACACGCTCGCTGCCTGCTGAACCAGCTCAGTACCGGCTTTTCCTAGCTTTCCCAGTCGCCCAGCGCGACCAGATCCCAGCTCTTCTCCGCGCCCGCGCGGACTGGCTCCGGATCGTCTTGCCGTCCCGAATCCCGGTTTCGTTGAAAGGAACTCGTCGTGAATCTCAATTTGCTTGAAGCCCTCGCACGTCAGCGCGGGGAAGAGCTCTGCCGCGAGGCGGAGTTCCGAGAACGGCACCGTCAGGAAGAAGCGGGCGGAGTAGTCGCCGCCCGGCAACCCAGTCGCGTTCGCAGGCGGATGGGTTTTCTCCTTCTCGGCGCCGGCAATCGACTCTTGATGGAGCCTGGAGCGGCGCAGTAGGGGTGCATGAGCCGTGTTGCGGATTGTGCATCCGGCACGCTGCGAGACTCCTCGTCGAGAGTGCTCAGGTTCGCGAGGACGTGTTCGTCGGCACGATCGCTCCACTCGTTGGCTCCACGAGCGTGCGCAGGACGATGTTGTGGCGCGTAAGCGCCATGACATCGTCGGCGTCCGCCCCTCCATCCCCGCTACTCGGGCATGGCGGAGCAAGGACGTGGGTCACCGCCTCGGATCCTCCCGTCGCTAGCCGCGTGTCGGCGTCAGCCCGAAGGTGATCCGGTAATTGCAGTCGCCATAACATGTGAAGACGCTCGTGGCGTCGTCGTAGACATAGGAATATGCGAACGGCTCGGCCTTCTTGAACACCGCGGCGTAGTCGACGGGCCAGCGTCTCGGGTTGCACGCCGCCCGGCTCGACCACTTGCCTCGGCAGCAGTACTGATCGGTGCCGAAGTGGGCGCAGGCGGAGATGCAGGCGACCACGGCGCCGGCGACCGTGACTTGGAGCACCTTCGGGCACACGACCGCGCGGGTGCACCCAGCGGCTGAGCAACCGGTCGAGCTGATCCGGTCCTTGCTCCGGCCCCCGAAGCTGTTGATGTACATGGGGAGGTTGGAGCCGTCCACCATGCTCACGTCGTAGAAGTCGAGGTGGTCCCAGGCGTCGAGGTTGTACTCGGCGAGGGTGGCCGGAATGCTGCCGTATCCATGACATTGGAACAACCCGTCGCAATCACCTGTCTGACAGCGGCCGTGCCCGGCGGAATCGAAATGGCAACCGGTGCGTCCCCAGAAGCGACCGTTCCAACGGTTGGGGACCGTGATCGTCACACGTCCGCCTGGCGGCAACACCCAGCCGGTCACAGACAGTTGGTCCGGCGCGTTGCCGGGCGAGGCGGCGACCCAGATCGTCTGGTCCACGTTGTTGACGAACGTGATCCGGCGCGGTCCTTCGCGCACCGCGGCCTTCCGGGGAGCGCCTGCTGACGGCGGCGCCCCAAGAGCGACGAAGACGAGCAGCGCCGCCAGGGCCGACGAGGCTATGAGGCGTCCCGGCGAACCGGCGGTTGCCCTCCATGCCCGGGACTTCCAGCTCGGTCTCATCCAACAGACGGTATCTCGCGCGTCCTCGCCGCTCGCGGAACTGGCTCATGGTCCGAAAGCGGCTGGGCCATGACTCGAGAGAGACATCGGTGATGAGAGCACCGGTCGTCCGGCGCCAGGGGGGATGTCGACCTCCCGGCTTCTTCAGCTGTTCGCACCGCTGAAATCGTGCGTTCACATCCCGTGGGTACCGTGGCACCATGTTCCGTTACGTGGTCATTCGGCTTTGGCTTGCGGACCGGCCGGGATCCCTGGGTCAGATCGCCACCAGGATCGGAGAGTTCGGCGGCGACCTGCTGGGCGTCGACATTCTCGAGCGGGATGGAGCCCGGGCGGTGGACGAGCTAACCGTCGAGATTCCGGATGGCTACGAGCCGGAGGATCTGGCCAAGGCGCTCTCGCAGCTTCCTGGGGTCGAGGTCGAGGATCTGCGACATCGAGTCTCCCAGGCGCCCTTTGCAGGACGCGATCCACTCGACACGGCGGTGCTGCTCGCCGAATCGGTCGGTGCCCTCGAGCTTTCCGAAGTTCTTGCCGAAGGCGTTTGCTCAGCCTTTGCCTGCGACTGGTGTGCGGTTCTCGACCTGGGCGGGGGCGAGGTCACGGCGCTCGCGAAGGTCGGCAATCCGCCGAGCGCTCAGTGGCTGGCCGCCTTTGTAGCCGGCGCGCGAGCCGGGCTGTCCCTCACCCTCGGCGAAGGCGCGGGGCTCGTTGGACCCCGGGACGTGGCCTGGGCCCCTCTCACCGCCTCCGGCCTGGTGGTCGTGGCAGGACGCGATGGTCCGCCGTTTCGAAGCCGGGAACGCCGCCAGCTGCAGCAGCTCTGCCGTGTCGCCGACGCCAAGTGGAGCGAGATCAGCCGTTCGCGCATCCAGTCGTTCCACCCGTCGGGCTCCGAAGAGTGCCGCAGCTGGCGGTTCGCCATCTCTTGACCACCTGCGCCAGGTATCGGGCTATCGGCGCCGGGTGGCTTCTATGTCGGCAGACCGGGACGGAACGGGCTGGGGCTTTGGCAAGAGGCCATAGCCCGCGGGAAGACGAGCCTGCCCGGGCTCGATCTCTGAAGCCGCAGAGGTCTTTGCCTTCCGCCGGGCACGGGATTCTGAGCGCCAGATCGACCGCAACCGGGTAGCCGTGTAGCAGGATCGCAATGGACTTGTGATGACGGGCATGGCTAGTCTGTTGTTGCACGCTCTAAAGCGAGGGTCTGCGACACGGGGGGTCCAGGTGTTGCGTGAATTCAGTCTTTACGATCTGTTCGTCCTATCCTTCGTTCAGCTCATCGTGATGACCGTGCTGGTGCTGAGTCCGGTTCGGTTGATCGTCACTCGGTTCCGGTGGACAGGATCCAAGGTTACCGAGGTATTCATCAGCGCCCTCGTTGCGGTGGGGACGGCAGCCTTCTCGTGCTTGGTCACCGCGGAGCTCTGGGGACTGCCTGCCAGCGGGGTGGAGACGGCGGCGTACATTCTCGCGATCTTCTCGGTCGTCGTCATCGCCCTCCGGCCCGACATCGGGGTGATCGGCCAGCTCTTCTACGCGTCATTTGCCGCGGCGGGATGCCTCTTCCTGGCGTACGGCGGATACGTCGAGACCT
This sequence comes from uncultured Acidimicrobiaceae bacterium, assembly GCA_963804265.1. Taxonomy (GTDB): domain Bacteria; phylum Actinomycetota; class Acidimicrobiia; order Acidimicrobiales; family Bog-793; genus Fen-455. The sequence goes on from CAWDPZ010000056.1 coordinate 21,318, forward strand.
TGTCATTCAACTCGGTCGCGCAAGAGGTGACGTCCTCTCTCCTGCTCCTGCTCGATCTTGCCGCCCTGTTGGTGTGGACCTCGGGCATCAACTACGTCAGCGACGTCCTGTGCCGTGCCCGCCACTCGCGCCCGCTACCGAAGGCGGATCCTTCCTACAAGCCCTTCGTGTCTTTGCATATCGCGGCTTACAACGAGCCTCCTGAGCTCCTCATCAACACGATCAAGGCCGCGGAACGAATCGATTATCCGAACTTCGAGGTGGTTGTGATCGATAACAACACCTCGGACCCAGCGGTCTGGGGACCGGTGGAGGCGTACTGCAGGGACCGGGAGCGGGTTCGCTTCGTGCACGTCGCGCCCTGGCCGGGATACAAGGCAGGTGCGTGCAATCTCGCCCTGCGCCGCTACACAGACCCTCGCGCGGAGATCATCGGCCTGATCGATGCGGACGACGTGGTCCAACCGCAGTACCTGCGCGAGACCGTGCCGTACTTCTGCAATCCGAACCTCGGCTTCATCCAGACCTTCGAGGGCAACCGCGATTACGAGGGCAGCGCCTACTACACCGCATGCGTTGACTCCTACCAGGGCTTCTACCTTTCGGTCATGTCATCGCGCAACGAGCGCGACTCCATCCCCTTTGTGGGCACGATGGGGCTGTTCCGCCGAAGCGCACTTGTCGGCATCGGCGGCTGGAACGAGTGGTGCATCAGCGAGGACACCGAGGCTTCGCTTCGGGTGCAAAAGGCGGGCTGGTCGGGTCTTTACTTGCCGCGGTGCTTCGGCCGCGGCGTGGTGCCCCCGACCTACGCCGGACTGAGCACCCAACGGCACCGTTGGTGTTTCGGAGCCATGCAGATCTTCCGGCTCCACTGGCGGAGCCTCATGCCCTGGGACCGCTCCCCTGACAACCATCTCACGAGCGGGCAGCGCAGGGACTATCTGATGGCCAGCCTCGGATGGACCAGGGATCTGTTGATGCTGGTGTTCGCTCTGCTCCTCCTCGCCATCACGGCACTGCAGGTCTCCGGCTCGCATCTGGCGCTCACGCCGTTGTCGGGCGACAAGGCTCTCTACCCGCTTTCGCTCATCCTGGTCGCCACGATCTGCATGCAGTGGACGCTTCGCTATTGGACGACGATGTCGCGCAGGCGGGCCCTCTTGGGTCTGGTGATCAGTCTTTCCGCCTGTTGGATCACCGCCCTTGCCTGCATCGAGGGTATAGCGCGACGCGACGGCGTGTTCTTGAGGACGTCGAAGACAGGCATTAGCCATCACCGTCTGCGAAAGGCGCTCCGCCTCTGCCGCTTCGAGTCGACCTTGGCGCTCGCGCTCTACGCCTCGGCCGGACTGCTGGCGACAAGACGGCATCCGCCCGTTGTGCTGATCGTCCTCATCGCTTTCCAGGGCACGGTCTACGCCTGTGCGCCGATCGCCTCGCTGTGGAACCTGCGGGCCCAGCTCGTCCCGGCTCATGTGTACCGCCGGCGGTTCGAGCAGCGCCGTTTTCGCCAGGCGAGTCGTGTCCGACCCGCGTTCCGGCTGCTCGGAGCGGCGACTGCCGCAGCAGTCGTGTTGGGCGTCGGCGGCATGGCCGGTGTCTTCGTCGCTCCCGTCACCTTGCTCCGCGCCAACGTGACAGCGCGGAAGACCGTCCCGCCCCAGTCCTTGCTCGGGCCCTCGGCAGCCGAGGAGGACTACGTGAAGTTGGCACCCCTGTCGAGCCGGGCGCCGTACTACCCGGTGGCCTCCGTCCAGCTTGCCCAGCCTTGGTCCTCGACCGGGTCGCACGCCCTGTTCAGCCTGAGCTTCAATGCGTCCTCGCTCGCGTTGCTCGGCGCGATGTTTGCCTACGACGGGAACGAAAGGGCCATCTCGGCGCTCACGCTCGTCGTCCGCAAGCCGGGCACCGGGCGCCGGCCGGCGACGACCGAGATGGCGGACACCTTCGACAACGCTGTCGTCAGCGCCGTGCAGGAGGATCTGTCGAACTCACCGATCGGCACCGTCACCTTGTCGTTCTCCTCGTTGGGCCATGTGGTCACCTCACCCGGGTCCATCCGGTCGCAGGGCCCCTTCCCCGAGATGCCGACGACGCCGTCTTCTGTGACCGGGGTTCGTATGAAGTTGGGGCTTGCCTCGTCCAGACAGGCGCACTACTTCCCGGTGAGCTCGGTGGACCTCGGCCAAGCGACTCCGTCCGGCCACGCGCTCTTTACTCTGAGCCTGGACATTTCCTCCCGCTCCCTGCTGGAAGCGGTTCTTCGCGCCGGCGGTTCGGGCAGGAAGATCGCGGCGCTGACGCTGCTGTTCCCCCCTCGGGGAGCTGGGAGCAGGTCGGCCACGACGCCGGTGACCGAGACCTTCTACGGCGCCGTCGTCACCTCGTTCGACGAGAATCTCTCCGGGGCGTTCACGGGCCAGGTGACACTTTCCGCGGCAGGTTCCGCGGCGAGGCCCGGGTCACATCACGGAGTTCAGGTCTGTGTCGGGCCCGCGCACCTCGTGTGCGACAGTGTGGTCGCCGCCTCGAGACAATAAGAAGAGAGCTTGAGGGAGAAGTACGAGGACCCGGACCCCGACAGGGTCCCGTCCTCGGGTCCGTACTCCATGCCGAACGGGATGGTGTCGAGCCAGTAACTGTGCCTGAAATTGCGCCAGCCGTACCGGTTCTGCAGCAACGTCCCCGCGGCCGACAGGACTGAACTGAGGTCGACTCTCACCGAGCCGCTGCCGACACGATCGGCCGCATTCACGATGAACCAGATGGTCCCGCCCCATGGGGCCGTCCTGCCGCCCCTGTAGAGGTTGCTCGTGAACACCCCCCAGGCCTGCTTGCCACTGTTGGTGATGCCGTTCACCGCAAACGGGATGGTCGCCTCGGCGACCTCCATGCTGCCGGGGAGCAGGGCCAGTCGGTCATAGTCGAACCAAACCATTACCTCGACCGTGCCGTTGGTTTGGCACGGCTCTTTCGTCGCCGACTTGTTGAGCCACAGGTCGTACGCGATGTCATAGGTCGCGCGGGGCTTTCGCAACGAGTAAGCCGTGGAGCCGATCAGATCCGCGGGTATGGCGCTCACCCTCATCGGGAGCGGCAGTAGCGGCGATACCCGCGGGGAGGTGCTCCCGTGACACTGGTTGAAGCCGTACAGGACGCTAGGGAACCCCCGCACCCAGGTGTACGCGCGGGGTGCGATGCACTTGGCATCCGTGCACGGCGGCGTTGTCGGGAAAGCTCCCTGGACAGCCAAGGCGCCTGTGGCGCCGACGGACATGGCCAACGAGCCCGGAGTCGCCGTGCCGCCGCCCAGATTCCATTCGTCGCCGCTGAGCTGAACAGGTCCGATGTCGGGTCCGGCGCCGGCGCAGGCTCCCGCGGTGCGCGGACTGTAGGGACAAAGCGCGTCCCACTTCCAGACGTGACCCTTCGCCGTGGAAACCGGCAGCAGGTTCAGACCGGAGGCCCCTCCCTGGCCCTGCCCGCAGGCGCTCAGCAGACACGCGACCGCGCAGGCAACAAGCAGTAACCGTGGCCGTGGTCGAAAATGGCGACTGCGACCAGCGGTGGACATCCACGAGCTCCTGACCGGGTTCAGGGCCGGCTCACCGGCCTCAGAAGAAGTGGACGTACACGTGACGGTCGCGAACGACGATGGCGAATACCTTCCCGACGATGGACGACCGCGGGATCGTGCCAAATGCCCGGGAGTCGCATGAGTCGGATCGATTGTCCCCCATGACGAAGTACCTGCCCGCCGGGACCGTCGTGCGCCGGATCGGGGTGAGCCCCACCTGGCCGTACTTCTTGTCGTACCAACCTCTCTCACGCAGCTGTCGCCCGTCGATGAAGATCTTGCTGCCGACCGACCAGATCGTCTCACCCGGCCCAGCGATCACCCGCTGGACCATGTCCTGCGATTTGCTTTGTCCGGAACTACAAGGGAAGTAGCTGGGATGGCTGAACACCACGATGTCGCCGCGGTTGACCGAGCCCCCGAGGCGAGTCGACTTGGCGACCAGGATCCGGTCACCGATCTGCAGCGTCGGCATCATGGAAGCCGACGGGACGGCAAAGGGCTGGACAAGCGAAGTCCTCACCAGAAACGCCCCGGCAGCGGCAACTGCTAGGAACAGGAGCAGTTTGAAACTGAAGCGCCAGTGACGCCGGCGCCGCGGCCGGTTCTTGACCACAGCGCGAGCCGGTGCTGGCTGCGTAGCGAATTCAAGGCCTCTTAGGCGATAGTCAGGTTCGCGTTCGACGTGGTGAGTCGGGGCGACATTCAAACTCACGCCGTAGTCGCGCGGTGTCACGTAGTCGTGCGGGACCACGTAGTCATGAGGAGCCACGTAGTCGTGCGGAGCCACGTAGTCGTGCGGGACCAGATCCGTCGCTGAACCGGGCGATCCCGCGTCGACGAGCTCGCCGACCACCGAGGAAGGAGCGGGCGGGAGAGACGGCTGTTCCCCCTTACCGTTCGTCTGCACACTCATTGGGAGAACCTCGCCTTGCGAAACGTGGCGAGGAACCGCTCGATCTGATCGAGCTGCGCGCGATCAAGGTCCGAGAAGGCGACTCCGAACTGAGTTCCGGGGGCTATCTCCTTGAACCAGGCGACGGTCGAGACCACATCGAGGCTGATCCGCGTCTTGGTGGTCTGGTCTTCGATCAGCAGGGGCGACCCTAGCTTGCCGCCGACTTCCAGGAGCGAATTCCGCTGCGTGAGAAGGCAATTCGCTCCGCCGTAGCTAACATCGACAAGAGCGGCTCGTATGGACTCTTGCCCGCAGCTGATCTCGAGTCGCCCGACGACACGCATCCTGGGATGGCCCCGGCGCTCGGTGCCCGCTGGCTCCGATGTCGACACGCCGTTCGAGCTCGGGCCGCCGCTCTCCGAGATCGCCCGGTCCATCGGTGAGTGCAATTGCGGGCGAGCGGACCTGCGGGCAAACCATCTCTTGCGATCCGTGTGACGAGCGGCCCCGCTCGGTTTGACATCGCCGAGGCGCCACGTATCTTTTTCCGCGCCCGACAGGTACGACCAGTTCGCAGGCATGCGGCGGATAAGCGCCGGCACAGGCTCGGTGGGGTCGGTCGAGATGTCTGCGCCCCAGTTGCTCGCGATCGAGGCGGCGCGTGCGAAAGTCACGGTCGCGCTGGCCGGGTCGTAGGGAAGATCGAAAAGTCCCGGGTCGTACTGCCAGTGGGGAATGCTCGGGCTGATCGCCTGCGCGACGTCGGGCCAGCGCACGCGAGCCAGGAGGTACGGGTTCACGCTGTCGGGCAGCACGAGATACTGGACCTCGGCTAGCTCTATTCCCTCGCCCATACGGAAGGCCCCTCGCACTCTCGATCCGTTCCGATGTTTCGCGGGTTTCCCCCCCACGAGTAAAAAGAGAGGCTAACAAGCGGCACAGGGCATCGGCCTTGTTCGTCTCGAACAAACAACGACGACATGTTTGTGCCGACCGTCCAAGGGCGCTACAAGAGTGAAGACAGTCCGATGAGGGCGTCCCGCGGGTCGTGCCCTGAGAACGGACCGCCTTTCGGGGCTCGCGTCGCAGACCGCCGGGAGGCGCGGGACCGGTTCGTGGCGGGGAAGTACCGGCTTTGCCCGGGAACTTGTGGCGGTTCATCGACAGCGTTAGCGTGCTGCCAGCTCGATCCGCCGATACGCAGGGGGTCGGATGAAGAAACTGACCTTCGCAATGGCGCTGTTTGTCGCCGGGTCTCTGGCCGTTGCCCCCGCCGCGGGCGCCGCGGGCGCCTCGTCCATAGCTGCCGCCCCATTTCTGAGGGCACGGGCGTCGTATTTCGCCAATTTTTCCTCGGATCACCTGCATGGCGGGAACACCGAGTTTTGGAAGGTGCGCCTTGTCGCGGGAGAGTTCTTCTCTCTGAGCGGGACCAGGAGCGCCGCGGAGCGCTACTTCACTGCCAGCGTCTTTCCGATCGGCACGGATGACGCCAATCTTCGGAGGAGAAGTCCTGTCGACCAGGGCAGACTGAGTGCCGTCATAGGACTCAGCGTGTCACGAAGCGGGATCTATCCGATCGCGGTCACCTGCGGCGAGCCGAGGCGATGTGGGGCCGTGAGCTTCTCTGTCTCCATAGCCAATCAGGTCGACCTCTACATCCCTCACGCGGCCAGACTCGAGTTGACGGGTAGGTTCACGGTGGCCGTTCGGACACCGGAAGGCAGGTCGGTCACGAATCGGCGCCTGCTCGTGAACCTCTACGGACTCTGGAGGGACACCTCGGCCTCGCTGACGCACCACGTGCTCGGAACTTCGGAGGCGATAGGTGGGGAGGCCACTTTCACGTACCGTTTGCCCACGGCTCTTGCAGGCGAAATGATCTCATTGCAGGCGACGGCGGCCGGAGCTGGCTATCGCGCGACCTCGAGTGGGCTTTGCCAAGCGAGAGTGGCCTAGGCCGAAACTCCGATGCTGCGGCCCCGGGCTGGACAAGCACCCGGCGTCACTGGCCGAGCGCAATGAGGTTCCCATTGCTGAGAGGCACGTAGACCACGCCGTTGGAGACCGCCGTCTCGCCTTCCACGGCGGCCGCCGGCGAGTAGGTGTAGACGATGTTGCCGTTGATGGTGTTTATGAAGACGACCTTGCCCACGGCGCCGTAGCCCATGATGAGCATGCCTGGGACCTCGGTGATCCCCGAGGTCATGCTGCCTTGGATGCAGTCTCGCCAGATGAATGCTCCGGTCGCCGGGTTGAGGGCGGAGATGTTCTCGTAGCAGCTCGTGCCGTTGATGATCGTGTTTCCGCCTCCCGCGTACAGGGTCGACCCGTCCCACGCGGCGGAGACGATCGAGAGGGGGGCGCCGGAGGGGTTCGCGATCCTCGTCTGCCACACGGGGCCGGCGGCGAGGTTGTTCCGGTTCCAGGCGTAGAAGAGGCCGTTCTTGTTGAGCGCCCCGACGAGTTGGCGGGGCTGGCCGTTGATGGTGGCCGTGAACAGGGTCGGGGTGGAGCCGAAATCAGGATCGTCGTACAGCTCGGACGGCGGTATGGTCCAGCTCGACAATATGGTCAGGTCGCTGGCCGACAGCTCGATGATGGCGGGGGACAGCTCGGGCGTGGCGCACCCATTCGGTGTCCCCGTCGTGACATAGATGGTGCCGTTGCTCGGGTCGAGGGCCGGGGACGACCAGATGCCGCCGCCGATGCAGCCGGCCGGCACCGTGTCGGCGACGTGCTCGACGGCTCCGGTGTTGCCGTTCATCTCCACCAATTGCCCCTGCACGAGCGGGCAGTCGCCGAAGGAGGCGACTCCCTCGTAGACGTTCCCGTTGTAGAGGACGGGTGAGGACCACAAGTAGTCCCCCGGGGGCGTGCCGAGGTTCGTTTCCCAGATGATGGCGCCCGTGAGGGCGTTCAGGGCGTAGAAGTTGTCGGTTCCTCCGGGCACGTACAGCACCGGCGTGGTGCCCATCATGGCCGCTGTAGCTGTGCCGCTCACCCCGGCGACGGCAGGGTTGCACGAGTCGTCGGTGTTGACTCCGAGATACGTCGTCCAGGCATCCGTACCCGAGAGGTTCGTCCCGTGCTCGTAGCCGTTCCAGTCCCCCCAGTACACCATGTTGTTGGCCACGATCGGTTGGGCGTAACTGCCGCCCCCACCGGTGTCGGTCCAGTGCAATTTGAGGCTGGCCGCGTTGGCGGTCGTGACGCCGGTCTGCGAGGGGTAGTAGCCGCTTCGGCCGAGGTCGCCGCGATAGGTGGCGACCATCGTCGGCGGGGGCGTGCCCGTGCTGTAGGTGAACTGGTCCGCGGAGCTCGTGGCGCTGGCGCCACCCGAGGTGGTGACGGTCACGTCGACAGTGCCGCTGCCCGCGGGCACCGTGGCGGTGATGCTGGTGGCGCTCGTGACGGTGAAGGTCGCGGCGGCTGTGCCGAAGTCGACGGCGCTGGCGCCGGTGAAGTTCGTGCCCGCCACGACCACCGAATAGGTGGCGAAGCCTGAGTTCGGGCTCACCGCCGTGACGGCGGGGGCGGGCGGGATCGTGTAGGTGAACTTGTCGGTGGCGCCCGTCGCGCTGGTGCCGCCGGGGGTGGCGACGGTCACGTCGACGGTGCCCGTGCCCGGCGGGGCGGTGGCGTAGACGGTAGTGCCGTTGGCGACGGTGACCGACGTGGCCGGGTTGCCCGGGCCGAAGTCGACGGCGGTGGCTCCCATGAGGTTCGTGCCGGTGATCGTGAGGAGGGTGCCGATCGGCGCCGAGCTCGGGCTCACTCCCGTGACCGTGGGAGCCGGTGGCGCCGTGTAGGTGAACTGGTCGGCGGCGCTCGTGGCGCTCGTGCCCCCAGCGGTGACGACCGTCACGTCGACGGCGCCGAGCGTGCCGGTGGAACCGTGGCGGTGATGCTCGTGTCGCTGTTGACGGTGTAGACGGCGGAGGGGTCGCCGGGTCCGAAGTCGACGCTCGAGGTGCCCGTCAGTCCTGCGCCGGTGATCGTGACCGAGGTCCCTCCGGTGCTCGGCCCGGAGGCGGGGCTCACTGCCGAGACGGTGGGCACCGGCGGCGTGGTGTAGGTGTACTCGTCCGCGGTGACTGGGGTGCTGTTGCCGGAGGGGTTGGACACCTGGATGTCGTAGGTGCCGAGCTGGCCGACGGGCGCCGTGGCGATGATGGTGGTGAAGTTCACGACGGTCCAGTTCGTGGAGACGTTCGCCGTCCCGAAGACGACGGCATCGGCGTCGGTGAAGCCGGTACCCGTGATCGTGACCGTCGTTCCACCCGTTACCGGTCCCGAGTTCGGGCTCACGTTCGTGATGACGGGCGGTCCGGAGATGAAAGTGAACTGATCGGCCGGACTGGTGGCGCTCGTGCCTCCGGGGGTGCTGACCGTCACGTCAACGGTGCCGTTGCCGGTCGGCGAAGTGGCGATGATCGTCGTCGGGCTGGTGACGGTGTAGGTGTCGACCGGGTTGTTTGGCCCGAAGTTGATCTGGGTGGCGCCGGTGAGGTTCGTACCGGTTATCGTGACCGAGGAGCCGCCCTCGCTCGGTCCTGCATCCGGGCTGACGCCGGTTACGGTGGGCGCCGGAGGCGGATAGCCCGTGGCCGTGATGAGCACGTTCTGGACCTGATGGATGTCGTTGAAGCCCCCGGTCCCACCCGTGAACCCCAAGAGCACGTACGGCGGCAGGTCGGTGTCGGAGTAATTGAGCACCTGCGTGCCGTCCATGGTCACGGTGATGCCCGTGGAGGTCGTCGTCACGACGAAGTGGTGAGTGGCGTTCTGCAGGGCCGCGATCGAGGTGTTCGTGGCCACGTAGTTCAACTCGTTCGAGGCTCCGGGGACCGGACCGTTGGCGATTCCCACGAAGTTGTTCGACGGGTTGGCCGCGTTCTGCCACGTGTCCAGGGAGACAGCGATCCCGTTGATCCCTGAGAACCCTTCGCCGCCACCGTTCACACCGAGGGCCGTGGGCTGGGTGGAACCAGCGTCCCCCAAGGTGAAGGTGAGCCCGTCGGCGCCCGATCCCCCGCCGATGTAGGCGTCGAAGGAGGCGGTGATGCCCACACCGCCCACCGGAACGGGATCGAAGGCCGAGCCCGCCTGCCAGTTGGTGGCCGGGGTCAGCTCCAAGTTGGGGAGCGATGCGGTGGCGTTGAGCTGAGCCGAGCCGTTGAGCTGCCATCCCCCCGAGATCGGTGACGGGGCCTCGTACGGCGAGGCGCCCGTCGTGTAGGTGAACTGGTCGAGCCGGGCCGGTCGTGCTCGTGCCCGAGCCCGTGGTGACGGTCACGTCTATCTGGCCTGGCGAGCCGGTCGGGGCCGTGGCGGTAATGGTGGTCGAATTGTCGACGATGAGCGTCGCCGCCGGGTGGCCTGCGCCGAAGTCGACGGCCGTGGTGCCCAGCAGGTTGGTGCCGGTGATCGTGACCAAGGTGCCGCTCGGCCCGGAGCTCGGGCTCAGCGCCGAGACGGTTGGCGGGGGCGGAAGTACGTAGGTGAACTGGTCGGCCGTGCTCGTTGAGCTCGTGCCCCCGGGAGTCGTGACCGTGGCGTCGACCACGCCCGGCGAGCCCGCGGGCGCGCTGGCGGTGATGGTGGTCGAGTTGACGACGGTGAAGCTCGCGGCCGCCGTCCCGAAGTTCACTGCCGTCGAGCCTGTGAAGTTGGTACCCGTGATCGTGACCGGGGTTGCGGCCGTGCTCGGCCCCGAGCTCGGGCTGACGCCCGTGACCGTGGGCGCGGGTGGCACCGTGTAGGTGTACCGGTCGGCGGCGCTCGCGGCGCTCGTGCCGCCGGGCGTGGTGACTGTGACGTCGACCGTGCCTATTGTGCCGGCGGGCGCCGTGGCGGTGATGCTCGTCGGGCTGTTGACGGTGAAGCTCGCGGCCGTCGCGCCGAAGTTGACCGCGGTGGCACCCGCGAACCCGCTGCCGCCCACTGTGACCGACGTGGTGCCCGTACTCGGTCCCGAGCTCGGGCTGAGGCCTGTCACAGCGGGCGTTGGCGGCGGGGTGTAGGTGTACTGGTCGGCCGAGCTCGTCGCGCTCGTTCCCCCCGGGGAGTGGTGACGGTCACGTCGACCGTGCTGCCGAGCGTGCCCGGGGGCGAGGTGGCCGTGATGCTGGTGGGACTGTTGAAGGTGAACCCTGAAGCGGCGGTGGCGCCGAATTTGACGCCGCTGGCGCCGTTGAAGGTCGTGCCGGTGATCGTGACCGTGGTCGCGCCCGTGCTGGGCCCTGAGGTCGGGCTGAGGCCGGTCACGGTGGGCGCCGGCGGCGGGGTGTAGGTGTAGTGATCTCCTGAGCTCGTCGCGCTCGTTCCCCCGGGGGTCGTGACGGTGGCGTCCACGGTGCTTCCGACGGTGCCGACGGGGGTCGTTGCCGTGATGCTGGTAGCGCTGTTGACGGTGAAGCTCGCAGCGCTCGTTGAGCCGAAGTTGACCGAGCTGGTGCCCGTGAACCCGGTGCCGGTGATCGAGACCGAGGTCCCGCCCGAGCTCGGTCCCGAGCTCGGGCTGACTGCCGTGACGGCAGGCACGGGCGGCGGCGGACCGGCCGTGATGCTCACGTTTTGGACTTCGTGGATGTCGTTGAACCCGCCCGTCCCCGCCGTGAACCCGATCAGGACGTAGGGAGGCAGGGCGGTGGTGTAGCTGAGCACCTGGGTTCCGTCCATGGTCACGGTGATCCCCGTCGAGGTGGTCGTCACGACGAAGTGGTTCACCGTGTCGCGAAGCGCCGGAATCGAAGTGTTGGTGACGACGTAGTTCAACTCGTTCCCCGCCCCTGGGACCGGGCCGTTGGCGATGCCCACGAAGTTGTTCGAAGGATTGACGGCGTTCTGCCATGTGTCCAGTGACACTGCGATCCCGCTGATCCCCGAGAAGCCTTCACCGCCTCCGTTCTCGCCGAGAGCGGAGGGCTGGGTGGCACTCGCGTTCGCCAAGGTGAGCGTGAGCCCGTCGGCGCCGGCGCCAGAGGTGCTCGAGCCGATGTAGGCATCGAACGCGGCGGTGATGCCCGCACCCGGCACCGGCGTCGGGTAGAAGGCTGAGCCCGCCTGCCAGTTGACGGCCGCCGTCAGCTCCAGGTTGGGGGGTGAGGCGGTGGTGTTGAGCACGGACGTGCCATTGAGCTGCCATCCCCCCGAGACCGGCGACGGGACCGGGGTCCCGGCCGTGTAGGTGTACTGGTCTGCCGCGCTCGTGGCGCTCGTGCCCCCGGGCGTTGTCACGGTGACATCGACGGTGCCTGTGCCCGTTGGTGCTGTTGCGGTGATACCGGTGGCGTTAGTCACGGCGAAGCTCGCAGGCGTCGTGCCGAACTTCACGGCGCTGGCGCCGGTGAAGCCGGTGCCGGTGATCGAGACGGAGGTGCCGTTCGGCCCTGAGCTCGGGCTCATCCCCGTGACAGCGGGCGTCGGCGGCGAGGTGTAGGTGAATGGTCTGCCGCGCTCGTGGCGCTCGTGCCCCCGGGAGTGGCGACGGAGACGTCGACTGTGCCGGCGCCGACGGGCGAGGTGGCGGTGATGCCCGTGGAACTGTTGACGGTGAAGCTCGCCGCAGCCGTCGTTCCGAACTTGACGGCGCTGGCGCCGGTGAAGCCGGTGCCGGTGATCGCGACCGAAGTACTGCCGGTGGTCGGCCCGAGGCGGGGCTGACACCGGTCACGGTGGGAGTGGGAATGTAGGTGAACTGGTCGGCCGCGCTCGTCGCGCTCGGTGCCTCCGGGAGCGGTGACGGTGACGTCGACTGTGCTGGCGCCGGCGGGCGAGGTAGCTGTGATGCTGGTGCTGCTGTTGACGGTGAAGCTCGCCGCAGCCGTCGCGCCGAACTTGACGGCGCTGGCGCCGGTGAAGCCGGTGCCGGTGATCGCGACCAAAGTACTGCCGGTGCTCGGCCCCGAGGCCGGGCTGACGCCGGTCACGGCGGGAGCGGGAATGTAGGTGAACTGGTCGGCGGCGCTCGTGGCGCTCGTGCCCCCGGGAGTGGTGACGGTGACATCCACCGTGCCGGAGCCGGCGGGCGAGGTGGCGGTGATGCTCGTGGCGCTGTTGACGGTGAAGCTCGAAGCAGCCGTCGTGCCGAAGCTCACGATGCTGGCGCCGGTGAATCCGGTGCCGGTGACGGTCACCGAGGTGCCGCCGGTGGTCGGCCGAGGCGGGGCTGACACCGGTCACGGTGGGAGCGGGAACGTAGGTGAACTGGTCGGCCGTGCTCGTGGCGCTCGTGCCCCGGGACTGGTGACGGTGACGTCGACTGTGCTGGCGCCGGCGGGCGAGGTAGCTGTGATGCTGGTGCTGCTGTTGACGGTGAAGCTCGAAGCAGCCGTCGTGCCGAACTTGACGGCGCTGGCACCGGTGAATCCGGTGCCGCTGATTGCGACCGAGGTGTTGCCGGTGCTCGGCCCCGAGGCCGGGCTGACACCGGTCACGGCGGGAGCGGGAATGTAGGTGAACTGGTCGGCCGCGCTCGTGGCGCTCGTGCCCCCGGGGGTGGTGACGGTGACATCCACGGTGCCGGAGCCGGCGGGCGAGGTGGCGGTGATGCTCGTGGCGCTGTTGACGGTGAAGCTCGCAGCCGCTGTCGTGGCGAACTTGACGGCGCTGGCACCGGTGAAGCCGGTGCCGGTGATTGCGACCGAGGTGCCGCCGGTGGTCGGCCCCGAGGCCGGGCTGAGGCCGGTCACGGCGGGCGCGGCGGTGTAGGTGTACTGGTCGGCTGCGCTCGTGGCGCTCGTGCCCCCGGGGGTCGTGACGGTGACATCCACGGTGCCGGTTCCGGCGGGCGAGGTGGCGGTGATGCTCGTGGCGCTGTTGACGGTGAAGCTCGCAGCAGCTGTCGTGGCGAACTTGACGGCGCTGGCGCCGGTGAAGCCGGTGCCGCTGATCACGACCGAGGTGCCGTTCGGCCCGGAGCTCGGGCTCACCCCCGTGACGACGGGCGTCGGCGCTGTGTAGCTGTACTGGTCTGCCGCGCTCGTGGCGCTCGTGCCCCCGGGAGTGGTGACGGTGACGTTCACCGTGCCGCTGCCGGCGGGCGAGGTGGCCGTGATGCCCGTGGCGCTGTTGATGGTGAAGCTCGCGGCGGCCGTTGTGCCGAATCTCACGGCGCTGGCACCGGTGAATCCGGTGCCGCTGATGTGCGACCGAGGTGTTGCCGGTGCTCGGCCCCGAGGCCGGGCTGACACCGGTCACGGCGGGAGCGGGGACATAGGTGAACTGGTCGGCTGCGCTCGTGGCGCTCGTGCCCCCGGGGGTGGTGACGGTGACATCCACGGTGCCGGAGCCGGCGGGCGAGGTGGCGGTGATGCTCGTGGCGCTGTTGACGGTGAAGCTCGCAGCCGCTGTCGTGGCGAACTTGACGGCGCTGGCACCGGTGAAGCCGGTGCCGGTGATCGCGACCGAGGTGCCGCCGGTGGTCGGCCCCGAGGCCGGGCTGAGGCCGGTGACGGCGGGAGCGGGAATGTATGTGTACTGGTCGGCTGCGCTCGTGGCGCTCGTGCCCCCGGGGGTGGTGACGGTGACATCGACGGTGCCGGAGCCGGCGGGCGAGGTGGCGGTGATGCTCGTGGCGCTGTTGACGGTGAAGCTCGCAGCCGCTGTCGTGGCGAACTTGACGGCGCTGGCACCGGTGAAGCCGGTGCCGCTGATCGCGACCGAGGTGTTGCCGGTGCTCGGCCCCGAGGCCGGGCTGAGGCCGGTCACGGCGGGAGCGGGAATGTATGTGTACTGGTCGGCTGCGCTCGTGGCGCTTGTGCCCCCGGGGGTCGTGACGGTGACATCCACGGTGCCGGTTCCGGCGGGCGAGGTGGCAGTGATGCCGGTGGCGCTGTTGACGGTGAAGCTCGCCGCGGCCGTGGCGCCGAAGCTCACGGCGCTGGCGCCTGTGAAGCCGGTGCCGGTGATCGCGACCGAGGTGCCGTTCGGCCCGGAGCTCGGGCTCACTCCCGAGACGGTCGGTGCCGGCGGTGGTGAAGCTGTCGTGATCCAGACGTTCTGGACCTCGTGGATGTCTGTCAGGCCCCCGGTTGCCCCTGTGAAGCCGACGAGCACGGAGGCCGGCAGGCTCGTGGTTGCGTAGTTGAGCACCTGGGTGCCGTCCATGGTCACGGTGATGCCGGTGGAGGTCGTCGTGACGACGAAGTGGTTAGTGGCGTTGCGCAGGGGCGGGATAGAGGAGTTGGTGGCCACGTAGTTCAACTCCTGGGTCGATCCGATGTAAGGACCGGTCGCGATGCCCACGAAATTGTTCGACGGGTTGACGCTGTCGGTGTGAGTGTCGAGGGCCACTGCGATTCCGCCGATGCCCGAGAACCCCAGACCGCCGCCGTTGACGCCGAGGGCGGTGGGCTTGTTGAGCTTCGCGTTCGCCAGGGTGAAGGTGAGCCCGTCGCCGCCTGAGCCCGATCCGATGAAGGCGTCGAAGCTGGCGGTGATGCCCACTCCCGGCACCGCCGTGGCATAGAAGTCAGAGCCCGCCTGCTGGCCCGCGACCGCCGTCAGCTCCAGGTTGGGAGGCGAGGCGGCGGCATTGAGCTGGGCGGTGCCGTTGAGCTGCCATCCTGGCGACAGAGGCGACGGAACCGGGCCGGGCGGCGTACCGGCCGTGTAGGTGTAATGGTCGGCCGCGGTCGTGGCGCTCGTGCCGCCGGGGGTGGTGACGGTCACGTCGACGGTACCCGTGCCGGTGGGCGCGGCTGCGGTCACGGTGGTCGAGTTGTCCACCGTGAAGGCCGCAGCGGTGGTGCCGAAGTTGACGGCGCTCGAACCGGTGAAGCCGGTGCCGGTGATCGTGAGCAAGGTGCCGACCGGCCCTGAGCTCGGGCTCAATCCGGTGACGGTGGGCGCTGGTGGCTTGGTGTAGGTGAAGACGTCGGCCGCGCTCGAGGCACTCGTTCCGAGGGCCGTAGTGACCGTGACATCGACCGGGCCGACCGGGCCGGCGGGTGCGGTGGCCGTGATGCTGGTGGCGCTCTTGACGGTGAAGACCGCAGCAGTCGCACCGAACCTGACGGCGCTGGCGCCGGTGAAGTTCGTGCCCGTGACGGTGACCGAGGTGCCGCCGGTGCTCACCCCTGACAGCGGGCTGACACCGGTCACGACAGGAGTGGGAACGTAGGTGTACCTGTCGGCTGCGCTCGTGGCGGTCGTGCCCCCGGGAGTCGTGACGGTGACGTCGACCGTGCCCGAGCCGGCGGGGGCGGTGGCCGTGATGCTCGTCGAGCTGTTGACGGTGAAGCTAGGAGCGGCGGTGGCGCCGAAGCTCACCGCGCCGGCCCCTGTGAGGCCGGTGCCGGTGATGGTGACCGAGGTGCCGTTCGGCCCTGAGGTCGGGCTCAGTGCCGTGACGGTGGGCACGGGCGGTGGCGAGCCGGCCGTGATTGACACGTTCTGGACCTGGTGAATGTCGTTGAGGCCCCCGGTCCCACCTGTGAAGCCCACGAGCACATAGGGCGGCAGGCTGGTGGTCGCATAGTTGAGCACCTGGGTGCCGTCCATCGTCACCACGATGCCTGTCGAGGAGGTCGTCACGACGAAGTGGTGCACCGCGCCGCGCAGCGCCGGGATGGAGGAGTTGGTCACCAGGTAGTTCAGCTCCTGCGTCGTTCCGGCGACAGGACCGTTCGCGACGCCCACGAAGTTGTTGGACGGGTTGACGGCATCGGTGTGGGTGTCGAGCGCCACCGCGATCCCGGCGATCTCCGAGAACCCGAGGCCGCCGCCGTTGACGCCTAGAGCCGTGGGCTTGGTGACGCTCGCGTTCGCGAGAGTGAAGGTGAGCCCGTCGCCGCCCGAGCCCGATCCGATGAAGGCGTCGAAGGCAGCACTGATGCCCACGCCTGGTACCGCCGTGGGGTAGAAGGCCGAGCCCGCCTGCTGGCTGGTCGCCGCCGTCAGCTGCAAGTTGGCGGGCGAGGCGGCGGTGTTGAGAACGGCGGTGCCGTTGAGCTGCCATCCTCCCGACACAGGCGACGGTACCGAGAAGGGCGCCGCTCCCGCGTCGGTTGAACCCGGCCAGCCGGCGACGACGAGCGACAGGGTCGCCATGATCGAGCCAGCCGCGGACCCATCGCCGCGGCGTCCGCGAAGCCGTTGTGCCGCGCCGGAGGCTCACGGCCTGCCCGCGGACAGCCGGAAGAGCGGTCCGCAGTCGCGAAAGGCGATGGTCGCCGAGGCGGCCATACACAGAGCTACCACCATCAAAGCCCCTCGCACTCTGGATCCTGTTCGGATGCGTCGCGGGCTTGCCCCCCCACGAGTGCCACAGAAGGTAGCAAGCGACGAAAGCCGCTGTGCTCAGCCCTTTCGGACAAACAACTGCCGGCGGTTTGTACGAGTAGTACAGAACCGAGCGGCAGGTCGGTGCCGCGTTCGGCGGCGGCGAGGCTGAATCAGGCGGGCGGCGGCTCGGTCGCAGGCGGCAAGGCCGCGCCTTGCGGTGGTGGTGGGGTGGGTGGCGCCGAGCGGCCGGTCATCATCTGCTGCTGCGCCAGCTGCTGGAGAAGAACCTGCTGCTGCTGCAGCATGGCCTGCTGAGTGGCGAGCGCCGTTTCCTGGATGTGCCTGGTCTTTCGACTACTGCGCCGCACGAGCCGGTAGGGGATGACGAAGATGCCGAACAGCCCGAATACAACGAGGTACCAGCAGGCCACGAACGCCCACGTGAGCACGATGGCGATGACGCCCAGCGTCCAGCCGAGCGCGGCGCGGGCGGGGGAGCGCTTGGCGAACTTGGACGCCCAGGCGGCGATTCGGCGGAAGCTTCCGATGAAGCTCAAGGGCGCCGCGTACGTCTGAGACTTGAGCACCGGCGTTGTCGGCAGGCCGAGGCGGTCAGGATCCTGGTAGCCGGCGCCCGTGTAGGCGAGTCCGTGCAGCAACGACTGGGAGTGGTGCGCCGTAGGCCTCGGAGGCGAACCGGTACCCCTGCTCCGTCCTGGGCCAGCGTCCATAGGTCCGTTGCTGGTCGTATACGGCGAACTGCTCCTCGGACTGCCCCAGCACGAGGGGCCCGGAAGCCGCCAGCACGGTCCAGGTCTCCGCGGGCCGAATCGAGCCTGTCTGCGGTGGCAGGACGAATGCGCAGGTCGGGCACTGAGCTGCTCCGTCGGCCACTTGTTCGCCGCAGCGTGCACACAGCTCCATGCTCCACCACCCCCTGGCTTCCCGGCCGCCAAGAAGGGTAGCCGGGCGGAGCGGCGGGCCGCGAGTCGCTTTTCGAGCGAGCCTCGAAGGCCGCCCCGTAGGATCACCCGGGCAGACTTCGCAAACGGGGCGGAGGTCCTGCCGGCGGCGCAGATCGTGAGCGGGCGCCGAGAAGCAGTCGCGCCGCAGCGGCGCAACAGGTGAGGAGTCACGTGTCAGAAGTCGAACATCAGGGGACAGCCGACGCGTCCTTGTACGCAGAGATCCTCTTTACAGAGGCCGAGGTCGATGCCCGGATCGCCGAGATGGCAGTCGAGATCACCCGGAGGTACAAAGGCACCGACACCCTGTTCGTGAGCTTGCTGAACGGTGCTCAGCCCTTCACGGCGAAGCTCATGAGGGCCATCCAGCATCACGACCCGCATTTCCACCCCAACGTCCAGTCCATGATCGTCAGCCGCTACGGCTCGGGCCGGGAGGGCCGGATCCCGCGGCTCGTGACCGATCTGCCGCCCGACTACAGGGTGCTGACGGGCCGCCAGGTCGTGCTGCTCGACGACCTCGTGGACGGAGGCGCCACGACCGACTTCACCGAGGAGCACCTCTACGGCTACGGCGCCGGGAAGGTCGAGCGGATCGTGCTCGTGAAGAAGGTCAAGGACCCGCCTGTCGAGCGGAACATCGCCATGTTCGGCTTCGAGGCACCGGACGTGTGGCTCACCGGCATGGGCATGGACAACACGAGGATCGCACCGGAGGCGAATCGTTGGGCCGGTTGGATCGCAATCGCCCATGTCGGACTGACCTTCACGGGGAGGGCCGCGCCGCCGGCGCCCGCCCAGGAGCGTCCCGAGGCTCTCCTGGTTCTGGCCGACGGGGAGGTGTTCGAAGGGGTGGCCGTCGGGGCACCGGCGCCCGGTGGCCTCGCGCAGGGCGAGCTCGTCTTCAACACCGTCCTCAGCGGCTACCAGGAGGTAGTCACTGATCCGAGCTACGCGGGCCAGGTCGTGGCCTTCACCTACCCCCACATCGGGAACTACGGAGTCACTCCCTTCGACGACGAGGCCCCCCGCCCGTGGTGTCGCGGAGTTGTCGTGCGCGACCTGTCCGAGCGGCCGTCCTCGTGGCGGGCCACCGGGTCGATCGACGACTTCCTCGCCCGCAACGGCGTCCCGGCGATCTCGGGTGTCGACACACGAAGGCTGACGAGGCACCTTCGCGAACAGGGGGCCATGGGCTGCGCGTTCGGGACCGCCCCCGAGTCCGAGCTGCGCGCGGCCGCGGCGGACGAGCCGGGCACGACAGGGCGCGACCTCGTCTCGGGCGTTACGACCAAGGCCGCGTACGAGCGCGGCACGGGGAGGTTTCGCGTCGTGGCCTACGACTTCGGCATCAAAGAGACGATGCTCCGGTCGTTGGGCGAGATCGCCACAGTCACGGTGGTGCCGAGCTCGTTCCCCGCGGAGAGCGCCCTCGAGCTGGCGCCGGACGGGGTCTTTTTGTCCAACGGTCCCGGAGACCCGGCCGCCCTAGGGGCGCTCACCGGCACGATCGGGGAGCTCCTCGGCAAGGTGCCTGTGTTCGGCATCTGCCTCGGCCACCAGCTGCTCGGGGCCGCCTTGGGGGCGCGCACCTTCAAGCTTGCCTTCGGGCATCACGGGGGGAACCACCCGGTTCGCCGCCTGGAGACCGGGCGGGTAGAGATCACGAGCCAGAACCACAACTACGCCCTCGATCGTGCCTCCCTGCCCGAAAGCGGCGCCGCGGCGACGAGCGTGACGCATGTGAACCTCAACGACGGCGTCGTCGAGGGCATCTCGCTGCGATCGTCTCGGAGCCTTCGCCGTGCAGTACCACCCCGAGGCGGGCCCCGGGCCGCACGACGCCCGCTACTTGTTCGGCGAGTTCGTCTCCTTGATGGAAGGCACCGTCTGATGCCCCGGCGCGACGACATCGAGTCCATCCTCGTCATCGGCTCGGGCCCGATCGTGATCGGCCAGGCGTGCGAGTTCGACTACTCGGGGACTCAGGCCTGCCGGGTGCTGAGCGCAGAGGGATACCGGGTCGTGCTCGCCAACTCGAACCCGGCGACGATCATGACCGACCCGGATCTGGCCGACCGCACCTACATCGAGCCCCTCGACGCCGCGATTCTGAGCGCCATCGTGGCCAGGGAGCGGCCCGACGCGATCCTCCCGACGCTCGGCGGCCAGACCGGCCTGAACCTGGCGATGGAGCTTGTCGGGCTCGGGAGTCGTGGAGGAGTTCGGGGTCGAGCTGATCGGGGCGAACGCCGAGGCCATATCGACGGCGGAGGATCGGGACCGTTTCAAGCGTGCCATGGGCGAGATCGGGCTCGAGGTGCCCGCTTCGGGGTTCGCCAGCTCGTTGGACGAGGCGATGGCGGTCGGCGAGGAGGTCGGTTTCCCGATCATCGTGCGTCCGAGCTTCATCCTCGGCGGTGCGGGCACCGGTACCGCCAACGACCGCAACACTCTTGCCCGCGTCGCGGCCGAAGGGCTCGCCGCCAGCCCGGTGTCGCAGATACTGATCGAGCGCTCCATCGCCGGCTGGAAGGAGTTCGAGCTCGAGGTGATGCGCGACCGGGCTGACAACTGCGTGGTCGTGTGCTCGATCGAGAACTTCGACCCGATGGGGGTCCACACGGGCGACTCGATCACCGTCGCGCCGGCGCAGACGCTGTCCGACGTCGAGTACCAGGCGATGCGGGACGACGCCTTCGCCTGCATAAGGCGCGTCGGCGTCGAGACCGGCGGCTCCAATATCCAGTTCGCCGTCGACCCGGCCGGCGGCCGGCGCCTCGTGATCGAGATGAACCCCCGCGTCTCGCGTTCGTCCGCGCTCGCCTCGAAGGCGACAGGCTTCCCCATCGCCAAGATCGCCGCGCGCCTCGCCGTCGGCTACAGGTTGGACGAGATCCGAAACGACATCACCGGTGCCACCCCGGCGAGCTTCGAGCCCACGATCGACTACGTGGTGACCAAGGTCCCGCGGTGGGCCTTCGAGAAACTGCCCGGGAGCGTCGACAGGCTGGGCACCCGCATGCAGTCGGTGGGTGAGGTGATGGCGATCGGCCGTACGTTCCCCGAGTCGTTGCAAAAGGCGCTTCGCTCGCTCGAGCAGGGTCGGGCGGGTCTCAACGCGGATCCGGGTGAAGCGGCCTACGACCTGCTGGATGACGACAGCCTCGTCGAAAAGGCGTGCCAGCCGACTCCGGAGAGGGTCTTTCAGATGGAGGCGGCCCTCCGCCGGGGCGTGACTCCCGACGCGCTCGCCCGGGCGACCGGCGTCGACCCGTGGTTCGTCGACCAGCTGCAGCGGATCACCTCGGCTCGGCGGCGGATCGAGGAGCTTGCGAGCGGCGGCGAGAAGGTGGGGAGCGCGTTCGACCGGAGGACCTGGCGGGAGGTGAAGCGTCTCGGGTTCTCCGACGCCCAGATCGCCTACCTGTTCGACAAGGCTGCCTCGCCGAAGGGCGCCGGGGCGGTCGACGAGGCCGAGGTCCGCGCCGCCCGGCGCGGCGCGGGGGTACGGGCGACGTTCAAGACCGTCGACACCTGCGGTGCGGAGTTCGCGGCCAGCACCCCGTACCACTACGCGACCTACGAGGACGAGGACGAGGTGCGAACGAGCGACCGGCCCCGCGTCGTGATCCTCGGGTCGGGGCCGAACCGCATAGGCCAGGGGGTCGAGTTCGACTACTGCTGTGTGCACGCGTCGATGGCGCTTCGAGAGGCCGGCTACGAGACCATCATGGTCAACTGCAATCCCGAGACGGTCTCCACCGACTACGACACCTCGGACCGCCTCTACTTCGAGCCGCTCACGAGCGAGGACGTGGCGAACGTGATCGACGCCGAGCTCGACGCCGGATCCGGCGGCCCCTTGACAAAGCCGGCGCCCCTGGCCGGCGTGATCGTCTCTCTCGGCGGCCAGACCCCGCTCAAGCTCGCCCATGGGATCGACCCCGGTCTCGTGCTCGGCACCTCGCCCGCCTCGATCGACCTGGCGGAGGATCGCGAGCAGTGGAACGCGCTCTGCGAGCGGCTCGCCATCCCCCAGCCTCCGGGCGGCACGGCCGCGACGGTGAGCGAGGCGCTCGAAGTCGCAGCACGGGTCGGCTATCCCGTGCTCGTCAGGCCCAGCTACGTGCTGGGGGGACGAGCGATGGAGATCGTCTTCGACGACGAGCGCCTCGGGCTCGCCTTGCAGGCGATGTCGGGCTCGTTGAGGAGGGAAGGCGGCGTCTCGGCGCAGCGCCCGGTGCTCGTGGACCGGTTCCTCGAGGACGCGATCGAGGTGGACGTCGACGCCTTGCGCGACACCTCCGGCGAGGTGCTCGTGGCGGGCGTGATGGAGCACGTCGAAGAGGCCGGCGTGCACTCGGGCGACTCGGCGTGCGCCCTGCCGCCCCAGACCATCGCCCCGGAGCTGATAGCGACACTCGAGCAGCACACCCGGGCCATCGCCGAGGCCCTCGAGGTCGTCGGCCTCCTCAACGTCCAGTTCGCGGTGAAGGACAAGGTCTGCTACGTGCTGGAGGCCAATCCACGTGCCAGCCGCACCGTGCCCTTCGTGGCCAAGGCGACAGGTGTGCCTGTCGCGAAGGTGGCAGCCCGCCTGATCGCAGGGGCGACACTGGCCCAGCTGAGGGAGGAAGGGCTGTTGCGGCCGCCGGCGACAGGGCCTTGGGTCTGCGTCAAAGAGGCTGTGCTGCCTTTCGGCCGGTTCCCGGGCGTCGACACCGTGCTCGGTCCCGAGATGCGCTCGACGGGTGAGGTGATGGGGATCGGCGCGACATTCGGGCTGGCGTTTGCGAAGAGCCAGATCGCCGCCGGGTAGCCGGTTGCCCTTGGAGGGAACCGTCTTCATGTCCCTGGCGGACCGCGACAAGCCGGCGGGCCTGGGCGCGGCCCGTGCCTTCGCCGAGCTCGGTTACGAGATCTCGGCGACATCGGGCACGGCTGCGTACCTGGAGTCGAACGGGCTGCCCGTCAAGACGGTGGCTGCCAAGGTCGGCGAGCACGGCGCCGCGGACGCCGTGGAGCTGATCTCCTCGGGCCGGGTGCAGCTGGTCGTCAACACGCCTCGCGGTCAGGGACCACGAGCCGATGGCGCCCGTATCCGGTCCACCGCTCTGCTCCATCAGGTGCCATGCCTGACAACCGTCGCCGCCGCGCGGGCAGCCGCAGCCGGCATGGCGGACTGGAAGCGGCACGGCATGTCCGTGGTCAGCCTGCAAGAGGTGCACGGCGGGGCCGGTTAGCCCGGCCGTCGCGCCGGTGTCTCAGCCTTGGGCGGGCACGCCTTTCGCGTCCGGCGCGCCGTGCTTGTTCTGCCAGACGGCGTGACTTATGGCGACGTTGAGGATGACGACGATGGGCAGGGGAATGAAGAAGGCCATCATCAACGGAATGAACAGCACGAGCGTCAAGACGACGAACGACCCCCAGTGCCACCACTTGGGTCCGACGATCAGGCCGACCGCGAAGGCTGCCAACAACAGCGCCACACCGATCAAACCTGCCGTCGTGCTCGACATTGCGGCGATCATTGTTCCCTCCGATCGCTAGTGGACCGGAACCTCCCGGAGTTGATCTCTGAGGCCCCCGGGGCGGCCCGCTTTTGAGCTTCTGCCTCTGATTGTCCGCAGCTGGACTTGCGGCTGACAGAGGCGAAAGTCCCCACCGGGGGCACACTGCGGACCGGCCGCGAACGCCGTCCCGCTCATGTCGCACGTCGTCATGGCGCAGGGTCGGCCGGCTTTCGCGGCCTATTGCGGCCGGTTTGGACGCGGCGAGCTTTCATCCGGAGTTCACGCGGAATTAATCGCTGATGAGCCAAGTCCCGCTCGATCAGGGGCCGGGGGCCGCTATAACGGTTGTGTGACAGACTCCCCGGTCTACGCCTATCCGACTAAACGAACGCGGCCCTCTTCGGCAGCCCCGATGCGCATCGCGCTCGTGGCCCATGACAACAAGAAGTGGGATCTCGTCGATTGGGCGCGCTTCAACAGCGAAGCCCTTTCCCATCATCGGCTGCTTGCCACCAGCGCCACCGCCGCCGCGCTCGAGGAGGGCTTGAAAGGCGAGCTCCACGTCCCGATAGAGCGCTTTCACAGCGGACCGCTGGGGGGTGACCTTCAGCTCGGGGCGAAGATCTCCGAAGGACAGATAGACCTGCTGCTCTTCTTCTGGGACCCGCTCGAGCCCCAGCCGCACGACCCTGATGTGAAGGCCCTCCTGCGCATCGCGGTCGTGTGGAACATCCCGGTCGCATGCAACCGCGTGACGGCCGACTTCCTCGTCACCTCGCCGCTGTTCGACGGCGATTACCACAGAGTCGTGCCCGAGTACTCCGGAACGAGCATCCTGACCGAGTCCCCGGCCTGAACCGAGTCCCCGGCCTGACAACCGTCGGGTCGCCTGCCTATGCCCGATCTCGGAGCCTGAGCGGGGGATGGTGCCCGCCGCCGTGGAGACCACGCCGAAGGCGGGTGGCCGCGCCCTACGTTGGCCGTCATGGAATATCGCCAGCTAGGTAATTGCGGTCTGCGCGTCTCGACGATCACGCTCGGCACGATGGGCTTCGGTGCGACGGGATGGTCCAGCCCTGTCGGCCACATCGACGCCGAGGGGGCCAGCAGGCAGGTCCGCCTTGCCCGCGACGCCGGGGTCAATCTGTTCGACACGGCCGACATGTACTCGAACGGAGTGTCTGAGGAGTATCTCGGTCGGGCCCTCGGCAAGGACCGAGACGAGGTGCTCATCGCCACGAAGGTGAGGCTGCCGATGGGCGAAGGCCCCAACGACGCAGGGCTGTCGCGCCACCATATCCTCCGCTCGGCCGAGGCGAGCCTGCGCCGGCTGGGCACCGACCACATCGACCTATACCAGGTGCACGGGTGGGACGGCCAGACCAGGCTCGAGGAGACCATGAGCGCCCTGGACTCGCTCGTCCGATCGGGCAAGGTCCGCTACGTCGGTTCGTCGAACTTCTCCGCCTGGCACCTGATGAAGTCCCTCTGGGTCTCCGACCGAGCCGGCTTGGAGCACTTCGTCTCCCAGCAGATCTACTACTCCTTGCAGTCGCGTGACGCCGAAGCCGAGCTCGTGCCTGTGGCGATAGACCAGGGTCTCGGGATCCTCGTCTGGAGCCCGATCGCGGGCGGCCTGCTCTCCGGCAAGTTCCGGCGCAGCGGAGCCGGTCGGGGCCGAAGGCAGCCGCCAACTGAGCAGCGAGTGGCACGAGCCGCCGATCGACGACGAGGACAGGCTCTATGACACGATCGAGGTGCTCGTCGAGATCGCCTCGGCGCGTGGCGTCTCCGGAGCCCGGGTCGCCCTTGCCTACCTGCTGGCCAAGCCGGCCGTCACGTCCGTGATATGCGGCGCGCGCAACGAGACCCAGCTCGCCGACGACCTGGCCGCCGCCGAGCTCGAGCTCTCCGCCGAGGAGATGGCGCGGCTCGACGCCGTCAGCGCCGCGCCGCTGCGCTACCCCTACTGGCATCAGGCCGGCGACATCGCCGACCGGCTCAGCCCTGCCGACCGCAGTCTGCTCGGGCGCTACGTCAGCTGAGGCACGCAGGGCGGCGCCGGTGAACGGCGCCGGTCAGGACTTGGGGCCGAGGTACTCGTACTCCGGAGACCAGATGCACGCATCGACGGCCGCCTCGATCTCGTCGTCTGTCGCCATCGGGGCAACTTTTCCGTCTCTGGCCTCGTGGGCGACGGCGAGGGCGATCTCCCGCGAGATATGCCGAAGGTCCGTGAGGCGCGGGTAGATCGCTCCCTGCTCGATGCGCTCTGCCGGGACCAGGGCCGCCAGCGTGGTGGCTGCCACGAGGAACATGCGGTCGGTGATCTCCCATGCGCGCCCCGCCAAGGCGCCGAGCCCGACGCCTGGGAAGACGAAGACGTTGTTCGCCTGCCCCGGCACATGGGTGCGGCCGTCGAGCTCGACGGGGTCGAACGGGCTCCCGGTGGCCACGACGGCGCGGCCGTCGCTCCACTCGAGCACGTCGGCGGGAGTGGCCTCGGAGTTGGCCGTCGGGTTGGAGAGCGGGAGGACGATCGGCCTCGGTGGCACGCGCCGCCATCTGCCTCACCGCGGCTTGCGTGAAGGCCCCCGGCTTTCCGCTCGTCCCGATGAGGATGGTCGGCGCTACGTGGCGGACGACGGTCTCGAGGTCGTAGCTGCCCCCGGGCTCGAAGCCGAAACCGCTCAGGTCCTCTGCGGTGAGGGCGAAGGGAAGCTTGTCGTCCTGCATCCCGTCGCGACCCTCGTAGAGCAGGCCCTGAGAGTCGAGCATGGCGACGGTACGGCGTGTCTCGTCCTCGGTCGCGCCCTCGGAGCGGATGATCGACTGGAGGAGCCTCGCGATGCCGATGCCCGCCGCCCCTGCTCCGAGGAGAACCATGCGCTGGTCGGAAAGCTTCTCGCCCCGATGCCGCAGGGCGGCGAGGATGCCGCCGCAGACGACCCCGGCGGTTCCCTGAATGTCGTCGTTGAAGCAGGGCAGGCGGTGGCGGTAGTGGTCGAGCAGCCGGATGGCGTTGTGCTGCTTGAAGTCCTCCCACTGCAACAGCGCGTCGGGGTAGACCTCCTTGACCGCCTCCACGAACCGGTCGACGAAGGCGTAATAAGCGTCGCCGCGAAGGCGGCGCTGCTGGTAGCCGAGGTAGAGCGGGTCGTGGAGGAGCTCCTCGTTGTCGGTGCCGCAGTCGAGGGAGATCGGCAGGGTCAGCTGCGGGTGGATGCCGGCGCCGGCTACGTAGAGGGCGAGCTTGCCGATGGGGATGCCCATGCCTCCGGCTCCCTGATCGCCCAGGCCGAGTATGCGCTCGTTGTCGGTGGCGACGATCAGGCGGACGCCGGGCTGGCCGGCATTTCGGAGCAGCTCCGGAATGCGCTCGACGTCGTCGGGCGTGATCCAGATGCCCCGGGGCCGGCGGAAGACGTGGCTGTACTCCCGGCAGGCGCGCCCCACCGTCGGGGTGTAGATGATCGGGGCGAGCTCCTCGAGGTGGTCGACGAGGAGGCGGTAGAAGAGGGTCTCGTTCCTGTTCTGCAGCGCGGCGAGACCGATGTACTTCTCGAGGTCGTCTCCCTTGCGGCGGAGGTGCTCGAGCTCCAGGGCTACCTGTTCCTCGATGGTGGTGATGCGCCAGGGCAACAGGCCCCGAAGGCCGAGGGCGGCACGCTCGTCCTCGGCGAAGGCGGTGTCCTTGTTGACCGCGGCGCAGTCGAGCAGCTCACGGCTTCGCGCCGACGCCAGCACGTCCGGCAGGTCACTCAGACCGGATCGGCCCGGGCTCGACATGATCTCCTCGTTTCACTCGGCTCAGTCCAGGTAACTCGCTTTGCCCAAGGGCTGGAAGGGCCGAACGTCACATCCTCGGTGCTCAGCGCCCGTGGCAGGGCGCATCGGCGGGCACAACGTGCCGGGGCGGTAGTTTTGGTGACTGACCGCGAACCGTGTCGCGGCCCCAGAAAGGGAAACGGAGCAAATGACGCTCGAGTCGACTGCCCAGGAGGCGTCAGCTGGCCAGGAGGGCCAGCTGGCCAGACCGCCAGCTGGCCACGAACCGTCCGCTGGAAAAGTACCGTCCGCTGAGCTGCTGGCAGAGCTCGCGGAAGCTTCGGCTCGCCTCGAGGGCGCCGATCCGGTGGAGATCATCAAGTGGGCGGTGGACCGTTTCGAGGGAAATGTCGCCCTCGCGGCCTCGTTCCAGGACGCGGCGTTGGTCGACATGGCAGTGTCCGTCGATCCCTCCATGGAGGTGGTCTTCCTCGACACCGAGTTCCATTTCCCCGAGACGCTCGCCTATGTCGAGCGCCTGCGCCGCCGTTACGACCTCAACCTTCTCGTCACGCATCCCGAGGTGGGACCCGACGAGTTCCCCTGTGGCTCGAGCCGCTGCTGCGAGCTGCGCAAGGTGGTCCCCCTCGGCAAGGCGCTCCAGGGGCGCGGCGCCTGGATAACGGGCTTGAAGAGGGTCGACACGCCTGAGCGTGCCGAGGCGCCCGTGATCGCCTGGGACCCAGGCCGCGCCATGGTGAAGGTCAACCCGGTCGCGGCCTGGGACGATGACGACGTGGACGATTACGTGGCGGCCCACGACCTGCCCCGGCACCCTCTCAACTACGTCGGCTACATCTCGATCGGGTGCGCTCCGACGACCGTGCCCGTGCCGGAGGGCAAGCACCCGCGAGAGGGACGATGGGCCGGCACCGACAAGACCGAATGCGGGCTGCACCTGTAGGAGACCCCCTCTGAGCAGGTCTCGCGCATCGCTCCTGTATCGGTTGCCACCGAAGTGCAGTAGCGTGGGCAGTTCTGAGCCGGCGTTCTCGGGGAGCGGCCGCCTGGCGGCGAACCCGACCGCCCTTTCAAGGGGAGATGGTCATGCGAGGAATCGTGCGAACCGGGGTATGGAGGCTGCACGGCAAGAGACTGGGGGTTTCCCTCTTCGCCGCCGCTTTGGCGGTACCGGCCCTGGTTATGACTCAATCGGCACC
This sequence comes from uncultured Acidimicrobiaceae bacterium, assembly GCA_963804265.1. Taxonomy (GTDB): domain Bacteria; phylum Actinomycetota; class Acidimicrobiia; order Acidimicrobiales; family Bog-793; genus Fen-455. Next base: position 49,496 of record CAWDPZ010000056.1, read on the forward strand.
TGTCGGGGCTGCTACAGGGGCCCCGAGGGCCGCAACCGTGGCGCAACGGCCGATGACCGCCGCGCTGGCCGCCCAGCTGTCGAGGAACGTGAACCGCCACGTCATCGTGATCCTGAAGAGCCAGCTACCTGCCGCCCACGTCGGCAGCAGGGCGGCCGCTCATTCGCTCGCACGCCATCGCCGCCTCTCAGGCCCCCTTGATGAGCGAGCTCCGCGAAGTCCACGCGACGCACATAAAGACCTACCGGCTCGTCGACTCTTTTGCGGCAACGGTCTCGTCCGGGGAGGCGGCCTGGTTGAAGGCAGACCCGGCCGTGGCCAAGGTCATCCCCGACGTGGTCATCCACAGCGCGGCGTCGCCTGTCGCGGCCGAGCGCCTCGAAGGCGCTGAGCGCAAAAGCGGTGGCGAAGTCCTCGCGCGCCCACGTCGTGTCGGTCACGCCGAACGTCATCCCAGGAGCCTGCGGCCCCAAAGGCCAGGTGCAGCTGGACCCCGAGGGCTTGGCGCTGACGAACACGGACTCGGCCGACCCGTCGGCCAAGACCGCCCGGTCGCTCGGCATAACCGGCGCAGGCGTGAAGGTCGCCTGGATCGCCGACGGCGTCGACACCCAGAACGTGAACTTCATCCGACCCGACGGCACCTCGGTGTTCAGTGACTACCAGGACTTCAGCGGCGACGGACCGGGTCAGCTGACGGGAGGCGACGAGGCCTTCCTCGACGCCAACACGATCGCCGGCCAGGGCATCCACGTGTACAACGTGCAGAACTTCTCGGCGCAGCCCGACCCGTCCGCCTGCAACATCCGCATCGAGGGCGTGGCGCCGGGAGCGAGCCTCGTCGGCCTCGACGTGTTCGGCTACAGCGAGGACACGACCGAGTCGAATTTCCTCGAGGCGATCAACTACGCCGTCGAGACCGATCACGTCAATGTGATCAACGAGTCCTTCGGGTCGAACAACATTCCCGACGTCACCGCACTGGATGCCACCAAGCAGTTCAACGACGCAGCCGTGGCCGCCGGAGTCGTCGTGAGCGTGTCGAGCGGCGACGCCGGGTCGACCAACACGATCGGCTCGCCGTCGACCGACCCGAACGTGATCTCCGTCGGCGGCTCGACCGACTTCCGTTTCTATGCTCAGACGAACTACGCGGCCGCCCGCTACTTCGCCACCAAGGGCTGGCTGAGCAACAACATCAGCTCGTTGAGCTCCGGCGGCTTCGACGAGACCGGCCAGACGGTCAACCTCGTCGCCCCCGGTGACCTGAGCTTCGCCTCCTGCAGCACGGACGTGGCCATCTACTCAGAGTGCACGAACTTCACGGGCGCACCCTCGGATGTCGAGGAGAGCGGCGGCACGAGCGAGTCCTCACCCTTTGTCGCCGGTGCCGCGGCACTCGTCATCCAGGCGTACCGGCTGACGCACTTCGGCTCCACGCCTGCCCCGGCGCTCGTCAAGTCGATTCTCGTCAGCACGGCCACGGATCTCGGTGCTCCGGCCACCGAGCAGGGAGCCGGACTCCTCGACAGCTACGCGGCCGTGAAGATGGCTGAGTCGATATCGACCAACGACGGGTCGCCGGACCGCACCGGCGAGACGCTCCTCAAGTCGGCCGACCAGCTGAGCGCCGTCGGCAACCCGGGCACTTCGCGGACCTGGCCGGTCTCGATAACCAACACGGGCCAGCACACCCAGGTCGTCACGGTCCGGGGCCGCACCTTCGGCCAGAACGAGAACGTGCAGAGCGGCACCGTCACCCTCAACGACGCGACGAGCCCGCAGTTCGTCAACTACGCAGGGGTCCTGAACAACTACGCGACGATCCAGTTCCACGTCTCGCCGGGACAGGACCGCCTCGACGCCTCGATCGCCTACCCCGCCGACCCGAGCCTGGGCAACAACGCCAGGGTGCGGCTGATCCTGATCGACCCGGCCGGCCGGCTGGCCGCCCACAGCCTGCCGCAGGGTGTCGGCAACTACGGCAACGTGGACGTCATCGACCCAGCCCCGGGAACCTGGACAGGCGTCATATTCGGTGACGTCGCCACGGCCAACGGGACCAACGGGACGATCCCCTGGCAGGTGTCGACGCAGAAGTTCGTTCCCTTCGGCTCGGCTTGGCCGCCCTTCCTCGTCCTGCACCCCGGCCAGAGCCAGACGGTCTGGCTCGAGCGCGACGACTCCCTCGTCGCCGGGCGACGCCCAGGGCTCGTTCGTGGTGACCTCGGACCAGAGCGGCACCAGCAGCTCGATCCCCGTCACGCTGCGCAGCCTCGTGCCGGTGTCCGGCGGCGTCGGGACATTCAACGGGGTGCTGACCGGAGGTAACGGTCGTCCGCCCGGAGAGGGCCAGGTGAACTACTACGAGTTCCGCGTCACACCTCGGGTGAGGGACATCACCGCCAACGTGGCCCTCACCAACGACCCGGCCGACCCGGTCGGCGCCTACCTGGTCAGCCCGGACGGCGACACGCTCGGATACGGCGAGAACGCCGGCACGACGCTCACGGCCTGGACCCTGGACCCTGTGCCCGGTACCTGGACCCTGATCGTCGACTTCGCCGAGCCGATAGTCGGCGACGAGGTCTCACAGCCGTTCACAGGCGACATCGAGTTCAACTCGGTGAGCGTCTCGGCCTCGGGGCTCCCCGACAGCGCCGGCACCCATCTGGCGGCTGGCACTCCGGTCACGGTCCCCGTCTCGGTCACGAACAACGGGGTGGCACCGGAGGCCTTCTTTGTCGATCCGCGCTTTGATGCCAGGACCAGCCTCACGCTTCCGGCGCTTTACCCCAACGCCGTGGCGCTGCCTATGGTCAGCTACTTCCCGACCTGGTTCGTGCCGACCGAGACCTCCAGCGTCTCGCTCGCGCAGACCTCGAGCCTCCCGGCGATGTTCGACTACGAGCCCTACCCGGGCGACCCGGACCTCGCGAGCGCCGCCAGCGGCCCGGGGCCTTTGTGCAGCACCTCGGAGTCGGCCAACTACAGCCCGTCCGGCGGTTCGGTCACCTCGGGTGAGTGGCTCGCCGGGCCGACCGAGTGCGGTCCGTACTCCGGGCCGGCGCCGACGGGATCGGCCACGGTCAACATGACCGTCCAGACCAAGGGCTTCGACACTGCCGTGAGCTCACCGACGGCGACCTGTTCTACGCCCTCTCGGACAACGTCGGGGCCTTCGGCGCGTTCGCCCCGGTGACCATCAACCCCGGCCAGACGGTCGTCATCGACGTGACCATCACCCCGTCCGGGCAGAAAGGCACGACGGTGAACGGCACGCTGTATGTGGACGACGCCGTCGGCGGCATCTCCCCTTACGGTCAGCTTTCCGGGGACGAGCTCGCCGGGCTGCCATACAGCTACACGATCAAGTAGCGCTCGAGACGATCACTTGACAGTTGTGCCTGCGGGGGACGTGGTCCCCCGCAGGCGGGCTGTCCGTGCCGTGGCCTGAACCCGGTGTTCCTCCGCGTGCCGACAGGCGCCCCGGCACCACCCGTGCGCCGAACGCCGGGTAGCCTCGGAACAAGTGTCAAAGCGACGTCTGAAGGACCAGGACCCGGTGTCTGCCCCCCCGAGCGCGAGGTGCGCGACCTTGTCGGCCGCATCGCCGAGCTCGTCGGCGACACCGAGACCGGGCCGTCCGGGATCACCCCAGGGACCGAGTGGCTCATGCGCCGGGCGATGGCGAACGCGGCCTTCGGACCCAGCTCTTCCGTTTCGTCGACGCCCTGCCGGCGATGTCCGACGACGCCGACCTGTACCGCCACGCCGAGGAGTACTTCGGCGGCGGGGTCCTGCCAGGACTCTCTCGACTGGGGTCTGACCCAGTCCGGGCGGGTTCCCGGGGGGCCGCAAGCTCGTAGCCAGGATCGCCCGTCGGGAGGTCGCCAAGATGGCGACCCAGTTCATCGTCGCCACGGACGCCCCGGCTGCGGCCGCCAGGCTCGGGGACCTTTGGCGGCGGGGCCGGGCCGCCACGGTCGACCTGTTCGGAGAGCACACCCATTCGCAGGCCGAAGCCGACGGGTATGCCGCCAGCCTCGCCGACCTCGTCACCGTGCTGATCGCAGCCAGCCACACATGGCCGGCGAACGAAGTCCTCGAGCGGGACGACCTCGGGGCCCTCGGCCGGGTCGCGGTCGCGATAAAGCCGACCGCCCTCGCCCCGGACTTCGCCGCCCTTACCGCCATGCCGGGGTTTCCTCGGCCGCCGAACGTCTGATGCCGATCCTGCAGCGCGGCCGCGGCCGAGGGCGCGCAGGTGTGGTTCGACCTCGAGCGCTACGAGGTCAAGCACGTCACGCACAGGCTCGTGCGCGAGCTGCTCGAGCCGTCCGGAGCTTGCCCGGCTCCAGGCGGGGATCGTGGTCCAGACCTATCTGCGTGACAGCTACGAGGATCTCATTTCCTTGTGTAACTGGGCGCGCCCACCGCGAGGTGCCCTTGGGCATCCGGCTCGTGAAGGGCGCCTACTGGGACACCGAGACCGTCGTCGGCGCAGGCGGCCTCTTGGCCAGTGCCGGTCTATGAGAAAAAAGGCCGAGACGGACGCGAACTTCGAGAGATGTGTGCGGCCTCGTTCACTCCCACCACGGTCATGTGCGGGCGGCGTTCGGCTCGCACAACCTCCGATCGCTCGCCTACGCGATCGCCGCGGCCCGTGCGGCGGGGATACCCGGACAACGGCTACGAGATCCAGCTGCTCTGGGGCATGGCAGAGCCCGTGCACGAGGCGTTCCGCCAGCTCGGCTTCCGCTTGCGGGTCTACTCGCCCATGGGTGAGCTCGTGCCGGGCATGGCCTACCTCGTCCGCCGCCTGCTCGAGAACACCTCGAATGAGAGCTTCGTGCGCCTTCGTTTCGCCGAGCACAAAGAGCTCTCCTCGCTGGTCGCGGCCCCGAATGCTGATCTCGATGCCGATCCCGGCGACCGGGCTGCAGCCCGGCTGTCGTCGGGCGGCCTCACTGACCGATGCGCGCCAACCGCAGCCGTATGCGCCCGAGCCTCTGGTCAGGTGGTTCGCGCCGGAGGCACCCGGCCTGATGAGCGCCGCTATCGCCACAGTGCGGGGCTCGCTCGGGGGGGAGGTGTTCACGGCCTGATCGGTGGCCATCGAGGTCCGAACGCAACGGACGATCGTCTCGGTCGATCCGGCCGAGCCGTCGAGGGTCGTCGCCGTTGCCGACTGCTGCGGTGTGCCCAAGGCCGACCGGGCGGTCGAGGACCGCGGCGTCGGCCTTCGAAGCCTGGAGCCGGCGCCGCGATGGCGGATCGGGCGGAGCGTGCTCTTCCGGAGCGCCGAGTGGCTGCGCCACCGAAAGCTCGAGGCTCGCCGCCCTCGAGGTCTTCGAGGCCGGCAAGTGCTGGGACGACGCCGACGCGGACGTGGCCGAGGCGATCGACTTCCTCGAGTACTACGGACGGGAAGGGCTCCGCCTCGCCGAGGGCGGCGAGGTCCAGTCGCCGCCCGGCGAGATCAACCGGCTCAGCTATCACGGGCGCGGGGTCGCCGCCGTGATCTCTCCGTGGAACTTCCCTCTCGCGATTGCCACCGGCATGGTCAGCGCCGCCCTCGTCACCGGCAACACGGTCGTCCTGAAACCGGCCGAACAGACGCCTGCGACCGCTGCCCTGCTCGTCCGGGCGCTTCGCCGAGGCCGGACTTCGAGAAGGTGTGCTTTCGTTCCTCCCGGGCCTCGGCGAGGAGATCGGCGCCCACCTCGTGAGCTCACCCCGACGTCAGCCTCGTCGCCTTCACCGGGTCCAAGCCTGTCGGGCTCGGCATCGTCGAGGCCGCGGGCCGTACGGGCGCGGGCCAGCGCGAGATCCGCCGTGTCATCGCCGAGCTCGGCGGCAAGAACGCCCTCATCGTCGACTCCGACGCCGATCTCGACGAGGCCGTCCCGGCCGCCATCCGCTCGGTGTTCGGATTCGCCGGTCAACGCTGCTCGGCCGCATCCCGCATCATCACGGTGGGTGGCGTGCACGATCTGTTCCTGGAGCGCTTCGTGGAGGCGGCACGCGTCTTTGGCGATCGGGCCGCCCTGCGAGCAAGGCGTCGAGCTCGGCCCCGTCATCGACGAGGACTCCGTGAAGCGCATCCGTGGCTGGCAGGACTGTGCCGAGCAGTTCGGCCGCGTCGTGCTCGGACGCGACGAGCTGCCCGCCACGGGCTATTTCGTTGGACCGACCATCGTCGACGGGGTCAGCTCCGGGCTCGCCGCCTCGTCACCGAGGAGATCTTCGGCCCCGTGGCGGCGGTGATGCCGGCTCGAGCATTTCGAGCAGGCACTCGAGCTCGCCAACCAGACCGATTTCGCTCTGACGGCCGGGATATGTCACGTTCGCCTTCGCACATCGAGCGGGCCTCGAGGGACCTGAGGGGAGGCAACATATACGTGAACCGGGCGATCACCGGGGCCGTCGTCGGCCGGCAGCCGTTCGGGGGCCACGGCATGTCGGGGATCGGCTCGAAAGCGGGAGGGCCCGACTACCTGCTCCAATTCGTGCGGCCGAGAGTCGTGACGGAGAACACGCTGCGGCAGGGTTTCGCCCCTGCTCCCGAGCGGGGTGCGAAATGAGCTCCCCGATCTTCTCCGGGGTCGGCGTGGCGCTGCTTACCATCTTCGACTCCTCCCGAGCCGTCGACACCGGCGCCACGGCCGAGCTCGCGAGCCCGGCTCGCGGATCTCGGCGTCAGCGGCCGTGCTCGTCGCCGGCTCCAACGGGGAGGCGGCTTCGCTCGAGGCCGAGGAAAGGGCCCTCCTCGTCGGTGCGGTGAGGGCCGCCTTGCCGCTCAGAGGTCGTCGTGCTCGCGGGCTCGGGCGCGCCTTCGGCTCGCGCAGGCAGCTCGACTGACGCGGATCGTCGTCGAGGCCGGTGCCGACGCAGTGCTGGCGCTCTCGCCGCAGCAGAGCCCGACGCCCGCAGGTACTACGAGGTCGTCTCCGAGGCAGCCGGCGCAGTGCGCGTGCTCGCCTACCACTTCCCGGCGCTAGTCCTACCGGGAGTTCCCGTGGCGATCTTGGCGAGCTGCCCGTGGCGGGCTTCAAGGACTCGAGCGGGGACGTTCGGCGTCTTTACGACGAGATCGCGTCCTTCCCCGGGTGGCTCTACACGGGCTCGGCGAACCTGGTTCTGTTCGCGGGGGCGCTCCGACTGCGCGGGCGCCATCTTGGGGATGGCGAATCTGGAGCCGGAGCTGTGCGTCTCAGCGCCTTCGCCGGTGACGGGCAGGCACAACGGCAACTCGTCTCGGCCGCAGATGCCGTGGCCGGACAGTTGGCCGCACGGGCTGAAGCAGGCCGTTGCGGAACGCTTCGGCACCTCGCTCGACGCCCGCATGGGCTAGTCCGGCCTGCCTCGGTGCCCTGACCTCAGCTTTGTCTGATGGCTTTGGGTGGCCCTGGCAGCCGACACACCGCGTCGCCCATGGGAGCGCCTCCAGCCGTCCGGGGCGATCGGGCCCTTGCACTCGTCGCAGGGCCCGTACGTGTGCTCTTCGATCTTGTCAAGGGCCCGGTCGATGTCGCCGCGACCTGCGCTAGTTGTCCGGCCGAGATGGTCCGCGTCATCTGCAGGACAGCGTCCGCGGTGTGGTCGCCGGCCCGTTTGCCGAACTGCATCTGGACACCTGGAGCACGCACAGGCTCGGCCAGCTCCGTGAGCTGGGCGGCGAGCGCGTCCCGGTGGGCCCTGAGGAGTGAAATCAGCTGATCTCGGTCCAACGCCGCCTCCGCGCCGAATCCTACGGCGCCCCGGTAATCCGCCGGTTCCGCACCGGGCCCGCCGGCCCCGAACCTGCGGCCCGGGCGAACCCGCCGGCCCCGGGCGAACCTGCCGGGCTCCGGGCGAACCTGCCAGCTCCGAGCGAACCTGGCGGCCCCGGCCGCGCCTAACCTTCTTCGGTGGCCGAAGCGCGCAGATTCCTCGTTCGCACCTTCGGGTGCCAGATGAACGAGCACGACTCCGAACGCATCGCGTCGGTGCTCGCCGCGGAGGGATTGACGCGTACCGAGGTCCTCGACGAGGCGGACGTCGTCGTGCTCAACACGTGCTGCATCCGCCAGAACGCCGACGACAAGCTGTACGGGCACCTCGGCCATCTGAAGTCGGTCCAAGAGCAGAGACCCGGCATGCAGATCGCCGTCGGCGGCTGCCTCGCCCAGAAGGACCGCGAGACGTTGTTGGAACGGGCGCCGTTTCTCGACGCCGTCTTCGGGACCCACAACGTCGGCCGCGTCGGTTTGCTGTTGGACAAGGCGCGACGAGGGGGAGGGCCGGTGTTCGAGGTGCTGGACGCCCCGGCCCGGAGGACCCACAGACTTCCCCGGCGCGATGGCGGTCCGCCACGGCCAGCCCTACGCCGCCTGGGTGACGATCCAGGTCGGCTGCAACAACTCCTGCGCCTTTTGCATCGTCCCCGAGGTCCGGGGCCCGGAGGTCAGCCGGCCCTTCGGCGAGCTCGTGGCGGAGCTCGAGGCGCTCGCGGCCAAAGGGACGGTCGAGATCACCCTGCTCGGCCAGAACGTCAACTCCTACGGCCGGGACCTGACGACGAAGTGGCGGGGATCGGGCGCCGATCAAGGCGAGCTGGCCTGCCTCGCCGGGGAGCGATGGGTGGGCGAGGGCGCATCGCGGCCGCGCCCGCTGTTCGCCGACCTGCTCCGGGCGCTCGGGGCGGTGCCCGGCATCCGCCGCGTGCGGTTCACGAGTCCGCATCCGAAGGACCTCCGGCCCGAGACGATCGCCGCCATGGCCGAGACGCCCACCGTCTGCGATCAGCTCCATCTCCCCCTGCAGTCGGGCAGCGACCGGGTCCTTGCCGCCATGCGCCGGGGTTACACCGCCGAGCGCTACCTCGGCCTTCTCGAGGAGGCGAGGGGGGCGATCGCTGACCTTGCCGTTACGACCGACATCATCGTCGGCTTCCCGGGTGAGACCGAGGAGGACTTCGCCGCACTTTGGAAGTGGCGGCAGAGGCGGCTTATGACAGCGCCTTCACCTTCATCTTCTCGCCGAGGCCCGGCACGCGCGCCGCAGAAATGAAAGAGGCGTTCGTGCCGCCCGAAGAGATCGCCGACCGGTTCGAGCGGCTCAAGGTGGTGATCGAGCGGTCCGCCCTCGCCCGCAACCTGGCGCGGGTGGGCAGGATCGAGGAGGCCATCGTGGAGGGCCCCTCCAAAAAGGACCCGGCCGTGCTCTCCGCCAGGACCGGACAGGGCAAGCTCGTCCACTTCGCGCCGCCCGGCGCAGCCGCCATCGCCGTCGGCACCTTCGTCGGGGTCCGGATCGAGCGGGCCGCCCCGCACCATCTCGTCGGCTCGCTCGTCTCGGTCGAAGCCGGCCGACCTCTCCGGCTGCGCCAGCGGATTCCCGTGTCCGCCGGCTGAAAGCCGCTCGCAGGACCAGGAGGCCACCGACCCGATCGGGAGTCGTCGAGGCGGCGGCCTACAATGGTCCGTCGTGAGCGTGTTCGGGAAGGTACTTCGCGCGGGCGAAAGCAAGAAGGTCCGCAGCCTGGAGGCAATCGTGCCTTCGATCAACGCGCTCGAGCCCGAGATGCAGGCCCTGACCGACGCCGGGCTAGCCGCCAAGACGGTCGAATTCCGCGAGCGGCTCGAACAGGGCGAGGACCTGAACGACCTGTTGGTGGAAGCCTTCGCCGTCGTACGGGAGGCGGGGGTCCGCACGATCGGGCAGCGTCATTTCGACGTCCAGCTCATGGGCGGTATGGCGCTTCACTTCGGGTGGATCGCCGAGATGAAGACCGGTGAGGGAAAGACGCTCGTGTCGACCCTGCCCGTCTACTTGAATGCCCTTCCCTCGCGCGGGCGTGCACGTCATAACCGTCAACGACTACCTGGCCCGGCGTGACGCCGAATGGATGGGCCAGATCTACCAATTCCTCGGGCTCACCGTCGGGCTCGTCACGCCCGAGGTCGACGACTTCGCCGCCAAGGCGGCCGCCTACGCGGCCGACGTCACATACGGCACGAACACCGAGATGGGCTTCGACTACCTGCGCGACCACATGGCCTCGCGCCGCGAGCACATGGTGCAGCGCGGGCACGTCTACGGGATCGTCGACGAGGTCGACTCGATCCTGATCGACGAGGCCCGGACGCCGCTCATCATCTCCGGGCCGTCCAACGACTCGACGAAGCTCTACTACCAGTTCGCCAGCGTCGTGCGGACCCTTCGCAGGGACGGCGACTACGAGGTCGACGAGGAGAAGCGGACCGTCGTGCCGACCGAGGCCGGCATCGCCAAGGTCGAGCGCCAGCTCGGCGTGGAGAACCTCTACGACTCGGTCGCCGTCAACTACGTCCACCAGCTCGAGAAGGCCCTGCAGGCCAAGGAGCTCTACCACAGGGACAAGGACTACCTCGTCGCCGACGGCGAGGTGAAGATCGTCGACGAGTTCACCGGTCGCATCATGGAGGGCCGACGCTGGTCCGACGGCCTCCACCAGGCCGTCGAGGCAAAAGAGCGGGTCAAGATCCAAGACGAGAACCACACCTGGGCGACGATCACGCTCCAGAACTACTTCCGCATGTACGAGAAGCTCTCCGGCATGACAGGGACCGCGGAGACCGAGGCGGCCGAGTTCGCCTCGACCTACCAGCTGCACGTCGTCCCGATCCCGACGCACCGGCCGATGGTCCGCAACGACGAGGCGGACCTCATCTTCAAGTCCGAGGCGACGAAGTTCGAGGCGGTCATCGAGGACCTGAAGGAGCGCTACGAGCTGGGCCAGCCCGTGCTCGTCGGCACGGCGTCGGTGGCCAAGTCCGAGGAGCTGTCCCTGCTCCTGGACAAACAAGGCATCCCTCACCACGTGCTGAACGCCAAGCACCACACCCAGGAGGCCATGATCGTCGCCCAGGCGGGGCGCCTTCATGCCATCACCGTCGCCACGAACATGGCAGGACGCGGCGTGGACATCGTGCTCGGAGGCAACCCCGAGGGCCTCGCCCGCGACGAGGTGCGCGCCCTCGGCCTGGAGCTCGACACCGACGAGGGCCGCCAGCGCTACGAGTCGCTGCTGGAGAAGTTCAGGCAGCACTGCGCCGCCGAGGCAGAAGAGGTGCGCAACCTCGGCGGCCTCTATGTCCTCGGGAGCGAGCGCCACGAGAGCCGGCGCATCGACAACCAGCTCCGCGGCCGGTCCGGCCGTCAGGGGGACCCTGGTGAGAGCCGGTTCTACCTCTCGCTCGAGGACGAGCTGATGCGGCTGTTCGCGACCGGGGCCGTCAGCTGGGTGATGGGCCGGGCCCTGCCCGACGACGTGCCCATCGAGGCGCGCATGGTCACCAAGGCGATCGAGCGCGCCCAGCACACCGTCGAGGGCCGCAACGCCGAGACCCGCAAGGAGCTGCTCAAGTACGACGAGGTCCGCAACGAGCAGCGCAAGGTGATCTACGCCCGCCGGCTGCAGATAATCGACGGCGAGGACCTGAAGGCCCACACCGAGGAGCTGCTCACGGGCACGGTCGACCGCGTCGTCGCCAACAATTGCCCGAGCAACTTCCCCGAAGACTGGGACCTCGACGGCCTGGTGGTCGAGCTGACGCAGTACTACCCGACGCGCTTTACGGTGGCGGACCTCGAAGCGGCGACCGACGTGGTACAGCTCACCGAGAGCGTCCTCACCGAGGCTCTCAGCTACTACGACGAGCGTGAGACGACCTTCCCCGGTGGAGCCGAGACGGCTCGCGAGGTCGAGCGCAACGTCCTGATCCAGATCATCGACCAACGCTGGCGGGAGCACCTCGTCGAGATGGACTACCTGCACGAAGGTATCCACCTCCGCGGCATAGCCCAGACCGACCCGCTCGTCGCCTGGCAGCGCGAGGGCTTCGAGATGTTCGGCAAGCTCATGGACTCGATCGACGACGATTACCTGCGCTACGTCATGCACGTCCAGGTCATGGCGGCTCCGGCGGACGATCCCGACTTCGCACAAGCGGCGTTCCAGGCCGCTGACGACCCTGCCGCCGGCCTCGACGAGCTCTCGCAGGTACCCGCTGCCGAGCTCGCCGGTGCTTCCGGCACGGGCCCGCAAACGGCGCCGGCCGCGCAGCCGGGCGGCCGGGGCGGCCCGCCACACGAGGCCGGCACGGCCGGCGCGGCAGGTGCGTCGGGCCAGTCGGGGCGGCCTCAGCAGCAGGCTGCCGGGTCGCAGGGCGGCAACGGCGGCAACGCCCAGAGCGCCCGCCCTCGGGGACGATCTCGCCCACGGGGACCCGGCTCGTCGGCGGGCCGCCGGCCAAGGTCGGGCGCAACGAGCCTTGCTGGTGTGGCAGCGGCCGCAAGTTCAAGGTCTGCCACGGCGCGAGCTGAACGATCATGGCTCGAGTCACCGACGCCGACCCCGACGGTCCGCGCCCTGATCTGGGCGACGTGCTGGCGTCGCTTCGCGCCCGTCTCGACGCGGCCAAGGCGTACCTGAGGCTCGACGAGTCCGTCGAGCGGCTCACCGAGCTGGAGCAACTGATCGCGGAGCCAGACCTGTGGGCCGACGCCGACCACGCTCGGAAGGTGACCTCCGAGTACGGCCGGGTCCGGGACGACGTCGAGAACCTTCGCTCCCTCGACACCCAGCTCGGAGATGCGGAGGCCCTGCACGCAATGGCCGTCGAGGAAGGCGGCGCCGAGCTCGCCGAGCTCGAGGGCGGGCTCGAAGACGCCGCGGAAGCGGTCGGGAAGGCGCTCGACGAGCTCGAGCTGCGCAGCCTGTTCTCCGGCGAGTTCGACGAGCGCGACGCGGTCGCCGAGATCCACGCCGGCGCCGGGGGGACCGACGCCCAGGACTGGGCCGAGATGATGCTCCGCATGTACCTGCGCTGGGCCGAGCGCCGCGGGTTCGCGGTCGAGGTCGACGAGGTCTCCGAAGGGGGCGAGGCAGGCATCTTGTCGGCCACCTTCATCGTGCGGGGCCGCTACGCCTACGGCTTGTTGGCGGCCGAGCGCGGTGTGCACCGCCTCGTGAGGATGTCGCCTTTCGACTCCCAGCACCGGCGGCAGACGAGCTTCGCCTCGCTGGACGTGGCGCCTTTCCTCGAGGACCTCTCCGACGAGGTGGAGATCGACGAGAAGGATCTGCGCATCGACACCTACCGGTCCTCGGGGGCGGGCGGCCAGCACGTGAACGTGACCGACTCGGCCGTGCGGATCACGCATCTTCCGACAGGCATCGTGACGCTCGTGCCAGAACGAGCGCAGCCAGCACCAGAACAAGGCGAAAGCCTTGCAGATCCTCGCTGCCAAGCTCGCCGAGCGCCAGCGTGCCGAGCGCAGGAAGGAGCTCGAGACGCTCTCGGGGCCGTTGAGCGACGTCGCCTGGGGAAGCCAGATCCGCTCCTACGTGATGGCGCCGTACCAGCTCGTCAAGGACCTCCGCAGCGCCCATGAGACCGGGAACGTGGAGGCCGTGCTCGACGGCGACCTCGACGACTTCATGATCGCGTTTCTCAGATTCCGCAGGGAACATGAGGGGTCCTGAGCTCGCGAGGACCGGCCTACCTCCTTGTTCGGACCTCGACTAGTAACCTTGCCGGGTGCAGCTCGTGACTCCACATGGCGGAGAAGAGGGGCGATGATCCGCTTCGACGACGTCACGAAGTCCTACAAGGGCTCGATCGTCGCCCTGCGGGAGGTCTCGCTCGAGATCTTGAAGGGGGAGTTCGTCTTCCTCGTCGGCGCCTCGGGCTCCGGCAAGACGACGATGCTCAAGCTGCTGCTGCGCGAGGAGATCGCCGATCGCGGCGAGATCTGGGTGGCCGGCAAGGAGATCGGGCAGCTCTCGAATTGGAGGGTGCCGTACCTGCGCCGCAACCTCGGCTGCGTCTTCCAGGACTTCCGCCTCCTGCCGAACAAGAGCGTGTTCGAGAACGTCGCCTTCGCCCTCGAGGTGATCGGCCGGCCGCGGCACGTGATCTCGACCCAGGTACCCCAGGTGCTCGAGCTGGTCGGGCTCGGCCAGAAGGGTGATCGGCTCCCGGATCAGCTCTCGGGAGGCGAGCAGCAGCGCGTCGCCATCGCCCGCGCCTTTGTGAACCGGCCTCTCATAATCCTCGCCGACGAGCCCACCGGCAATCTCGACCCGACCACGAGCCAGGGCATCATGTCCCTGCTCGACCGCATCAATCGCACCGGCACGACCGTCGTGATGGCCACGCACGACTCCACCATCGTCGACATCATGCGCCGGCGGGTCATCGAGATCGACCACGGCGCCGTCATTCGCGACCAGGCGCGGGGCATCTACGGCCTCGACCCGACCGTGTCGAGCACACGTGGAGTGCCTGCCGTGTCGATCACCGCCGCCCGAGCCGGGTCCGGCGAGCCGGATCCCGCCGCTGCCGGTGAGCCGGCCCCGAGCCGCCAGGAGGCGGTCCGTGCCAGGAGAGGCAGGCGCTGATGCCCATCTCGCCGGGCTACGTCGCCCGCGAGACCGTGACCAACCTGTGGCGGAACCGGCTCATGGCGATCGCGGCGGTGCTCACCGTCGCCGTCTCGCTGTCGCTGGTCGGCACCGCCCTGCTCTTGCGCCAGGCCGTGAACAGCGAGCTGTTCAACCTGAACCAGAACGTCGACCTGCAGGTCTTCGTGCAGCCCAAGGCCTCGATCGCCGAGATCGCCGCCTTGCGCGCGACCATCAGCCAGACGCCGCAGATCCGCAAGTTCATCTACCTCGACCACGAGCAGTCCTACAGGCTCGCCTGCCAGATCAGCGGGCCGAGCGTCTGCAGCGTGCTGACCCCGAAGACCACCCCGCCGGTGTTCCGGTGCACTTTGACCAATCCTGCCGCCGCCGCGAGCGTGGCGAGCATCTTCGAGCACTATCCGGGGGTGTACCGGACCATCTATCCGTCCCAGGCGGCCCGTGAGCTGACCTCGGTTAGCAACGTCCTGCAGATCGTGCTGCTCGTGATCGCCCTCGTGCTGCTCGTCTCCGCCCTCGTGCTCATCTTGAACGCCATCCGGATGGCCATCTTCTCCCGTCGCCGCGAGGTGGGCGTGATGCGCCTCGTCGGCGCCACGAGCTGGTTCATTCGCCTGCCCTTCATGGTCGAAGGGCTCGTGCAGGGCCTGATCGGGGCGGTCGTGGCCGCAGGCATCGTGCTACTCGGCGATCTCGGCATCCGAACGCTCATCAGGCACGTAGGGCAGTTCTCCTCCGCGGTCGTGCCGGGTCACGACCTGATCGTCACGGAGGTGTTCGTCGTGCTCATGGGTGCGGTCATCGGTGCCGTCGGCTCGGCCGTGGCGGTGCGCAAGTTCCTCGACCTTTGAGAGGTCCGTGCCCGGCTGCCGGTGAAGCGGCCCAGGCCGTGGACGCTTGGCCCGGCGCACCCTAGAATTCCAGGGCGGTTCCCGGCGTCCCGACCTCGCCCTGCCAGTTCTTCTGACCCGCAGGCCGTTAGGCTCCCGACGCACGGGCCGCTTTGAAGAGAGAGACCTGTCGATGCAAGAGGGGGACAGAGCGACACGCTCGGGATCCTCTCCGCGCCGCCATGGGCGGGGACGGGGCCCGGGTGCCGTTGTCTGCGGGGCGGCATGCCTTGCCGCTCTGGCCGGATCAGCCGGTATCGGATCTCCAGAGGTCGGCAGCCGCCACCGATGGCGCGTTCGCACGCCGGCGTCGGCGCGTTTCGTGCGGGTCGGCTCGGCGCCCCGGCTGTCGCCCGCGGCGGTCAGGCTGGGTCGTCTGCCCGGCGTCGTGGCCGATCAGCCTCGACGTGGCGCTCGGCCTCGCGACCCGGCCGGGTTGGCGAGCTTCGCGAGCACGGTCGCGACGCCCACGTCCCCGGAGTTCCGCAGGTACCTCCGCCCGGGTGCCTTCGGAGCGCGCTTTGGCGCCACGGCGGCCACGGTGCGCTCGGCCGTCGCCTCGCTGCAGGCTCTCGGACTGCACGTCGGCGCCGTGAGCGGCAACCACCTCGTCATCAAGGTGTCGTCCACCGCCGGGGTTGCCGAGCGTGCCTTCGGCACGGCGCTGGAACGGTACCGGCTCGCGTCCGGAGAGGTCGTGTACGCCAACGCCACGGCGCCGCGGGTCCCTGCCGGGCTCGGCGACGAGATCCAGGCGATCGTGGGCCTGAACGACCTCTGCGCCCGCCCGAGGTTCTCGCCCCGGCCCGCCCGACGGTTCTCGGGCCCGCCCGACGGTTCTCGCCCCGGCCCGGAGGACGCTCCCGGTGCCGACCGGCCGCAGAGAGCGCCGTCGCCGAGGTCCCAGGCGGACCGCAGCCGTGCGCGGCGGCGAGCAACGGCACGTCCTCGAGCGGCGGTCCCTACTCCGCCGACGAGGTGGCCTCGGCCTACGGACTCTCGAACCTGTACGCGGCGGGCGACCTCGGAGCCGGCCAGACGGTGGCCGTCGTCGAGCTGGAGCCGTTCGACGCCGCCAACGTGCGGACCTACGACGAGTGCTACTTCGGCGCCGCTACAAGGCGCAGCCATGGCCGAGCCGCCGCACCTGAACGTCATCGACGTCAACGGCAAGCTGCCCGGCGCCAACTCGAACGAGGACGTCGAGTCGACACTCGACGTGGAGGAGATAAGCGGGTTCGTTCCGGCCGCGACCATCGACGTCTACGAGTCGCCCAACACCACCACCGGACCGATGGACGTCTACAACGCCATCTTCAGCCAGGACCGCGCCAAGGTGATCTCGTCGTCGTGGGGCACCTGCGAGGCTCAGGCCGGTGGGAGCGCCCTGCTCGCCGCCGAGGCGAACCTCTTCGAGGAGGCGGCGGCCCAGGGCCAGACGGTCGTGGCCGCCTCCGGCGACGACGGCTCGAGTGACTGCACCGACCCGAGCGGGTACCCGCTCGCCAACACCGCCGTCGACGACCCGGCCAGCCAGCCCTATGTGACCGGCGTCGGCGGGAGCACGCTCGAGTCGCTCGGCGCGCCGGGTGCGGGCACGACGGCGGCAGTGCCACCGAAGGAGACGGCCTGGAACAGCGACGGCGTCGCAAGCGGCGGCGGTATCTCCTCGGTCTGGGCGATGCCGGGCTACCAGCTCCACTCCCAGCCGGCCCTGCGGGTGGTCAAGCCGTACTCCTCGAGGATCCCGTGTCGGCGCGCCGGCCGGCTTTTGCCGTGAGGTCCCCGACGTGTCGGCGAACGCCGATCCGAACACCGGCTTGATGATCAACTGGAGCGGCGCGGGAGGAGACGGCTGGAGCGCCCTCGGAGGCACGAGCATCGCCTCGCCCCTGTGGGCGGCCCTGGTTGCCCTCGCCGACGCCCTCCCGGCCTGCGGCGGCCGCCCGATCGGGTTCTTGAACCCGTCGCTCTACTGGATCGCCGGACTGGGCCCGGCTTTCTACTCCAGCACCTTCAACGACGTCAGGCGGGGCAACAACCACTTGCCGCAGTTCCCCAAGTGGTGGCAGTACGGGGCCTCGGTGGGCTTCGACCCTGTCACCGGCCTCGGCACGCCGATCGCCACCAATGCCGCGGGTGACGGCCTCGTCGCGCAGCTCTGCGCCCTGCCCGAGAGCGGGGGTGCCCTGTACGCTTCCCCCACCCGGTCCTCGATCACCGCGGTGCTGTCCCGGGTGAGGGCGAAGCGATCGGCGTCGTCTTGGATCAAGGTCACTCTGCGCACCGCGCTGGGTTTGCCAATCCGCGCCAAGCGGGTGATCCTTGTCGGGACCGTGACCGAGCCGATCAAGGCGAAGACACGGATCGAACCGGTCTTCGTGACCACGAACGCGAAGGGAGTGGCGGTCTTCCAAGTGAGCGATACCCTGGTGGAGAAGGTGACCTACAGCGCGACCGATCTCACCGACGGCATCGTGCTGAAAGGGTCGGCGACTGTCAGCTACGTGAAGCCGTGAGGGGCGTCATCCTTGCCGGTGGGACGGGCAGCCGGCTGCATCCGCTGACGCGGATAACGAACAAGCACCTGTTGCCCATCGGCGACCGGCCCATGATCAGCTACGGGATCGAGGCGCTGGTGAAGGCCGGCGTCAACGAGATGATGGTCGTGACCGGGGGCACCCACACGGGCGAGTTCCTCAGATTGTTGTCCAACGGCCAGGAGTACGGCGTCGACCGTCTCCTGTACGCCTACCAGGAGCGCGCCGGTGGCATCGCGGAGGCTTTGGGCCTGGCGGCGCAGTTCGTGGGAGGCGACGCAGCAGTCGTCATGTTGGCTGACAATATCTTCGGCAAGTCGTTCGTGTCGTCCGTGCAGCGCTTCGCCGCGGAGCCCAAGGGCGCCCGCCTCGTGCTCGCCGAGGTGAAGGACCCGGACCACCTGCGCCATCTCGGGGTACCGGAGCTGGACGAGTCGGGGACGATCGTGCGCATCGTCGAGAAGCCCGAGGACCCTCCGAGCAGCTACTGCGTCACCGGTGTGTACTTCTACGACTCGAGCGTGTTCGACATCATCCGCACGTTGCGGCCCTCAGGGCGCGGCGAGCTCGAGATCACCGATGTGAACAACCACTACGTCGCCGCAGGCCTCGCCCGCTACGACATCCAGGAGGGCTTCTGGGGCGACGCCGGTGAGTCGATCGACGCCTACTACGCCGTCAACGACCACGTGCGCCGCTACGGCGCCAACCTCGACTGACCGGGCGGGCCGGCCGGGCCGGCCGGGCCGGGCGGGCGCAACGCCGCCGCCAGGGCCCCGGAGATGTGCGGGAAGGCGTGGACGTAGCCGACCCCGCTGAGCTTTCCCGGCAGCACTCTTTGACTGGCGAGCAGTAGCTCGTCGGCGGCCCCGCGGCCGAGCCCGAGCCTGAGCACCGCGGCCGGGACGCCCAAACGGGCGCGCCGGCCCAGCGCGCCGGCGATGGCCTCTGTCAGCTCGGAGTTGCGGACCGGGTTGGGCGACACCGAGTTCACGGGACCGGCGAGGCCCGGGTCGTCGACGGCGCGGAGGATGACGGCGATCTCGTCGTCGAGCGACACCCAGCTCGTCCACTGCCGGCCGGTGCCGAGCCGGGCGCCGAGGCCGAGCTTGAAGACGGGAACCTCAGCCGCCAGGATGCCCCCTCCGGCCCCGCCGTGGCCCCCGAGGACGATGCCTGACCGGACGGTCACGACGCGGACGCCACGCTCGGCGGCCGGGGCGGTGCTGGCCTCCCAGGAGCGGCAGAGGTCGGCGAGAATGCCGCTTCCCTGCGCGCTCGTCTCGTCGAGCACCTCGTCTCCCCGATCGCCGTAGATGCCGACGGCCGAGCCGGACACGAGCACGCCGGGCGGACGCTCCAGCGCCGCGAGCGACCGCGCCAGCAGGTCGCCCACGGCCACCCGGCTCGAGCGCATGTCCTCCAGGTGCTTCGCGCTCCAGCGGGTCGAGATCGGCGCTCCCGCCAGGTGGACGGCTGCATCGATCCCTTCGAGGCCGTCATCGGACAGGCGCGAGGTGTCGAGTCGTCGCCCGACGAGGTCGATGCCCACCTCGCCCGGTCCGGGCGGGCGGCGAACGACCGGGTAGACATCGTCCCCGCGCTCTTTGAGGGCCCGGACGAGGGCGCCGCCGATGAACCCGCTCGCGCCGGTGACGGCGATCCTCATCCGCTCTCCTCGGCGTGCCGGACCTCAGCCGCCGGCGGGGCCGCCGAGGCCGTCGATCGGGCCGTAGGGCTCGTTCGCCTCGAGGTAGCACTCCTCGTGGAAATGATCGACCCGGTTCCAGGCCCCGTCGAGGTAGATGTTCGCGATCACCTGGCGGGGGTGGGTGCGGGCGGCGAACTTGATCTGCTTGCCGCAGCGCACGCAGCGCACGTCGTTGCCGGGCTCCACGCCACGTACGACAGCCCGCGTCAAGCTCATGCGCGCGCTCCCAGACCTGGTCCGGCTGCCCGCGCGACCGGTAGCGGTGCAGCGATCACACCCCCACGCTAATGGCATCGGCCGCCCAAAGCCCGCGGGAGGCGTCGTTCCCGCATGTGGGAGGCCAGATCCTTGCGCGCCGGTAGCATCGCGGGGATGGTTGACAGATCGGGCGGTGAGAGGCTCGCGG
The DNA here is from genome assembly GCA_963804265.1 of uncultured Acidimicrobiaceae bacterium. Taxonomy (GTDB): domain Bacteria; phylum Actinomycetota; class Acidimicrobiia; order Acidimicrobiales; family Bog-793; genus Fen-455. The sequence goes on from CAWDPZ010000056.1 coordinate 69,498, forward strand.
GCGCGTTCGGGGCAAACGCTTGGCTCGTCGAGGAGATGTACGAGTCCTACCTCGCCGACCCGGGGTCGGTGAGCGAGAGCTGGCGCGAGTTCTTCGCCGACTACAAGGCCACAGACGCTTCCCAGCGCGACGGGGGACAAGCTGTGAGACCCGCCGCCCGGCCCGAACCGCCGAGCGCGCCCCCGAGGAGGCGCGCGGTCGCGGCTCGGGCGCCTCTCGCCTCCGCCGGCCAGGCGCCCTCCGTCCCGGCGCAGCCGGGGACAGCTCCGTCCCCGGGTGGTCCCGGGGAGGCGGCCCTCCCCCTCCGCGGGGCGGCGGCGCGCGTGGTGCAGAACATGAGCGCAAGCCTGACGGTCCCCACCGCCACGAGCGTGCATCCCGTTCCGGCCAAGCTGCTGGAGGTCAACCGGGTCGTCATCAACGACCACCTGGGCCGCACCATGGGCGGGAAGGTCAGTTTCACCCACCTCATCGCCTGGGCCGTCGTGAAGGCGCTCGGGACGGTCCCGGAGCTGAACGCCTCCTTCGTGCCGGCCCTCGAGGGGACCGACACACCCGGGGTCGTCCGCCACGACCACGTCGGGCTCGGCATCGCCATCGACTTCGAGCGGCCCGACGGCGGCCGCGCCCTTTTCGTCCCCTGCGTGCGCGCGGCCGACACGCTCGATTTCTCCCAGTTCCTGCACGCGTATGAGGAACTCGTGCGCAAGGTGCGCACGAACAGGCTGTCTGTTGAAGACTTCGCCGGCGTCACCGTCACGATCACCAACCCAGGTGTGCTCGGGACCACCCAGTCGGTGCCCCGCCTCATGGCGGGCCAGGGGGCCATCATCGGGGTGGGCGCTCTCGGCTATCCGGCCGAGTTCGCCGCCACCGACCCGGAGGTGATCGCCGAGCTGGGCCTGAGCAAGGTCGTCATGATCACCTCCACCTACGACCACCGCATCATCCAAGGTGCGCATTCGGCGCTCTTCCTCACCCGCGTGCACGAGCTGCTGGTGGGGGAGCACGGCTTTTACGACGAGGTCTTCTCGTCCCTAGGGGTCCCCGCCAACCCGGCGCGGTGGCACAAGGACATCAACCCCGTCGGCTCGAGCGACAGCGTGCACGGCCGTCTCGTCAAGCAGGCCAAGGTGCAGCAGCTCGTCAACTTGTACCGCGTGCGCGGGCACCTCATGGCCGACCTGGACCCGCTCGGGACGATGGCCCCGGCTCTGCACCCCGAGCTCGACCCGTTGACGCACGGGATCACCATCTTCGATCTCGACCGGAGCTTCGTCGTCGAGGGCCTCGGCAAGGCCCAGGAGCTGCCCCTCGGCAGGCTGCTGGACATCTTGCGCGACGCCTACTGCAGAACCATCGGCATCGAGTACATGCACATCGAAGACCCCGAGGAAAAGCTCTGGATCCAGCTGCACGTGGAAGGGGTGCCGGGCACGTGCCCGCCCGAGGAGCAGCAGCACGTCCTCGAGCGCCTGAACGCCGCCGAGGCCTTCGAGCGCTTTTTGCACACCCGCTACGTCGGCCAGAAACGGTTCGGCCTCGAAGGCGCCGAGTCGGCGATCCCCCTCCTCGACGCGATACTGGACGAGGCGGCAGGATCCGGGATCGAAGAAGCCGTGCTCGGAATGGCCCATCGGGGCCGGCTGAACGTCCTCGCCAACATCGTGGGCAAGTCCTACCGGGAGATCTTCGACGAGTTCGAAGGCAACCTGGATCCCGAGAGCGTGCAGGGCTCGGGCGACGTGAAGTACCACAAGGGCGCGAGCGGCAAGTTCGCCGCCCGCAACGGCACCGAGCTGCCCGTGACGCTCGCGTCCAATCCCTCCCATCTCGAGGCGGTGGACCCGGTGGTCGAGGGGATCGCCCGCGCCCGCCAGGACCAGCGCCGGGACCCGGGCCATTTTGCCGTGCTGCCCGTCCTCGTCCACGGCGATGCCGCCTTCGCGGGCCAAGGCGTCGTCGCTGAGACCCTCGAGCTGTCCCAGCTGCGCGGCTACCGGACCGGCGGCACCGTGCATCTCGTGATCAACAACCAGCTCGGTTTCACGACGCCGGTCAGCTCGGCGCGTTCTTCGATCTACCCGACAGACGTCGCGAAGACGGTGCAGGCCCCCATCTTCCACGTGAACGGCGACGACCCGGAAGCCTGCGTGCGCGTCGGCCGGCTTGCCGTCGCCTTCCGCCAGCAGTTCCACAAGGACGTCGTCATCGACATGGTCTGCTACCGCCTGCACGGCCACAACGAGGGGGACGACCCGAGCTACACCCAGCCCCTCATGTACAAGCAGATCGAGCAGCACCGATCCGTGCGCAAGCTCTACGTCGAGACCCTTGTCAAGCGCGGTGACATAACCATCGAGGGGGCCGAGCGGGCCCTCGACGACTTCTCGGCCCGGCTCCAGGCCGCCCTCGACGAGACGCGGGCCGCCGCCCCGCCCAGGATCGAGCGCCTGCCTGTGCCCGCGGTCGAGGACCTCGTCCCGCTGTCGCAGGTCTCGAGGGGCGTCGAGCGGTCGACGCTCGACACCTTGGCCGCCATAATCCACGAGCCCCCGGCGTCGTTCAACGTGCACCCCAAGCTGAGGCGCCAGCTCGGCCAGAGAGCCGAGCTCTACTCGGCGGGCGAGGTCGAGTGGGCGCTCGGAGAGGCTCTCGCCTTCGGGAGCGTGCTCGTCGACGGCTATGACGTACGGCTCGCCGGCCAGGACACCCGCCGGGGAACCTTCAGCCAGCGCCATTCGGTCCTGTTCGACTACGAGACGGGACGGGAGCACACGCCCCTCGCCACTTTGCGGGAGGCGTTCGCGGGGACGAACGGGAACAGCGTCGGTCGCTTCATGGTCTACGACTCGTTGCTGTCCGAGTTCGCCGCCCTCGGCTTCGAGTACGGCTACTCGGTCGAGAGCCCGGAGGCGCTCGTGGTCTGGGAAGCGCAGTTCGGCGACTTCGCCAACGGCGCCCAGGTGATCATCGACAACTTCGTCGCCTCCGCCGGCGACAAGTGGGGCCAGAGCTCAGCGCTCACGCTCCTGTTGCCCCATGGCTACGAAGGCCAGGGACCGGAGCACTCTTCGGCGCGGCTCGAGCGTTTCTTGACCATCTGCGCCGAGGACAACCTGACCGTGGTCCAGCCGACGACGGCCGCGCAGTACTTCCACCTGCTGCGGGCCCAGGCGCTCCGGAGCACGCGCCGGCCGCTCGTGGTCATGACGCCGAAGTCGCTGCTGCGCGCCCGCCAGGCGCGCTCGCCCTTGTCCGAGCTCGTGGAGGGCTCGTGGCGCGAGGTGCTCGACGACGAGAACCTGGATCGGGAACTCGTGCGGCGCCTGATCTTGTGCAGCGGGAAGGTCGCCTACGACGCCATGGCCCGAAGGGACCGCATCGTCGAGGCGGGGGGCGCGCCGATGGCCGTGGCACGCGTCGAGCAGCTCTACCCGTGGCCGGAGCAGCAGATCTCCGATCTCCTCGCCGCCTACCCGGGCGCGACCGAGGTCGTCTGGCTGCAGGAAGAGCCCGAGAACATGGGCGCTTGGAGCTTCGTCCACGGCCGCCTGCACCGCCTGCTCGGTACCAGGTACCAGCTGCGCCACGTGAGCCGCGCCCAGTCGGGCAGCCCGGCCACCGGGTCGGGCGCGATCCATCAGCTCGAGCACGAGGACCTTCTCGAACGATCGGTGGGTGGGGTTCCCGGCTGAGCACGCCCCGGGGTGCTTGACTACAAGGACATGCCAATCGAGCACATAGTCGTCGACGGTTCCAACATCGCGACCGAAGGCCGATCTCTGCCGAGCCTCAAGCAGCTGGAGGAGGCCGTGGCCGAGCTGCGCCGCGACCACCCCGACGCCGAGATCACCGTCATTGTCGATGCCACATTCGCCCACCGGATCGACCCCTCGGAGCTGGCCGCGCTTCGAGCAGGCCGCGCTGCGCGGGGAGTACGTGCACCCGCCCGCCGGAGCGATCGGACGCGGAGACGCCTTCTTGCTGCGCGTCGCCGAGAAGGTCGACGCGACGGTGCTCTCCAATGATTCCTTCCAGGAGTTCCACGGCGAGCACCCTTGGCTGTTCGAGCGGGGTCGTCTCCTCGGCGCCACTCCGGTGCCAGGCGTCGGCTGGATCTTCAGCCCTCGTCAACCGGTCCGCGGGCCGAAGAGCCACCAGGCCGTGCGGGAGACCGAGCAGGCGAAAAAGCGCGTGACGAAGGCGATCGCCGTGGCGACCAAAGAGGTCGTGAAACCGGCAGGCCAGTTACCGGGGCCGGCGGCCTCCGGCGGCGGCTCGAGGCGCAGGCGGGGCGGTGGGACGGCGCCCGCGAAGGCGCCGGGCGGCTCGCGCGACGTCGCCAAGCCCGTCGCCTTGGCGGTGAACGACCCTTTGGCCTTCATCTCTTTCATCGCCGAGCACCGTCTCGGCGAGCTCCTCGAAGGGGAGGTGGAGGGCTACACATCTCATGGCGCGGTTGTCCGCGTCGGCGAGATGCGCTGCTACATCCCGCTCGCCAACCTCGGTGATCCGCCGCCGCGCAGCGCCCGAGAGGTGCTGAAGCGCCACGAGCACGGCCAGTTCGTCCTTACCGCGCTGGACCCGCAGCGGCGTGGGGCCGAGCTCGCCCTGCCCGGAATTGCCTTCGTGTCCGGTCATCCCCGCGAGGAGACGGTTGCGGCCGAGGTGCGCCTGGCCAAGTCGCCGGGCTCGCGTCCGGAGGGCTCGCGCTCTCGGCCGGTGGGACGCACGCGCAAGGCGGTCAAGAAGGTCGCGGCTGAAGAGGCGGCTGCACAGAAGGCTGCGGCTGAGCTGACCGCCGCGGCGCCAGCGAGGGCGGGGCGGCCCGCGAAGACCGTGACAGCCGGCGCAATGCCCGCCAAATCACGAGAGAAGGCGGCCACCCGGTCCGCGGCGGCGCCCCAGAAGGCGAGAGCGGCAGCGAAGACGCATGCCGCCGCGGCACCTGCAGCGAAGGCACCTGCCGCGAAGGCACCTGCCGCGAAGGGCCCTGTCGAGAAGCTGCCCGCACGAAGGGCCGCCGCCAAGGCCGCGCCCGTGAAACCGTCAGCCGGAAAGCAGACGGGCGCCGGGCGGACAGGCGCCGGGCGGACAGGCGCCAAGAAGGTGCGGGCCGGGACGGTCCAGGAGAACCGCGCGCCAGCAAAGAAGGCACCGGCGGGAAAGGCGGCGCCAACTAAAACCGCCGCGACCAAGAAGGCGGCAACAAGAGCCGCCTCGACTGACAAGGCCGCAGGGGCCGCCTCCAAGAAGGCGCCCACGAGAGGCGCCTCGACCAACAAGACCGCGCTGGCCGGTGGCGCGACGAAGAAGGCGGCTGTGCGCAAGAGCGCGGCGGCACCGAAGCCGCTCGGGGAGCGGCGGGAGGCTCCGGCCGCCAAGGCCGCCGGCGGGAGAAGGTCGCCATTGACCAAGGCTCGAGCGCGATGACCTCCATCGAGGAGCTGATCCCGCACAGAGCGCCGTTTCTCCTCGTGTCGGAGATCGTGGACCTCGTACCGGCCGTCTCGGCGCGCGGGTCGCTGGCGCCTCACCGGGAAGGAGGAGTTCTTCGCGGGACATTTTCCCGGCAACCCGGTGCTTCCCGGCGTCTTGATGGTCGAGTCCCTCGCCCAGCTCGCAGCCGCGGTCGTCCTCGCCGACGAGCGCTACCAGGACCGGCTGCCGTTGTTCGGAGGCATCGACCGGGCACGATTCCGGCGCCAGGTCGCGCCCGGCGACACCTTGGACCTCGAGGTGACGATCAGGCGGCTCTCCGCTCGGGCGGGGAGCGGCCACGGGGTCGCGAGCGTGGGCGGCAAGGCTGCCTGCGAGGCAGACATGCTGTTCGTGCTCGCCCCCCGCCCTGCGAAGTGATCCACCGATCACACATGCGGGTCGCCACGTGGAACGTGAACTCGATGAAGGCACGGCTCGACAGGGTCGAGGAGTGGATCTCGGAGGCCCAACCCGACGTGTGCTGCTTCCAGGAGACCAAGCTCGCCGACAGCGCCTTTCCGACAGAGCGATTCGCGGATCTCGGATACGAGGTGGCCCATCATGGCGACGGCCGATGGAACGGAGTCGCCATCGCATCTCGCGTGGGCCTCACGGAGGTTGTGCGTGGGTTCGCCGTCGGCGACGTCTCCGAAGCTGCCGAGCGCCGCCTGATCAGCGCCATCTGCGACGGCGTGCGTGTCATGAGCGTCTACGTGCCGAACGGGCGTGCCGTCGGGAGCGAGCACTTCGAGGCGAAGCTCGACTTCCTCCACCAGCTCCGCCGGCATCTCGACGCAACCTGCGACCCCCGGGGACGCGGCCGTGCTCTGCGGGGACTTCAACGTCGCTCCCGCTGACATCGACGTCTTCGACCCGGCTCACTTCGTCGGCGCCACACACGTCACCCCAGAGGAGCGGGCGGCGCTGGCCGAGGTGATGAGCTTCGGGCTGGCCGACGTGTTCCGCGAGTCGTATCCCGGCACGCCCCGGCTCTTCTCCTGGTGGGACTACCGCGCCGGCGATTTCCACTCCGGCCGCGGCATGCGGATCGATCTCGTGCTGGCGACGCAGGTGCTCGCTGACCACGTGAGCTTCGCCCTCGTCGACCGCAACGCCCGGAAGGGCAAGCAGCCCTCGGACCACGCCCCCGTCGTGGTGGAGTTCGTGTACCCGGCGTCGGCTTGAAGAGGAGCATGCACGTCACGACCTGGGTAACGCAGCCAGCTCGCAGTTGATCGATGCTCGACCTATCAACTATCGCGAGAGTGACAGTGGAGTCCTGGCAGCCGACTCTGCATTCAGTTCCTGTTCCTGGTGCCGATAATTGTCAGGAGGAGTTCCCTCGAAAGGTGCTGGGATGAGCACCGACAACGATCATCGGCTCACTTCCTGGACCGTGCGCAACTCAGCCTCGCCGGGCGGAGCGCCACGTCCGACGAGGGTCTCACCACACAAACTTGCACGCTTAGGGTAACGTATTCACTACATTCACGCGCGAACCCACAGGAAGGTAGGATGGTCATAGCTGACCGGGCTGAACTCGGGGGCGGGAGCGGTATGTCGCTTTTTGCGAGGGAGAAAGAGACATGCCGACGGCGTCGTGATGCCGTCGGGCCACGACTTCGCCCGTGGTTGTCGCGCCTTCGCTGCCGACGACCCGATGACTGCCGCTTCAGCATCGTCGAGTCCGTAGCCGCTATCGCCGTCCTGGCCATCGTCCTGGTCCCGACGATCCGTCTCGTAATCGAGGGTGAGAATCGACGCACCAGCAACGCCTCCAAGGTGAGGCCGCGACGGTTGCAACCCAGGCGATCCAGCAGATTCAAGATGAGGTGCAGCAGGGGGTCATGCCGAGCGGCTCGACGCAACAGACCGTCACAGCCGGTCGCGACGTTTTCACCGTGAGAGTGGCCTGTCACGGCGACGTCGCACGGAACCTCGACGACCTTTTGCACCAGCGCCAACGGTGGCACGCCGGGAACTTGGATCGCGACGCACGCGACGGTGACCTGGCACGGCATGAACGGGACACCGCCATTCGTAGACACCACAGAGGTGGCACCGGGTGTCGCCGGAGTTTTGACGGTTCCGCCGGCACCATCGCTGTGCCAATCCTCGACGCCCTGGCCGGCACTCCATTCGCAAACTCGACAATCCCTGTGACAGTCACCCTGTCGGGTACATGGACCAAAGGCCCCGGCACCGCCAACTCACAGCCGGCGGTGCCGACCGGACAGATCGCCGGCTGGCCGACTCCGGTCAGCGTGAACACCACTGCGGGGTGCGCCGTGTTCCTCGGGGTCGATCCTGATCCAGGGTGGACCTACTCGATCTCGATCAACAACGGAGCCAACACCGCAGGAGGAGCAGCGGGAACCGAGCTTCATCGACAGCAGCGAGGAGTCCTTCGACAACCCTGCTCCTATTCCGAACATCGGACCCTACGTCGCCCAGATCGGTGAGCCGACGCTCACCTCCGGGATTCCAGATCGACCCGGCATATGGTTCTACTGTCAGCTTCGCACTGCCCGGAATACTCGGCACCTCCTCTGTTATCCCGATAACCGTCGACAATTCAGGGCTCGGCGGAGCCGACACCTACCTGTTCACGAATGTGCCATGGGGCGGCACGATGCTTTTATCTGT
>CAWDPZ010000057.1:0-36382 GCA_963804265.1 uncultured Acidimicrobiaceae bacterium
CCTCTCACGACTCGCCATGTCCAAGCTCTCGGGCGGGCAGGCGGCGAAGGCGGCCCTGGCGGCGCTCCTCTTGTCCCGATTCGACATCGTGCTGTTGGATGAGCCGACCAACGACCTCGACTTCGACGGTCTCGAACGTCTCGAGGACTTCCTGGAACGCCGAGGCGGCGGGCTTGTCGTGGTGTCGCACGACCGGGCGTTCCTGGAGCGCATCGTCACCTCGATCGCCGAGATCGACGAGGCGTCTCATCGCCTGAGGCTCTACCGCGGCAGCTGGCAGGCCTATGTCGAAGCACGTGCCACGGCGCAACGACACGCCGAGGAGGCCTACCAGGAGCACGCCGGCGAGCGAGACCGGCTCTTAGACAGAGCGCGCCGGCAGCGGCAATGGGCGGTGACGGGGGTGACGAAGGCGACGAAGAAGGCGAAGGACAACGACAAGGTGCAAAGAGACTTCCGGGTCAACCGCACCGAGAAGCAGGCCGCGAAGGTCCGCTCGACGGAGAAGGCTCTCGAGCGCCTCACAGACGTCGAGAAGCCATTCGAGCCCTGGGAGCTTCATCTCGAGATCGCCACCGCACCTCGCAGCGGCGATGTCGTCGCCCGCCTCGAGGCAGCGGTCATCCGGCGGGGCGACTGGCAGCTCGGGCCCATCTACCTCGAGATCGGTTGGGGCGAGCGCCTCGGGGTCCTGGGTCGCAACGGCGCGGGCAAGACAACGCTTCTCTCGATGATCCTCGGGACGATGCCGCTCGCGTATGGAAGCCGATGGGTCGGCCCGAGTGTCGTGTTCGGCGAGCTCGGCCAAGCCAGGGGTCGTTTCGGTGCGAGGGAGCCGCTCCTGGACGGGTTCCTGCGCGCGACCCGCATGAAGACGGCGGACGCACGCTCGCTGCTGGCGAAGTTCGGACTGGGCGCCGGCGAGGTCGGGCGAGCCTTCGCGACCCTCTCTCCCGGGGAGAGGACTCGCGCGGAGCTGGCCTTTCTCATGTCCACCGGCACCAACTGCCTCGTGCTCGACGAGCCCACGAACCACCTGGACCTTCCCGCCATCGAGCAGCTCGAAGTTGCCCTCGGCGCCTGGGCCGCGACCCTGCTGCTCGTCACCCACGACAGGAGGCTCCTCGACTCGGTCCGGCTCACGGACACAGTCGAGCTCGATGACGGCCCCGGCGCGACGCATCGCCTCGCCGCGGCGATCTACGCTCCCGGCGTGACAGACACGGCCGCCATGACCGACTCCGAGGCCATGGACCTGGCCCTGGCGGAGGCGGCGCTCGCTCCCGATCACGACGACGTCCCGGTCGGAGCCGTCGTCCTCGTCGGGTCGCAGGTCGTCGCGCGACGGCACAACGAACGTGAGCTGCTGAAGGACCCGACGGCTCATGCCGAGATACTGGCCCTCCGGGACGCCGCCGAATGGCTGGGCACGTGGCGACTCGACGGCGCCACCCTCGTCGTCACGCTGGAGCCTTGCGCCATGTGCGCCGGAGCGGTAGTGCTCGCCAGGGTGCGGCGCCTGGTCTTCGGCGCCTTCGATCCGAAGGCCGGCGCCTGCGGAACCCTCTACAACCTGTGTGCGGACCCGCGCCTCAACCACGAGGTCGAGGTTGTGTTCGGAGTGGGCGCCGGACCGGCGGGGACGCTGCTGCGGGACTTCTTCAACGACCGGCGCCCCATCGTCGGCTAACCTCCCCGCCCGGAGGGATGCGAGAGTGGCCGAATCGGGCGGTCTCGAAAACCGTTGTGTCCGCGAGGGCACCGTGGGTTCGAATCCCACTCCCTCCGCCCTGTTGTGTCGCGAGACATCCCGGACGGCTGTCGCGGGACATCCCGGACAAACCTAAGCATTTTTCTTCCTCGGTTGGTAGTTCTTCGTCGGGTCGATCGTGAACTCGGCGAGGATCTCGCCGTCTGGGCTCACGACTCTCACGTCTCGGTTAGCCACGAGCAAGGTAACTTGCTCTCCGGCGTGTGCCCTGCCGACGCCGAGGTGCAAGAGCCTTGAGCGATAGCGCAGCGTCACCTTGCCGGCCTTGTCGATGCGGTCCCGGCGCACCCGGTAGTGGCCTTCTAGCTCGATCGGGGTGAGCTTCGGGCAGGCCAGCAGCGGAACTCTGGTTGCAGTTCCGCGGAGTGCTCCCTCGCGGTCTCCGACCGCGGGCAGATTTCGGGAAGAGGGCTCCTTCAAGCTGGCGGTGTCGGCGATCAGACCGACCCGATCCGGAACTGAGAGGAATCTCAATGAAGAAATGGACTATTGCCGGGCTGGCTACAGCGGTGGTCGCTGTGCTCGTCCCATTCGCTGTGGTACAGGTGGCCAGCGCCGGCACCTCCACTGTCAAACCGCAGCACCACGCCGGCGCCATCACGATTCAGTCGTGGCTCTACGCAGTCCCCAGCGAGAACGTGATGTCTGCCACCGTGTGGGACTGTTTCAAGATCACCGGGGCCATCACCGACGAAGGCGGCGGTCCCACCTGGACCAACGACACCTCTTATCACGCACCTAACACCAAGACAAGTGGCGGGGTCACCGCCGCGAGCGCCGAGTGCGCCGACAAGGTTCCCGCCGGTGGCTTCATATTGGTGCCGCCGCCCGAGGCAGGCCAGTACCAGTTCGCCCAGTACACCTCGGCAACCGGCTCGCCGGGCGGGCTCAGCACCGTCTACGCAGTGCACACGATCTCGGGCCAGAAGGGCGACATTTACATCACCTTTGCCGGCACGTACAACATGACCGACAGCGTCGTGCCAGTCAAACTGTCGAACGGGACGACCGTAGCTGTCCAGCCGTTGACGACCGGCCCGCAGTGCACCTGGCTGATCACCGGCGGCAGCGGCGCCTATGCCGGCCTGCAGGGCAGCGGTACGTGCTTTGCCAATGCCGAGAACACCTTCCCCTGGATCAACCACACCGAGCAAGGCTCAGTGTGGTGGAGCAGCCCATCGTAAGGAGTCGACACGGGCCAGGCCGGTGTTACCTGGGCAACTTCTGAACAGGGACCACGGGAGGGCTCGTCGTTGCGGCGGGCCCTCCCTTCGGTTTCCGAGAACTTCGGGGGTCACTCTGCACCTGCGTTCCAGCTTCTCGTGCTCTTCCAGCCCTCACGCGTAGCCGAGGGTCACAGCCAGTTGCAGCGCCTGGGCCAGTTTGTCGCTTGCGACTCGATTTTCGTTCTGGTCCCAGGCGGCACCGGCTTCTTGCAGTAGCGACTCGAGGTCGTCGGGAAGCCGCTGCTGCGGCGGAGCCAGGAGCCGACGGCCTGCATCAATGGACTCAGCGATCTGCCCGGACCGAAGGCGTACGGCGATTATCGGCCACAGGCACAGCCAGTACCAGGAGTAGGAGACGATCGTGGTTCTCCATAGCTGCAGGGCTTCCTCGCCGAATCTCACGACGTCCGCGGAGCGGTCCTCCTGCCACGCCAGCCAGGCAAGCGTGGCTTTGGCTGCAGCCACGTACTCCGGGTAGGCGGCCGCTTCACCGGCTGCCATCGCTTCGGGAGCGAGACGCCGGACCGTGTCCGCGTCGTGGCTCCGCAGGGCGGCCACGTTGAGGTAGCAGAGCGCCCTTGTCCGCAGGAGGACGTCCCCCGTCCTTTCCGCCCCCGCGAGCGCCATCTCCAGCCTTTCCCTGGCCTCGACCAGTTCGCCACGCCAGAGCAGGCAAAAACCCATCATGAAGAACGCCCAGGCGAGGTCGTGCTCGCCACAAAACTCCTCCGCCGCGGCCAAGGCGGCGCGCTGGTTGACAAGGATCTCGTCGTCGACCCTGTAGCGGGTCTCGCGGAGCTGCTGCACCACGAGCGAGTCGTAGAAAGTCTTCTTCTGGTCCAGGCTTCCCCGGGTCTCGACCACCGGACGTGAAGCCTCGAGGACGGCCATGCCGAGTGCCGGCTCGTTACGCCAATAATGCAGGTGCACGCGGCCGTCCAGCTGTAGCTCCAGCCAGAGATCCACCCGCGCCTGGTCCTGGCCCCCTGGGTCAGCACCGAGAAGCGCTTCGGCCGCATCGAATGCGGCAACTGCTGGGTCGTAGCGGTGGGCGTTTATCTCCATCCGTCCGAGGCGGACATGGAGGCGCGCGGCGAGCAGCGACTCTTCAGGATTCACGAGATTCAGCGCTTCGTGGAACATCTCCCGAGACTCGTCGTAACGACCGGTGCGCCAGAGCACCTCGGCGAGCCTGGCGCGGCAGCTCCACCGAAGCGGGGTCGGTGTCCGATGGATCTTCCCCCAGGATCGATAGGGCCTCGCCGAAAGGAGGCGATCGCTTCTTCGTTCGCGAATACCGAGGCAGCATGGTCGCCGGCCACCCCGAGATGGTGCACCCGCGGTGATTCTCCCCGGCGGCGGCGTAGTGGTGGCCGAGTAGGGTTGCGACTTCCTCCAGGCGATCGGAGCAGGACTCCTCGACAGTCCAAGCCACTCGGGCATGCAGCTTTTGTCGCTGCGCCCGCAACAGCCCCTTGTACGTCGCCTCCTGCATCAAGGCATGCCGAAACCGGTAGCGCGCGCTCAGCCTGCCTCGGCACCTCTACGAGCATGCCGGCTGCGCACAGCTCTGCAACCACTCCGTCGAGCTGGTCGTTGAGACCAGTCACTGCCCTTAGGGCCGGGAGGCCGAACTCGACTCCGAGCACTGACGCGGCGACAATGGCGTTGTGCGCCCGGGGCCTCAACCGGTCCACCCGTGAGCGCATCAGCCTTTCAAGCGCTTCGGGGACCTCGCCGCGCACGTTCGGGTCGAGCCTCCACGAGCTTCCGTCCCGGAAGACTGCGCCGGTCTCGACGAGAGTGGTCAGCCTCTCCTCGAGAAACAGAGGGTTCCCCTCCACGCCCTTTCGGACCGCCTCGACGACTTCCTCGCGGACACCCTCGCCGAGAAACGAACGCACGAGCTCGCGCTCGTCCCTCTCGGAAAGGGGAGCAAGCTCGACTCGGCGAAACGTGAGAGCCTCATCGTGGGCAAGCGCATTCTCGAGCGCTGCCACACCGGGGTCGGGCTCGGGACGGTGGGTGAGCAGAACGAGGAGCGGCCCTTCGCGTACCAGCCCGGCTATCTCCTCGGTGAGCCGGACCGAGGTGGGATCGGCCCAGTGGAGGTCCTCGAGCACGAGCACGGTCGGTCCGTAGGCAGAAAGGCGCGAAACGAGCGCCCGCAAGGCCCCGAAGGTCGCCCGCTGCAGCTCCTCGGGGCTCAGGCGCGAAAGGCGGCCTGTCTCCCCACCAGCGCCGAGACCCATTATCCGGGCGAGCAGACCGACCACATCATCCTCATCGGTGAAGACCGCTCGCATCGCCCGCTCGAGTGCGGGGCGGCGCACCTCTTCTCCCTCCTCGGGTGCCACCCCGATCCACTCTGACAGCAACTGCTGATAGAGCCCGTAGGGGATCGACGAGGCGTACGAGGCGCCTTGGCCCTCGAGCCACAGCGGCAGACGGCCCGATCCCGCCCCGACCCAGGCCATGAAACGCCTGCGGCACTCCGAAACAAGGCGTGTCTTACCAAGGCCTGGCTCGCTCACTAGAACGACGATCCCTCCCTTGCCCGAGACTGCCTCACGCAGCGAGTCGGAGAGCACCACGAGCTCGCCATCGCGACCCACCAGTGCTGCCTGACTTGCGAAGCGCCGTCCCGCGAGGTGACCGCGAACGCGGACTTTCGGACGTTCGAGGTAGCAGGCGACCAACGGCTTGGCGCCGCCCGGTCTCGCCAGCTCGTCGCTCGGTCCCCACTCAAAACTGTCCTCGGTGGCAACGCGGGTCGCAGGGCCCACCAGCACGGAGCCTGTTCGGGCCGCCGACTGCAGCGCCGCGGCTTGGGCCACCACTTCGCCGACGGCCCCGTATTCCACCCGCCCTCCGCCGCCGATCGGTCCGACAACCGCCGGCCCGGACTCGACGCCGATGCGAACGGTCAGTCTCTTCCCGGAGCTCTCTACTGCAGAGACGATCCGGTAACCGGCCCGCACGGCTCGTTCCGGGTCATCCTCGTGCGCGTCGGGAGCGCCGAAGAGCGCAGCCAGGCCGCAGCCCGAGACCGAGGTCACCGTCCCGCCGAGTGACTCGACCTGGGAAATCGCCTCAGCCAAACCGTCGCCGATCACCTCCTGGAGGTCCTCGGGGTCGAGTCTTGTGGCCCCCGGCGGACTCGCCAGTTCGGCGAAGAGCACGCTCACGAGCTTGCGCTCCTCTCGGGCGGGCACCGGCAGCGAGCCGGGCGTGCCGGGCGTTTTTCCCGGACAGATGTTGGCGGAGCAGCCCGGACAGCACCCGCGTGGATCTCCTCGAGTGCCGGCGACATCGCGAGGCCCAGCTCCTCGAGAGCGCGTCGGCAGCGCTCGTAGGTCTCGGCCACCAGGGACCAGCGCTGCTGGGCGGCATAGATCTGCATCAGCGCCGACGCGGCCTCCTCGCAGGTTGGATCGCCGGACAGGCACGAGTCCCAGGCCGCGACCACGGCTTCCGGCTTCGAGCGGCCGAAACCCTTCGACCGGTCGCGTGCCAGAACAAGGCGCGCCTCCTGGCGTGCCCATTCCAGGCGATCGCGAGGGCCTAACGCCCAGTCCTCGTAGGTTTCGTCTTCCAAGAGCCTGCCAGAGGTGGCAAGCGCCCGGGTTAGCATGTCGTCCCGCAGGACACCGGGTGCGCGGTCGAGTCCTCTCCGCAACAGCTCATCGACGACGTCCAGGTCGACCTCGAGACCGCGTTCCGGGTCTATCCAGATATGTCCGCGATCGGCCCGTATGAGATTGTGCGCAGGCTCCCCGAGCGTTGCAAGAGCCGCTCTCGCCATCCACAGCGCCTTGGACAAAGCGTTGGCGGCTTGCTCAGGACCGAGATTGGGGAAAAGCGCCTCGCATGCTGCCTCTCTGGCGAGGCGCCGTCCAGCGCTCACGAGTAGTAGCTCGCAGAGGCGCTTGGCACTCGGCCGAGCCCAGGGGCCCGCGCTCAGATCCCCAATGGATATTGAGAACGGGCCAAGCAGGTTGGCCCGCAGGACGGCCGCGCCACGATCATGGGCGTCACCGGCTTCAGCGACCACGCGCGCATTATGTCATGCGCCGCGCTGCTCAGGACCTTCCCGTCCCGCGAGATCACAGCCATCGTCCGCGGTATACAGATCTACCTTCACATGGTCCGATCGATGCTCACGGGAGCGCCTTGGCGATCCGACGCAACGACCCCGTCAAGCACCCGCAGAACGTGCCGACCGTCGGTCGCCGTGATGGACGGCTCGCGCTCCTCCTGGACGGCCCGAGCGAACTCCTCCAATTCCGGGACCAGCATCATCGTGATGTTGTCACCTTCGACCTGCGGATAGATCACAGTGGGCTGAGTGAAGCGCGTGTTCCCATGCAGCCCGCCGTATTAAGGAGCACCGTTCTGTCAAGGCTAAAGTACGTTTGCTCGTCTGGGCAGGTGGCGGACAACACCAAGTCTTCGCGATGATCGTCGAGAAGCGTCTGGATGACGTCGACCCGCCAAGACCAAGCCCCATTCGGATCCGGCTAGGTAAAGCCGTCGTCGCCCGCGGCGTAGGCGTGAAACTTCGGCGACGCAACTCGTGGACCAGCTACGACTTTCCCGTGGCAGAAACTCCCGTGATTAGCACACGCATACCCTCGAAAGCCTGCGTGCCGCGGTCCACGGCGCGCAACGACCGCTCGCGAAGGGGTAGCTGTCGCCGGACGACTTTGGCACCTATTGCGGAGCATCCTCGCCCACGAGCCCGTCGATGGACTCCGCGAATAAGGTCCGCGTGGCCGGTGTGCCGGGCGTACTCCTCGATCAGGTCGACAAGTACTCGGCGCAGGTTCGGCCGCTCGGACCACTCCGACAACTCCAGCGGGCGATCGAGGCCCCCGTCGGCGAGCGCCTCGTGTACAGCTGCTTCCGAGCGGGCGACCGCCTGCAACCAAAGTGTCCGCAACTCCTCGGGGGAGTCCTCGGCAGCCGAGGTCCACTCCCAGTCGGCGTCCTCAGCCATCGGCGCCCACACGGCTGGGTAGTCACGGCCGTGCAATTGGTGGCTGAGGTAGTGGTCCTCGACGAGGGCAAGGTGCTTCACCAGCCCGCCGAGCGTCAGGCTGGATGGCCCGAGCGTACGGCGCATCGCGGCAGCGTCCAGGCCGCCGGTCTTCCAGGCGAAGGTGCGGCGGTTGCGGTGGAGCGCGCCGAGGAGAGACTCGATCTCGTCAGGTGCGGCGGAAAAGGGACGCGAGGGAAGCTCGTTGAGATCGCTCATGCGGACGAAGATAGCTGCGCCGGTTCAACCACGGAAACAACGCAATGGGCGTCGCCGCCCCGATGCTCAGTCACGCTGAGTACAAGGCGGACGGGCGCGAGCAGTCGCTCAGTGCTCACGGGGCCGATGAAGACGTGGGCGATCTCGGTCCAGGCGGGGCCTTCGGTGCCGGTTGCGAGGACAGGGACCCGCTGATCTCTCAGCACAAGTTCCGCCTTTAGTCGTTCGACCCCGTGTTCGGGACGGTGCTCGTCGCCGTTGCCTGATCGGCAGCGGCACTTCCAGGATGGCTTAGCCGAGTGCCTGGCGCAGCCTGGTCGCGACCAACCTCTCGACGAGCGCCTTTGACAATGGCACGTCAACGGGGAACTGGAGTGCTCCGGACGAAGTCTTGTATTCGGCGAGCTCGTCTCCTAGCTCGGGGAAGACCGACCCGCTGTGAGGTAGATAGCTGAGGTGATTCTTGAAGGCTCCGAAGCCGGCAATTACCTTGCCCTGCACCCGAAACGCTGGAAGTCCGTACGAGATGCACTGCTCTGCTTCGGGGATGACGTCGAGGATCGAAAGGCGAAGGACGGTCAACGTGCTCCGCTTCGGCTCCTCCAGCGAGGCCAGGTAATCGTCAATCTCTTGTTTGGACATAGCCCCTCCTCCCTCTGGCGATATTGACGGTCCGCGGCGCCCGCAATCATCGCCTTGGGACCGTCCCCTGATGTAGGCACGCTGTCTGTGTCATTGCCGCCCGCTCGACCGCGCCGGAGTCTGGCCCACCGCGGCCACCGAGTGCCGAGTTCGACGCACACGAGTGAGATCGTTCGGCGCCGGACCCTCGCGCAGGCCGTGGTCAGTCCCTCACCTGCTGTCGCTGCTTCGACGTCGCCTTGAGGAGCTCGTCGTTGTCGCCGGCGTGAACCAGGACCTGCTCGGCAGGCTCCTCGGAACAGTTGCCCTCGCGGTCCCGGGCGGATGCAGTTCGCGGATGTGCCTTCGCCGTTTGGTGAGCCAGGTCGTCAGGAACTGGCAGGCTGTGGTGAAAGTGAGCCCAGACGCGCGCTGGAGCCGTTACGGGCGGTGCGCTCGGCCCCGCAAAGCGCGAGAGCATGATCGATCTTTGTGGAGTCAGCTACCCGCGTAACGAGCTAGCAGAAGAACGAGCTCCTCGACATTCGGGCTGCCCCAGCCGGTGACCGGATTCCACCCGGGTCCTGCCTGGTACCCGGCAAAGGTCTGACTCGGGAACACCGCCGTATTGGTGCCAGAGGTGACCTCGTGGAATGCCCGCTTGTAAAGGGAGCTGCGGCCGATCCGGTAGAGGGCAGGGTTGACGAAGCCCAGATGGCGGCCCGCGTACTGGTCAGCCAGCGCGATCACTCCGGCCCAGAACGGCGCAGCAGCGCTGGTTCCGCTGGCGCCCACGAGAACGTAGTTCTGGTCCCCATCAGCGGATGCCAGCGCCATCCCGGTGTTGCCCGCAGCGTCGGCGGCGACGTCGGGCACGCCGCGGAAGGCTCCGATGCCGGGAACGCCGTCCTGGTAGGCGGGCCGACCGAAGACCTTGCTGAAGCCGCCACCCGAACCCTGCGATTCAGGGACGGTCGGCGGATCGGGAGGCCGGTCCCAAGCGGTCTCGCTGATGTAGGCCCCAGTGGAACTTGCCCGCAGGCTGGTGCCGCCCGCAGCCGAGCGCGAGCGGGTCAGAGGCCAGCAGATTCACCCCGCGGACCGGGTCCGAACCAACCGTTTCGCCGGGGCACGGCTGGCTGACCACTCCAAAGTCTCCGGACGAGATCACGACCGTGACGTGGCGGTCGCGGGCCGTCTGTAGCGTCGCATTCTGCTCGGCGATCTCGGCGGGGGTGAAGCAGGACTCGCCCTTGCTACTGCTCACGGAGATCACCGAGGCCCGAATCACGCCGAGCCGCAGCGCGGCCAGGCCGTACGTCACCGTGGCGGCCGTGCTCTCGAGGTCGGAGTCGCTGACGAGGATCTCGCGGATTGCCGCCTCCGGGGCGACCGCGTGCACAATCTCGGTATCCTCCACCTCCTCTTCATCGGCCAGCCAGGGCGACGGGGACCGGGCGAGGCTGTTCACCACCTGCAGCTGTGCCACAGGCAGACCGAACAGGGTGTCAAACCGGCCCAGGTCTTGCCGGATGTCAGTTACTTTCGGCGGCGCCACATGCGTCGTGATCTCCTGCTCCAGCAACACCACGGTTTCACCACGGCCGTCGATCCCGCGATCTAGAAGCGGTTGAACGCCGTAGGCCACCCGAAACTGCTGCGGGGTATAACAGGCCAGCTCCTTCAGACAGTTATGCACGGCGACACCGGAGGTTTGCGAGTTCAGCAACTCGACGGACAACACGCCCGCTACGAGGGCGATTGTCACTGCGAGGACGGCCAACACTGTCCGACGAGACACCCGGCGCGAACGCGCTGGGGAGGGTCGTGGCTTCGAAGAGAGTTGCTGACGCGACGACGACCGTGATGAACCAGACTTGGGCCTACGAGATTTCGCAGGGCTCCTCCTGCGCGGCGACGACGGTGATCGGCCAGACATGCCACTCCTACCCCCGCTCTTATCATCTCGTAGCAGTCTGGGACAACCGCCACCCAACGCGCCGCTCTTAGAGAAGGTTAGGCGCAAGGCAGTCACGGCGATCGGACGTGCTCCTCGGGCCGTGCGCGCTGAACTGGCAGGCGGGTCGACAGAACGTCGGTCAGGTCAAACACGCGACGAGAGCCGGTGCAAATATTCGGCGATACGCCCTTCGACGAAGTGCCGAGTTCGATGCAAACGGGTGTGATTGTTCAATGCCTGTACCCTGTGCAGGCCTGGCGTAACAGCGATGCAGTCAGCACGGGACGAGCGTGCGGTGAGGTCGGGGTTCGGAGGGTTCGCCTGTTGTCGAAGGCGCCGGCGTGAGGTTGTCAGGCCTGCTTTGGAAGCGAGCACGTTCAGTTGACGCCGATGGGGACGTTGACGCGTTCGGTTCGTCCGTGAGGTGAGGACACAGCGAAGGTCACCCAGCCCGGCGCGGTCACGATGACACCTCCGACGTAGCCGGTGAAGTTCCGTCCACAGGCGGGCAGACGCACCTGGCGCCTCGAAGCCGCCACGAGCGCTTGGCCCTGGGCGCTGCCCGTCAGCTCACCGACGCCGGCGGAAGAGCCGTAGTAGAGCTCGGCGCTTGTCGGGCTCATTATCGAGACAGTCGCGTAGGGCGCTGCGGCCGCCGACACGCCGAGGAACGCCTTGTAGACGAAGTAGCGCGTGCCGCCGGCTCCTTGAATCGGATACAGCGCGGCGGGGTCCCCTGATCCAGGTAGCACCAGGCCCTCGACTCCGGCCACGAGCGTCTCGCCACCTCGGCCCTGTTGGCCGGCCGAATCGTTGCAGGTGAGCGTAATCGTGCTTAACGCGCTCCGAGTCGTCGAGGACGGAGCGGACCGAGGCGGGGTTGCTGAGAACAGCCAGAGCCCGGCACCGGCGCCCACGGCGACAAGCACCGCGGCGAGGAGTACGCGACGTCTCACGCTCTCCGAGAATACGTGCTCATCTCGCCGGTCATGATCCGACCGTCGCACACGAGCGTCGCATGCAGGGTCCCGCGCCACTTGCATTTGGGCCGGCCCATCCGCTGAACGGATCTCGACGGGTTGTGCAACGCTACGGGAGTGGCGGGACTGTTGGACGGCGTGCGTGAGGGCCGCCTGCAACGACCAGACGGACGCACAGTGGCCTGGAGTGAGTGGGGTCAGAACGACGGGGTACCGGTGCTGCGTGTACCCGGTACGCCGGGCTGTCGCTACAGCGTGCGTGCCGACCGGACGCCATGGCAGGCACGCAACCTGCTGATGATCACGACCGAAAGACCCGGCTTCGGAGCCTCATCCCGGCTCCCCGGGCGTGGCTTCGCTGAGGCCGCCGATGACTGTGCAGCGGTCCTGGACCAGCGTGGACTTGAGTCAGTGCACGTCATCGGGAGCAGCGGAAGCGCCCCGCACCAGTTGGCGTTCGCCGCCCTTCATCCCTCGCGGGTACGTGCGATGACGATCCTGGTCGGGGCGGCTCCCACGACCGAAGAGGAGGAGGATCGGGAGATCGGACAGAACCGCCAGGCGCGCCGCCTTCTTCGGGCCGGCGACCTGGCTGGCTTCCGACGGCTAATGACCGATGCGCCGGCGAAGCGCTCCTGGCCGACCCGCTGGCCGCTTTCCGGGAGGTTATGGACAAGGCACCCGAGTCCGATCGCCTGGTCATGGGCGACCCGGGCTGGCAGGAGTCTTTGACGGTCTCTATCGGGGAGGCGCTGCGGCAGGGGATCGAGGGGTGGTTCGACGAGGGACTCGCCATTGCTGGAGACTGGCGAGACGTTGATTTGGCCTCCGTTCAGACATCGCTGACCTGGTGGCATGCCGGCTCCGACGCCAATACGCCGCTCAGTGCCGCACAGCGGCTGCTCGAACAGATTCCCCATGCACAACTGCGGCTCTTCGGTGCCGACGAGGGGCACCTGGCCAGCTTCCACCGGGAGGGCGAGATCCTTGACGAACTCCTCGCTCGCAGCTGACTCCCTTCACTTACGTCGCCCGATCGGATCGAGGTCCGGCACCGGCGGAACGTCCGTTAGTGGCGCCCATAACGACGTTCACCGGTTGAGCTGACGAGCTCCTTGCCCGACTATCGTTCAAGCTGACTTCGTTCAGGAGCGCTGTCGAAGCGCACGACCCAAGGAGGTGAGTCCGATTCTTTTCATTCACAGTCGGGTGCTCACCCCTGCACGCTGGAGCCTCTAGAGCTTCGGTGAGCGTCTCGCGAAGTGGTGGGCTTTGAGGTGAACGGCGAGATCCACCACTAGTGGGTCCATCGGGGTGATCCTCGGTGTGTTCCTGACCGAACTCATCAAAGGAGAGCACCCCGATGACCCTCGACCAGACTGTACTGTCCGAGCTCGCTGACGCGTTCAAAAACGGCGATGGCCTCGATCTGATCCGGGAGGCGGTGCGCCTCGTGCTCCAGGAGCTGATCGAGGCCGAGGCCGCAGAGGTGATCGGCGCCGGCCTGTATGAGCGCACAGAAACCCGTCGCAACGAGCGCAACGGCCATCGGGAAAAGACGTTGTCGACCAAGGCGGGCGACGTCAGCCTCGGTATCCCCAAGCTGCGCCGGGGGAGCTTCTTCCCATCGATCTTGGAGCCGCGGCGGAGAATCGACCAGGCCCTCTACGCCGTTGTCATGGAGGCGTACGTGCACGGGGTCTCCACTCGGGCCGTCGACGAGCTCGTGCAGGCTCTGGGCATCGACTCGGGAATCTCAAAAGCCGAGGTCTCGCGCATCTGTCGGCGACTCGATGAGCACGTGAGCGCCTTTAGGGACCGCCCGCTCTCGCACACGAGCTTTCCCTATGTGTACCTAGATGCCACCTACCTGCACGTGAGAGACGACCACCACGTCGTCTCCAAGGCGGTCGTGATCGCCACGGGCATCAGCCTCGAGGGACACCGCGAGATCTTGGGCTTCTCGGTCGGGGACTCAGAAGACGAGGCCTTCTGGCGCGCCTTTTTGACCTCGCTCAGGAAACGGGGCCTGTCCGGGGTCCGCCTTGTCATCTCCGACCAGCACGCCGGACTCGTCTCGGCGCTACGACGCGTCCTGCAGGGGGCCTCGCACCAGCGCTGCCGGGTGCACTTTGCCCGCAACTTGTTGGCCCGAGTCCCAAAGAGCCAGCAAGAGATGGTCGCGGCCGCGTTGCGGATGGTCTTTGCCTATGGCTCCAAAGAGGAGATCTCCGAACAGTACGACCGGGTGGCGGACATGCTCACCGAGCACTTCGAAAAGGCGGCCACCTTGATGCGGGCGGCCAAAGAGGAGGTGCTCGCCTTCGCAGGTTTTCCCCGGGCGCACTGGCGCCAGATCTGGTCGACGAACCCCTTGGAGCGTCTCAACAAGGAGTTGAAGAGACGCTGTCGGGTCGTCGGGATCTTCCCCAACGAGGACTCCGTCGTCCGTCTCGCCGGTGCGGTGCTGTTGGACATCCACGACGAATGGCAGGCAGCCGAGCGTCGCTACTTCTCCGAGACCTCTATGGCCAAGTTCACAGCCGAGCGCGACAATGAGCTCGCGTCGGTCCTCGAGCTTGCCTCGGCGGACTGAGGCCACCGGGGATCACCTACTTAATCCCCACCACTTGGCGGGACGCGGCCGAGCTTCGTCGTCATCGGTCCCTGGGTGCCCGCATCTCAGAGGCCCTGAAAGGGACGAAGACATGTCGCAATTTCACGAATTGCTCCCGACGACCCGAGGCAAAGCGCAGTCCTTCACGCTTGAGGTTGCTCTGGTTCTCGGTGGCGGTGGGGCTGCCGGAAATGCGTGGGAGATCGGTATCATCGCAGGCCTGGCCGAAACTGGTCTCGATATGACAGAAGCCGCCGATTTGGTGGTCGGCACCTCGGCCGGTGCCACGGCGGCGGCACAGGTGCGCAGCGGTATACCGCCGGCCGAACTGTTGGCCTCGGTTCTGTCCCCGCCGGTTCAACCGGTCGGACAGAACCGGGAGCGGTCGCCGTCCCTGCCGATGGCGACGGTGTTCGAGCGGATGAGGGCCATCGGTGCCGCCGCCGCCTCAGCAGCCGATCTACGACGTGCGATGGGCGCGTTCGGATTGGAGAGCGACTCCATACTCGGACCGGGGGCGGGACAGCGGCGCGCGAATGGTCGCCGCCAGGTTGCCTCGCCGTGAATGGCCGCAAAGGCCCATGATCGTGGTGGCCGTCAACGCGCATACCGGTGAGTTGGCTGCGTTCGACCGCGATTCCGGTATCGAGCTGGTGGACGCGGTCACCGCCAGCACTGCGTTGCCCGGTCTGGTCCCCACCGTCAGCATCAACGGCGCGCGCTACATCGACGGCGGCGTGCGCTCCCCCGACAACGCCGACCTTGCCTCGGGCTATGCGAACGTCGTGGTGCTGTCGCCATTGGGTGGACGGAGCCGGACACCACCGGAAGCGGGCCAGTTCGAGGGCCTGCGCAGACCACCGGAATGGGGCATGGACCTGGCAAGTCAGGTCGCGGCCCTGCGCAAGCAAGGCAGCCGCGTCGAGGTGATCACACCGGACGCCGACTCCCGTGCCGCAATGGGCACGAACCAGATGGATCCGGCGACGCGCATCCCCGCCGCTCGTGCCGGTTTCGCACAAGGCAAGCAGGAAGCGACCCGCGTGACGTTCCTCTGACGCTTTCACGCCGACGCCGCAGTGGGAGCCGGGCTGAAACAATCGGAGATCTGGTGCACGCGTATCCGTCTCGATATGAGCGGCGTCCGGGAGTGGCGGCATGAGCTCCGATCCGGTCGCGGATGAGAAGATCTGTTCACAGCCTTGTGAACGCGTTCGACGCCGTCACTCATCGCGGGAGGCGATCGGCAGGAATCAGTCAAGACCGGATTTGCAGCCGCATCACCCACCGCCACTTCGCTATCTTCCGGTCTCGCTCGAAGCCGAACTCCTCGAAAAGGTCGGCAGGACCCGTATGGAAATAGGCACCGCGCTGAGAGGGGCGCTCCTCGACCTGCTCGGGGTAGGCCTCGACGAGCCCACCTCCAGCATCGTGGATGGCTGCTATCGCAGCACCGAGCGCCGCCCGCGCGACCCCCCTGCGCCGGTGCCCGCTTCCGGTGAAGATGCAGCCGATCCGCCAGTCGGGCGTCTCGCGCAGGTCCTTCGCATAGGCCTTCGGGTTGTTGATGTTCGGAAGCTCCACCGGCGTCCCGTACTGGCACCAGCCGACGCATTCAACACCGTCGTAGACGAGGATCTGGTGCACCGTTCCGTTGCGAACGTGGGCTTGCTTTGCCAGTCGGTTTCCAGAAGGGGTGCGGCCCTTGCCGACACCCTCGGGATGGAAACCCATACACCAGCAGCCGCCCCAGACCCCGTTGTTAGCCTCTACCAGACGGGCGAAGTCGTCCCAGGTATCGGGACTGAGTGGCCGCGTTACATAGGAGCTGACCGGCATCATTGGTCGATTATGTCCCGTAGTCGTGGGCGGGCGTCGGAGCAAAGCCGCTCTGTGTCACGGGATCTGCCTTTTTGCCCGTCAGTCGACCTCGCGACAGAGACAGAACGGGTGGCCGTCCGGATCGAACATGACCCGCACGTTCTCCTGGGGCTGGATCTCGGCCAGTTCGGCGCCGAGCCTCTCGGCGTCGGCGACGGCCGCGTCGAGATCGTCGACCTGGACGTCGAGGTGCATCATCGTCCGCTGCTGGCCCGTCACGGGCGGCCAGAGCGGTCGGACGTAGTCCTCGGCAAGTTGGAAGACCATGAACACCGATTCCTGGGGAGGCTTCACAACCGACGTGCCGGGCTCTTGATGGATGACTGGCCAGTCGAGGAGCCTTGAGTAAAAGGCCGCAGCCGCGGCAGGATCCGGAGACTCGATGGCCGTACCCCACCACATGTCCCCCGCCCGGCCCGGCACGCGCCGATCATAACGATCCACCGCGGACGGCCGACGGTCCAGGAGCTATGGGTCGTGTCCGCCCCTCGTGACTCTCGGCGGCGACGGAGCGATCGCCGTGTTCCACCTGCATTTGGGTGGGGCCGCGGGTGCTCCGTCTACCCGGTACGCCACGGTTCGACGAGATGCGAGACTGCCAGCGATGGCCATTGACCTTCCCGTACTCACCGTGCCGGACGCTGCGGCGTGGGGACGCTGGCTCGAGGAGCATGAGGGGCAGCGTGAGGGTATCTGGCTGACGTTGGCCAGGAAGGGAACGACTGAACCCACCTCCTTGACCTACGACGATGCACTGGCCGAGGCGCTGTGCCGCGGATGGATCGACGGGCAGCTCGGCGCCGGTGACGACGGAACCTATCGCCGGAGGTTCACACCTCGAAGGCCGGGCAGCGCCTGGTCGAAGCGAAATGTTGCCATCGCCACCAAGCTCGTCGCGGAAGGTCGCATGCGACCGTCCGGGCTCGCAGCAGTGTCGAGAGCCAAGGCCGATGGCACGTGGCACGCTGCTTACGAGGGTCAGGCGACAATCGAGATTCCCGCTGATCTGGCCGCGGCTCTGGCTGTCGATCCTGTGGCGAGCGCCATGTTCGACAAGCTGAACGCGTCCAACCGGTATGCGATCCTCTACCGGGTGACGACGGCGAAGCGGGCTGAGACACGACGGCGCCGCATCGAGCAATTCGTTGCGATGCTCGCCCGCGGCGAGGCCATCCACCCGCAACAGGAGTTCAAGCCCCGCCGCAAACCTGACTAGCGGGGGCGTCCTTTGCGGAACGGGCTCCGAACGCCCTGCTGCTTCGCCCCCATCGATGCGGCGGGATCTGTGTCGGAGTCTCCGTGCGGCGGAGCTGCCGGCTCCAGCCACTCGCCACCGGGCCGAACGGCTCCGTTCCACCCCAGTCTTTGCAACAGTCCTACGACTCGAGGAACCGCAGCACCGCAAGCACGCGCCGGTGGTCCGCTCCGGACACCGCCAGGTCGAGTTTGGTGAAGATGCTGGTCACATGCTTCTCGACCGCCCCCTCCGAGATCACGAGCGCCCTCGCGATGCCTGCGTTCGAGCGACCCTCCGCCATGAGCGAGAGCACTTGCCGCTCGCGCTCGCTGAGCCCGGCGAGCGAGTCCCGCTTGCGCGACGCGCCCACCAGCTGGGTCACCACCTCTGGATCGAGCGCCGTGCCGCCGGAAGCCACTCGGACCAGCGCCTCCACGAACTCGCTCGTGTCGGCGACGCGGTCTTTCAGGAGGTAGCCGACGCCCGCCGCGTCGCGCGCCAGGAGCTCTGCGGCGTAACGGGTCTCGATGTACTGCGAGAAAAGGAGGATCCCGAGCTTCGGGTACCGCTCGCGCAGCCCGATCGCGGAGCGCAGCCCTTCGTCGGTATGCGTCGGCGGCATCCGGATATCGATCACTGCGACGTCGGGGCAGTCCCTCTCGACGGCCTCCTCGAGCCCGCCTGCGGTGCCGACTGCGTCGGTGATGACAAATCCGCGATCGGCGAGCAGCTGCACGAGTCCCTCCCGCAGGACGGCCGAGTCCTCGGCGATGGCAACGCGGATGGTGTCGCTCATGCGTGCAGCGGGAGGTCGGCGGTGACGACAGTTGGGCCACCAGGCGGGCTCACGATGTCGAAATGGCCGTCCACCGCCCGCACGCGCTCGGCGAGACCGACAAGGCCGCTCGAGGAGGAGCCGACGAGGACGGGATGGGCCCCGCCCCGCCCGTCGTCGCGCACCACGACGCGCATCCACATCCCGTGTTGGACGCAGCCCACGCTCGCTCTCGAGGCCTGGGAGTGCTGGGCGACGTTGGCGAGCAGCTCGGCGACGCAGAAGTACGCGATCGCCTCAATTGCCGGCGTCGGCCGGTCCCGCAATGTGACGGTGATATCGGTGGGCAGGGCGCTGCGGGCGGCGAGCGTCGACAACGCACCCTCGAGGCCGACGTCGAGCATGGGCGGGTGGATGCCCCGGGCGAGGTCCCGTAACTCGGCGATCGCCTCCTTGGCGCCGCGGTGGGCGTCGTCGACGAGGCCACGAACCTGGTCGAGGTCAACCTCGCCCCCGGCGGCCAGCTTCTCCTTGACCTGGCCGAGGCGCATCGCCACGGCCACGAGCTGCGCCTGCGTTCCGTCGTGAAGGTCCCGTTCTATGCGGCGGAGGGTGGCTGCGGAGTCGTCCACGGTGCGGGCACGCGCCTGTTCCAGTGCGCGCATCCGCGTCGTGACGGCGTCAGGCGAAAGCAGCGCCTGCATCAGGCTGCGGTCCACAAATACTACGAGCCGCATCGTCCACGGGGCGATGAACAACAACAGCACTCCTGTCAAAGCGATGAACAAGCCGTGCCAGAACCCGCTGACCCCGATTGAGAAGTAGCCCGGTGGGAAGAGGCTGCGCACGACGCCGAATTCGCGCGGGCTGGTCGCGCCGGCGCCGAAGATCGGGTAGGTCAGGCACGTGAATGCCGCCAGCCACGTGCTCAGCGCGAACCAGACTCCGAAGAAGACGAGCGCGGCTTTGGCCAACGAGTAGGCGACGGCCCGCCAGCTCGTGCGGTCACGCAGCGCCGACTGGAGCCAACCGAAGAAGCCGGGGCGGGCCACGAACGGCTCGGGTTCCTCGATGTCTGTGTCAAGCAGCCTGCGGGCAAGCCCACGATGCCACCCGGCGATGCCTCGCGCGCCGCGAAGCGACGCCGCGACCACGACGAGGCCGACGAAGGTGACGGCAAGCACCATCCCGGCCCCCATGGTCAAACCGATGAAAGCCACACCGACAGCTCCCAGCAAGCCGGCGAGGACGAAGAAGACAAGCTCGCGCCAGGTGCGCCGCGTGAACGGTGCCCTTGCGACGCTGGTTGCTATCTGATGCAGCTGGTCGAGGCGGGCCTGCGGGACGACGAACTCCCGCTCCCGTCCGCGAGCTCGTAGGTGCACACGCAACCCGGCTTCTTCGACATCGGCTTGCATCATGTTGCACAGGCTACGGGAGAGGACCGGTCCTGAGAATGCCGCTGCCCGGCGTCTCCAGATGGGGATAGCCCCCCGTTGCGCAGCGGTCCGGCCACTTCGGGGAACGGCACAGATGAGCCGAACGGAGCTGTCGCGAGCCCGTTGACACATGTCGATAGCGGAATATAATGGACCGTGGCCAGAGCCTCCACGACGTCGGATGTCTTCAATGCAGTCGCCGAGGTGCACCGTCGAGAGATCCTGGACGTGCTGATCGAAGGCGAGAAGGCGGTCGGGGCGCTCGTGAACGACCTCTCCATGTCCCAGCCGCAGGTCTCAAAACACCTGCGGGTGCTCAGCGAGGTGGGGCTCGTCACCTGCCGGGCGGAGGGGCGGCGGCGGCTGTACCGGCTGGAGCCTGCGTGCCTGCGGCCGTTGCAGGAGTGGTTGACCAAGTACGAGCAGGCGATGAACGACAGGCTGGATCGGATGGACGAGTACCTCAAAGAGCTACGACGACAAGGAGAGCAGCAGTGACACCTGATCGGCATCGGGCGGCAGTCGTCGAATACCCGAGCGAGCTCGAGATTGTCACGACTCGAGAGTTCGATGCTCCGATCGGGCTCGTCTTCGACGTACTGACGAAGCCGGAGCATGTGCGCAACTGGTTCGCGGCATTCACGGACAAGGTGACGGTGTGCTCGATCGACCTGCGTGTCGGGGGGAGCTACCACATTGTCTCCGTGACCGAGGATGGCACCGAGTGCTCGTTCCGTGGGACCTACCTGGAGATCGAGCGGCCGACCCGGATCGTCGACACGTGGCTGTTCGAAGGTTGGCCGGACGCGGAGGCGGTCGAGACGGTGGACCTGCGCGAGACCGACGGGGTGACAAAGGTGAGGATTAACCTCGCGTTCGGTGACCAAGCCGGCCGTGACCACATGACCAGGACCGACGGCCAGGAAGACAGCTGGGACAAGATGGAGGATTACCTGAGGTCACTCTTGGATCCGAATGGAACCGTCTTGGGTAGTTGAGGTACCGGCCGTGCCCGACGCCGTTTCGGTCGCGGCCGCGTCTTGCTCGTCGGTCCCGGCAGTCTGAAAAGGCACCGCGCGAACCGTCGCTAGGTCGCCGGCTCCCCAGGAGCCGGCCCGTCTTACGCGGGCAGTCTGTGCGCTCCAGCCCGCATCGCGTCACAGGGGACACGGGCCGCCGTGCCAAGCATTCTCTCGACCGTGGCGTGAAAAAGTGCGTGTACCATCGGCCGCATCGGGTTCAGCGCAACCGTAAGGCCCGAGATCTCGAGGGGGAGCCGTGCCGACCATGATCGGCCACCACGATGTGAAGGACAAGGATCATTGGCTCGCTTCGCCCAAGCGCGAAGAGCTCTTCGGGCCCCTCGGTGTCACGAACATCCGGACGTTCGTCGACCCGCAGAACCCGTCCCGTGTTGCAGTGCTCATGGACGTTCCCGACATGGCTGTTTTCGCCAGCGCGATGCAGACCGAGGCGGCGGCCGAGGCGATGGCGCACGACGGCGTTTTGCCCGAGACCCTCGTAATCCTCGTCGAGGCTTGATCCCGATCTGCACGCGGTCCAGGTGCTGGCGGCGGCGGTCGCGGGTCCGTTCAGCACCAATGAACACCTCGAGGTTGACGTCCATGCCCTGCCCTGGCTGTAACTAGGGCGATCCTTCTCGAGCACGTGACGCGACCGATCTGGGGGAATGGGCGACGGGGGGCCTGTACTTCTCAGATACGGCGGGCAGTCGTCACCTTGGGGCGGCCTGCGCGATGTCGCTCGGCCAAGGGTCGTCGAGAACTCCGAGCTGGATGAACAGGCCGAGCTTGTCTGCACCAATCCATTCCCTGACGACCCGGTCACCCTCGAAGTGCATGATGTTGACCACCCACTCCTCTACCGCCCGCCCGGTCGGAGGTCGTCCCAGGTACCCTCCGGTGTCGGTCCCACGAAATGTGAGCCTGGTCACGACCGTGTCGCCGGCCACGATCAGCTCTTCGACATCGAGGTGCAGGTCCGCGAACGCGGCGTGGTAGCGGCGGATGGGCTCGACTCTTGCGGAAGGACCTGTCCCGAAGTGATTGACGTAGCTCTCGCCGTAGAGGTCGGCGGCGGCTTCGTAGTTTCGGCCGTTCCAGACTTCCTCGACGCAATTCCGCACCTGCGTTTCGCGTTCGTCCGCGTCCGACATGTACCCCGATCCTCCCCGGTGGGCAAGCCGGGACAACACTAGGACCGGGACGGGTCGAAAGGGGCCGAACGCGACGATGGGGTCGCCCCGGCACCGGCTGCGGCGAGCACCCCCGACGAGCTGACAACCCCTTCGCTACGACAGAGTCGACATGGGCCAGCGGATGATCGGTGACCGGAGTCTGGCAGTTGAAGGATCATGTGTTGGTGACCACGCAAAGCGCCCCGACTGAGCTGATTTTCGCAGGGCGCCCTTTTGCAAGAGGAAGGTGAGCCGGTGGGCGCCTACGTGTTGGGTTTCCCGGAGATCGACCGGACGGACGTCGCGGTCGTTGGCGGAAAAGGCGCCCACCTCGGGGAGCTTTCGCGGCTCGAGGGCATCGACGTGCCGGCCGGCTTTTGCGTGACGACGGACGCCTTCCGCCGCGTCATGGCGGAGGCACCGTCGATCGACGATCGCCTCGATCGACTGTCGCGCCTGCGGCCGGACGACCGGGAGGAGATCCGCGCCCTCAGTGCGCAGATCCGCCGGGTCCTCGAAGGGATCGCCATCGCCGGCGATCTGGCAGCTGCGGTCACGAGCTCGCTCGCCCGGCTCGGCGAACAAGCCTCCTACGCCGTCCGGTCGAGCGCGACGGCGGAGGACTCGCCGACCGCCTCCTTCGCAGGCCAGCACGACACCTACCTGAACGTCTTGGGGCCGGCAGCGGTCCTAGAGCACATCAGCTGCTGCTGGGCCTCGCTCTTCAGCGAGCGGGCCGTGACCTACCGCCTACGGAACGGCTTCGACCACCGCAAGGTCCAGATGGCCGTGGTCGTACAGCAGATGGTCTTCCCGCAGGCGGCCGGCGTCCTCTTCACTGCCGACCCCGTCACGTCCAACCGGAAGGTCGCCTCCGTGGAGGCCAGCCTCGGCCTCGGCGAGGCCCTTGTCTCCGGTGTGGTGAATGCCGACGTCTACAAGGTGCGCGACGGCGCAGTCATCGCCAAGACGGTCGCCGCCAAGACTGTCGCCGTCCGAGCCTCGCCGTCAGGCGGGACATTCCAACAAGCGATCGCGCCGGCGCAACAGGACCAGCCGGCGCTGACCGACGCGCAGGTCGTGCAGCTCGCGCAGCTGGGCCGGCGGATCGAAGCGCACTTCGACCGCCCCCAGGACATCGAGTGGTGCCTGGTCGATGATGGCTTCCAGATCGTGCAGAGCCGGCCGATCACCACGCTGTTCCCGATCCCGGAGGTCGGCGACCGGGCCAACCACGTCTACGTCTCGGTCGGTCATCAGCAGATGATGACCGACGCCATGAAGCCCCTTGGGCTCTCCATGTGGCAGCTGACGGCCCTCCGGCCGATGTACGAGGCAGGCGCGAGGCTCTTCGTCGACGTCACCGGGAACCTGGCGTCTCCAGGCAGCCGCGCCGTCCTTCTCGAGGTCCTGGGGAAGTCCGACCCTTTGATCCGGGACGCGCTGGCGACCGTCCTCGAACGCGGCGACTTCATCCCGTCACTCCCGGACGAGGGTCCCGCCAAGCCTGCCCCCGCCGGCGCACCGTCCCCGATCGAGACCGATCCGGCCATCGTCACCGAGCTGATCGCGCGCAATGAGGATTCCATCGCCGCCTTGAAGCGCGCCATCCGGACGAAGTCCGGATCGGCGCTGTTCGACTTCATCCTGGCGGACATCCAGGAACTGAGGCGGATCCTGTCCGATCCGCGCAGTCATCAGGTGTTCATGACGGCGATGGAGGCGACGCAGTGGCTCAACAACCAGCTGCAGGAGTGGCTGGGCGAGAAGAACGCGGCCGACACGCTCGCGCAGTCCGTTGCCCACAACGTCACCTCGGAGATGGGCTTGGCGCTCCTGGACGTCGCGGATGTGATCCGCCCGCATCCCGACGTCGTGGCTCTTCTGCAGCACGTCGAGGACGAGGGCTTCCTGGACGAGCTGTCCGAGCTCGTGGGCGGTCGGGAGGCGCGAGACGCCATCCGGGCCTACCTGGACAGGTTCGGCATGCGCTGCGCCGGCGAGATCGACATCACGAGGCCGCGTTGGAGCGAACGCCCCACCACCCTTGTCCCCATCATCCTCGGCAACATCAAGAACTTCGAGCCGGGCGCCGCCGGGCGGCGCTTCGAGCAGGGTCGGCGGGAGGCGAGGGAGAAGGAACAGGAGCTGCTGGAGCGCTTGCGCGCCTTGCCGGAGGGGGAGCAAAAGGCCGAAGAGGTCAAGCTGATGATCGACCGGGTCCGCACCTTCATCGGTTACCGGGAGTACCCGAAGTACGGCATGGTCAGCCGTTACTTCGTCTACAAGCAGGCCTTGTTGGATGAAGCCGAGCGCCTCGTGCAGGCCCGCCTGCTTCGAGACAGGGAGGACATCTTCTACCTCACGTTCCAGGAGCTCCACGACGTCGTGCGCACGAACCAAGTCGACGACCAGCTCATCCGGCTCCGCAAGGAGGCGTTCAGGTCTTATCAAGCGCTCACGCCGCCCCGGGTGCTCACCTCCGATGGCGAGGCGCTCGCCGGGGCGTACCGAGGCGACGATTGGCCGGCCGGCGCGCTGGTCGGCCTGCCGGTTTCCGCCGGGACCATCGAGGGGCGGGCCCGCGTCATCCTGGACATGGCGGAGGCCGACCTCGAAGCGGGGGACATCCTCGTCACCGCCTACACGGACCCGAGCTGGACGCCCCTGTTCGTCGCGATCAAGGGTCTGGTGACGGAGGTGGGGGGCCTGATGACCCATGGCGCGGTGATCGCACGGGAGTACGGCTTGCCGGCCGTCGTGGGGGTGGAGCACGCCACCCGGCTGATCCGGGATGGGCAGCGGATCCGCGTGCATGGGACGGACGGGTACGTCGAGATCCTGTCCTAGGGCTGTCCCGCCATGGTGCGAACGTCGAGCGGGAACACTCCGCTGGCGAATATCCGGACCAGTTGCCTCAGGCCAAAGGACTGCCGGAGGTATTCCGCCGCCAGCATGAAGCTTGCGTAGCTGACGACGCCGCCTTGAGCCGGGGGGGCAACGGGCTGCACAGCTGCGCCGTAGTTCTCGTAGGTGCCGGTCACCTGGGCGGTCGCCCCGGAGATGCTCAGATTGACGCTTATTTGGCGCACGAGATGCGACGAGTCGATCCAGACGTCGAGCTTCTCCCCGAGCGCCATCTGTCTCATCTGCTTGTCCAATTTGCCGTGCGAAACCGTGGGCAGCTCCGCCGCCGCGAGCAGCCTTGGCGATCCCTTCGGCATAGGTCTTCCGGCTCGGAGTGACTTCGAACTCCGAGACGGTCACACCGCCCACGATCGAGACGCCCAGGCGCTTCACGGCGTTCCCCCGCTCGGACAGGGTGCGAAGCTGGTCGATCGGGTCGACCGTTCCTGCCGTGCCGCTCGCCGCGAGCAGCGAGCTCGGGTATTCGAGCCAGGTCTTCCCAGGGGCGACGGAGGCGAGGATGCTGGTGCCGTCCAGGCTCTCAGCCTCGTAGAGACGGCCTCCGACGACGCGCTCGCGGACGACGACAGAGTGGCCGTCGGCCGCGGCGTCAAACGAGGCGCTGAGGGTGTGAGCCGTAAAGATTGACCTCTCCGGTCCCTTGCAGCGGGACCGTCACACCTGAGACCTGGATCGATCCACTGAATTCCATGTCGGCTGTCCGACGCGCCAGGGTCGCGTGGGTCGCCGAGGTGACGAACGCCGCCGGCGCCATGCCGGCACCGGGACCGTTGTCCGGGCCGCCCGTACCGGTGAGAAGAACACCGAGGGCCGTCGCGAGAGCCACCGCCAGCACGGCTGCAGCCAGAAGCGGGCCGCCCGGCGCCGCTTCACCGCTTCGGGCGGGCGCGTCCGGCGGACGGCCCCCAAGAACACGTCGTAGGACCTCTGGCCAACCGGCGCGTGTCTTGTGAAGAGACGTCTTCGTCTTCTGGCGCCACGAGTCCGTCGCGCTGAGAGACGGCGTCACGAGCCTCCTCGAGCCCGTCGCGCACAAGCTCCGTGGGCTCACCTCGGGAGGCGTCGCGGCTCTCGTGGAACCCGAAGGGATCGTCGTGCCATCCTTGTAGCCCGCTCATCACCGACCTCCTGCCGGAGAAATCGTAACAGTTGGGCTGGCAGAAGTTAATCGACCGCCCGGATCGGCCCACCCCGCTGTCCGGGACCGGCGAACGCCACCGCGCCAGCTCGATCAGGCCGGCGGTGGACCTGGCCTGGCTCACAGCGGGCGCCCGGATTACTCACAGAAACCTCCCAGGCAGCTCGAAGCCTCCGGTCGGGTGCACCACCGCCGTGTCCCCAGCCCGACCCGTCGTCACGGCCCCCCGCCGCCTCCGGCCCGCCGCGAATCTGAGAACGCACTCACCCAGTCGAAAGGACGGACAAGGCCCAGCGCGCAAGGTCTCTGCGACAGGTCATCTCGCCTGACGTCTGAGCGATTGCTTGTTCATCTCCGGACGCGCCAACCTCTCCGCAGCGTGCCCCCTATTTAGTGCTAACTTAGCCGCTGCAAGCACTCGACTCACCCAAAGGACCGATATGGCAAAAAAGCCGCTGACGCTGCCGGAGGTAGCAGACCAGCTCGGTGTTCACTACATGACGGCTTACCGCTACGTGCGTACCGGTCGCCTCCCCGCCAAGCGGGTAGCCGGGACCTGGCAGGTCGATCCCGGGGATCTCGAGAAGATGCGCAGAGCAGGAAAGGGAACCGGCGAGAGGCGCCCGACAGGTGTCATACCCGCTCGGGAGCACCTCGAGCTGCGGCTCCTCGCGAGCGACGAGCCCGGGGCTTGGGAGATCGTCGAAGCTGCGCTGGGTTCAGGCATGGAGCCGGAAACCGTGCTGCTGGAGGTCATCGCCCCGACGCTTCGGTCGATTGGCGAGCTATGGGAGCAGGGCAAGCTCAGCATCGCGGACGAGCACCGGGCCAGCGCCACCGCCACACGCCTGATCAGCAGGCTCGGGGCGCGCTTTGGCCGCCGCGGGCACAAGCGAGGCACCGTCATCGTCACGGCCCCGGCCGGAGAGATGCACTCGGTGCCGATCGCGATGGCCGCCAACCTGCTGCGCTGGCACGGCTTCGGGGTTGTGGAGCTGGGGGCGGACACTCCCGCTGAGGCGCTTGCGGAAGCTGCCCTCGCCGAGCCGGACCTTGTGGCCGTTGCCATCGGCTGTACCGCGAAGAACTCCCCCCAATCGGCCCGGCGGGCGATTGCCGCTCTGCGCCAGTCGACGCCGAAGGTGCCGGTTCTCCTCGGGGGTGCCGCGATCGGCACCGCCACTCAGGCCAAGCGGCTGGGTGCCGACATGTTCACCGGCAGCCGCGCCGACGAGATAGTGCACGCCCTGGAGGCCATCGTCGGCACCAAGCAGTGACGCGCCGGCAGCTCGCGGGCGGTCAGGCGACCTGGTTGGCGGGACGAACTCGCCAGGCCGGCTTGGCCAACACGACCTGCACGTCGCTCACGTGGTGCTCGAGGAAGGCCGCCTCGCAGTAGGCGAGATAGAGCGCCCACAGGCGACGGAGCTGATCGCTCACCCCGAGTCGCTCCAGAGCGGCGGCGTTGTCTTCCAGGTTGGTCGCCCAGCGGCGAAGCGTCTCGGCGTAGTGGCGGCCGATGTCCTCGAGGTGGACCACACGCAGGTCGGTGGCGCGGGCGAGCGAGGCGGTGATCGAAGCCACGGACGGCAGGCACCCGCCGGGGAAGACCATCCGCCGGATGAAGTCCCGGTGCCACTTGGCCCGGGCGAAGCTCCGGTCGTCTATGACGATGGCCTGCAGCGCCGCCAGGCCCCCGTCTGCGAGCAGTCTGGAGCAGGCGGCAAGGAACTTGTCGTGGAGCCGCCAGTCGACGGCCTCGATCATCTCGACCGAGACCAGCCTGTCGAACCGGCCCCGCAGATCGCGCCAGTCCTCGCCGAGGACCGTTATGCGGTCCGACAGACCTGCCTCCGCGACCTTCTTTTCGACGTAGAGGCGCTGAGCCTGCGAGATCGTGGTGGTTGTCACCTGGGCGCCGTGGAGCCCTGCCGCCCGAATGGCGAACGAGCCCCAGCCCGAGCCGATCTCGAGGAGGTGGTCACCGGGCTGCAGGTCGAGCTTCGCGAAAGCCCGTCGATCTTGGCCATTTGCGCATCGCGCAGGTCGACCTCACGGTGTTCGAAGACTCCGCAGGAGTACGTCATCGTCTCGTCGAGCATCAGCTCGAAGAACTCGTTGGACAAGTCGTAGTGCGCCCGGATGTTGCTCGCATCCTCGGTCCTGGTTGGCGGCGCCAATCGGGCCGCGACGTCGACGACGCCGCTGACGGCACGCCCGAGGCGGTCCATCCGGGCGAGCAGCGGCCGCGCCCGGACGAGGAGCTCTCTCATCAGGACCGTCAGGTCATCGGCGTCCCACCAGCCGGCTACGTAGGCGGTACCGAGGCCGACAGAGCCCGAGCGCAGCAGCGCGGCGTAGGCACGTGCGTCGTGCACCTGCACACGAGCCGAAGGCCGGCCGCTGCCCAGGCGGTAGCTGTTTTGCCCCTCGACCACCTCGATCGCCCCCCCGCGCCCCGTGCCCCGAGCGCGTGAACGATGCGGCGGCTGGCCGACTCGACCGCCGGGCGGGCACGGCTCGGAGAAGCCCGACCAACGAGCGCGCCGTCGTCGACTACGGGCACGGGCTCCGTGCCCCGGGGCCCTCCATCTCGCCAGTCGCTCCAGTCAGGCGCCGAGCGCACGACGGGCCGGATGAGGGTAGAAAGGCGCCCGGCGCAGTCCGAGGTGGACGGCCTGGGCGTAGATCCCGGTCGACACGCGGCGCGTCGGCGTCGGATTGTGCCACAGCAGCTGCGACAACCCCTGGCGGCTGAGCGCCCGCCGGCGCAAGGACAAGGTGACGGCGAAGAGGCGCTCATCGCCCCGCAGCACGCCGAGCCTCACGACAAGGCGGTCCCCGGGCGTCGTGTAGCTCAGCTCGTAGTCCACGTCCATCGGCAAGAAAGGCGACACGTGCATCTCTTTCGCAAACCGGTGACGCCCGGGCGGCCCGACCGCGTAGCAAAGGCGCTCGTGCCAGGGCGTGTTCTCGACCTCGGCGACGAGTGCCTCGACGGCGTGTCCATCGGCGCCGGTGCAAAAATACATGCTTATCGGGTTGAAGAGCCATCCCCAGGTGCGCACGTTCGCCAGCATCGCCACGGGGCCGACCGGGCGGCGATGCAGCCGTTCTTCGACCACGTCGCGCACGGCCTGGTCGAGCGGCATCGCCGCCCCCTCCCCCAGGTAGTCCGCCCGGCGGAACCAGACCGGGGCCGGCCGGCGGCTCGACCACAGAGGGTGCAACCGGGTGACCGCGTCGATCTCGTCCAGGTGCAACAAGGGCATCGCCACCTGATACGAGAACTCGCGTGCCGGCCCCGGGCCGAAGCGGCGGTGGCGCAAGGTTCCCTCGTAGATGGCACTCCGCAGACCGGAGGCGCCTGTGCGGACCGCTTCGGCCGGGGCTCTCAGGGCCGATGTGCTCACAGCCTGGCACCCAGCGCCCGGCAGGTGCTCACCGCGCTCGCGACTCCGTCTTCGTGGAACCCGTAGCCCCAGTAGGCGCCGCAGAACCACGTCCGCCTGACCCCGTTGATCTCAGCGTGCCGCTGCTGGGCCCCGACGGCCGCCGGGTCGAGCACGGGGTGGGCGTAGTCCATGCGCGCCAGTACCCGCTCGGGATCGATGGCGTCGTCGCGGTTCAAGGTGACGAGCACCGGAGTCGGAGACCGAATGCCCTGCAGCCGGTTCAAGTTGTAGGTGAGCGTCGTCTGGTCCGTGTCGGCCTCCAGGCGATGGTAGTTCCAGCTTGCCCAGGCCCGACGGTTGCGTGGCAAGAGGCGGGCATCTGTATGGAGGGTGGCCCGGTTCTGCTGGTAGCCGATTGAGCCCAGGATCGCCTGCTCGGCCCGGTCGGGATCCGACAGCAGCGACAGGGCCTGATCGCTGTGGGTCGCGATGACGACATGGTCGTACGACTCGACTCCGGCGGGACCGACAACTTCGACCTCTCCCGGCTCGCGTCGGATCTTGTCGACAGGGGCACCGAGGCGCAGTCGGCCCTCGGCGCGCAGCGGGGCGAGTATCGCCTCCACGTAACGGCTCGACCCGCCCGTGACGGTGCGCCAGCGGGGCTGGTCGCGCAGCCTCAGCAAGCCGTGGCGTTCGAAGAAACGGGCAAAGGTCGCCGCCGGGATCTGTGTGAACATGTTCGGCTTCGCGGACCAGATCGAGGAGCCGAGCGGGATCAGGTACCACTCGCGGAACCCCTCGGACCAACGACGTGACGAGAGCACCTCCTCGAGGGTCACCTCGTCGGGCGGCGGTTCTTCGAGGAGCCCGGCAGCGAGGCGGTTGAACCGTCTGACGTCGGCGAGCATCCGCAGGAACTCCGGTTCGCGCCAGGTTTCGTCTTTGCGCGAAGACCGTTGACGGCGACGTGCCGCGCCATTCGAGGCCGGTGCGCTCGTCGGACATGCCGAAGCTCATGTCGCTCGCCTGGGTGGCCACGCCCAGGCGGTCGAGGAGACGGCAGAACAACGGGTAGGTTCGCTCGTTGTAGACGAGAAAGCCCGTGTCGACGTCAAAGGTTCCTTCGGGCAGCTCGACCCGGTGCGTGTGCGAGTGACCACCGGGACGGCCGTCGGCCTCGTAGAGGACGACGTCATGGCGCTTGTGCAGCAGGTGAGCGCACACGAGCCCTGATACTCCGCTTCCGACAATGGCGATCCTCATGCCTCTTCTTTCTTCGAGCCCGCAAGTTCTTTCTTCGAGCCGCAAGCCAACTTGTTCTCGTCGGAGTTTAGCACTAAACTCCGACTCCATGGCCACCTACCGCGTCGTGATCCTCTCCTCGTGGGCGCCGGCGGACGCCTTCGGGTACATGGCACGCTTCTCCAATGCAGCCAGCTGGGATCCGGGCGTCCTCGGCGCCACGGAGCTCGACCCGGGACCTCCTCGTCACGGGAGCAGGTACCGGCTCCTCGTCAGCGCGCTCGGGCGCAGCCTGCCCCTCGAGTACCGGATCACGGAGCTCGACCCGCCGCGACACGTGGTCCTGCAGGCACAGAACGCCATGATCCGCTCGACTGACGTCATCGAGGTGGCGCCCGCGACCGGTGACGGCTCGATGGTGACCTATTCGGCCACGCTCGACCCCAGAGGGCCGGCCCTCCTCCTGGCCCCGCTCATGGGCGTGGCGTTGCGCCGCATCGGCGACCGGGCCGCCAGCCGGCCTCCGGAGCGCTCTCGGGGGGCGTCCGGCGTGAGACCTTCGCCGAGCGCCGCCCGGCGGGTCCTGGCCGCCGCCGTGGACGCCGCGGCCGATGCCACGGTGCTGCCGGGCTTCAGCCGCCTCGGCATCGCCCTGCGGCGGCGGCTCGAGGACTGGCGGGATCCTCCCTCGATGAAGGGACAGGTCGCAGTCGTGACCGGGGCCACCTCCGGCATCGGGCTGGCGGCGGCCGTCGCCATGGCCCGGCTGGGCGCCTCGGTGCACCTTGTAGGGCGCGACGCCGCCAGGGGAGCGGCGGCGCGCGCCGCTGTCGAAGGGGCGGGGTCGGCCCCGGCCGAGCTGGACCTCGTCGACCTCTCCGACGCCGACGCCGTGGTCACGCTGGGGCTGCGCCTCTCGGAGCGTTACGAGAAGCTCAACGTCCTCGTGCACAATGCCGGGGCCCTCACGCGGACCTTCAAGACGACGCCGGCCGGAGTCGAGCTCACCGTCGCCACCCAGGTCATCGCCCCGTACCTGTTGACGGCGACGCTGGCGCCCTTGTTGTGGAGCAGTTCGCCCGCGACCATCGTGACCGTCAGCTCGGGTGGCATGTACACACAGGGCTTCGACCTTGCCCGGCTGGAGATGACAGCGGCGGACTACGACGGGGCGGTCGCGTACGCGCGGTGCAAGCGGGCTCAGGTCGTCCTGGCCTCCGCCTGGGCCAAGCGTTACGGCGCCGCGGGCGTTTCCAGCTACTCCATGCACCCGGGCTGGGCGGACACGCCTGGGCTCAAGGCCGGCCTGCCACGATTCGAGGCCTTCTTACGCCCGCTGCTCCGCACGCCGGCTCAAGGCGCTGACACGGCGGTCTGGCTGGCCGCCGGCGGGGCGGCCTGCCAGGCACGCGGCCTCGGTTCAGCCCCGCCGGTCTCGGGGTTCTTCCAGGACCGGCACCTGCGTCACGAGCACCGCTTTCCTGCCGGCAGGGCGGAGCAGCCCGGCGAGGCTGGCTCGCTGCTCGAGTGGTGCGCGACCCGCACGGGGGTCGTGACTCCGCTTCCGAGCTGAGGACGGGACTGAAGAACCTGTCACCGGGCGGACCGGCGGACCCGACGGCCGGAGGATCTAGCCCCGGCAGGCCGGGCACAGGCCGACCATGTCGAGCTGGTGC
Organism: uncultured Acidimicrobiaceae bacterium; assembly: GCA_963804265.1. Classification (GTDB taxonomy): domain Bacteria; phylum Actinomycetota; class Acidimicrobiia; order Acidimicrobiales; family Bog-793; genus Fen-455. The sequence goes on from CAWDPZ010000057.1 coordinate 32,344, forward strand.
GCCGTGACCTCATAGCCCTGCTCCTGCGCCACGGCCCGGGCGGCCTCTCCGAGCGCCCTCTCCAGCGTCGGCGAGGGATGGACGTCTTCCACCTTGCCGCAGTTCGCGCAGACGAAGTGGTGATGATGGCCTGAGAGCTCCTCGGCCAGCTCGAAGCGGCCGTGGTCGTCGGAGCCCGCAACCCGGCGGACGACACCGACGTCGATGAGCGCAGTCATGTTCCGGTAGGCGCTGCTCTGGGGAAGCCCGGGGGCCGCGGCCAGGATCTCCGGGACCGTGAGCGGGCGACCGGCCGCGGCCAGCGTCTCGACCAGGATCCTCCGCAGATGCGTGTACCGCTGGTCCACGCTCGCGAGGCGCAGGCTGACGCCTTCGTGCACCGAACGCGGGACCACCACCGGCGCGGGCACTAGGCCGCACCCGCGCCAGCCGTGCCGACCGCGGTCGCACGAGCCGGTCCTCTCCTTCTCGCCGGTCTTGCCTCCCCGCCGGTGGCTTCGACCCTCGGCCTGCGCCAGGCCGCCCACCAACGGGCCAGCAGGAAGAACACCGCACCCAGAACGCCGACGAAGAACCCGACCGGCCAGTCGGTCTCGTACGAGGCCGCGATGGCGATCCAGACGATGGCGAGGGACATGGCGACGGACAGGGCCAATGCCCCCGAGGGCCTGCCTGTGACCACCCGGGCCGCCCCCGGGGCCCCGATCATCAGGCTGAACATGAGCAGGGCACCGACGACGGGGACCGACATCGTCGTCGCCACGGCCACGACGAAGAGGAAACCGATCTCCATCCGCCCGGATCGGACTCCCCGTGCCTCCGCCACCTCCGGCACGACCGAGCTCAAAAGCAGCGGGCGGAACAGGACGAGGACGGCCACGATGCACACGAGCCCGAACAGAGCCGTCGTCAGCACCTGGTTGCTGCTGACCCCGAGGACCTCGCCGAAGAGCAGGGCGTAGATCGCCGAGGCGTACTCCTGGCTCCAGCTGAGGAACAGGGCTCCGAGTCCGAGCATGAACACGAGCACGAGTGCGGTCATGGCGTCGTGGCGGCCACGCTTGCCGAGGATGCCGATGGCAAGCGCGCTGACGAGGGCGAAGACCCCCAACCCGGCAAAGGTGCTGATACCGAGGAGAGAGGCGCCTGCGGCGCCTGCGAACCCGGCCTGGGGCACGGCGTGGGCGACGAAGGCCGAGCCGCGCAGGACCGTGAAGAACCCGACGACACCTGCCACGACGGCGACCATCGTCGCGACCGCCCAGGCGTTGACCATGAACCCGGAGAACATCAGGCCGCTCCGGCCACCGCAGGCCCCGCGCCGGCTCTCCGGGTGGTCAGCCGCGCGGCGAGGTCAGCAAGGAGGTAGGCGAGGAGGACGAGGGCCACGACGAAGAAGCTCACCGGCCAGCCCCCGCGGCCTGCCGGCGGCCAGTAGTAGCTGTCGTAGGCGAGCAGTATGCCCAGCCACGTCACGACGAGACCGATGGCGGCGGCCCAGGCGATCGCGGCCCCGGGCCGCCGTGTGAGCCGCAGAGCGGCCGCGGGAGGGCCGACGAGGACCGCCGTGCTGAGGATCGCTCCGATCGTCACGCAGGCTAGCGACACCGCGACCGCCATCGAGGCCAGGTACAAGATGCCGACGAGCCGGACGGGCACGCCACGCGCCGACGCGATGTCCTGGCTGACGGCGCTCAACAACAGGGGCCGGTAGAGCGCAGCGACGACGCCCAGGGCGAACAGGCACAGCAGCGCGAAGACGGGGATCATGGACGAGCGGATGACGAACATCGAGCCGAACAGGATCGTGATCGTCGCTCCCGTCGTGTTGCGCTCGACGGTTCCCAGATAGAGGAACAAAGAGGCGATCCCGAGACCGGCACCGAGCACGATGCCCGTGGCCATGTCCCTCGATCTCGGCCGCCGTGCCCCGAACAGCTCCATGGAGCCGGCAGCGAGGACGGCGAACGAGAGGAAGCCCCACAGCGGGTTGACGCCGACGAGAAAGGCGCCCGAACCGCCGGTCGTGCCGAGGTCGGCAAGCGAATGCCCGGCGAAGGACTGGCCACGGATGACGGTGAACACCCCGACCACGGCCGAGACGACCGACACGGCTCCCCCCACCACGACGGCCACCCGCACAGGCCCGTTCGCGAAGAACCCAGGCTCGAAGACGCCGTTGAGGATCGCGCCCGCTCCCGTCACGCCAGCCCCCGAGGAGCGGCCGCGCCCTGGCCCTCCCGGGCCGCATGGTGGCCCTCGTGCCTGCCCGCAACCACGAGGATGCGGCCGTCGAGGTGGAGCACGTCGACGTGATGGCCGTACAGAGCACTGAGCACGTCCTCGCGGACGACCTCCTCGGTGGACCCGCTCGCCGCGCGGCCCGCCGCGACGTAGACGACCCGGTCCATGACCGGCAAGAGGGGGTTCATCTCGTGGGCGGAGATGAGCACGGCGACGCCTCGGCGCTTCGCGACGTCGGCAAGCAGTCCGACGACCTCCTGCTCGCTGCTGATGTCGAGGTTGGCGAGGGGTTCGTCAAGGAGGAGGAGCCCCGGCTCGGAGATGAGGGCGTGAGCTATCAGCGCCCGCTGCAGCTCGCCTCCCGAGAGGGCGCCCACGCGGGCGTCCGCGAAGGCAGTGGCGTCGACCGAGTCGAGCATCTCGTCCACGAGCCGGCGACGCGAGCGCGAGGGGAGCGGGATGCCCAACCGGTCGCCGTCGAGCCCGAGAGCCACCAGGTCCCGGGTGCGCAAGGGCACGTCGGGGTCGAGGGCGATGCTTTGCGGGACGTAGCCGATGGACCGGTTGCGGCGCGGACGTGGTCGGCCGCCGAAGAGCACCCTGCCGCCAGAGGGAGCCTGTAGGCCGAGGATGACACGGAATATGGTCGTCTTGCCGGCACCGTTGGACCCGATCAGGCCAGTCAGCTCTCCGGCGTGCAGGCTGAAGGTGACGTCGTGGAGGATCTCCCGGCCGGAGAGCCACAGCGTGACGGCCTCGAGGGAAAGGACCTCCTCCAACCGCGCCCGGGCGGGGGTGCGGCGGTCACAGCCGCTCCGTGGAGATCCCGTCGGAGACGGCCTTGTCGAGGGCACGGACCTCGGCGAGCATCCAGGTCTGGTAGTCGTAGCCGGGCGTGGGCATCGTCTCGTAGACGCCCACGACGGGGATCCCGTGCAACTTGGCGAGCCCGAGGAGCGACTCGGTGATCGAGTCGGTCACCTGCTCGTTGTACACGAAGACCTTCACCTTGCGACCGGTGAGGAGGCTCTCTTCGAAGGCGATGCTCTCGGGCGCCGGGTCGACGCCGTTCATGATGTCGGCTTGGAACGTGAACGGGGTCCTGTTGTCGGCTCCCGCCGCCTGCAGCATGTAGTCGGCCACCGGCTCGGTCGTCGCCACCGGTGTCCCGGGATGGCTGGCCTTGAACTGCGCGAGGGCCTTGCGCCAAGGCACAAGCGAGCGGTCGAAGTCCGCCAGCTTGTCCGCGAAGTAAGCGGCGTGACCGGGATCGAGAGCCGACAGGTCGCCTGCGATCTGCTTCGCCACGGCCGGCATCGTACGCGGGCTGTACCAAAGGTGCGGGTTCGACGTGCCGGCCGGGAGCCCGAGGAGCTTCTGGACATCGACGACCTTGCGGCCCGAATTCGGCGATGCGGCCTCGATGGTGTTCATGAAGGTGTCGTAGCCTGCGCCGTTCTGGACGATCAGGCGCGGCTGAGCTGACGAGCCTGGCGACCGACGGGCTCGCCTCGAAGCTGTGGGGATCGGTGTTGGGATTGCTCAGGATCGCCGTCACCTGGACGTACTTGCCGCCGATCTGCGCGATCACGTTCGCGTACTCGTTCTCGGCGCCGACAGCGACGACAGTACCCCTCGTGTCAGAGCTCTTGAGGCCCGAGGCGCTGGAGCACGCGCACCCGAGCAGGGCCACGGCGGCACAGGCGGCCGCGCTCCGCCGACGGCTTGTCCCCAGGAGCTGCACGCGGATCTTCGAGACCCCTTCCGGGACAAACGCCCGTTGTCCCCGACAGAC
>CAWDPZ010000058.1:0-10419 GCA_963804265.1 uncultured Acidimicrobiaceae bacterium
CCCGCAGACGCTGGTGGGCATTGTCGCGCCAGATGGCGCATGGCGGTAACGTCGTGGACGTGGCCAATCCGCGCGGTGTCCCTGCTCAACGTCGCGCCCGGGACTCCGGCCCCCTGTTCAGCTCCGAGAAGGTGGCGCCGGCCGGCCCGCGTCCGCGACGCAGTTCACAGGCGGTGGCGCCGCGGGAGTCAGAGCGCGAGCGACGCGCTCGCAAGAAAGCCGAGGACGGTGAGCTGCCGGCGGATGTGCGCGACGAGCTGCACAAGGCGCTCGGGGACCGTTCCGCAGGGCTCGAGCGGCGGCTCTCGATCGCGACGAGGGCCTACGAGCGCGACCGGTACCGGGAGGCTCTCACCGAGCTGCGGGTGCTGGTCAGGCTGGCTCCCGACGTCGGAGCCGTTCGCGAGCTGAACGGCCTCACCCTCTACCGACTGGGTCGTTGGCGTGAGGCGGTACGAGAGCTGAGGGCGTTCCACGATCTCACCGGGTCTTTCGACCAGCACCCGGTCATCGCCGACTGCGAGCGGGCGCTCGGGCACGACAAGGCGGTCATGACGGCCTGGGACGCCCTCCGGCAAGCCGGTGTCGACAGGGAGGTCCTGGTGGAGGGCCGTCTCGTGGTGGCGGGCATGCTGGCCGACAGGGGTGACCTGGAGGGCGCGATCGCCCTTCTCGGTCCCGGCGGGAAGTCGCTACGTCATCCGGACACGTGTCATCTCCGGCAGTGGTACGCGCTGGGCGACCTCTACGAGAGAGCAGGCGACATGCCGAGGGCCCGGGAGCTGTTCGAGCGTGTCGCGAGCTTCTCCACCGAGCTCTTCGACGTCGAGGACCGTCTGGCCGCCCTTCGCTGACGAACCCCGGCCAGCCACGGCCCTCGCCGCGACATCCGCGAGACGAGAACGTCGTCGCCCACGCCGGACGCGCCCAGCGGGTACGGTCAGTGCCGTGGACAGCGTCGGCCTCGTCGGCCTTCCCAACTCGGGCAAGTCGGCCCTCTTCAATGCTCTGACCGGCGGCAACGCCATCGTCGCCCCACATCCGTTCTCGACTGTCGAGACGGAGACGGGCGTCGCCCACGTCCCCGAGCCGCGGGTCGACGCCCTGGCGAAGATGAGCCTGAGCCGTAAGAGCGTCTACGCGGGCTTCGAGGTGGTCGACATCGCCGCCATCGGCAAGGGGGTGGAGAAGGGGGACTCGCTCGGAGGCCGTTTCCTGGCCGGCGTGCGCGAGGTCGACGCCCTCTGCCTCGTGCTGCGCAGCTTCGAGGACGAGAACGTGCCCGGTGAGACCGACCCCATGGCGGCGCTCTCGGTCCTCGAGCTCGAGCTCGCCCTGGCGGACGTGGCCACCCTCGAACAACAGCTCACGAAGAAACGCAGCCGTGTCGCGCCTTTGGACCCCGCCATCGCCACCGGCCTCAAAGCCGCGCCGGCAGCTCTCAAGATCCTCGAGCAGGGCACACCCCTGTACCGCTCGGCACTCCACGGCGACGAGCGCGAAGCCCTCAAGCCGTTCTTCCTCCTCACCGACAAGCCCACGATGGCCGTGATCAACATCGGCGAGGACGAGCTCGGCGGGTCCGAGGGCCTCGTCTCGTCGGTCGCGAAGGAGCTGGGGGAGGCGGTCGACGTGCTGGCCGTATCTGTACAGCTGGAAGCCGAAGCCGCCAGGCTCGATCCGGCTGAACGGGCAGAGCTCCTCGATGGCCTCGGCCTCGGCGAAGGGGCACTCGTCCGCGTGGCCCAGGCGGCGTTCGACATCCTCGGAAAGTGGGTCTTCCTCACGACCGGTGAGGACGAGTCGCGTGCCTGGATCTTCCGCAAGGGCGCCAAGGCGCCCGAATGTGCTGGGGTGATCCACTCCGACCTGCAGCGGGGCTTCATCAAGGCGGACGTGATCCGCTGGGACGAGCTGCTCGAGTTCGGCTCGCTCGCAGCCGCCCGCACGAAGGGCAAGGTCCGCCTCGAGGGCAAGGAGTACGTCGTGCAGGACGGCGACGTGCTCGAGATCCGCTTCAACGTCTGAGGCGTGAGGAACGTGACCGACCTGCTGCAACGCTGGCGGGCGGACCTCGAGTCATGGGCCATCCCGCCGGCGATCCTCGATGCAGCGCCCGAGTCACCGTGGGTGCTCCCTCGCCAGCTGTTCACACGCCGGGCCGAGCTGCGGCTCGAGGCACCCTCCGGCCCCAGCTTCGAACGGGCATGGGAGGCGTTGGCACCGCCTGGTTCGGTTCTCGACGTCGGCGCGGGAGCGGGCGCGGCGTGCCTTCCCCTCGCGGGCCGGGCAACCTCGCTCACGGCCGTCGACAGCGACGAGCGGCTTCTCAGCGTTCTGGCGTCCTCGGCCACGCGCCTCGGCAAAGACGTGACGAGGGTCTACGGGCGCTGGCCGGAGGTGGCGGACAACGTCGAGGCGGCGGACGTCGTGACCTGCCACCACGTGCTCTACAACGTCGCCGACCTCGGTCCCTTCGTGGCCCAGCTCACCTGCCACGCACGCCGGCGCGTCGTGGTCGAGATGACTGCCCGTCACCCTCTCACCTGGCTCAACCCGCTCTGGGAGCGGTTCCACGGCCTCGCCCGACCGACGGCGCCCACCGCGGACGACGCCGTGGCCATATTGCAAGGGCTCGGCCTCGAGCCTGCTCACCAGGTCTGGACACCGAGCGGCGAGCCGGAGTACCAGAGCTTCGAGGACCTGGTGGAGGTGTCGACGCGCAGGCTCTGCCTGGACCCGAGCCGGGCCGACGAGGTCGCGGCGGCCCTGCAGGAGACGGGAGGAGAGCGCCACCGCCTGGGCGAGCTCAGCAGCCCCGGACTGGACCTGTTCACGATCTGGTGGGCCGGCACCGCCTGAGCGTGCCGGGGCCGGTGGCCACGAGCCGCCGGAGGCCCGTTTGTCCGAGCTGGGACTGCGCGCAATAGGATCAAGCCAGGAGAGACCCTCGGGGCGGGCACGAAGCCTGCCGGGCTCCGCCCTGAAGCCTCCGCCCCCGTGCCGCCCGCGCCTCGCGGAGCGGTCCGGCCGATTCTGCCGACCAGAAGGAGAAACGTCGTGGGGATAAACATCCGCGAGGTGCTCGGGGACCAGGCTGAGTTCCTGCTCGCCCACGAGTGCAAGACCGTCGAGCGCGGCCAGCTCAACCTCCCGGGGCCGGACTACATCGACCGCGTCCTCGTGCATAGCGACCGGTCCATCCCCGTGCTGCGCAACCTGCAGCAGATGTTCGACCACGGCCGGCTCGGCGGCACGGGCTACCTCTCGATCCTGCCCGTGGACCAGGGGATCGAGCACTCCGCGGCGGCCAGTTTCTCGAAGAACCCGGCGTACTTCGACCCGCTGAACCTCGCCGAGCTCGCTCTCGCGGCCGAGTGCAGCGCCTTCGCGTCGACCCTCGGCGGGCTCGCCATCGTCGCCCGGCGCTACGCCCACAAGATCCCGCTCATCGTGAAGCTGAACCACAACGAGCTCCTGACGTACCCGACCCGCGGCGACCAGGTGCCCTTCGCCTCCGTCCACCAGGCCGTCGAGCTCGGCGCGATGGGGGTCGGGGCGACGATCTACTTCGGCTCGGAGGAGAGCACCCGCCAGATCCGCGAGGTGAGCGCCCTGTTCGCAGAGGCGCACCGGCACGGGCTGTTCACGATCCTGTGGTGCTACCTGCGAAACGCCGCCTTCAAGACTCCCGAGGCCGACTACCACCTCGCCGCCGACCTCACCGGCCAGGCGAACCACCTCGGGGTCACGATCGAGGCCGACATCATCAAGCAGAAGCTGCCGGAGAACAACGGCGGCTACACGGCCTTGAAGTTCGGCCGCACCGATCCGCTCGTGTACTCCGAGCTGACGACCGACCACCCGGTCGACCTCACGCGCTGGCAGGTCGTGAACTGCTACGCGGGGCGCATCGGCCTCATCAACTCTGGCGGCGAGTCCGCGGGCGCTGCCGACCTCGCCCAGGCCGTGCGCACCGCCGTCATCAACAAGCGGGCCGGCGGCATGGGCCTCATCCTCGGGCGAAAGGCGTTCCAGCGCCCGATGGCCGAAGGCGCGGCCATCATAAAGGCGGTCCAGGACGTCTACCTCGACGACTCGGTGACCGTCGCCTAGGAGGGATCGCGACGCACGGCGGGGTCCTCCGCATCGCCGAAAAGCAAGGGTAGTGCCGGTACAATGCCGATAACCACGGGCAAGCGGGGAAACTAATCGCGGCAGTGGCGGGATGCAGGCCGGCCAGCCAAGTGGAGGAGCCGTGACGACAGATTCCAAGACGGCCAACGAGCCGGGCAGGGTCGAGACGATCGACCAGGTGGTGATCCGGTTCGCCGGGGACTCCGGGGACGGGATGCAGATCGCCGGGGACAGGTTCACCGACGAGAGCGCGCTCGTCGGCAACGACTTGTCGACCTTCCCCAACTACCCGGCCGAGATCCGGGCTCCGGCCGGCACCCTGGCGGGCGTCTCTGCCTTCCAGATCCACATCTCCGACCACGAGATCCTCACGCCGGGCGACGCGCCCAACGTGCTCGTGGCGATGAACCCGGCTGCCCTCAAGGCGAACCTGGCCGACCTGCCCACGGGCGGCATCCTCGTCATCAACTCGGACTCGTTCGACGAGCGAGACCTCGCCAAAGCGGGCTACGAGACCAACCCTTTGACAGACGGCAGCCTGTCGGGTTACCGGGTCTATGAGATCCCGATGACCTCGCTCACCATCGAGGCCTGCAAGCCCACCGAGGCCAAGCCCCGCGACGCCGAGCGGAGCAAGAACTTCTTCGCCCTCGGGCTCTTGTCGTGGCTGTACCACCGTCCGATCGTCGAGACCGAGGCCTGGATCGCCAAGCGGTACGGCCGCGTCGCCTGTGGTCGTGCAGGCGAACACGCTCGCTTTCCGTGCCGGGTACAACCTGGGTGAGACGGCGGAGATCTTCGAGTCCTCCTACGAGATCGCCCCCGCCGAGCACCTTCCCGGCACCTACACGAACGTCACCGGCAACGTGGCCCTCGCCTGGGGACTGCTGGCCGCGGCCAATCTGGCCAAGCTGCCCCTGTTCCTCGGGTCGTACCCGATCACGCCTGCCTCCGACATCTTGCACGAGCTCTCCAAGCACAAGAACTTCGGCGTCCGCACCCTCCAGGCCGAGGACGAGATCGCGGGCATCGGCGCCGCCCTCGGCGCCGCCTTCGGCGGTGCCCTCGGGGTGACGACGACGAGCGGCCCGGGACTCGACCTCAAGGCCGAGACCGTGGGGCTCGCGGTCAGCTTGGAGCTGCCGCTGCTCATCGTCGACATCCAGCGCGGCGGCCCGTCCACGGGTCTGCCCACGAAGACCGAGCAGTCGGACCTGCTGCACGCCATGTTCGGCCGCCACGGCGAGGCGCCCGTGCCGATCGTGGCGGCGAAGACCCCGTCGCACTGCTTCGAGGCGGCCATCGAGGCGGTCCGCATCGCCCTCAAGTACCGGACGCCTGTCTACCTGCTCTCGGACGGTTATCTCGCCAATGGCTCAGAACCATGGCGGTTGCCCGATGTCGAGTCGCTGCCGGACATCTCGGTCGAGTTCGCCACCGAGCCGAACGCCACCGGCGCCGACGGCGCGCCGGCGTTCTGGCCCTTCCTGCGCGACGCACAGACGCTCGCAAGACCGTGGGCGATCCCGGGGACGCCGGGCCTCGAACACCGCATCGGCGGGCTCGAAAAGCGCGACGGCGTCGGGACGGTCGCGTACGAGTCCGAGAACCACGAGGCGATGGTGCACGTGCGGGCGGCCAAGATCGCCGGCATCGCCCGTGACCTCGAGCCGGTGGAGGCCGACGACCCGAACGGGGACGCGAAGGTCCTCATGCTCGGGTGGGGATCGACCTACGCCGCCATCACCGCAGGAGTGAAGCGGGTGCGCAGAGCCGGCGGGTCCGTGGCCCAGCTGCACCTCGTGCATCTGAACCCCTTCCCTCCGAACCTGGCGCGAGGTGCTCAGGGCTTACCCGGTCGTGATCGTCCCCGAGAACAACCTCGGGCACCTCACGCGCCTTGTGCGGGCGGACTTCCTCGTCGACGCAAGGGTGATGTCGAAAGTGCAGGGGACGCCGTTCGGGGTGGGCGAGATCGAGCACGCCATCTTGGACGAGATCGCCCGTCTCGAGAAGGAGGCCGTTTCGTGACCGACGTCGCCGTTCCTCTGACGACCCGCAAGGACTGGGCGAGCGACCAGGAGGTCCGCTGGTGCCCGGGCTGTGGGGACTACACCATCTTGTCCGCCGTCCAGCTGCTGTTGCCCGAGCTCGGCGTGCGCCGCGAGAACACCGTCTTCATCTCGGGCATCGGCTGTGCGGCCCGTTTCCCGTACTACATGAACACCTACGGCATGCACTCGATCCACGGCCGCGCCCCGGCCATCGCCACCGGTCTCGCCGTCACGCGGCCGGACCTCGACGTCTGGGTGGTCTCCGGGGACGGCGACGCGCTCTCCATCGGCGGCAATCACCTCGTGCACGCCCTCCGGCGCAACGTGAAGATCACGATCCTCATGTTCAACAACCAGATCTACGGCTTGACCAAGGGCCAGTACTCGCCGACCTCCGAGGTGGGCAAGATCACCAAGTCGACGCCGTTCGGATCCCTCGACACGCCCTTCAACCCGATCAGTCTCGCTCTCGGGGCCGAGGCGAGCTTCGTCGCACGGACCCATGACCTCGACCGCAAGCACATGGTCGAGATGTTCCGACGGGCGCATGACCACCCGGGGGCTTCCTTCGTCGAGGTCTACCAGAACTGCAACGTCTTCAACGACGGGGCCTTCGAGGCGATCAACGGCAAGGAGAACAGGGCGGACATGCTCATCCCGTTGGAGCACGGCAAGCCGATCCGCTTCGGGGCCGACGGCGAGCACGGGGTCGCCTCCGACAGCCAGGGCGGTCTCCGGCTCGTCGAGGTGGCCGACGTGGGCGAGGAGGCGCTTGCTTGTCCACGACGAGCGGCAGGGGGAATCCGAGCCTGGCCTTTGCCCTTCGCGTCTCGCGACCGGTCCGCACGAGCCGACCCCGATAGGCGTGTTCCGGGCCGTCGAGCGCCCCGACTACGGCAGCCTCGTGGACCGGCAGCTGCCGAGGCGAGCAAGCGCCAGGGCGCCGGGCGAGCTCGTCGGCGCTCCTGCGCTCGGGAGCCACCTGGAGCTACGACTGAGGTCGGTCTCCGCTCAGCCCTCCAGCGACGGAAGGCCATGCCCGTGCGGGGCTTGGGCTGGAAGAACGTCGCTTCGGGGGCATGCGGCGCCCTCCGTGGGCGACACGCTCGATCTTGCGACCGGCACGGGCCGCAAGAGGAAGCGGCGTCCGCCCGCCCGGTCGCGGACTGCCGCGGCGGCCTCGTGCCATCCGGGCTCGTAGGTGAGCTCGTGCTCGGGGAGGCTGTCCAGCACCACCTGAGGGCTGCTCGAGTCGAGATCGTCCTCCGCGGCCTGCTCGCAGGGCCGGGAGCGGGTAGAGGAGCTTGAACCGTCGCGGGTGAGCAGGCCGATCACGCCGGGGCCGAGGTCGCGGGCAACGCCACGAGGTCTTCGGGCGGCCGGCTCGATGCGGTACCAGCGAGCGGCAGCGTCCACAGCTGCTCGGCGGCAATCCCTTTCACGAGCCGGTGGATCGCCCTGATCGAGAGCTCCTCTTCGGACAGCTCGACGACGAAAGCCAGCGCGAGGTCGTAAGGCCCCGGAAGGTTCACCGTTGTCCGCCCGGCATCGCCGGCATAGGTGCAGGCGGTCTGGTAGCGGTGGTGGCCGTCCGCGATCAGCACCGTGGCGCTCGCGGCGAGCCCGGTGATCCGGCGACCCGGCTCTCGTCGGTGACAGGCCAGAGCTCGTGCACGACCCCGGCCGGGTCCGTGGCGCGCCAGTGCAGTCCCCGGCCTCCGAGACGGCGTCCCGGCAGGCGGCTGTGAGACCTTTCGCGAGAGACAGTCACCCAGATCGGCGAGGTGTTCAGCACGGGTGCTCCACAGCAGGGAGAGACGGTCTCGCGGTCCTTTGGGATCGTCTGCTCATGGGCATGATCTGCCGGTGCGTCGGGGTCGAGGCCGAGCGCGCCGAGGAGGCCCGTCATCGCCCGGCGGTGCCCCCGCTCGTCGTGAAAGGTCATCCGGTAGAGGTAGAAGGCGGGGACCCGTCGGGTCGCACGACGCCGTCGTCGAGCCAGGAGCGGAAGATCCAGGCGGCGTTCTCGTAGCGGTCGAGGCCCGTCGACTCGTCGGCGGACCGGGAGGTCGATGCGATGGCGTTGTAGGGGCTCGCGCCCGAGCCGGCACGCTCGCGGGGCCGACCACGTCGTAGGGGGCGCACGACGTCGTCGGGATCCACACGCGACGGGTCATAGCGATTGCAGGGAACGGGTCCAGGCGGGCCATCGCACTTGATTAGCACACGGTGCCTTGCGGCTCTGCGAGGATCTCGGTCATGACCTGGCTTCTGGATTGCGACGGCGTCGTGTGGCTCGCCGAGCAGGTGATCCGGGTGCGCCCGGGCGGTCGGCGAGCCTGCGGGCCCCGGTACCCGGGTCGTGCTCCTCACGAACAACTCCTATCCGAGGCGTTCGGACCACGTCGCCAAGCTCGAACGCATGGGAATGCCCACAAGACCCTGCCGACCTCCTCACCTCGGCAATGGCCGCCCGCCCTCCTGCTCGAGCCGGGCGAGCGGGCTCTGTCTCGGGGGCCCGGGAATCATCGAGGAGCTCGGCGCGCGGCGTCGACCACCGTAACACCGGGCGAAGGCCGGGAGATGGGTCCCGTGGATGCGGTCGTGGTCGGCATGTACCCGGCTTCGACTTCCCGTCCCTCGCTGCTGCGGCCACGGCGCTTCACGCCGGCGCCCGCCTCATCGGCACCAACGACGACCCGCCTTCCCGACACCGCAAGGGATGCTCCCCGGCGCTGGTCGTTGCTGGCCGCGGTCGCGTCGCCGGCGGGGTCGAGCCAACGATCGCCGGAAGCCGTATCCGGCGACGGTGGGCCTCGTGCGCGAACGGATCGGCGAGGTGAGATCGTGGTCGGGGACGGCCTTGACCGACGGCGTCTCGGCGCGCAGGCTGGAGGCCCGCTTCGGGCTCGTGCTCACCGGCGTCACGCCCCCCGGCCACGGCAGGCTGGACCCTGAACCGGACGTTGAGGCTCCGGATCTGCCTCGTCTCGTGCAGGGCCGACAGGGCTAACTTCAGTCGCGTCCGGCTCACTCCGAGCCAGCGACTGTCTAGGCTGGATAGTGCTTGCTATTGCAAGCAAAGCGGTATAATAGGCACTCATGGCAGAGAAGAAACCTTTGAGAGGTATATGGAGGCCGGCAAGGAGTTCACCGAGGCGAGTCGCAAGTGCTCGAGGTCGCGCACGACCTGGCCAGGGAGAGCGAGGCCGGGCGCGAGCATGCCGGCAATGGGCTCACGACATGGCGGGACGAGCCAAGGAGGGCGGTGAAACCGGGAGGAGCATGCCGAGGAGTGGGCGGAGGAGTTCGTCGAGCGTGGCCGAAGAGCCGCCGAGCAGCTGGAATGGTCAGACAGGAGATCCGCGCAGCAGATCAAGCAGTTCAACCTCGCGACGAACCAGGACGTGATCAAGGTCGTCCAGCAGTTCGTCGAGCGCACGACCAAGGCCGCAGCGCCAGTGATGGAAGCCGCCGGCCGCAAGGTGGCCGCCACCAAGAAGTCCGCAGGCGGGAAGTCGCCCGGCAAGAAAGCCGCACCGGCGAAGAAGGCGCGCCGCCAAGAAGGCGGCTACTGCCAAGAGGCGCCGCCAAGAAGCGCCGCGAGTGCGGCGCCAAGAAGGCCTGCGCCGGCCAAGAAGCCTGCTCCTGTCAAGAAGGCGGCGCCGGCCAAGAAGGCAGCGCCTGCCAAGAAGGCCGCCGGCAGAAGGCCCCGGCAGGAAGGCGCGCCCGTCAAGACGGCGACGCCGGCAAGGCCCCAGCCACAAGAAATCCCAGCCGAGCAGCAGTTGAGCGAGACATCGCCCTTGCGGGGTGGCGGCGGGCGCCCGGGACCGCAAGGATGGCGGTATGACGCCCATCCTTCTCGTGGTCCATCCTGAGCACCCGCGGCCTGGGAGCTGGCCAGCGACCGCCACGAGGTGGTGGCAGCGCCAGGGCCGCGAAGTGATCGAGATCCGGGCGCCGAGCCCGGGCATCCTCGCCGAAGCGGCGACCTGGAGTTCGCCGTCAGCCTCGGTGGTGACGGGACCATGCTGCGCACCGTGGAGTCGTCGTCGGCCGCGCGGGTGCCCGTGCTGGGCGTGAACCTGGCCGGATGGGCTACCTAACCGCGGTCGAGCCGGCTGGCATCGAGGCAGGCATTCGAGAGGATGCTCGCCGGCGACTACCTCGTCGAGGAGCGCATGGCCCTCGAGGTCGAGCTCACCGGCAGTGCCCCCGGTCGCTA
>CAWDPZ010000059.1:0-34391 GCA_963804265.1 uncultured Acidimicrobiaceae bacterium
CAGCCCGATGACGTTGGCCACAAGTGCAGTGGACCCGTTGGGAGAGATGGCGACGGCGGCCGGCGAGTTCCCGACCGGGATGGCCGGCAGTGCCCTGCCCGTCAGCAGGTCGACCGGGGTGACCGTGGACCCGATGGCTCCGGTCTGGCCGGTCACGAACGCACCCGTGTCGGCGACATAAGCGCGCTGGCCGTTGGGAGTGATGGCGATGCCCTCGGTCCGGGCCCGACGATGATCGGAGCAAGCGTCTTGCCGGTGGCCAGGTCTATCGGTGTCACGGTGTCTCCGAGGGTCCCGGTCGCGCCCGGCGTCGGTGACATAGGCCTTGGTGCCGTCCGGGGTGATGGCGATGCCTGCCGGCCCGGCGTTCGCTGCCGAGGGCGATGGCGGGAGGGCCTTGCCCGTCACGAGATCGATCGGGGTGACAGAATTCGAAGCGTAGTTGGTCACATAGGCGTGTGTCCGTCCGGGGTGATAGCGATGGCGTCGGGGTAGGTGCCACAGCCACCGGGCCTCCGGCTCCGTTGCCCCCGACGGAGATGTTCACCGGCACCACGGTGTGCCCGAGACCGATGTTCGAGCCCGGAAACCCGATCATGGTCACATACGCGTAGACCTGTGGGGGAAGGGGGGAAGCGTCGTCGTCGTGGTCGTCGTCGTCGTCGTCGTCGAGTTGCAGGCTGCCACAGCGGCCGCGAGGAGCGCCGCTAACGCAACGCCGAGCACAGAGCGCGGTACGCGCACGGCCCTAACCGGCTGGGCTGGCGGGTGATCGCGACATGTACGCCCATGCCTCGATCTCGACAAGCGCTCCGAGAGGCAGACCAACCACGGCGAAAGCGCTTCGCGCCGGCCGACTGTCGCCGAAAGCGGCGACATAGGCATCGTTCATCGCTCCGAAGTCTGCCATATCAGTAAGGAAAACTGTCGTCTTCACAACATCGTCGAGACCGCTTCCCTCGCCGGCGAGGAGCGCGGCCATGTTGCTCACCGCCTGGGTGACCTGCGCCGCGACACCGCCCTCGACCAGGGCACCGTCAAGAAGTCCGAGCTGGCCGGAGCAGATGAGCCATTGCCCTGCGCGGACGACAGGCGAGTAGGGGCCGACGGTTTGCGCCATCGGCTCGGTCTAGCTCAGCTGAACGAGGAGCCGCAACCGCAGGTGCGCGTGGCGTTCGGGTTGGTGATGTGGAAGCCGGCTTCCTGGAGACCGTCGCGGTACTCGAGGGTCGCACCCCTGATCAGCTCGGCGCTCTCTGGGTCGACCACGACGCGCACGGATCCGAAGCTGCGCACGATGTCGTCCTCGGCGAGCTCGGAGTCGAAGAACATCTCGTAGCTGTATTCCGAGCAGCCTCCAGGGCGCACTGCCACGCGAAGGGCCAGGTTCTCGTCGCCTTCCTGCTCGAGCAGGGCAGTCACTTTGGCCACAGCGGCATCGGTTAGGGTCACCGGGCTGGGGCGCTGACCAGTTTCACCGTCGAGGTCGCAAGACTCACCGCAGTCTCCTTTAGTCCAAGAACTGACTCGGAGCACAACAGAACGAGAAGGCCCCCCGTTGCTGCCCCGTTATTCTCGATCATACCGTGAGCACTCCCATCCATCCGCCGCCGGAGGCCACGGCCGAGGTCTCACCCTCTCGGGCCGCCGGCATGGACGCCGCGACCCTGTTCACCGAAGAGGCGGTGCGCGAGGCGCTCGCCGGCGTGATCGACCCTGAACTGGGCGCCGACATCGTCGAGCTCGGGATGGTGCGGGCCGTCGAGATCGACGGGGGCGTCGTGAGCATCGAGGTGGCGCTCACCGTCGCCTCCTGCCCGCTTCGCGACCAGCTGAGAACGGACGTCGAGCGCCAGGTGGGCTCGCTTGCCCGGTGTCGAGGCCGTCACCGTGCGCACCGGCGTGATGGATGCCGCCGAGCGCTCCGCACTCATGTCGCGAGCCCGGCTGAAGGCCCAGGACCGTGCCGTCCCGACGGACATCCCGGCGACGGCCAAGGTGCTCGCCATCGCCTCCGGCAAGGGCGGCGTGGGCAAGTCGTCGGTGAGCGTGAACCTGGCCGTGGCCCTCGCCCGCAGGGGCCTCGTCGTGGGACTGCTCGACGCCGACGTCTGGGGTCATTCCGTTCCGAGGCTGCTCGGCATGGAGGGGGCCGTGCAGGCCGAGGCCGGCAAGATGGTGCCCTTCGAGCGGCCGATCGGGCCCGGGCTGCTGAAGGTCATCTCGATGGGCTTCCTCTCCGGCGAGGACGAGGCGATCATGTGGCGGGGCCTCATGCTCAACCGGGCCGTGCAGCACTTCTTGGAGGACGTCCGCTGGGGCGCGCTCGACTTCCTGATCATCGATCTCCCCCCCGGGACGGGCGACGTCCAGATGGGCCTCGCGAGGATGATCCCGCGCGCCGAGGTGATAGTCGTCACAACCCCCAACAGCGCAGCTCAGACCGTTGCCGGCCGCGCCGCCGACATGGCCCGCCGTGGCCATGTCCGGGTCGCCGGCGTGATCGAGAACATGTCGGGGCTCACCTGCGAGCACGGTCACACCTACGAGATATTCGGGTCCGGCGGCGGTCGGCGCCTCGCCGACCAGATCGGCGTGCCCCTGATCGGCACGGTGCCTCTGGACCCGGCTCTGGGTGCCGGAGGCGATGCCGGCACGCCGGTGGCTCTCGACGACACCGGACCTCTGGCGGCGGTCTTCGCCGCTTTGGCCGAGCGGGTCGTGACCGAGATATCGCCGACGGTGGAGATGGGCGGCTGCAGCGCCCGCCTGCTCGAACGTGTCGAAGAGGCATTGGGGCCGGTCAGCCCCTGATTTCGGTCGCCGAGGTGGCGGCTCGGGAACCGTCGGCCGCCGAGCCCGGCGTGCCGGAGCCGATCAGGCGGAGGCCGCCGCCCTGGGGCCGCTGATCGCCCTGTCGATGATCTGCTTGCGCTCGGTCTCGTTCAGGCCACCCCAGATCCCGTTCATCTCACGGATCCTGATGGCGTACTCGAGGCAATCCTGCAGGACGGGGCAGGGACGGCAAATCTCTTTGGCAGCCCGCTCGCGAGCGACGCGCTCCTCCTTGCGCTCGGGGCGCGACGGAGGGAAGAACACCACCGCGTGCGGCCCTCGGCACGCTGCTCTGGTTTGCCATACCTCTTCACCGCGACTGACTATCACGGTCACTCCTCGTCTTGCCCACGGCGCGCCCCGCGCCGGCTACTGCTCGGTGCCCACGTTCCTTCGGCGCATGTCCTGACGACTTCCCCCATGGCAGTCGCCGACGCTGCACCTCTTTAGGCGCCACTAGCCGAGACCTGCAGAAATGTCATCCGGCCTGGCTCATAGGACCCTATCGCCGCCCAGGATTGCTTTACAAGGGGCTCTTGTGGACAACTGGGACGAAGAGGGCGATGCGGAGACGGCAGGTAGTGTCGCCCAGCGTGGACCCCGCGGCGTTCTGCCAGCAGAGCAACGTGGTCGTCGTGGCCGGAAAAGGCGGTGTCGGCAAGACCACCGTCACCGCGGCCCTGGCGAGGCTGGCTGCCGACCTCGCCCTCGATGTCCTCGTGGTCGAGCTCGACGAGGCGGGCGGTCTCCACAACCTGTTCGGCCACGATACGGCCTTCGACTACGACGAGACCGTGCTCTACGAGCCCGCGGGAGGCGGCCGGGTAAGGGCGCGGTGATCACACCCGACGATGCGCTTGTGGAGTACCTGGAGGACCACGGGCTGCGCCGCGTGGCAAAGCGCCTGGTGGCGGCAGGTGTTCTCGAGATCGTGGCCACCGCCATCCCGGGCATCCGGGAGATCCTCGTCCTGGGCAAGGTCAAGCAACTCGAGCGTTCGGGCTCCTATGACCTGATCGTCCTCGATGCGCCTGCGGCCGGCCACGCCGTGACGTTCCTCACGAGCGCCCTCGGGCTCCTCGATGCCGCCAGGGGTGGTCCTTTGCGTACCCAGGCCCAGGACGTCGTCGAGATGCTCCGCGACCCGGCGCGGTGCCAGGTCATGCTTGTGAGCCTGCCCGAGGAAACCCCCGTCAACGAGCTCATCGAGACGGCGTACAGGTTCGAGGACCTTGTCGGCGTGGCGCTCGCTCCGGTGGTCGTCAACGCGTGCTACCCGACCTTGACACACCTGCGTGCGGATCCGGTGGCGGCCGCCCGGGCGGCCGGTGGCGAGCCGCCGGGACCGGCCGAGGCCGCGCAGCTCGCCGCCGCGGCCAGGTTCCGGATGAGCCGCCAGGAGCTGCAGGCGGCCCAGACGGCGCGGCTCGCCGAGGGCCTGCCCCTGCCCCAGCTGCCTCTGCCGTACCAGTTCACGGCCGAGCTCGGCCCACGCGAGCTCGCAGTGCTGTCGGCCGCGGTCGGGTCTGCGATCGAGCAACTGAGCGTCGACGACGAGGCCGAGACTCAATGACGACGAGTGAGCCGTCGCGCAGCTTCTCCGAGCTCGTGTCGGGAAAGTCGGTCATCGTCTGCTGTGGATCGGGCGGGACGGGCAAGACGACGATCTCGGCCGCCATCGGCCTCGCGGGTGCCGAACAGGGTCGCAAGGCTTGTGTCGTCACGATCGATCCGGCGCGTCGCCTGGCCGACGCTTTGGGCCTGGACGATCTCGACAACACGCCCTGCCGCATCGACGGCGACTGGAGCGGAGAGCTGTCAGCGGTCATGTTGGACGCGAAGAGCACCTTCGACGACCTCATCGCCCGCTACGCCGAGTCGCCCGAGCAGGCCGAACGGATCCTCCAGAACCGCCTCTACCGAAATCTGACCTCGGCTCTTTCCGGGACGCAGGAGTACATGGCCATGGAGAAGCTCTACGAGCTCCACTCCGAAGGAGGGTTCGACCTCGTCGTCGTCGACACGCCGCCCACTCGCCACGCCCTGGACTTCGTCGACGCGCCGCGCCGGCTGTACAACTTCCTCGAGAACCGCGTCTTCCGGCTCGTGCTCATGCCGACGCGGGCGTACCTGAAGGCGATGACGTTCGCCGCCAACGCCCTCTTGCGCACGATCTCCCGGGTGGCCGGCTCGGAGATCGTCGAGGACGCCATCGCCTTCTTTCGTGCCTTCGAGGGCATGGAGGAGGGTTTCCGCGAGCGGGCTCGACGAGTCGAGGCGCTGCTGGCCGATCCCGGTACCGCCTTCGTCCTCGTGGCAGCCCCGAGGGAGGACTCGATCGACGAGGCCAGGTTCTTCGCGCAGAGACTTGCGGAAAGCTCGATCCCGGTGAGCGCGTTGGCGGTCAACAGGCTTTTTCCGAACTTCGCGCCAGATCAGCCACCCGCCTCGACCGATCAGCCGCCCGCCGGGTCCGGGCAGCCACCCGCCGCGGACGTGGCGGCTGCCGCGCCGGGGCACGGGCGGCCGCCGTGGGCTGACGAGGACCCCCGCGCCTACGGTGAGCTCGTCGGGAACCTCCAGGATTTCCTGGCTGTGGCACGTCGCGAGGAGCGGTACGTCGAGGAGCTGGCCGAGGAGGTGGCGCCGGCTCCGGTGGTGAGGATTCCGTTCCTCAGCGAGGACGTGCACGATCTCGTGGGCCTGCACATCGTTGCCCGCCACCTGCTCAACTAATGTGCCGTCGTGGACCTCATTCTGATCGTGAGCGACTCCGACTCGGTTCTGGACGAGCTGCGGTCGGCGCTAGAGGACGGCGAGACCGAGATCCGCGAGCTGCGTGCCGGCGAGGAAGTGCGTGCCGCAGTAGAGGAGGACGCGCCAGACCTGCTGATCACCGACCTCCAGGTGGGCAACATGGGCGGGATGGCGATCTGCCTCGATCTGCACCTCGAGGAGTCCGGCGGTCGCATCCCCCATGTCCCGGTCTTGATCCTCCTCGACCGCCGCGCTGACGTGTTCCTCGCCAGGCGGTCCGCGGCCGAGGGCTGGCTGGTCAAGCCCTTGGACCCGATCAGGATCCGACGTGCGTCCCGAGCCGTCCTCGAGGGGGGGACGTTCCATGACGAGTCCTACAAACCTCTTCCGATCGCCGCCGACCTTTAGTCCTCCCTTTTCGGGCGGGCCAGGCGAATGAATCTCCGCCGCCAGGCCCGCAGGCTCGTGCACCAGCCCTCGGCTCAGGTCTCCGAGCAGGAGCGCCAGATCCGACGAGGGCTGGAGTCGATGCGCAGCTCCACGGCCCGGGAGGTCATGACCCCGAGAGTCGACGTCGTCTCCTTGGCCGTTCCGGTCACCCTTGACGACGTCGCCAGCGCAGTCAGGCGCTCTGGCCACAGCCACTTCCCTGTTTACCAGGACGACCTCGACCACCTGCTGGGGGTTCTCTTCGTGAAGGACCTCTTCCACCCGGGCCCGCTCGGCATCGAGGGCATCCGGGCCGTCGACAGCGGCGACGACAGCGGATCGCCCGTCCTCGACGTGGCCAGGCGGGTCCGCGAGCCCTATATCGTTCCCGAGTCGCGGCCCGCGCTGGAGATCCTGGCCGAGATGCGCAAGGCGCGGGAGAGCCTTCACCGTCGTCGTGGACGAGTACGGAGGTGTCGCCGGCGTGCTCACGATCAACGATCTCGTGAGCGAGCTCGTCGGGGACATCCGCGACGAGTTCGACCGGTCCTCGTTGCCGGCGATCGAGCGGGTCGACCAGTCCCGGTTCTTGGTCGACGGTGCGGTCGGCGTCGACGAGGTGCGCGCGGAGCTCGGGATCCCGATCCCCGAGGGCGACTACGTCACCCTGGGCGGCTTCGTGCTCGACGCCTTCGGCCGCATTCCCGAGGAAGGCGATCAGTTCGAGTTCGCCGGGTGGACCCTGAGCATCTCGAAGATGGACCGGAGAAGAGTCGCCAAGGTCGTCATGCGGGCGCCAGCGGCTACGATGACGGGACAGGGCGGAGCCGAGGAATAGCCGGCACCGGCCGACGGGAAGTGGCGCAGCTTGGCAGCGCGCAGCGTTCGGGACGCTGAGGCCGCGGGTTCAAATCCCGCCTTCCCGACGAGACAAGTCCCACGGTCTTCGAAGGTGTACCTGGGACTCCAACAAGCGGTTCGCGGCGCCCGCTCGTCTGAACCCGCGGTGAAGCCGATTCCAGGCGGTCCGACTGCATCCGAGTGCGCCCAGCCCAGGTCTCCTCCTGGGCTCTACCGGAACCATGAGGTGGCATCGTTTTTGACGTCTCCTGGCATCATGGAGAGATGGCGAAGCGACCGATGGCGTTGGACATCGACGAGGCTCTGCTTGAAGCCGCCCGTGCCGAGGCACGCCAGACCGGCCGCTCGGCGGCTGAGGTGGTCGAGGACGTGCTGCGCGATCACTTTGAGTCACGCCGAGTCAGCATCGTCGATGAGATATGGGCACGCAACGGTGGTGAAGCTCTGACCGGGGACGATGCGCTCGCATTGGCCTACAAGGAGCTCGAAGCCATGCGGCGAGAGCGTGGAGAAGCCGCCAAGGCCGCGTCTTAGTGGAGCGGGTCGTTCTCGATCCCGCCGTCCTGGTTTCTGCTCTTATCTCCCCAGCTGGGCCTCCGGCGGCACTGTGGCGAGCTGTTCTCGACGATCGCCTCGCGATCTCTGTACGTCCGAATCTGCTAGCCGAGTTGGCAGGAGTCCTCGAGCGCCCCAAGTTTCGCGGCTATGTCACGATCGAGGAGGCGCAAGCCTTCGTAACAGAGGTTGCGCGGCGCGGTCGGACACTCGCGAATCCGGTCGACGTGCCCCGAGCGAGTCGGGATCCGAGCGACGACTATCTGGTGGCGTTCGCCAGGGAAGCCGACGTACGCGCTTTGGTCAGCGGGGACGGGGACCTGACCGAGATGGTCGATCCCGATCCACCCGTCCTGACCCCGGCACGAGCGGTCGACCGGCTGCTCTGACTGGCCCCGCCGAGGTATCGCTGGCGACGTTCATGTCCACACGTTCGCGGTGCCCACAAGACACTCAGACCCACGGGACGAAAGGCCCTGGTCCGTCAGCCCAGGCGGGGGCAAATTGCAGGTATGGAGGAGTTGCGTGACCAGGTAAACATCCCACCTGCAGCCGCCGTTTCAACCCGCGGCCCGGTCTCGACCTCTATTGGATTCCACTTGGCGCAGGGGCTGATGTCGTGCGCCTGAGCGGGAGGGCGTACGAGGCGCTCTCCGCGCTTGTTCAACGTCGTCCTCGCCGGGATCTCTACCACTCCGCGCTGGTCGCGCACACCAGCGACGCCAGGTTCGTCATCGAGATGACCCCGATCGCCGGCGGCAGCGGGCGACAGGACCGTGGCGTGGTCTCTGAAGGCCCAGTCGGAAGCCGATGGCTCCGGCGATTGCGCGTCTTCCGGTACGAGATCCGCCGATGGCGCGGGGGCGTGATCCCCGATCTCTCCTTGGCGGTCGCGAGTCCGGTTCGCATCACCGATGACGCCGATCTCGTGGACCGAGTACTCGAGAGCGTGCCGCTTGTACCAGCACTGGCCTGGGGCCGAGATGAGCTTCACGCCGGCGAGATGTGGAACTCGAACTCGGTGGTCGCCTGGCTCCTGACCCGCGCCGGGCTCCTTGACGCCGCCGGTCGGCCACCTCTCGGAGGCAGGGCGCCTGGATGGGATGCAGGTGTCGTTGCCGCGGAGCGGCTGAACCGCCCGTCCGACCACGCACCAAGCCCAACACCGTCCGAGCTGCCTGAAGGCCATCGCACCGTTGCCGTCCGGTGGCGCTCGGGAAGGTGGGGCTCGCGCTCTGTCGCTGGGACGGGGACCTGACGGAGAGGCCACACGCTCGTGGCCTCTCAGCCGGGCCGCCGCTCCTGGCCGCTCCGGTGGGCCGAAACGGTCGTCTTTCTCGCGGCCGTGCCCGTGCGGAGCGGCGATCCTTCTAGGCTCAGCGACCGACCGGACCACCAGCTGAGGAACCGAATGAAAGAGCAGCAGTTGATCGAAACGAGGTCGCAGGAGTTCCGCGATCTGTTCGAGCGGGTCAAGATCGCCACCCGGCTGTCGTCCAAGCTCAGCGAATGCGGTCTGGACGACCAGGATGCGATCCGAGAAGCCTTCGAGGAGCTGATCGGCAAGCCGGTCGGCGACTCGTTCAACCTCATCCCACCCTTCTACGCGGATCACGGGCTGAACATCACAGTCGGCCGGGCCGTCTTCATCGGTCACGGGTGCGCGTTCACGGGCCACGCGGCCATCAGCATCGGGGACCAGGTCATGATCGCCCACAAGGTCAACCTCGTCACGGCCGGTCATCCCGTTGCACCAGACAAGCGTCGCAGCTACATCACCGCGGAACCGATCACCATCGAGACGAACGTGTGGATCGGAGCCTCCGCCACGGTCCTGCCCGGGGTGACGATCGGAGCCGACTCCGTCGTCGCGGCCGGGGCGGTCGTCACCCGCGACGTCCCTCCGGCGACCCTCGTGGCGGGAGTACCCGCGAAGGTCATCAGGGATCTCTCAGACTAGGGACGGCCTCCGAGCTCAACAGACGCTCCCGGACAGGGATGACGCCAAGGCCGACAGGCCGCCGCTCAGGTCAGGTGGATGGGGTCCTCGAACGACCGAGGTTCCGGCGTCTCGACACGGAGGCGGAACTAATCGATCGTCTGGTGGGCCATGGCCGGGGGTTGCCGTCCCGCGAGCAACCATCCCACGAGCGTGGCGACGAGCGGCATCCCGACGAGGATGACGAGCAGATTCGCGACCGGGACGTTGCCGAGCGCCGAGATGCCCCCTTGCAGCGAGTTGCCGCGCAGGAAGCCGATGATGCCGACATATCCGGCGAGCGTGCCGAGAATCGCCCCGAGCAAGGCGAGCGCCCCGGCCGTGGCTGCGGTGAGCGTCCGGCGGGTGTAGCCGCTCGCCCCCGTGGCGGCGAGTGTCCGCAGGTCGCCCGCCGTCTCGCTGCGGATCAACCCGACGCTCATGGCCAGGATGCAAAGCGCCATCAAGATGCCGAAGAGCGTGGCCCAGTTGACGACCTCGGACGAGGTCGGCTCGTCGTTCTTGGTCTCGACGGACACCACGCCCGCGGCCGCGGCCGCCGCCTGAACGTTGTGGATCTGCACGGCCGTCAGCGGCTGGGCGGCCTCGATCAGCCAACCTTGTATCGCAATCGAGCCCTCGAGGCCGAGGGTACCGATGGCGTGCTCTGTGATCACCGTGTTCGGTCCATGCACACCGGAGGGGAGAGACCCGACCTCTTCGATGACCGGGTTCTTCAAGACGCCATTGGACTTGCAGCTGAAGTTGCCCGGCTCGCCTTCAGGAACCAGGTCCTTGCACCAGTTCATGTCGATGCCCGAGGCACCCGACAGACCCGGGAGCGCGGTCAGGACGTCGGCCTTCGGGTTCAGTTGCGATGCCGAGATCCCGAAGGCACGCAACAACTGGGGGGTGGCCACGTAGACGCTCTCATCGAGAGAGCGTTCGTTCGGTCCCTCCCCCCGCTGCAGGCCGGCCGAGGTCGTCTCGAGCGTGACGACGTCCTTCGCACCGAGGCTGGCACCGATGGCGTCCGCGATCTTGGCCTCGGATCGGAGCTGGCCGGCTGTCGGGCCGTTCGGTCCGACATTGGGCCAGATGGCGACCTCGTTCGAGGCGAGGTTGGGCCCGGCGGGGTCGAAGACGTTGCTGTAGCGGGCGGCCGCGGCCGTCATGATGATCACGGCGATCATCACACCGAGGCTGATGGCGGCGAGTGCCGAACCGGAACGGGCCCGGTAGCGGGCGAGGTCACGAAGGGCCAGGCGCGCGGCCACCGGCGTGCGGCGACCGAGCCGGGCGAGCGCGGTGAGGAGGAAGGGCGACAGGAGGATCACCGCCGGGATGAGGGCGACGATACCCAGCACGAGCTCGGGCATGCCGGCGCTGCCCTGGCCGTGGATGGTGCTCCCGGCATAACCGAGCAACAAGAAGGCGATCACGAGAAAGACGATGCCGGGCAGGGCTGAGCGATGTACCTGCCTCGGGGGAGCGGGCCGGCCGGAGAGGGCTGCGATGACGGGAAGTCTCGTGATGGCGCGGGCGGGCCGGGAGGCGGCGAAGTAGGTCGCCACGACGGCGAGCACGATGGCCGCGGCGACGACGAGCCACGGCAGTTGCAGGACCCCGACCAGGTGGTGGGCGTCCTGCTCGAGCGTCGGCCGGTAGGCGAGCCAGGCCGCAAAGCCCACCAAGGCGCCGATCACCGCTCCCACGAGACCGACGACAAGGCCGTTGGCCCGTACGACGAGACCGACGTGCTTGTCGGTGGCGCCGATCGAGGCCAGCATCCCGAGCGAGCGCAGGCGGCGCTGGGCGAGGACGGTGAAACCGCCCACGGCCACGAGGGCGATGAGGAGCATCCCGATCGTCAGCACCGCCAGGGAGAGGGTCTCGGGGTTGAGGGGGTTGTGCTGGGCCACCGAGGCGGGGGTCGACACGTTCGGCCCGATGGAGCTCGGCGGCACCCCTGGGGCGTCGAAGAGAACCGTGATCTCGGTCGGTGTCTTCAACTGTCCCGGAGCGACGAGGGCGAAGTTGTCGAGAAGGCTCTGGGGGTTCTCGACGATGCCCACCAGATCGAGGGCGGTCCCGCCGTGGTGCCAGACATCTCCGACGCTCAAGTTGAAGTCCGACGCGAGGGCGGCTGTCATGGCGACCTGACCGGCCCCGGCCGGATAGTGCCCCGAGACGAGGGAGAGCATCGGTTGGCCGTATGGGCCGTGCGGGTTCTGGGCGATCACCTGGTAGGTGTAGACCGAACCCGGGATCGGGAGCGTCTGTGTCGCGATCACCTCGACGCGCCCGAAGCGGTGCTCCAAGGAGGCGACCTGGGCGGCGAGCCGGGGATCGGAACCCGAGAAGGTGGCGGCATCCTGTGCGGTGCCGAACCCGGAGCTCGCCGGCGCCGGCGTGTCGGTCGCCACGGCCGAGCCGAGGACGGTCGCCCCCACGGCCACGACGACGAGCGCCAGGACCAGGAGCTGCTGGCGCCACTCACGGCGGAACAGACGCCACGCGAACCGCATCACCGCCCTGCGAGACGGCCAGCCGCCGTTGTTCGCGGGACGCCTGCGCACGCTCGGTGCCCGGGTCTGGCTCATCTCGAGGTCTTTGCTCATTCGATTGCCTGGTGCGCCATCGTCGCGGGCTCGCGACCCGCGAAGAGCCAACCGACGACCGCCGCGAACACCGGCATGCCGACGAGGATGAAAAGGAGGTCGGCGACGGGAATGTTGCCGAGTGCGGCGATCCCCCCGTTGAGCGAGTTGCTCCGCAGCCAGCCGATCATGGCGATGTAGCCTCCTAGCGTCCCGAGCGCGGCCCCGAGGAAGCCGAGCGCACCTGCCGTCACCGCCGTAAGGGTCCGCCGCGTGAAGCCCGAGGCTCCGGTCGCGGCGAGGGTCCGGAGATCGCCTGAGGTCTCGCTTCGCACGAGGCCGACCGACATACCGAGCACGCCGAGGGCGATGACGATCCCGAAGATCGTCGCCCAGCTGATCACCGCGGACGATGTCGGCTGGTCGTCCTTGGACTCGACGGAGAGCTGCGTCGTCGAGGCGGCGAGCTCCGCGTTGCTGATCTGAGTCGCCGTGAACGGTTGCGTTCCCTGGATCAGCCAGTCGCTCGTGCTCGCCTGGATGTGGAGCTCTCGCATCGTGCGCTCGGTGATGACGGTGTTCGGTCCCGAGGTACCCGTTGGAAGCGTCCCGACCTCCTGGATGACCGGGTGGGCGAGGCAGTTCGTGGCGGCGGTGCAGATCTGGGGTGCCTCCTCGGAGGCGCCTGGGGCTTTCAGGGACTGCGCGTAATTGCAGATCGAGACCCGAGACGCCCGAGAGATCAGGACGTGAGCTCAAGATGTCCGCGTTCGGGTCGATCTGGGAGGCCTTGATCCCGAACGCCCGCAGCAGCTGCGGAGTAGCAACGTAGATCGCTCCGCTCCAAGTGCGGCCCAGCTCTGCTCCGGCCAGGCTGGCCGTGGGGGTCTCGAGAGCGAGGAGCTGCGCGCTGAGCCTTCTCGCGATCTGCTCGGAGCTCGCGGCAAGCTGTGCGGGGCTTGCGATCTTCGGCGGATTCGCGACGAGCGAGTATCCCGTTGCGGTCCGCCTCAGAACCGACTGGCCCTGTCGCACGAAGCTGGCGTGAAGGGCAAGCTCGTTCGCGGCGAGGTTCGGGCCGGCATAGTCCAGCACATTGCCGTAGCGGGCGGCAGCGGCGAGCATGATGATCACCGCCACGAGCACACCGATGCTGATCGCCGCGAGCGCCGAGCCCGAGCGCGACCGATACCGGGCCAGATCACGCAGCGCGAGCCGGATCGCGATCGGCGCACGACGACCGAGGTACGAGGTCAGCGACAAGAAGAACGGCGCGAGCAGTAGCAGCCCAGGGATAAGAAGGACGATCCCGAGCACCAACTCCGGCGCCCCTACACTCCCGTTTCCCTGTTGTGTGCCGGCCGCTGCCGAACTCTCAGCACCCGAGTAGCCGAGGAGGAGGAAGGCGACAACGAGGAGGACGATGCCGGGGAGCGCCGAGCGGTGGATCTGACGAGGAGGCGCAGGTCGGCCCGAGAGCGCGGTGACGGTCGGGATCTTTGTAACCGCCCGCGCCGGTCGTGAGGCCGCAAAGTACGCCGCGACAACGGCGAGCACCATCGCTGCGACGACGACGACCCACGGCAGGGCCAGGACACCGATGACGTGGTGCGCGCTCTGCTCGAGGCTCGGGCGATAGGCGAGCCAGATGACGAGGCTCAACACGAACCCCGCAACCGCGCCGACGAGACCGACGACGGCACCGTTCGCGCGCACGACGAGACGCACGTGGCGGTCGGTCGCGCCTGTGGCCTCGAGCATGCCGATCGAGCGCAGCCGGCGCTGCGCGAGGACGGTGAAGCCGCCGACGGAGACGAGGGCGATGAGCAGCATGCCGAGCACGAGCGCGGCAAGCGAGATCGTCTCCGGGTTGAGCGGGTTCGACTGCGCGATCGTCGCCGGGGTCTCCACGTTGTTGCCGATGGAGCGCAGCGGCACGCCCGGCGCGTCGAACAGGGCCGTGACCTGCTCGGGGTGTCGCAGCTGTCCCGGCGCGACGAGGGCGAACTCGTCGAGGAGGCTCTGGGGGTTCTCGACGATGCCGACCACCTGTGCGCGTCGACAGCGCCTACCCGCCAGCTGTCCCCGACACTGAGGTGGAACGCCGAGGCGATCCCGCTCGTCACGGCGACCTCGTTGGCTCCCGATGGATAATGCCCGGAGACGAGCGAGAGCATCGGACCACTGAAGGGCCCGTGAGGGTCTTGTGCACGAAGCTGATAGGTGTTGATGGACCCCGGGATCGACTCTGTGTCATTCTCGATCAGCTCGACGCGGACAAAGCGGTGCTCGAGATTCGCGATCACCTCTTTCGCGTGGGTGTCCAGGCTCGTGAAGGTCACGGAGTCCTGCGCCGTTCCGAACCCGGAGTTCTTCGCGGGGGGCGTGTTCGTCGCGACCGCCGAGCCGACGACGGTTGCCACGACCGCGACTGTGATGAGGGCGAAGATCAGGAACTGCTGACGCCACTCTCGCCGGAAGAGCCGCCAGGCCCAACGGACGACGGCTCGCCGTGCGGGTGCTCCGCCGTCGGCCGGCCGGGCGTTTCCGACCGGCGCGAGCACGGCGATGCTCATCGTGACTTCTTCAGGGTCTCGGCCCCGGCCTGCCCCTCACCGGCAGGCGGAGCGACTAGAGGGTCCGGAGCCTCCGCGCCGACGTGGTCGACGATGCGGCCGTCGCGAAGGAGGACCACCCGGTCGGCCCACGACGCGAGGTGCGCGTCGTGGGTGACGACGACCGCTGCGACGCCGCGCTCGCAGCGCGTCGCGGATCATCGCCATCACGGCCTCGCCGTTCGACGAGTCCAGGGCGCCCGACGGCTCGTCGGCGAGGAGGAGGTGACGCTCGCCGACCACTGCCCGGGCGATCGCCACCCGCTGGCGCTCGCCACCGGAGAGCTGGTCGGGGTAGTGGTCGGCTCGGTCCGCGAGCCCGAGTCGCTCAAGGGCGGCGATGCCCGCGGCGCGGGCTTTGCGAGCCGGGATGCCGTCGAGCTCCAGGGGCAGGGCGACGTTCTCGGCCGCGGTGAGCCCGGGGAGGAGGTTGAAGTCCTGGAAGACGTAGCCGATCGTCCGCCGCCTGAGCCGCGCCTTGTCGTTGCGGGACATGTTGGAGAGCGACCTGCCCTCGATGCGCACCTCGCCGCTCGTCGGCTCCTCCAGGCTGCCGGCGATCGTGAGCAGCGTCGACTTCCCCGAGCCCGACGGCCCCATCACCGCGACGAGGTGCCCCGCCTCGACGGAGAGGTCGATGTTGTCGAGGGCGTGGACCTCGGTGGCGCTCTCGCCGTAGGACTTCGAGATGTCGTGGAGCTCGAGCAGGCTCATCTGCGCCAACCCTCCTTGCCGGGCGCCCGGCACTTGAGATGGGGTAGGTCACCCGAATACATACTGCGTATTCTACGGAGCGTGCTACCGATGTCAAGGGCCGACATCTTTCGCTCGGCGGACGAGTCTGACCGGCTACTGGCCGGGGTTCGGCTCGGAGAGCGCCGCGACGAGCGACTCGGGGGTCGGCGGCGGAACCGTTTGATCCACGATCCGGCCGTCCCGGAGGAACACGACGCGATCGGCCCAGGAGGCGAGCTGGGCATCATGGGTGACCACGACCGCGGCCATACCGCGCTTGCAGGCGGTGAGGATCATGCGCATCACGGCCTCGCCGTTCGATGAGTCGAGCGCGCCCGACGGCTCGTCCGCGAGGAGCAGCGACCGTTTGCCGACGATCGCCCGCGCGATCGCGACCCGTTGGCGCTCCCCGCCGGAAAGCTCGTCGGGGAAATGGGAGGCGCGATCGGACAGGCCGAGCTCCTCGAGCGTCGCCATGCCCGCCAGGTGCGCCTTCTTGGCCGAGATACCGTCCAGCTCGAGCGGCAGCGAGACGTTCTCCGCGGCGGTGAGCCCGGCGAGGAGATTGAAGTCCTGGAACACGTAGCCGACGGTCCGACGACGAAGCCGCGCCTTGTCGTTGCGGGACATCGACGACAACGCCTCGCCATCGATAACCACCTCGCCGCCCGTCGGCTCTTCGAGACTTCCGGCGATGGTGAGCAGCGTCGACTTCCCTGAGCCCGACGGACCCATCACGGCGACGAGCGAGCCACGCTCGACGGCGAGGTTGATGGCGCAGAGCGCGTGCACCTCGGTAGCGCCGGTCCCGTAGCTCTTCGAGACCTGGCGCAGCTCGAGATAGCTCATCGCCGGGCGACCAACCTCCGCCGGATGAGCGGGCCGGGCTTGGCGGAGGGAGCCTCGAGCGCCGCGCGCTTCAAGCGGCCGTCGGCGGTGTCGAGCCAGCGTACAAGGGAGTCGAGCCGGAAGAGCTCAGCGTCAACGACGAGGGCGAAGGCGAGATCGAAGTCCGCTTCGTCCTCCTTGAGCCGGGTCCACTGTTGCATCAGCTCGACGAGATACCGGCGATGCACCTGGATCACGTCGTGCACCGAGACCCCAGGGACGCGGAGGGCAGCCAGCACCTTGATCACGAGCTCGTCACGGGGCGGCTCGGTCATGTCCGGCGGGGTGTTCAACCAGGTGTCGAGCTCGTTGCGTCCGGACTCGGTGATGAGGAACACCTTTTGCGGCCCGACCTCCTCCCCGCGGTCGTCGGACTCGATGAGCTCGTCGCGCTCGAGGCGCTGGAGCGTCGTGTAGACCTGCCCGACATTGAGGGGCCATACGGCCCCGGTGCTCTCCTCGAATTCCTGGCGCAGTTGCAAGCCGTACTTGGGACCTTCGCTCAAGAAGGCGAGCAGCGCGTGGCGTACGCTCATCCTGCTTCCACCTTCACACCCGATTCGTACCATACGCAGTATCCTACGGTCGCTCAGCCTGGAGGTCAATCGCCCCCGCGGTGCAGAGGCGACTCGCCGGGTGACGCAGAGGTGGCAATCACCGCCATGACGCCGGCGGAGCTGTACGGGGTCGCGGTCCTCCGCCCGGTCAGCGGCGTTTTCAACCGGAGGCGTTGGTTCGAAGCGTGTTGGAGGTAGCTCGCAGGCCGTATCGAACCGTTGGACTCCGACTGCGCCTGTCCGTACTCGGAGCTCGCCGCACGTTACAGGAGCTCGGGCAACACGGTTCGAGTCGAGGACGTCCAGATCGCGGCCATCTGCCGCGGCCGCGGAGCCGCACTTGCCATTCGCAACCTCACACGCTTCGCAGATGCGGGCATCGAGCTCGTCAACCCCTGGGACCCGTAATTTCGCACTGGATCGACGAAGAGCCCCGGGCGGCCAAGAGCACGTCCCGCAGCGGTCGCTTCCCGCTCTTCTCAGGTCGTCACGCGGGTCTGAGGCGCAGCACGACGACCTCGTCCCACGGCGACTCGAGGTCGTTCATCTCATAGGGGTCGCCCGCGCTCGGCCATCCGACGGCATGAGTCGTGCTGTAGCCCGCCCACGCTCCTCCGTTGAAGAGGGGGATCGCAGGGATGTCGTCCACCATCAAGGTCTGAAGAGTCGTGTACGCCGCCTGGATCTGGGCGAGGTCCTGGGTCGATGCGGCGCCACTGAGCGCTCTGTCCGACGAGATGCTCACGAGGCGCTCCGGATCGCCGGAGGCCTGCCGGCCGACAGGGGCCGACAGCGAGCTGTTCAGCAGGTAGTCGTACATCGAGTACGGGCCATCGGTCGTGAACTGGCCGCAGAATGTCAGCTGGTAGTTGCCGATCGCCTCGTCCTGGACCCAGTTCGACACGGGCACAGCGCTCAGCGTCAGGGCGATCCCGGCCCGGCGCGCCTCGTTGACGATGAGCTGCCCGTCCGCCATCCAGTCGGTGTACGCAGCCGGTACCAGCAGCGTCACCGCGAACGGGGTCCCGTCCGGCTCGCGGAGCATGCCGTTGCTCCCGGGCTCGAAGCCGTGCGCCTCGAGGAGTCTCTTCGCAGCGGCGGGGTTGAACACCTCGGTCAGCTTTGCGAACTGCGGTGCGAGCCAGCGCCTCCAACGGGAGAGGATCAGGCCCGTCGGGCTCGTGTCTGCGAAATAGAGGCCGTGCTCGCCTTGGCTCACGATCGCGTTGCGGTCGATCGACTCGCTCAGCGCCTGACGCACCACCAGCTGATTGAAGGGGTACTTGGTCAGGTTCGGGCAGAGGAAGAAGTTCCCCACGGGGTATGCCGCCTCGAAGTGGTGACCGGGGTCCCGGTTGACAAAGCCGGCCCTGTAGTTCGGCATGAAGACGCTGTTCCAGTCGATCGTCCCGGCCCGGATGGCGATGCCGGCGAGAGGGTCGGAGCCGTAAGAAAGGAAGTTGAGCGTGCCGATCCTCGGCAGGCCCGGTTGCCAGTAGTGCGGGTTGCGGACGAGGGTGAGCTCGAGGCTCGAGAACGAGCCGACCAGATAAGGCCCGGTCCCGACCGGCTGGTCGTCCGAATAGCCGGCCGGGGTGGAGATCCCCTGCCAGATGTGCTGGGGGACGACCAGGACCTGGCTGATGTCGAACAGCTGGGTGTAGGCGGGCGAGGCGAACTTGAGGATCGCTTCTGTGGGCGAGGGGGCGGTCGCGCTCACGAGCTGCAGGCCATTTGCGTCAAGGGCCGGGAAACGATTCAGTAGATTGAAGGTGTAGGCGACGTCGGCGGCCGTGAAAGGCACGCCGTCGGACCACTTGACTCCGGTCCGCGTGCGCACCACGAGCTCGTCGCCCCCGGCGGCCCAGGCCCAGGAGGTCGCGAGCCACGGGTAGATCTGTCCGGACCGGGCGAGGTTGTACTGCATGAGCGGCTCATAGATCATCCCTGTGGCGCCCTGCACGTAGGCGGAGCTGGAGCTCGAGAAGGGATTGAACCCGTTCGTGAAGGGGCCGGTCGGGTCCGCGACGATGTTGAGCTCGTTGGCCGTGGCCGGCTTCTGCGAAGCCACCGACGTCGAAGTGGCGGCGGAGGAGAGCAGGCACGTCGTCAAGAGCGCGGCCGCGGCGAGCGACACGCCCGCCGTTGCCCGTGGTCGTGCGCCGCGGGTGCCAAGGCGATCATCGTAAGCTCGTTTCGCTCTTCGCCTTCGCCACCGACCGGGCGAGAGCCCCGGGCTTGTCCTCAGGGACGCGGGGAGAACGAATCAGCGTCGAGCGGACCTGCGCCCGCCGGGAGGTACGTGACTGTTCCCTGAGCTTGGCGACCGAGTCGCGGACGATCAGCTCGGTCGGCAGGCGCAGTCGCCTCGGGTTCACGGAGTCGCCGTGCATGCGGGCGAGCAGGAGCTTGCCGGCTTCGCGCCCGAGCTGCCGGACGGGCTGAGCGACAGCTGTGATGGGCGGCTCGTACAGGCTCAGCAGCTCGAAGTCGTCAAAGGCCACGAGACTGAGGTCTCGGCCCAACACGATGTCGAGCTCCCGGACGGCCCGCAGCGCTCCGATGGTCATGAAGTTGTTTGCCGCGATGAAAGCCGGTGGGCGGTCTCGGGCCGGTGAGCAGCTCGAGCGTCGCCCGGTACCCGTCTTCCATCGGCGAGGAGGCGACCGCCGAGGAGCGAGTCGTCCGGTTTGATCCCGGCGTTGCGGAGGGCGTCCGCCCACCCGCGGCGGCGCATCGTCATCGAGCTCAGCAGCACATGGGCGCTGTTGGTGACCATCCCGATGCGGCGGTGGCCCTGGGCGAGCAGATGCCTCATCGCGGCGGTGGTCCCGGCGAGGCCGTCGGACACCGCCGAGTCGACCGCGAGCCCGCGCACCGTGCGGTCGAGCAGGACGATGGGCGTGCCGGCGCTGACAGCCTCCGCCAGGTGGGCTCCGTCGCGGCTGTCGGCCGGCGCGACGACGAGGCCGTCCACATTGTTGGCCCGAAGCGAGTCCACGGCGCGCCGTTCCCGGGCGAGGTCCTCGTCCGAGTTCGCGATGATGAGGGTGTAGCCGAACTCCTCCACGACATCGGCGAGTCCTCTCGCCGCGGTGGCGAAGAAGGAGTTCTCGATGTCGCCGGCGACGAGCCCGATGATGTTGGACGTGCCCGAGGCCAGGGTCCTTGCCGCGTTGTTGGGCAGATAGCCGAGGGCACGCGCCGCGGCGAGGATCCGTCGGCGTGCCGTCTCGCCCACGTAGCCGTATCCACCGAGGGCACGCGCCGCGGTTGCCTGTGAGACTCCAGCCTGCAACGCAACATCTCGGACCGTGACGCCCACGATGCGGAGCGTAGTCCCGCCCTCAATGTGAGTGCGCTCTCATATTTCTCGCCCCGGGCCGGCGACGGCGTCCGGCCCAGACTGGACACGGCTCGGGCTGTGGCGGCAGTCTTGGGCAGTGCCCGGGTCAACTGTTGAGCCTGTCGCGGCCCCGGCGGGCCGGCTCTTCGATGCTGTCGTCTTCGATCTCGACGGAGTCATCGTCGACACCGAACGGGTGATCCTCGAAGTCTGGAGGGAGGCGTTCGCCCGGTACGGAGGCTCCTTCACCCCCGAGGAGTGGGCCGCCGGGGTCGGGACCGATCGCGGCTTCGACCCCTTCGCGACGCTGGCCGAGCGCAGCAGGCGCCCCTTGCCCGAGCGGAGCGAGCTGCAGGACCAGATCGAGCTACGCGAGCAGGTGCTCCTCCACGGTCTGAGCCCGCTCCCCGGCATCCGGGAATGGATCGACGGAGCCGAACGCCTCGGCCTCGGCATCGCCGTGGCCTCGAGCTCGCCGGCGGCGTGGGTGACGGGTCGCCTCGCCGACGTGGGTCTCGACAGCCGTTTCGTCGTGGTGAGCTGCAGGAGCGACAAGCTGGCCGCCAAGCCTGCGCCCGACCTCTACCTCGACGCCTGCCGCCGGCTGCACGTCAAACCGGCGCGTGCCGTCGCCGTCGAGGACTCGACGAACGGGCTCACCGCCGCCCGGGCGGCCGGGCTGGCCTCGGTCGCCGTTCCGAACAGCGTGACCCGCCACCATGACCTGAGCAGCGCCGACCTGCTCGTGGAATCGCTCGCGACCACGCCCATCGAAGATGCCCTGCGTCTCCTCTCCGACAGGCGCGTCGCCTCTAGCTCACGGTACGACGAGGATCGGGAAGCGCCCCCGGCTTAGAAGCTGGCGGGGCACGCCGCCGAGATGGAGATGGGGGTGCTCCGAGCGGCCCACGACGACGAGGTCTGCCCGGCAGGTCTCGGCCAGGATCTCGATCTCCGCACCGATGTCACCCGAGCGGCAGGTGAAGTCCCCGCCGATGTGGGCCAGGAACAGCTCCTCGGTGACATAGCGGGCAAGGCGCTCATCACTTTCTGCGTCGGCGATCAACGGCACGGGCGCAAAGAAGCCGCCGATGGCGGCTGCGCCGGGCAGGTGGGCGACGAAGCAGGCATGGACACAGCCCTGCTCGCGGACCGCCAGGCCGACCGCCATGGCAAAGGCGCGGTAGCTCGTTGCCGAGCCGTCGATCCCGACGACGATGCTCTTTAGGCCCATCACCCTACTTTTCGCGTCACGGGCACCCTAGTTCCACCGCGGGCTCCTCCGAGTGTTCCGCCGGAGGCGGGCTCGCCGCCGCCGCTTGTCGCATCGCGGCCATGCCCGTGGTGCAGGCGCGCCTTCTGGGCGATCGACTCCTCGTCGACGTGGATGTACTTCTCACCGCGAAGGGCCGACGCGATGGCGGCGATCACGCTCATGACCGCGGCGAAGGAGAGGATGAGGACGAGGGCGTTCTTGAAAGAAGGGCCGATGAGCTGCGGGAAAAAGGCGCCGGCCC
This sequence comes from uncultured Acidimicrobiaceae bacterium, assembly GCA_963804265.1. Classification (GTDB taxonomy): domain Bacteria; phylum Actinomycetota; class Acidimicrobiia; order Acidimicrobiales; family Bog-793; genus Fen-455. The sequence continues at coordinate 21,674 of CAWDPZ010000059.1, forward strand.
GGTGATGATGGCCGCCTGGCCCGGAGCGAGGTGGCCGAGGACCGCCGGGCCGAGGAGGCTCTTCAGCGGGTTCAGGCCCAAGAAGGCGGCGAAGATGTAGCCGAGCGGAGGCAGGTGGGAGAGCCTCACGGCGTCGGCCGTCGGCACGCCGTGGGCGACGAGGCCGTGGAGCATCGCGGAAGGGACCTTGTCGTTCAGCCCGAACACCAGCAGGGTGAAGAACAGCCCCATGGAGAGCGGCAGGCCGACCTGGGCGAACGTCACCCTCATCCCCGACGCCGCCCCCCGGTGCCGGGCGGGGACCGAGTTCATTATCGACGCCGTGTTCGGCGAGGCGAACAGCCCGCCGCCGATGCCCGAGACGAACATGACGGCGGCAAAGGGCAGGTAGGAGAAGTTGGCGGGGAACGTCATCATCAACAGGTACATCGCCCCCGAGACAAGCATCCCGCCCGTCGCGAACGGCCGGGCGCCGTAGCGGTCCGACAGTTTCCCGGATATAGGCCCGGAGACCACGAAGCCGAGCATGAACGGGACCATGTAGATGCCCGCCCACAGCGGGGTCTCGGCGAAGCTGTAGCCGTGCTGGGGCAGCCAGATGCCCTGGAACCAGATCATCAGCATGAACTGCAGGCCGCCCCTGCCCACGCCGCCGAGGAAACCGGCGGCGTTGCCGGCGGTGAAGGCCCTGATGCGGAACAGCGAGAGCCGGAACATCGGGTCGGGGACCTTCGTCTCGACGTAGGCGAAGACGACGAGCAGAGCCAGACCGCCGGCGATCATCTCGAGCACGAACGGGTCCCCCCAGCCGGTCAGGGAATGGCCGTAGGGCTTGATCCCGTAGGTGACCCCGGTGAGGACCATCGCGAGACCGGCGGCGAAAGAGAGATTCCCGAGCCAGTCGATGCGGGCCTTGATCCGGATCCCGATCTCCTTCAGCTTCACGTAGGCCCACACCGTCCCGAAGAGACCTATCGGCACATTGGCGAGGAACACCCAGCGCCATCCGATCTCCGAGAGCAGTCCCCCGGCGACGATCCCCAGGAACGAGCCGAGGATGGCGGCGACCATGTTCATCCCGAGGGCGAACCCGAGCTGCTCTGAAGGAAAGGCGTCGGTGATGATGGCAGCCGAGTTCGCCATCAGCAGGGCCCCGCCGATGGCCTGGAACATACGGAAGATGACGAGCTCGAGCGCTCCGGTCGGGCCCGTGCTCCAGACACACGACAAGAGGATCGCCCCGAGCGTGAACCAGGCGAAGCCGAGGTTGTACATCTTCACCCGGCCGAACATGTCGCCGATGCGTCCCACCGTCACGACCACGGCGGCCGAGACGAGCATGTAGCCCATCATGATCCAGAGCAGGAACGGGAAGTTCGACGGCTGCAAGGGGTCGAGGTGGATGCCCCGGAAGATGACGGGCAGGGCAATGATGAGGCTCGTGGCGTTGAGGGTCGCGAGCAGCACGCCCACGGTGGTGTTCGAGAGCACGATCCACTTGTAGTGCGGCCCCAGTGCTGTCGACCGGGTCGGCTGCGACGAGCTCATCTTCGCGTCTCCTTCGCGTCAGGGCGCTCCCCTCCCGCACCGGGTGCTTCATTCGGACGCTCGGTCGCGAACGACTCGAGCACGACGACGGCACGTTCGACCGCGAGGCGGTCGGCCCTGCTCAGGGCGCTCAGCTGCTCGGCAAGCCAGGCGTTGCCGATCTGGGCGCGCCGTTCGAGGAGGGCGGTTCCTTTGGCGGTGGCGGCGATGCGCACGCCACGGCGGTCTGCCGGGTTCGGCTGGCGGGCGACGAGCCCGGCCTCTTCGAGCTTGTCGGCGAGGCGGGTCGCCGCCGGGGACGGCAGGCCCTCGATCTCGGCCAGGTGACCCACACCGAGGGGCCCGGAGAGGACCACCGTCGCCAAGGCGGAGAACTGGGTGATCGTGAGCTCGTTCGGGTCCATGCGACGAAGCTGGCGGGCCAGGCGGACCATTGACAGGCGCAGCCGTCCCGCCAGGAGGTTGGGAGCGCTCGTGTCGCCCGTGGTGTCCGCCGTCTCGCTCACTGCCCAGTCGTCCTCTTCGACCTCGTGCCCCGGGCGCCCGCTCAGTCGCCTGAACGGTGCCTGCGAACTAATGTGCCGACAGCATTATATATCAATGATACGGATCTTGACGGGAGGAGACCTTCGGCCCTACCGGCGCCGGTTCGGAACCCCCAGACTGGGCTTCCGGGCCCGGCAGGGCCGCCACCGAGGACGGAGACCTGTGAACGCCACCGAATCGACGACAACCGGCACAGCTCGGGCATATGGCCACCGGGCTCTGTCTTTCGAGCGGGTGCCTCGACTGGTCTTCTGGGAGACGACCAGGGCGTGCCCGCTCGCCTGCGTGCACTGCCGGGCGACGGCGCAACGGGACCCCGCGCCCGGCGAGCTCACGACCGAGGAGGCCAGGTCCCTCATCGACGAGCTGGCGGGATCGGAGCGGCCGACCCCGGTCCTGATCCTGACCGGCGGTGACTGTCTGCAGCGGGGCGACCTCGGAGACCTGACCGCGTACGCGCAGGCCGCCGGTGTGCCGATCGCCATCTCGCCCTCGGTATCGGCGAGCTTGAACGGCGCCACGCTCGAGATGCTGCGGGCGAACGGCGTGCGTGTCGCCTCGCTCAGCCTGGACGGAGCGATGGAGACCACCCACGACCACGTTCGCCAGGTTCCGGGCCATTTCGAGGACACGGTGCGGGCGATCGGCCTGCTCCACGAGCACGGCTTCGAGGTACAGGTCAACTCCGCCGTCATGGCCCAGAACGTCCATGAGCTTGCGGACCTCGCGACAGTGCTCGTCGGACAAGGAGTGCGGACCTGGGAGGTGTTCTTCCTCGTGGGCGTCGGGCGCGGGGAGACGGTCGCCGAGATAGAGCCCAGCGAGTACGAGGACGTCTGCCACTTCCTCGTCGACGCCGCCCGTTACGGGATGACCGTGCGGACGGTGGAAGCGCCTTTCTTCCGGAGGGTGCGCGAGCAGCGGGCGCGGCTCGCCCCGGAGGTCGACCCGGCCCTCGAGTTCCGGCTCGGGCCGCTCTACACAGAGCTTCGCGACCGCCTGTGGGAGCTCCTGGGCCGCCCGCAGACCGCGGTCTTGGCACCCACGTCGGCGACCCGCGACGGCAAGGGGATCGTGTTCGTGGCATACGACGGTGAGGTGCACCCGGCTGGTTTCTTGCCGCTCGGGCTCGGATCGGTGCGCGACAAGCCCGTGCTCGAGATATACCGCGACGACCCCGTGCTGAGGTCGATCCGCAACGGCGAGTTCCCGGGCCGCTGCGGGCGGTGCGAGTACACCGACGAGTGCGGCGGGTCGCGGGCCAGGGCCTATGCGGCGACAGGAGACCCCCTCGGGGACGACCCGGCTTGCTCATACGTTCCCCCGGCCGCGACACTCAATGAGAGAACCCCCCGCTGAGCGACCCCAGTTGAAGGAGCGCCGAAGATGAGCTTCACCGTGGCAGCCCTAAGTGCCGTAGAGATCCTCGATTCCCGAGGGAACCCGACCCTGGCGGTCACGATGACCCTCGGCGACGGCACCTCGGCACGCGCCGGAGTGCCGTCCGGCGCCTCCACCGGATCGCGCGAGGCGGTGGAGCTTCGCGACGGCGACCCGGCCCGGTACAACAAGAAGGGCGTATTGAAGGCCGTCGGGAACGTGAACGGTGAGATCGCAAAGGCGATCAGCGGGCGCAGCTTCGCTGATCTCGCCGAGCTGGACCGGGCTCTCATCGAGCTCGACGGCACCGAGAACAAGGCGCGGCTCGGCGCCAACGCCATCGTCGGCGTGTCCATGGCCGCGGCCCGGGCGATCGCCGCTTGTGCGGGAGTGCCGCTGTGGCGGTCCCTCAACCCCTCCGGCGTCTCGCCGCGGCTGCCCGTCCCGCACTTCAACGTCGTCAACGGCGGTGCGCATGCCCCCAACAAGCTCGACTTCCAGGAGTTCATGATCGCCCCGCTCGGAGCACCCAACATGGCCGAGGCCGTGCGGGCCGGCGCCGAGGTCTACGCCGCCCTCCGCGGCGAGCTGGCAGGCAAGGGGTTCGCCACCGGGCTCGGTGACGAGGGCGGCTTCGCCCCGGAGATCGACAGCCCCGAGGAGGTCCTCGGACTGCTGGTGCATGCCATCGAGAGCGCCGGCTACGAGCCCGGCCGCGGGGGCGTGGCGATCGCCCTCGATCCCGCCGCGAGCGAGTTCTTCCGGGACGGCACCTACCACGTGGCCGGAGAGAGCCTGACGAGCGGGGACATGATCGACCGCTACCAGGCGATCATCGACGACTTCCCGGTGTGGAGCCTCGAGGACGGCCTGGCGGAGGGGGATTGGGACGGCTGGGTGCGCCTCACCGAACGGCTCGGCGACCGCCTGCAGATCGTGGGCGACGACCTGCTCGTCACGAATCCGGGCATCATCGCCGAGGCGATCAAGCGGCGGGCCGCCAACTCGGCGCTGATCAAGGTCAACCAGATCGGAAGCGTGACCGAGACCCTGGCCGCCATCGCCGCCTGCCGGGAGGCGGGCTGGACGCAGATGGTCTCTCACCGCTCCGGCGAGACCGAGGACACCTTCATCGCTGACCTCGTGGTCGGGTCGGGATCGGGGCAGCTGAAGACCGGCGCCCCGGCCCGGGGAGAGCGGGTGGCGAAGTACAACCGCCTCATCGAGATCGAGGTGGCGACACCCATGCCCTACGGGCTGGCCGGCTGAGCAACGGCGCCGGGCTGCGGCGCCCGGCCGTAGGCTGGGGCGATGTTGCGTTTCCTGACCGCGGGCGAATCGCATGGACGCGCGCTCGTAGCCGTCGTCGAGGGGCTCCCGGCAGGCCTGCCGGTCGCCGTCGACGAGATCCGGGGCGAGCTCGCCCGCCGGAGGCTCGGGTACGGGCGCGGTCCGCGCCAGCGTTTCGAGACCGACGAGATCGCCATCCTGGGCGGCGTCCGCCACGGGCGCACCCTGGGATCGCCGGTCGCGATCGAGATCGCCAACGCCGAGTGGCCCAAGTGGGAGCAGGAGATGTCCCCCGGGCCGGGCCGACCCAGTCGTCGTCTCACCCAGCCGAGGCCGGGCCACGCTGATCTCGCCGGCATGCAGAAGTACGGTTTCGACGACGCCCGCGACGTCCTGGAGCGCGCCTCGGCCCGGGAGACCGCCGCCAGGGTGGCGGCGGGCGCGCTGGCCAAGGCTCTTCTCGCCCAGATCGGCGTCGCAATCGTGAGCCACGTCGTCCAGATCGGAGCCGCGGAGGCAAAAGCCGGGCTTCGCCCGCTGCCGGGAGACCTCGCCAGGGTCGACGAGTCGCCTGTGCGGTGCTTCGACCCGGCGGCCGAGGCAGAGATGATCGCCGAGATAAAGACCGCAGCCAAGGAGGGCGACTCGCTCGGGGGCACGGTCGAGGTCGCCGCCTACGGCGTCCCCGTGGGCCTCGGCAGCCATGTGCACTGGGACCGCAAGCTCGACGGTCTCATCGCGCATGGCCTCATGAGCATCCAGGCGGTGAAGGCGGTGTGGATCGGAGAAGGCATCGACACCGCCCGTCGCCGGGGATCGACCGGCCACGACTCCATCTTCTTCGATGCAGGCTCAGGCGATTACAAGAGGGAGACCTCCCTCGCCGGGGGCATCGAGGGTGGCATCTCCACCGGAGGGCTTCTCCTCGCCGGCGCCGCCATGAAGCCGCTCGCCACGCTGAACCGGCCGGTGCTGAAGACCGTGGACGTCAAGACCAAAGAGGAGACGGTCTCGTTCAAGGAACGCACGGATGTCACCTCCGTGCCGGCCATGGGCGTCGTGGCCGAGACGATGCTCGCCCTCGTGCTGGCGTCCGAGGCGCTGCGCAAGTTCGGTGGCGACAGCGTCTCGGAGATGACGCGCAACCACGCCTCGTACCTCGATGAGGTACGAGGCGAGAACTGGCCGAGCGCGGTCACGGATTGACGCCTGAGCAAGCGATCGCGCTCGGCGCAGCCGGCTTTCTCGGCGGAGCGGTCAACAGCGTCGCCGGCGGAGGCTCGCTCATCTCGTTCCCGGCCCTCCTGGCAGTGGGCTATCCGAGCCTCACTGCGAATGTCACCAACACCGTCGCCCTCTGGCCGGGGTACGTGGGTGCCACGACTGCCTATCGCGAGGAGATCGAGGGTCAGCGGTCCCGCGTGGTCGTGCTCGGCGCCACGAGCATCGCCGGTGGGGTCGTCGGATCGGTCCTTCTCCTCACCACGCCGGCGAGCGTCTTCAAGGCTGTCGTCCCCTGGCTCATCCTTATCGCCTGTGCGTCTGTTCGGGCTCCAGCCACTCGTCACCAAGAGGCTCGCCGAGCGGCGGACCGGGTCCGAGGGCCACCGGTCCGTGGCCCTGCACATGGCCGTCTTCCTCGCCGCCGGTCTACGGGGCCTACTTCGGAGCGGGCCTCGGCATCGTTCTGCTGGCGGTCCTCGGGCTCGTCATCGCCGACAGCCTGCAGAGGCTGAACGGGCTCAAGCAGGTTCTTTCGGTTCTCATCAACTCCGTCGCCCTGGTCGCCTACGGTGCGTTCGGGCCGGTTGCCTGGACCGCGGTGGCGATCATGGCGGTGGCGAGCCTCACGGGCGGCCGCATCGGGGCAGGCTTCGCCCGCAAGCTGAGTCCGGTCGTGCTGCGGACGCTCGTCCTCTGCTTCGGCGTCACGGTGGGCTGCATCCTCCTGGCCCGCCGATAGGGGGACCGCCCCGATGCCCTCGCGAGGCGACAGGCGCCACGGCGGAGGTCGGCATTAGGCTCGTGAACATGTTCACGGGTCTGATCGAAGAGATGGGCAGCTACATCGGCCACGACGGCGACAGGTACCAGATAGGCGCCACCGCCGTGCTGGAGGACGCCAAGGTCGGCGACTCGATCGCGGTGAACGGCTGCTGCGTCACGGTAATCGGGCGCACCTCGGAGATCTTCGAGACCGAGGTCACGCCCGAGACTCTCAGCCGGACCACCTTCGGCTTGCTGCGGCCCGGGGACGCCGTGAACCTCGAGCGACCCGTTCGGCGAGCGACCGCCTCGGCGGCCACGTCGTGCAAGGTCACGTCGACGCCATAGGAGAGGTGACAGAGGGCCCTCCGGATCTCAAGGTACGGATCCCGGCGGACCTGATGCGCTACTGCGTGGAGAAGGGCTCGATCGCGATCGACGGCGTGAGCCTGACCATCTTCGACGTCGGAAGCGACGGTTTCACCGTCGCCGTGATCCCGCACACCTCGGTGGCCACGACGATCGGGCGGCGAGTGCCGGGCGACAAGGTGAACATAGAGGTGGACATCGCCGCGAAACAGATCGAGAAGCTGATCAGCCCCTATCTCGCAAAGCTCCGTTGACCGCGACGGCGGGCGCCCTCGCCGAGGCGACCGCTTCACTCTAGCGGCGCTGAAAGGCGATCCCGGCCAGCACCTCGGCGATTGCACCGCGTTGAGGGCGGCACCCTTGCGCAGGTTGTCGCCGACAACGAACAGCGAGAGCCCGTGGGCCACGGTCGAGTCCCGGCGCACCCTGCCGACGAGCGAGACGTCGCCTCCCGTCTCGCCGAGCGGGTCGGGATGTCGCAGAGCTCCACGCCAGGGGCGCCCTCGAGGGCGGCCATCGCCTCCTCGGGCTGAGCGGCCTCTCGAGCTCCAGGTTCAGCGCCAGGCTGTGACCGGTGAAGACCGGCACGCGGACGCAGGTGCACGAGACCCGCAGATCAGGCAGACCGAGGATCTTCCGGCTCTCGTCTCTGAACTTCTGCTCCTCGTTGGTCTCGCCGCTGCCGTCGTCACGAGCTGGCCGGCGACGGGATGACGTTGAAGGCGATCGGCGCGGGGAACTTCACCGGGGCCGGCAGCTCGACAGCGTTGCCGTCATCAGCGAGCGCGGCGGCACCTCTGCCACCTTACGGACCTGCTCGTCAAGCTCCGAGGTCCCGGCCAGGCCCGCGCCGGACGGCCTGGTAGGTCGAGGCGACGATGCGGCGCAACCCCGCAAGATCGTCGATGGGCTTGAGGACCGGCATGGCGACCATGGTCGTGCAGTTGGGGTTTGCGACGATCCCTTCGGTATCGACGCGAGTGCGCCTGGGTTGACCTCGGGGACGACAAGGGGGACGTCCGGGTCCATCCGCCAGGCCGACGAGTTGTCGATCACGACGGCACCCGCGGCGGCGACCCGGGTGCGAGCTCCAGTGACGTCGAGGCTCCGCAGGAGAACAGGGCGATGTCGATGCCGGCGAAGTCGGCCCCGACGACGTCTTCCACGACGACCTCGGTGCCATCGAAGCTGAGGTGCGGCCGGCCGACCTGGCGCTTGCGAAGAAACGTACCCCCTCGAGCGGAAAGCTCCTCTCCGCAAGGATGGACCTCATCACGGCGCCGACCTGCCCGGTGGCACCGAAGAACCCCGATCTCATGACAGGAGCTTAGTTGCCGACCTCGGGCACGCCAGATAGGTGCCGGCCCGGGCCGCGCCCGGGCCGGCCGGTCAGCTCCCGAGCTCGAAGGCGGCGTGGAGGACCTGGACGGCCTTCTCGGCGAGCTCTGCCCGCACGAGGCACGAGATGCGGATCGGTGACGTCGAGATCATCTCGATGTTGATGCCGGCGTTCGCGAGGGTCTGGAACATCGAGATGATCTCGACGTCACCGATCCGCATCTCGTGCCTCGTGGGCAGAGCTGGCCGAGGGGGCCGTCCAGGTCCTCCACGCCGCCTTCGACTCGGGAGCTGACCGGCCTCGGGCGGCGGCCCGGGCCGGTGTGCCTATCCCGGAGGTCGGCGACGACTCCAATGAGAGTCGGGGTTTTCGGTGCCACCGGGCAGGTCGGCGCCGTGATGGTCATTTTCCTTGTGGAGAGGGGAGCTTTCCCCTCGGAGGGGGTGCGTGTCTTCGCAAGCGCCAGGTCGGGCGCGTTCAGCTTCGAATTGAGGTCGTCGTGGAAGACGTCGTCGAGGGGGCCGAGCTTCGCCGGCATCGACATGGCCCCTGTTCTCTTGGGCGGGGAAGCCTCGACGTAGATCGACACACCCCGGGGGTCGCCGCCGCGGGGTGCCGTCGTGGATCGACAACTCGTCGGCCTGGCGGATGGTACCGGACGTCCCCTCGTGGTCCCCGAGGTGAGACCCTGGGCGCTCGCGGGGGTACCGAAGGGGATCGTCGCAAACCCCAACTGCACGACCATGGTCGCCGATGCCGGTCCTCAAGCCGATGGACAAAGAGAATCTTCCACAGCCGCAGATTTTTCGTCGCCTCGACCTCCCAGGCCGTCTCCGGGCGCGGGCCTGGCCGGGACCTCAGAGCTTGACGAGCAGGTGCCTCGGCTCTGGCAGTCTCCCGCGCCGATCGCCTTCGACGTCATCCCCGGTGGCCGGCCAGCTCGTGAACAACAGCTGGGCGAGACCAACGAGGAGCAGAAGTTGGGGACGAGAGCGGAAGATCCTCGGTCTGCCCGATCTGCGGCTCGTGCCACTGGTCCGGGTGCCGGTCTTTGCCGGTCACAGCCTGGCGCCTCTGGAGCTCGAGAGGCCACTGACCCCGAGGAGGCGATGGCCGCCCTCGAGGGCGCCCCTGGCGTGGAGCTCTGCGACATCCGACCCCCGCTGCGGCGACGGGAGGCGACGTCTCGCTCGTCGGCGGGTGCGCCGGGACTCGGACCACGGCTCCGGGCTGTCGCTGTTCGTGGTCGGCGAAACAACCTGCACAAGGGTGCCGCCCGTCAAACGCGCACGATCGCCGAGGCACTGGGCGGGATCGCCTTTCAGCGCCGCTGAGAGGCGAAGCGGTCAGCCTGGCGAGGCGCCCGCCATCACGGTCAGACGCAGACACTTTGCGATGTAGGGGCTGATCAGCTTCTCTGTGTTTTTCGCGGCGATGTCCACCTCTATGTTCACCTTGTCGGCCCGGCACTCGCCGTGGCCCTGGCCGCCGAGGAGGTGCTGCGAGATCACGGCGACGGTGAAACCGTCGCTCCGATCCGAAGATGGTCAGGCTCGCGCCGTCAATCGCGATCGAGCCCTTCTCCACGCAGTAGCCGTCGGATATCTGCCAGGATCCGCACCTTAATCCGGTGGGCCCTGGGTGGCCTATGGCGTCAACGTGGCCCTTGCACGACGTGCCCACCAAGCCGGTCGCTGCGCGGACGGGTCGCTCGAGATTGACACATACCAGCACGGCGAGCGAGGTTGTCCGGCTAGAGTCTCGGGCGCGCTCCATTCTGAAGATCTCCGAAGTGCGCCGATGACCCGTGACGCAGCAGCCGTTCACCGCGATCGAATCGCCGACCTTGGCATCCTCCGGCACGGCGGTGACATTGTCGATGTAGCTGCCCATTTTCTTCGAACCCATGAACATCCTTTCACGAGGCCTCTTTAGCCTCCCCGGCGGCACATATACGGCCTCGGGAACCCGGCAGTGTTTTATGGAGCAGCAGGAATCCAGCCCACCCGTGACACCAAAGCAGAGGACAAGCATCCGCAGCACAACCAGGCTCAGCCTGCGGGGCGAAGCTATGCACCCGCCGAGGCTCACCACTCCATGGATCCACGGTGCAACCGGCCCGAACGCACTAGCGACGGAGCAAAGTCTAAGAAAGTAGTAGGAACCGAGAAGAACCTGCTTGAGGGCATTTCAGGCCTACCTGCAGGCTGTCGGCGATGACGAGCCCGAGCACCGCCAGCAGGACGATGCCGAGGCCCGGCTGGAAGTAGGCCCCGTCAAGACCTACCGCGGCGAGACCGACACGTGAAGGCCCACGGACCGATAGCCTCGACACTTAGCCGGTCGGCGAGCTTCTGGGTGACGGAGTTGCAGGCTGGAGCCCGAACGAGGCAGTGATGAGCGGGAACGACGAGCCTTGAAGACGCAGCAGCGTGGTGAGGAGAAGGACCGATCCGACAACCCCACCGCGATGCTGGTGGGCGCCGAGCACGGCCACGCGGGAGACCGAGCCCCCTCGATCTCCTCGCGATGGCCGTCGTGGCACCCACGTATCCCAGCCACGATTGGTGTTGGTGGCATTTCGCAGTGAGGCTCGGATAGCCCAGCTGCAAGAGGCGCCAGGAACGAGATAGAGCGAGCCTCCGCCGGCGACGCTCTTGCACTTTTCCGCCGAGGAAGCTGCGCGAGATGCGCTTGCTCAGGCGTCAATCCGTGACCGCGCTCGGCCAGTTCTCGCCACGTACCTGGTCGAGGGACGAGGCGTGGTTGCGCGTCATCTCCGAGATGCTGTGGCCCAAACTTGCACAGCGCCTGGGACCGCCGGCACCGAGGGCCAACATCGTCTCGGCCACGACGCCCATGGCCCCACACGGAGGGTGACGTCCGTGCGTTTCCTTTGAACGAGACCGTCTCCTCTTTGGTCTTGAGCATCAAAGTGTGCTCCAGCACCGGCCGCTGCCTCGTGGCGGCGCCGGCGAGGTGGAGATGCCACCCTCGATGCCGCCGGCGAGGGAGGTCTCCTTTTCATGGCCTGAGCCTGCATCGAAGAAGATGGAGTCGTGGCCGGTGGCGGGCTGTGTCGGCCTCTCCGATCCACACCGCCTTCACCGCCTGGATGTGAGCCGTGAGCGATGAGACCGTCGACTTGGGCTTTGCAGGTGCACGTGGCTGCCGAGGCCGACGGGGACACCGTAGGCAGCGAGACCTGACCGTGCCTCCGAGCGAGTCGCCCTCCTCGGCTGCATCTTGTACTAAGCAATAGATTCTGCTCCCTCGGCCGAGGGGTCGAAGCGCGCCGCAGGCGAGCTCGTCGACCCTAGCGGTCTCCCGGCAGCGGGCGAAGCCCGGCTTTTGCCTCCGCGACTCCGATCTGGAGCGCGAACGTGGCACCAATTCGACGCCGATTGTCCGGCGAGAAGCGCTTTGGCCAGCGCGCCAGCAGCCAGGCGGCGGAGCCTCAGGGCCAAGCCAGCGTGGCAAGAGCATCATGGGAACCCCTCTTCTTGCATGCCGGCAAGATCAGCGTGGCCCGGTCTGGGCTGGGTGAGGCAACAACTGGGCCTGCCCCAGCCGGGGGACATCTCCTGCTCCACTTGGGCCACTCGGCGTTCGGCGAAATATCGATCGCGAAGCCGGAGATCCCAAGGTGCGCCCGTCGCAGACGCCCCCCCAGGATGCTGATCTCAGTCGTCTCGAAACACTTGGCGGGGACCGCGCGTACCGAGCCTCCGGCCGGGGAGAGCTCGCCCCTACGGCGATGAGCAACACCGAGCCAACAACAGCTGCAGCAGGCACGCCCGTGGGACTCGCCCACGGTGAGGAAACACCGATTTTGCCGCTTCCTACCTACGGCGGAGCGCCAGTACCGGGCAGGGCCCCTGCCATGGACGGACGGCAGGCTGGCCGACGAGCTGGACCACTCCTCGGCGCGGCACCCGGGCTCGGCCGGCCAGCCCGTAGGCATGGGTGTCGGCCCACCTCGACTCTGCTGCTCGATAAGGCGGTCTTCGCCACCGCTTCCCGGGGCCAGACGCAGGCATCTTGCGGCTCCAATCCCAAAACTCGACCGCGAGAGTGGCGATGAAAGTGTCCTCGCTCTCACCGAGAGGCGGTGCGACCATCTGCAAAACCAGCCCGCGTCCCGCAGGGGCGGCGATGGCGGCCAAGGTCTCGGTAAGCGCTTCGATCCTGGTTGACCTTGATCAGCGCCGAGTTCAGCGGCTCACCGCCTGGTGCGGCCATGATGCCGGATTCGTGACG
>CAWDPZ010000060.1:0-14785 GCA_963804265.1 uncultured Acidimicrobiaceae bacterium
CTGTGACCGAAGGGGTACACGACCGAGACAGTTACTCCGTCGTCGGCCAACTCGATCCGCGCACCTGCGAGAGCATGTCCAGCGCAGCCTTCGTCGATGAGTAGCCGCCCAACCCCGCGAACACTCGGAGCGAGGTGGCCGAGCTCACGTTGACGATGGCACCGGCCGATTGGGCCGCCATGACCGGAAGCACGGTTTGCAGGCCGACGAGCGGTGCGATCACGTTGAGCTCGAAGACAGCTCTGAGGTCTTCGGGACCCAGCTCGGCCAAGGGCACGTGCAGGCCCTGTCCGGCGTTGTTCACGAGCACGTCGACCCGGCCGTACCTCGCGAGGGCGGCATCGACCAGGCGCTTGATCTGCTCTGGATCGGTCACGTCGGTCACGACGGCGAGCGAGCCCGGCAGCTCAGCCGCGAGCGCCCCGATGCGCTCGGCGCGACGAGCAGCGAGGACGACGTTGGCCCCACGCGTGCTCAACAGGCGCGCCGTCGCGGCCCCGATGCCCGAGGAGGCGCCCGTGACTATGCAGACTGCTCGGTTCGTCTCCGTGACTCTCCCTTCAACGCGCACGCCCTCCCGGCGCGCTCCGGCCGTGGACACCGGCTTTGCGACTCCGGCCGGAGCGCGAACCACCCCCGGGACCCGAGGTGCCGGGGGCGGTCACGGAGTGCCTCTCGCGAGGGACGGCAGCTCCTCTAAACAGTGTATTGGACCGGCTGCGTCTCGTACACCGCGGATCTCCGGCGAGAGCACAGGCGCGTCAGAGCCTCTTCCTGCCGGCGGACCGGAACACCAGGTAGACCACGCCGCCGATGACCGCTACGACGAGAACCGTCTTCACGAACAGCGCTATCAGGCCGACGATCGCGTGTAGAGCGACGTAGGCAACGAGCACGGCGATGACCGCAGCCGCCACAACGGTCAGCTTGTGGCCCGGCCGTAACCCTCGCTCCTGGTTGCTTGTTGGCTCGATCATCAGGACTCCCGCTCTACGGATTGTGCCGTTTGGCTTACGGCCTTGTCGGGGGCACCCGCTGAACAAGCCCGCTCAGGGGATAAATCCCTGCTCAGCAAGGCGACCATGCTGCCCACCTTACCGCCGCCCGGGCCAGGAAATGGTCAGCCCTCCGCCAGCGCCCTGTCCGGGCGGCCGCTGCGGGCCGGCGGGGCGAGGTGGCGGAGCGAGAGGAGCCCTGGCACAGGCGTGCGCCCCGGCTCCAGGACTTCTCACTGGAACCGGGGCGACACGCGTGGTCCGACGCCCCCCGTCAAGGAAACGTTTTCCGTGGTCCGGGACCGCTTCCCCTGGTCTCGTCGTGCTCAGCATAGGCGTCCGAAATTGTTCCTGACTAGGTAGGACAACGTGGGGAAAAGACCGAGTTTCGTCGGATAAGCAAACGTCGCTCCCGCACGGAACGACGCCGGCAGCGAACGCCCTGCCCGCGTCCTGAGGCGAACAAGGCCCCGTCTATAGTTGGTCGAGATAGGGCATGTGACGAGGGTGGAGAGCCCAAAATGGGCGTTGGCAAGCACACGAAGACCGCCGACAAGGACCGATCTTGGCGCGTTCCCAGCCTCGTGGCCGGCGTCATCCTCGTAGTCGCGGTCGGGACGGCTGGCGCCCTCGTCGGCCTGCAGAAGGCGCACACGTCGTCCGGGCCCGGTCCCGGTGCGAAGAACCACCCGAGCACGACCCTGCCGCCTCCGCCCCTGACGATCACTTCGGTGTCACCGGCTCCGGGCACCGCGGACGCGGCGTTCGACACCAGCGTCACGGTCGATTTCTCCCAACCGCTCGCCCCTGACAGCCCCTTGCCCACCCTCTCGCCCGCCCCGCCGGGCAACTGGGTGAGGACCGCGCCCGCCGCGCTGCGTTTCGTCCCCGAGGGGTATTTCGCCCCCTTCACGACCGTGCAGCTAAGTGTCCCTGGCGGCCCGAGAGGCGTGCGCAGCAGCTCGGGACAAGGCCTGTCCAGCACATTGCGGAAGCGCTTTGTGATCGAGGGCGGATCGGAGCTGCGCCTGGAGCAGCTCCTGGCCGAGGAGGGCTATCTCCCCCTCCAGTTCGTTCCCGCGGTTTCGGCGGCCACCGGTGCCGCCAGGCTCGCCTCGCCGTCCGCCCAGCTGCGCCCGGCCGGGCAAGCGGCCGTCACGACGACCACGACGACGACACCGCTTCCGGCTATCGACTCCGAGCCCAGCGATCCCTCGGCGATCCCGCTGCAAGCCGTCCCCGGCAGCCTCACGTGGCGTTTCGCCAATACGCCGGCCTCGCTCAAGGCTCTGTGGCTGACCGGGCAGCCCAACGTGATCACCAGGGGCGCGGTCATGGCGTTCGAGGCTGACCACGGCCTGGTGACAGACGGAGCCGCCGGTCCCAAGGTGTGGTCGGCGCTGCTGCAGGCGGTGGCGGCACGCCAGGTGAACACACAGCCCTATGACTACGTCATCGTCAACCAGACCCTCCCCGAGAGCGCCACAGTGTGGCGCAACGGCGAGTACATCTTCACGACGCTCGTGAACACCGGCATCACGGCGGCCCGGACGGCGGTCGGCACCTACCCCGTCTACGCCCGCTACCTCGTCACGACCATGACCGGCAAGAACCCTGACGGGACGCCCTACAGCGATCCGGGGATCCCCTGGGTCAGCTACTTCAACGGGGGGGACGCCCTGCACGGCTACATCAGGGCCAGCTACGGGTTTCCGCAGAGCCTCGGCTGCGTGGAGATGACGTACGCGAATGCGAAGACGATGTTCCCCCTGACCCCGCTCGGCACGCTGGTCACGGTTCTTTGAGCTGACTCGCTGAGCTGCGGCCATTCCGCCCCAGGCGTCCTTTGGCGGCGGACGCCGGTCACTGCGCGGTGATACCCCATGCTGCCTGCCAACGCTCCCCCGGGCGCAGCACGATCAGGTCGGTACCGGTGCGCAAGGCGTTCGGCGGGCATGTCATGGGCTCGATGGCAATGGCCGGGCGCGGTGCCGAAGGCCCTCGGGGCGACGCGGGTGTGAAGCACATTACGTAGGCGAAAGCCGCGTCGGCCCAGATCTCCGCACGCCCCGGCGCCGATTCCAACAGGCAGTGCCACCGCCCGTCAGCCGCCGCGACGACGCCCGTGTAGCAGTCGTCGAGCACGAGCCCGGCGAGGCTCTTGCCGTCGAGATCGAACGCGGTTCCCCGCACCTCCTCGAGACCGGTGGGAAGGCCGCGCCCGTCGAGCAGGAGCCGCCGGTTTGCCGCCAGCTCGAGCCGCGCTCGGTCGATGCCCTCCGGGCCGGCGGCGAGGTAGGGATGGAACCCGATGCCGAAGGGCGCGTTGTAACTCCCGGTGTTCGTCGCCGCGGAGCGGACCTCGAGCCCGCCGTGGCCGAGCTCGTAGGCAACCTCGAGACGGATCCGAAACGGGTAGGCAGGCTGGGGATGGATCACACAGGAAAGCTCTGCCTTCTCCGCCGATTTCGCCTCCAGCTTCCAGGGCAGCCACCGCACCAGTCCGTGGATGGCGTTGTGACGATCCGGCTCGTCCAGAGCGGCCCTGCCTTCTTTTTCCGCGAACCGGTACGAACCGTCCTCCAGCCGGTTCGGCCACGGAGCGAGGATCTGACCCCGCGTGCCGGAGTCGATCTCGGCCTCGGGGAACTCCCACAGGAGGGGCCGGGAGCCGACCCTGAGGCAGCGCAGCGTGGCGCCGACCTCGGTTACGACGGCATTCAGGTCCCCGTGCGCAAGGGCGATCTGCTCGCCGAGGGCGGAACCACGGCGGTATGGTACCTGCCGCGCCCCGACCCTTGTCCCACGAGGGCGGCCGGTACCTCCGGTTTGACCGACGAGTCATCCTCAACAGGAGCGGAACGATGAGAGTTCTCGTGACCAACGACGACGGCTTCGATGCGCCCGGGCTGGCGGCTCTCGCTCGCGGATTTGCGGATGCCGGCCACGAGGTGACCGTCCTCGCCCCTCTGGCCGAGGCGAGCGGTTCCGGGGCCGCGATCGGCCCGGTGCACCTGCGGGGTGGAACCATCCACTTCGAGGAGGTCACCCCGGCGGGACTCGACGGGATCAAGACGCTCGCCATCGACGCCCTGCCCGCCCTGATAGTGATCACGGCATGTCTCGGGGGGTTCGGGACACCGCCCGACCTCGTCGTGTCCGGAATCAACCCGGGACGCAACGTAGGACGCGCGGTGATGCACTCGGGCACGGTCGGGGCAGCCTTGACCTCGGCGCCGTTCGGCCTCAAGGGCCTCGCGGTAAGCATGCAGGCCGGACCGGCACCGTCGGGGTACGAGTCGGCCGACGGTTCGCACCTTTACTTCGAGAGCGCGGCGAGCCTTGCCGTGGCCGTCGCGTCGCAAATGGAGGCCGCACCCGCGCTGGACAGTGATCAACCTGAATGTCCCGAACCTGCCATTGGGCAAGATCCGTGGGATTCGACGTGCCGGTCTCGCGACAAAGGGCCTGATCTTCTCGGCTCGCCTCGATGACCGCGATCTCGATGTTCAGCTCGACCTTCGTGGCCGGGAACGAGCGGCCGGTGGATCTGCCGGCGGCGAAGCTGCCGGTGGCGGCGAGTCCGACGAGTCCTTGACGGAGCTCGGTTGGGCTGTTGTCACGCCGCTCGCCACCGTGAGTGAGGATCACCGACCAGACGTCAGGACAGTCGTGGACGCGGCAATCGAGTCTGCGTCCCGTCTTGTGGGCAGCTAGCTGTCACTTCTCGCCAACACACTTGTAATAGAAGGGCTGTGAGCGAGTTGACTCCCGATCTCGGCGGCGCCGGTGCCGCCAGGACAGCCGGTCTCGCGACGTATTGCGATGCCCACCGACTCGTTCCGGCGTTCCTCCGACCCGACCAATTTGACGTCCTGCCGACATCTCAATTCACGATAGTCACCATCTTCCAGCGACTTCGCGCTTGCGCCAAGCGCCTGTAGGTGGATATGGTTTCGGGCACACCAACTGTCAACGACGAACGGTTCCGACGCGCCCGGTTTGTGATTTCCGGGACGGGGCGAGGCCCAGCCACCCCGTAGGCACAACTCGGTACCTCGGCGCCTGCGAGCCGAGCTTGCGACCACGGCGCCACTCGTCCCGACCTGCGTTCCTTCACGGAGCGAAAAGGAGTCGCGACAACAGAGAAGACAGGGCGAGTCCCGTCTGCACCTCGTACGGATGCTCAAACGTCCAGATCCGGCCAGCCCTTCCGGCACCGTGTCGCTAGTCGTATGCAAGAGACGACCTGCCCGCATCAACGCATCCCACCTGGAACCCACCGGGGTTTCCGACACTCCAAGGAGGAGCAAGATGCGCAAGCACCCCCTGATCGCGCTCATCGCGTTCGCTTTTCTTGCAGTATCTGTGTTCATAGGCGCCGCAGGCGCCAGCGGTATCAACTCAGTACCCGTACGAGCCACTTCCCATCTGCATGAAGGGAAGAACGGCCCGTCGGCTGTGCCCATGCTTAACCTGCGCTGGCGTGCCGAGGTCGTGCGCGTCCGTGCAGCGAACGCCGCCGAAGCAGCGGCGCTTCTCGCCAGCGAGAAGTATTCGCCCTTGTGGCAGGGTCGTGCCGCCGATCTGGTGGCCATCCACGCAGGCACACGCGTGCCAAAGTCCGTGCTGCCGTCTGTGTGGCGCGTAGCCGCGGCCCGAGCGGAGGCACATGCGCAAGCAGTGGCCGCCGCGGCAGCACAGGCAGCTCAGGCAGCACAGGCAGCTCAGGCAGCACAGGCAGCTCAGGCGGCACAAGCGGCACAAGCGGCTCAGGCAGCACTACAAGCACAACGAGCACAGGCGGCACTACAAGCACAACGGGCACAAGCGGCAGCCAAGGCGGCACAAGCCGCGAAGACAACCCACACGACAAGGCCGGTAGCAAGCTCCCCCGTTCACGCCACGGCTCCCGCGCAACCGGCGCACCTCGGCGGCATGTGGCTTTCTCTAAGGCTGTGCGAGTCCGGGAACAACTACGCGGAGGACACGGGCAACGGCTACTACGGCGCCTATCAGTTCGCACTTTCCACCTGGTGGGGCCTTGGCTACAGCGGCCTTCCCAGCGAGGCCTCGCCCGCCGTGCAGGACCAGGCAGCCGTCAGGCTCCAGGCGCGGTCCGGCTGGGGCCAGTGGCCGGCCTGCAGTGCCGAGCTGGGGCTGTGAGCAACCGGCGCGGCTCGACTGCGCGCGACGCCAGCATGTTCTGTCACCCTCAGCCGCAATAGGTATCCCGTCGGCTGTCGGCGAGTCACCGGCGAAACAATTGACTTCGATCCCAGCCAGTCGCAACCGCTGACAGACAACTCCCGTCAGACCTGGAACTCCCGTCAGACCTGGAACTCCCGTCAGACCTGGCAACGCCCGGAGACACATGCGTCTCCGGGCGTTCGCTTCTTAGAGCCTTCGCGGCCCTAAGCTCGGCCGAGGAGGTCTCGTAATGAGGTTCAGCATCTGGCTCGGGACGGAGCAGACTTGGGATGATCTCCTCGGCTCGGCGGAGCACACGGAGCGCACCGGCTGGGCCGGCGTCTGGGTCATGGACCATTTCATGCCGAACGGGGAGCCCGTCGCCGCCCCTCGCCTCGAGGCATGGACGGCGATCGCCGGCGTCGCGGCCTGCGTCGATCGCGTCCGTGTAGGTGTCCTCGTGACCGGCAATACCTACCGTCATCCCGCCGTACTTGCGAAGATGGCGGCAACCGTCGACCACATCTCCGAAGGCCGCCTTGTGCTCGGGCTCGGTGCCGGCTGGCAACGGAACGAGCACATGTCGTACGGGCTGGACTTCCCACAAGTCGGAGAGCGACTGGCGCGCCTCGAAGAGGCGTGCCAGGTGATCCGCCTTCTCCACAGCCGAGAGCGCAGCAACTTCGAGGGACGCTTCTACCGGCTCGTCGACGCCCCCTGTGAACCAAAGCCGCTCCAGCAGCCGCTCCCCCTCCTCCTTGGAGGCGGCGGCGAGAAGGTGACCCTGCGGATCGTCGCCCGCCACGCAGACGAGTGGAACTGCTGGGGACTGCCCGACGAGATTGCGCGAAAGAGCCAGGTGCTCAAGAAGCACTGCCGCGAGATCGGCCGGGATCCTGCCACGATCAGACGATCGGCCCAGGCGCTCGTGTTGATGAGTGACGACGAACGACAGCTGGCGCTGTGGAGGTCCGAGAGCACGCCGGCACCCCGCATCATCGGCACGGCCACCGAGATCGCAGAGACGATGCAGCAGTACGTCGAGATCGGTCTGGACGAGTTCGTCGTCTCGGACCATACGATGGGGCGTGACACGAACGAGAAGCGCGACAACATGGACCGGTTCCTCGACGAGGTGGTCCTCCGGCTCGAGCAGCCGTCCGGCTCCTGATAACAGCAAGCGTCTCCTCAGATGAGACATCTCGTGGCGGCACCGGACAAGTTCCGCGGGACCACCGATGCCGCCCAGGCCGCGGCGGCGGCGGCGCGAGGTGCCCGCCCGCGGGCTGGACGGCGACCGAGGTGCCCCTCGCCGACGGTGGCGACGGGCTCTTAGCGGCCTTTTCCGGCGAGGCGCGTCACGACGAGGTCACCGGTCCCCTCGGGGCGCCGGTGGTGGCCGAGTGGAAGCTCGTCCCGGCCAGCTCCGGTCGCGACGGGCCCGTTGCCATAATCGAGATGGCAAACGCCTCGGGGCTTCTCCTCGCGGGCGGCGAGGACAACAACGATCCGATGGAGGCCACGACCGCCGGCACCGGCCAGCTCATCTTGCGAGCGGTATCGCTCGGGGCCAGGCAGGTGGTGGTGGGTTGCGGAGGCTCCGCGACCACGGACGGCGGTGCGGGTGCCCTCGGCGCGATCGGCTCCATAGCGGCCTTGCAAGGCGTGGACCTGGTCGCCGCCTGCGACGTGACGACCGGGTTCCTCGACGCGGCAGGGGTGTTCGGTCCCCAAAAAGGTGCCACGCCCGAACAGGTCACGCTGCTCGCAGAGCGCCTCGCTCGTCTGGCGACCCGCTACCGGGAGGAGTACGGGGTGGACGTGACCCAGCTTCCCGGCGCGGGTGCAGCAGGCGGCCTCGCCGGAGGACTCGCCGCGGTGGGAGCGAGGATCACATCGGGCTTCGAGCTCGTGGCGGAGTTCGTCGACCTCGACGGACAGCTCGCTGCGGCCGACTTGGTGATGACAGGTGAGGGCTACCTCGACCGCCAGTCCTTCTCAGGCAAGGTGGTAGGAGGCGTCATCGACCATGTGGCACAAAGGGTGCCAATTCTCTGTGTTGTCGGCGACGCTGCCACCGATGTCGCCACCGGCCTCGACGCAGGCGCCCTCGACGTCGTCAGCCTCGTCTCACGCTTCGGGCTCGACCGGGCCCGATCGGAGGTGCTCGAGCTCATCGAGGAGGTCGTCGCCGAGCATGTCACAGCACTGAGCTGACAAGACCGGCGAAGGCGTCCGCGGACCTCAGCGCGTCGCGCGGATGCCGACTCCAAGTCGGGCGACGTCATCGAAGAAGCCGGGGTAGGTCTTGGCGACGCAGCCCGGGTCGCTGATCTCGACCCCGGGCACCACCGCCCCGATGGCGGTGAAGGCCATGGCGATGCGGTGGTCCCGGTAGGTGTCGACGCGGCCGCCGTGCAATGGGCACCCCCGCGCACCACGAGACCGTCGGGCGTCTCCTCCACCGCGGCTCCCAAACGGCGCAGCTCCGTCGCGACGGCCCGGATCCGATCGCTCTCGTGCCCGCGGGCGATCGCCACGCCGCGGATCATCGTGTCCCCACGAGCCAGTGCTCCCAGGACCGCGACCGTCGGAAGCTGGTCCGGCATGGCTCCAAGGTCGACGGCGACGCCTTTGAGACCGCCCGGTGGCTCGAGCGTCGTCCCACCCGGCCCTCGTTCGAACCGGGCTCCCATGGCTGCAAGAAGCTCGACGAAGCGCCCGTCGGGCTGAGCGGTCTCGAAGGCGTTCGTGACGGTGACCGAGCCGCCCGTGGCTGCTGCGAGAGCGTACAGATGGGCGGCGGCGCTTGCGTCGTGCTCGACAGACTCCTCCCGGGCCGCGTACCGCGCCGGCCTTAACCCTGAAGTGCCCGGGCGCTTCCTCGACGACCGTCGCGCCCCAACGCTGCATGGCGTCGACCGTGAGCCGGACATAGCCGAGCTCGTCGAGACCACCGACCTCCAAAACGAGGTCGTCGTCGCCGTAGGGGCCTACGAGGAGCAGCGCCGTGGCGAACTGTGAGCTGGCGCCGGCGTCGACGCGCAGCACCCCGCCGGCCAAGCCGTGCCCGGAGATGCGAAGCGGCGGCCTGCCGTGGTCGGTGACGACCTGCGCACCCGCGGCACGCAGCGCATCGACCAGAGGAGCGATCGGACGACGGCGCAGCGGCTCGTGGCCGTCCAGCACCACGGTCCCGTTCGCGAGGAGCGCCACAGCCGCGAGGAACCGCAGCGTCGTCCCCGAGAGTCCCACGTCGAGAGCCACGCCGCCCGCCAACGGCCTCCCGCACGTCCCGCTCACCTCGGTCCTGTCGTCGAGGCTCTCGATCCGGGCACCGAGGGCGCGGAGCCCTGCTGTCATCGCCTCGGTGTCATCGCTCACGAGGAGGCGGCGGAGCACGCTCTTGCCGTCCGCCAGGGCAGCCATGACGAGGAGCCGGTTCGTGAGGCTCTTGCTCGCAGGCACTTCCAGCACCCCCTCGGCGGCGCCGTTGGGGACGATCTCGAGCACGGGGCGAGAAAGCCAGTTGTGGGGCCCCGGTCCGGTCACCGGCCAAGCGTAGGCCGACGCCCGGGCGGCCAGGGCCGGCGCGTCCAGACCAGGCCGCGTGCCATTGGGCACGACGGGGCGAGGATGCAACGATGGCGGGGTGACGTACCGGGTCTGTTTCGTATGCACGGGCAACATCTGCCGCTCCCCCATGGCCGAGGTGGTCTTCTCGCGCGAGGCCGCGGCCCGTGGTCTGGCCGGGCGGGTGGCCGTCGAATCGGCGGGGACGGCGGCCGAGGTCGGGTTCGGGATCGACAGGCGGGCTCGCAAGGTCCTCGAGGCGCACGGTTACGAGACCGGCGAGCACCGGGCGCGCCAGTTCGACCCCGCCTGGCTGGAGGAGCTTGACCTCGTGATCGTCATGGCCCGCGGTCACCAGCGGTGGATCGAAAAGCACGCACCGGGCCGCAAATACCGGGCCGCGGTCCGCCTCCTGCTCAGCTACCTGCCGGGCTCGGCGAAGCCCGGAGCTCTCCAAGAGATCCCCGACCCCTGGTATGGCGACGAGCGCGAGTTCGGGTCATGCCTCCGCCTCGTCGAAGCCGGGTGCGGAGCTCTCCTGGACCAGCTCGCGAGCCAGCTCCCGGAACGCTGACTCAGGTGGCCGGGCTCACCGACTCATGTTGAACTCTGCGACCCAAGGGGCGGCATCGACGTGCGGTTCAGCCATTCGTTCCACTCCCGTGAGCAGCGCCCCTCGTCTGTCCCGCCTCGATCGTCTTCGAGAAAGCAGGTCGACCGGACTCTCGTCGAATCGGAAGTTGTTGACCGAGCCGACGATCTCGCCGTGCTCGACCAGGTAGACGCCGTCTCGGGTCAAGCCGGTGAGCAGCAGCGTCGCCGGGTCCACTTCCCGGATGTACCAAAGGCAGGGAGGAGCAACCCGCGCTCGGTGCGGCTCACGAGATCCTCGAGACTGCTGGTGGCGCCGGGAAGCTCGAGCGTCAGGTTGTTGGCGAAGCTCGCCGCCTCGACGCCAGAGCGCGCCGCGGGCGGCGCGGTGGTACTGCAGGCGCGACAGGCGGCCCTGTGAGATCCACTCGTTGCGCCCGATGGGCAGCCCGTTGTCGAAGACCGAGACATCCTGGCCCGACGCCGCAGTCACAAGGAACGGCGACGAACTCGAGGCCCGGCTCACCGGGTCGCTCCGCAGCGAGAACGGGAGCGGCGAAAGCGACTCGCCACCCGCGTCCCACCGCCCGCAGCCGAGAAGACGCTGCGCCCCTCCTCGGCCTCACGCCGGAGGTCGACTCGCCCAGCATGACGACGAGGTCCGCCACGGCGTCCGGAGGCATGACCACCTCGTAGCGTCCGGCGTCCAGGTCGAACTTCCGCTCCCCCCACGCCAGGCGGCGATCGAGCCGCTCTCTCAGCTCCTCGACGTGGACAGAGGCCAGATCCTCGGCTCGAACCGCCGCCCAGGCCGACGGCGGGGTCCGTCGCTGCGAGCGACGCCTGGAGCTTTTCGGGTCGGCTCGACGTGGTGAAGCCGAAGGCCGGTCGACGAGCCGAGATAGACGGTGAGACCGGGTGTCCGCGAAACCGGCAAGGACCACACCTTCGAGGCGGCGCGGGCGAAGGCGTCGCCGAGGCCGGTGAGCACGTCGCCCAGCCCGGCGAGGCTCGTAATCACCGGTGGGTCGGAGAACCCGCTCGCGCCGGCTGACTGCGCGGGCGTGACGAGCGGGGCGGCGTCCTCCGCCTTTCCGAGCCGAGGCCGCGTTGGCGTGTGCCCTGGAACCAGATCGATCGGATCAGTCGCCTCCACTGCTGCTGGCTGCCTCCCGACGGGCGGTGCCGCCGTCGGTCTCCCGAAAGACGATCACGCTCACATTCCGGCGCCCGCCGCGTCCCGTTCGTCGTCACCGTGTTGTTGGCGAACCGAAGGTCGGCCTCGCTGGAGTCCTCCACGATGACTATGCAACTTGTCGGCCCGCGTAGGGACTCGAGGGCCTGCTCCACGACGGTGTGCGCCGGGGATCAAACGAACATCGGGCAGCGCTCATCGACCCGACTCCTGCTCTCGTGTTGAGCACATTGATACCCCGGAAGAGGGCCCGAGGGGTAGCCGTGGCTGAGCGGGCGCAACCTCACCCGGGCTGGCCCTTGCCGCAATTGAACGCCCCGCCGAGAAGGTAAGTGGACTCTCCACCCACTGACTTGCATGGGCTCCCCAGAAATCTGTCGTGCGCGACGGGTACGTGAGATCCTTCACCTGACCAGCGAGGCGGCCCTTGTTTGATCCTGAAGAAACGCTGCCCGGTGAACTGGAAGTTGTAACGCTGCATGTCGATCGACCAGCTCTTGTCGCCGACGATGTAGAAGCCGTCTTTCGACAGAGGGCTATGAGCTCCTCTGTGCTCGGCCCCGTCCCCGGGCGCCGGGCGCAGCGACACATTCGCCATCCGCTGGATGGGGCACATGGCTGGGAGATCGGCGAAGGCGCAACCGTTGGACCGGCCGAGGCCCCTTCAAAGCTGCGATGCGCCGGTCGAGCTGGTAGCCGACGAGAAGGCCGTCCGCGGACGAGGTCGAAGGTCTGCGCCTCGACCCCCTCATCGTCGAAACGCGACCGTCGCCAGTCCGTATGCGACCGTGCGGTCACCGGTCACGTTCATGACCTCCGAGCCGTAGCGCAAGGTGCCCAGCTTGTCGAAGGTGGCGAACGACGTCCCGGCATAGGCCGCTTCGTATCCCATGGGCCCGGTCGAGCTCGGTGGCATGGCCGATGGGACTCGTGGATCGTCAGCCAGAGGTTCGTAGGGTCGATCACCAGGTCGTACACGCCCGGCCTCCACCGTCGGAGCCTTCACCCTCTCGGCCAGGTACTCGGGGATGGCGGGCGAGCTCCTGGTCCCAGTCCCAGCCCTCGCCCAGCAGGTACTCCCAGCCCCGGCCGGCAGGCGGGGCCAGAGATCCTCATCGTCTCGAATTCCGCCGCCTCCGCGTCGACTGCCGTCGCCTCCACCACCGGGTGGACGTGGACACGCTTTTGACTCGTGACCGTGCCAGAAAGGTCGGCGTAGTGCTTGTCCTCCACCACCGCCAGCACGTAGGCGGTCACGTGATCCACGCCGGGCGAGCCCAGCAGCCGGCGGCTCCAGTCCTCGAGCAGGGCGACCTTGTCAGCCATGGGGATCTCGGCCGGGTCGAGACGATACGACTGACGTCCAGGCGGACTCGCCGTGAGAGGGCTCATCGGCGAGCTCGACGCCTGCCCGTGCACGGCCGGAGTAGGTGACTTCGGCCGTCGTCACGGCCTCCTCCTGCGAGGGTGGGTGGCGGCCGGCGGTGGAGCTCGACGGTGGCCGCGAAGCCGAGCGACCCGTCTTTGACGACACGGAGCCCGACCCCTAGCTCGACGTGGTCCGCCGAGGTCTCGAGCCGCGTCGTCACGCAGCCTCGTGCGACCTGGGAGCGGATCCGCTCGATGCGCACCTCGGCGTGCTCGCAGCCGACGCGTCCGCGCCCTGTCGAGCGCGGCTCCCCGGACCGCTTCGAGCGGCAGCGCCAGAAAATCGGCGTCGAGCTCCACGGTTGCCATGTACGTCGTGCCTCCTCTGCGGTGGGGCCAGCCCACCCGACTCGATGACAATAGTATGCCGCGTTGCCGGCTCACCGTTCCGCACAGGCCGCACAGGTGGCTGGCCTGCACGGGTCGCCGTTCTGGCTAGACGGGTCGCGTTTCTGGTCGTAGAAGACCTTGCCGTCCGGGCGCCCGGTGGGGCGGCCGCGTAGGAGCCATGAGCTCGAGGGGCAGGTGGCGCCGGTCTCCGGACCACGGGGCGCGCGGCGCCACCACGACGTCGGCCAAGCGGTAGGCGAGCGACTCGTAGTTCACCCGCCATCCGCGAAAGTGGCAGCCAGGCCTCCTCGTTCGTCCGCTCGATGGGAAAGCCCGTCTCGCGGACGAGCTGGACGGCATAGGACGAAGTCGTCGTAGGTGAGCTGCAGTTCGGCCATCCGGGGACGGGTCGGTCTCTGAAGCTCCAGTGCAGCGTCCTGGGCGATGCGCCGGAAGAGCCGTGAAACCCATGCGAAGGCACATCCGCGCCTTGGACGGGGCGCTCTCCGGACTCAGGGAAAGATGCATGGCGGCGGCGTCCAACACCGCGAGCAGCGCCAGGATCCAGGAGAAGCCGGGCTCCGGGGAGCGGAACCAGAGGAGAACCGGATAGGAGATGTGGCTCTCGGCCGAGGTCCGCCGCCCACAGCTCCCAGTCGGCATAGAGCGCCGGGAGCGCTGTCCGTGATGCGGACGAGCTGGTGGCGCATGAGAACCTCCGGGCCCCAGGCCGGCACGCCCGCGCGGCTCTCCATCAAGGTGACGAGCGACTCGCGCCGGTTGAACGCCTGGTAGATGGCCGGCAGGTAACCGATCTGGAGAGCGACGGCGATGGCACCTGTGGCCGCTCGAGATCACGACGAAGATGTCGTTGCCGTGCGTGCTCACGTGCACGAGGCCGACGGAGAACAAGGAGGCGCCCGACACGGCTGAGGCCGCCCACGAACGTCCCGGTCCAGGGCCACTGCATCAGGGCGTAGCCGATGACGTACAACCCGAGGAAGAGCCCGCAGCTGGGCGATGAGGGCGACAGGTCCCGACGGCGGCGAGGATGCCGTCTTTGCGGGCGAAGCTCGGCGCCGGCCGGGCCAGGACAAGGAAGCAGGCGCCTGACCAGCCGGCCCGCGAAGAGGGGCAGGGCCTGGACCTTGGAGCCGCCGCGCTGGGAGTACGAAGGTCGCTAAGGCTCACCGTGGCGAAGACCACGACGAGCACGCCGAAGCTGAAGCCGACCCAGACCATTGGCTCGTGTTCCCCCTGTGGCGGCCGCACGCGGAGCTCGACACCGGCGCGCTGGTCAACGCAGCCTAGAGCGGCCGTCGCCAAGGCATCCGCCTCCAGCGCTCTGGTCCGCCCGCGAGCCCTTCGGCGCTCACTCGCCGCAACGAGGCTGGCCGAGAAACAGCCAGAGCCCGGACCGCGAGGTCCGGGCTCTTTCGTCTACGGCTTGGTGTTGCAGCTGCTCTGGTTGGTTGCCGCGCCC
>CAWDPZ010000061.1:0-3567 GCA_963804265.1 uncultured Acidimicrobiaceae bacterium
CCGTCTTCGTCGTTTGGGAGCTGCGGGTCGCCACCCCCCTCATCGATCTGCGCGTCTTCACCTCGCGGGCCTTCACAGCCGCGACGGCCTCGGTGACGGTCATCTTCTTCTCCTTGTTCGGCAGCCTGTTCGTCTTCACCCAGTACCTGCAGCTCGTGCACGGTTACAGCCCTCTCTCGGCGGGAGTCCGCGCCCTCCCCTTCGCGCTCGCCACGGGCGCCGCCTCACCGCTCTCGCCGGTATTGGCGAAGCGGTGGGGCAACAGGACGGTGATCTCGTCGGGACTCGCGCTCATGGGCGTCGGGCTGCTCTTCCTCTCGACAGCCCAGGTCGCCACCGGCTATCCAGCCCTGGCGCTCGCGGTCGCGATCATGGGCGCCGGCATGGGGCTCGTCATGGCCCCGGCGAGCTCGACGATCATGACGGCTGTGCCGGCCAGCCAGGCAAGCGCTGGCAGCGCCGTGAACAGCACCGTGCGCGAGGTCGGTGGCACCCTCGGTGTGGCGGTCGTCGGCAGCCTGGCCGCGGCCGTGTACCGCAACCGCCTCAGCGCCAAGCTCGTCGCCCATCACGCCCCCGCCGCGGTTGTGCACGCCGCCTCCGGGTCGATCGTGGCCGCGGACGGGCTCGCCAGAGCCCTCGGCGGCGTGCGCGGCGGCGAGATCCTCCGGGCCGCGCAGAGCAGCTTCACGACGGCGATGGCGCTCGGCATGCGCCTTGCAGGCGCGGTGTCGGTCGCTTCGGCCCTGGCCGTGCTCGTCGTCATCCCCCCTCGCCGGCGGGTGCAGGTCGCCGGCGCGGTGCCGGCTGAGGGCAAGCTCGCCGTCGCGGGCTCGGTCGCCTGAGGAAAGCCGCGACGGCCGCGACTGCTCGTCACCTGTCCCACCGCTCGTATGACAAGTGGGCCAGACTGAAGCAGTGACAGATCGGCGCGACCCGGCCGGCGACCCGAGCCCTGCGACGGCCGAGCTCGCCTACTCCTCGGTGGAGGGCGCCCGACAGTTGCTCGAGCGTGGCTCGGTCACCTCGCGAGCTCGTAGAGACGTTGCTCGGGCGCATCGCCGAGACCGGCAGCGGGGATCTCGGGCTGCACGCGGTGATCGCCCTTTGCCCCGACGTGCTCGACACGGCGGAATCCCTCGACGCCGAGCGTGCTCGAGGGGAGCTGCGTGGTCCTTTGCACGGCATCCCCGTGCTCGTGAAGGACAACGTCGACACCGCAGGCGCTGAGGGCACGACGGCCGGCTCACTCGCCCTGTCTTTCACCCGGCCCGTCGCCGACGCGCACGGTCGTGCAGAGGCTGAGGGCGGCGGGACTGGTCGTGCTCGCGAAGGCCAACCTTTCCGAATGGGCCAATTTCCGTTCCGTACGCTCTTCCAGCGGATGGAGCGCCACCGGTGGCCAATGCCTCAACCCGCATGCCCTTGACCGCTCACCGGGCGGTTCCAGCTCGGGCTCGGGCGCAGGGGTGGCAGCCGGACTGGCTCCTCTTGCCGTCGGCACCGAGACCGACGGGTCGATCCTCTGCCCGGCGGCGCTCAACGGCGTCGTCGGGATCAAGCCGACCGTCGGGCTCACGAGCCGAGCGGGCGTCGTGCCGATCTCCTCGAGCCAGGACACGGTCGGGCCGATGGCGAGGTGCGTCGCTGATGCCGCCGCCCTCCTCGGGGTCCTCGCCGGCGGAGCGGCCGGCGCCGACCCGCTCGACGAGGCCACGATGAAGCGTCCGGCCGGCCTGCCCGCGGACTACATGGCCTGTTGCCGCTCGGACGGGCTCGACGGCGCCCGGATCGGCCTGCCGCGCGAAACGCTACTTCGGCTACAGCCCGAAGGCCGACGCCCTCGTCGAGGCCACCTTGCAGCTCGCCCGGCAGGCCGGTGCCGTAGTCGTCGATCCGGCGAACGTCCTGACTGCGGAAGCGATCTCGCAGAGCAGAGACGAGCTGACGGTGATGCTTCACGAGTTCAAGGCGGGCCTCGAGCACTACTTCGCCACGAGGCCGCCCGCGAGCGACCAGCCGCGAACCTCGACGAGCTCGTCGCCTTCAATGACGCACACGCGCCGGACGAGCTCTTGTATTTCGGCCAGGACACGCTCCTCCTCGCTTCGTCGGTCGGCGGCGTCGACGATCCCGCCTACCTCGAGGCGTGGGCCCGCAACTGGCGACGGGCGCGCCAGGACGGGATCGATGCCGCCCTCACGAGCGTCCGCCTGGACGTGCTCGCCTTCCCGACGATGGGGCCGGCATGGCTCACCGACCACGTGAACGGAGACTCGCACACCCGAGCGGGCTACCAGGCCGCCGCAGTGGCGGGCTACCCGGCGATCAGCATTCCCATCGGCAAGGCCGGAGGTCTTCCCGTGGGTCTGTGCCTCGTCGGCACCGCCTGGAGTGAGCCCGTGCTCATCAGGATCGCCTTCGGCATCGAGCAGATGCTCGCACTCGGCGACAGCCTGCGGCCTGCCTGGCTCGCCCGGGCCGGCTGAGACCCTGCAGGCGGCGAGGGCGACGAGCCGGCACGGCGGGCGGTCACGAACCGAGGGAGAAGTCGTCCTCCCCTGACTCCTTCAGGCGCTCGACGAGCCGGTCGAGGAAGGCGGCCTGGCCCTTCAGCAGCTTCTGCTTGGCCGTCGCCACCGGCATCCACGCCGCACGGTCGACCTCGGGCCACGACGCCCTCCTGCCCGAGCGCGGCGGCCACTCCATCTCGAAGTGATTGCTGACGATGTTCTCGGCGTCGACCTGTCCTTCGACCGCCCACGCCCGGACCCTCTTGCCGCTCGGCTGGCGCAGCTCGCCGAGCTCGATCCTCGTCCCGGTGGGCGGGTCTGCTCCGAGCTCCTCGGCGAACTCCCGGTTCGCCGCCGCCTCCGGTGCCTCGTCGGGCTCGTGTTCACCCTTGGCGATCGACCAGACTCCGTCGTCCTTGCCCGCCCAGAACGGTCCCCCCGGATGGACGAGGAGGACCTCCAGAACCCGCTCCGGGCGAACCGGTACGGAAGCAGACCAGCACTTTGCCTAGGCACCTTATCCGCCTTCGCTCAGCACCGAGCCCGCACCGGCTCGACCGGCATCGATGTCACGAGAGAGGCGGTTTGCGCGAAAGCCTGGTCCTCGACACGGTCAGCAGCTCCTGCAGCCCAGCTTGCAGATAGGGCACCGATCGCCGGAAAAGGACGTGCAGGGATCCCTTCGAGATATCGTTGCGCCTGACGGTGTGGGTGATTCCCTGCGGTCTGGGCATCTGCGACAGCGTATTGGTCCAGAACGAGACGACGTCAGCGGTCTCCTGCTCCTGCGAATAGGCCAAAAGTGCCTTCTCCGACCGGGAACGCGGCGGTCTGCCAGTGCGTGCTGCGTCGAACTCCTGAATCCAGTTGTCGATCTCGTGGGCGAAGGTGACGACGTCGCCGTCCGGCACCTCGATGGCGCCGAGCGTTTCGAAGTACTCGCGCCCGCCGAATCCGGAGTATCCGATGACCGAGCATCCAGAAGCGAGCGCCTCGAGGGGGAGAGCGGACACCCCTCCTACAATATGCTGAACTGCGAACCAGTAGAGGGACA
>CAWDPZ010000062.1:0-10339 GCA_963804265.1 uncultured Acidimicrobiaceae bacterium
CCGACGACCCCCTGCTCGTCTCGGTCCGTTCCGGGCGAAGTTCTCCATGCCGGGCATGATGGACACCGTCTTGAACCTCGGCCTCAACGACCGCTCGGTCGAAGGCCTCGCCAAGCAGACCTCCGACGAGCGGTTCGCCTTCGACTCCTACCGCCGTTTTGTCCAGATGTACGGCCGCATCGTCCTCGGGGTGCCGGGCGAGGAGCTCGACGGGCCCCTCGAGGCCTTGAAGGAGCGCACCGGGGCCAGCGACGCCGAGCTGTCGGCGGCCGACCTGCAGGCCCTCGTCGAGGAGCTGAAGGGCGTCGTGCACAAGGCGACGGGAAAGCCGTTCCCCCAAGAGCCGATCGACCAGCTCCGCGGCGCCATCGAAGCCGTATTCGCCTCCTGGAACGGCGCGAGGGCCGTCGCCTACCGCCAGCGCGAGCACATCCCGAACGACCTCGGCACGGCAGTGAACGTGCAGGCGATGGTGTTCGGCAACCGCGACGACACCTCCGGCACGGGCGTCGGCTTCACCCGTGACCCCGCCACGGGGGCAAAGGGCGCCTACGGCGACTTCCTCGTGAACGCCCAGGGCGAGGACGTTGTCGCCGGCATCCGCAACACCCAGCCCCTGTCCGCCCTCGAGACGGAGTTCCCGGCGATCTACTCACAGCTGATGGACATCTTCGCCCGGCTGGAGGCGCACTACAGGGACATGTGCGACACCGAGTTCACGATCGAGCAGGGCAAGCTGTGGATGCTCCAGACCCGCGTCGGCAAGCGCACCGGCCGCGCCTCGCTCCGCATGGCCGTCGACATGGTCGACGACCCGGCCATCCACCTCACCCACGCCGAGGCCCTGCAGAGGATCACCCCCGACCACGTCGAGGCCGTGCTCCACCCGCAGTTCGCCGACCACTCCGCCCCGTGATCGCGAAGGGGCTCGCCGCTTCGCCGGGTGCCGCCGTCGGTGCCGCCTGCTTCAGCGCCGACGACGCCGCCGCCGCGGCAGAGAGAGGCGAGCACGTCATCCTCGTGCGCAACGAGACCTCACCCGAGGACGTGCACGGCATGCTGGCCGCAGAGGGCATCCTCACCGCCAGGGGCGGCCTGGTCAGCCACGCGGCCGTGGTCGCCCGCGGCTGGGGCAAGCCGGCGGTCGTGGGCGCCGAGGTGCTGCGGATCAACGCCGCCGAGAAGCTCTTCCGCGGTCGGCGACACCGTCGTGCGCGAGGGCGACATCATCTCGATCGACGGATCGGAGGGAACCGTCGTCGCCGGCGCCGTGGCGCTCATCGCCGCCGAGGCGCCACCGGAGCTCACCAAGCTGCTCAGCTGGGCCGACGAGGTGCGCGAAGGCCGCCTCGGCGTCCGCGCCAACGCCGACACCGGTGACGACGCCGCCAACGCCCGCCAGCTCGGAGCCGAGGGCATCGGGCTGTGCCGCACCGAGCACATGTTCTTCGGCGACGACCGGCTGCCGATCATGCGGCGCATGATCCTCGCCTCGAGCGAGGAGGAGGAGACCGCCGCCCTCGAAGAGCTGAGAGCCGCGCAGAAGGCGGACTTCCTCGGGATCCTCGAGGCGATGGACGGCCTGCCGGTCATCGTGCGCGGGCTCGACCCGCCCCTGCACGAGTTCCTCCCCGACATCGAGTCGCTCGTCATCAAGCAGGCCCGCGAAGGGCTCACGCGACGAGGAGACGAAGCTCTTCGAGGCCGCCAAGTCCTGGCACGAGGCCAACCCGATGATCGGTGTGCGCGGCGTCCGCCTCGGCGTGCTGAAGCCCGGCCTTTACGGCATGCAGGTCCGCGCCCTCATGGAGGCCGCCTACGAGCGGGCCGCGGCGGGCGGGCACCCGGTCGTCGAGATCATGATCCCGCTCACCGTCTCGCCGCGAGGAGATGGCCCTCGCACGCTCCTGGGTCGTCAAGGCCCTGCAGGACGCGGCGCCCGCCGAGGGTGCCGCGGGGGCCGAGCGGATCGAGGTGGCGATCGGGACGATGATCGAGACTCCCCGGGCCGCACTGTTGGCCGACCAGATCGCCGAGCAGGCCGACTTCTTCTCCTTCGGCACGAACGACCTCACCCAGATGACCTTCGGCTTCAGCCGCGACGACGTCGAGGGCCGGATGATGGCCGCATACCTCAGCCAGGGGCTCCTCAAGGCGAACCCGTTCGAGAACGTCGACACCGAGGGCGTCGGCGAGCTCGTCAAGATCGCCGTGGAGCGCGGCCGGGCGACCCGCCCCGGCATGAAGATCGGCGTCTGCGGCGAGCACGGCGGCGACCCCGCCTCGATCGACTTCTTCGCCAGGGCCGGCCTGGACTACGTCAGCTGCTCGCCGTTCCGGGTGCCGATCGCACGCCTGGCCGCCGCGCACGCCGTGCTGGCGATGGACGCCGAGAAGGCGGCGAAAGCCTCCTCTTAGCCCGGACCGTCCGACAAGCCCCCGGGGTCTGCCGACCGCGCCCGGGGCGCGCCGCGGTACCGTCCAGGCGATGGCGATTCCCGACGAGGACGTGGCTGCGGTGCGCTCTGCAACCGACATCCTCGCGGTGATCGGCGAGTACACGCCGCTAAAGCGCGTGGGGCGCCGCTATGTCGGCCTGTGCCCGTTCCACTCCGAGAAGACGGCGTCGTTCTCCGTCAACGCCGAGGAGGGTCTCTACTACTGCTTCGGGTGCCAGGCCTCGGGCGACCCGATCACCTTCCTGCGCAGCATCGAGGGCTGCGACTTCGTCGAAGCCGTGGAACGCCTCGCCGCACGGGCCGGGATCGCCATCCGCCGCGACGGCGCCGGCAAGGACCAGCCCGACCGCGAAGGGCGCCAGGCCCTGCTCGGTGTCATGGAGCGGGCGGTCGCCTTCTACCACGAGGAGATGCTGAGCCGGCCGGAAGCCAAGCGCGCCCGCCAGTACGTCCGCTCACGGGGCTACGACGGCGACACCGTGCGCCGCTTCCGCCTCGGGTGGGCCCCGGAGAACGGTAGGGCCCTGGTCGGCGCCGTGCGGGCGCCCCGAGACCTGCTCGTGAAGGCCGGCCTGGCCCACGAGGGTCAAAACGGCCTGCGCGACGCCTTCCGCGGCCGGGTCATCTTCCCGATCTTCGACCCGTCGGGCAAGGCGATCGGCCTCGGGGGCAGGATTCTCCCGGGCGCCGGAGAAGGGGCCGGGCCCGAAGTACCGCAACTCCCCCGAGACGCCGATCTACTCCAAGCGCCGCACCCTCTACGGCCTCAACTGGGCGAAACAGGCCATCGTGCAAGAAGGCGAGGTGATCATCTGCGAGGGCTACACCGACGTCATAGGTTTCTTCACCTCCGGCCTGCCGCGGGCGGTCGCCACCTGCGGCACCTCGCTCACCGAGGAGCACTTCCGCCTTCTCGGGAGGTTCGCCAAGCGGGTCGTCCTCGCCTTCGACGCCGATGCGGCCGGCCAGTCGGCAGCGGCGCGCTTTTACGAATGGGAGCGCCGCCACGAGCTCGAGGTGGCCGTGGCCGCCCTCCCCCCGGGAAGCGACCCGGCCGACATCGCCATGCGCGAGCCGCAGGTGCTGCGGGAGGCGGTGGAGAACGCGAGGACGTTTCTGTCCTTCAGGGTGGAGAGGGCGCTCGCCTCGAGCGAGCTCAAGACCGGCGAGGGCAGGGCCCGGGCGGCCGAGGCCGCGCTCGCCATGGTCGCGGAGCACCCGAACGAGCTCGTGCGCGATCAGTTCCTCGTCACCGTCTCGGACCGCACGAGGCAGGACCCCGAACGCCTGCGGCCCCGCCTCGAAGCCCTCGTGCGCGGCTTCGAGGCCTCGGGCCGCAAGGGGGCCGAAGCCAACAAGCCCGCTCCGGGCGGCCAGCAGCGCTCCTCCGACGACGCGCCGCCGTGGGAGCCCGACGAGGAGCCGGGCTTCGACGAGCCGCCGGCCGGCCAGGCCGCCGCTGGGCGCGGTCCGGGCGGAGGTCGTCGTCCCGGGCCGGTCGCGCCCGGGGCCCGGGCTGGGAGGGACGCCCTCGTGCTCGCAGTCCGTGAACCGCAGGCCATGGCCGGCCGGCTGCACGAGGCGCTCTTCGCAGACGCCACCCAACGCGCCGCCCTCAGAGCCCTCCTCGCCTCGGCGAGCCTGCGCGAGGCCATCGAACAGGCAGATGACGAGGTAGCGGACCTGCTCCGGCGCCTGGCCGTGGAAGAGCCGGACGCGGACCCGGACCAGACCGTTGTCGCCCTGGCACGCGCCGCGGCTCAGGTCGTGCTCGGCGAGATCGAGGCGACTGCCCGCCAGGCCGAGGCCGAGGGCGACGCCGCGCGGCTGGCCGGGGCCGGAAGTGCCATCACCTGGTTGAAGTCGGAGCTGGAGATACTGCTCGAGCCAGGGGCCTCGGAGCGGACTACGCCCGCCGTCAATGAGGCTGCGAATCGATTGGTAGGGTGGCTCCTGCAGCACGATCTGGAGGCGACATGACGACCGAGCAGGCGCCCACGTCTGATGTCACACAGTTCCCTCCTGGATCGGCCGCGGCCACCGGCATGGCCGCGGAGCCGGATTCCGCAATAGTCGAGCCCCTTCCTCGGGGACCTGGACGGCACGGCGGTCGAGGCGCCGGCGAGTCGAGGAGCCGGGCCATAACGGCACCGCAGTGCCAAAGCTCCGACCGCGCCTTGTCTCCGTGGCGACGGGGTTCAGCAACGGCGACGCCCAGTCGACCGATCCCGTCCGGGCCTACCTGAAAGAGATCGGACGAGTCTCGCTGCTCTCGCCGGAGCTCGAGGTCATCTGCGCCCGGAAGATCGAGGCCGGCCAGGAGGCCGCGGCTGAGCTCGCCGCCTGGCGCGCCTCGGGCACGCTCGAGCAGGTTCCCTTCGAGCAGCGCCGGGTCGCGGAACGTGCGATCCACGACGGCTCGGAGGCAAAGGACCTCCTCATCGAGGCGAACCTCAGGCTCGTGGTCTCCATCGCCAAGCGTTACCGCAACCGCGGGATGGCGTTCCTGGACCTGATCCAGGAGGGCAATCTCGGCCTGATGCGCGCCGTCGAGAAGTTCGACTACCGCCGCGGCTTCAAGTTCTCCACCTACGCCACGTGGTGGATCCGCCAGGCCATCACCCGGGCGGTCGCCGACCAGGCCCGCACGATCCGGATCCCCGTGCACATGGTCGAGACGATCAACAAGATCGTCCGCACCCAGCACCAGCTCTCGCTCGAGCTCGGCCGCGAGCCCACCGTCGAGGAGGTCTCCGTCCGCACCCAGTTCGCCGTCGAGCGCGTGCGTGAGCTGCAACGGATCAGCCAGGACACGATCTCGCTCGAGCAGCCCATCAGCGAGGAGGAGGACTTCAGCCTCTCGGACCTGATCGAAGACCACACGGCCGAGGTGCCGGTGGACGCCGCGACCCGGATGCTGCTCAACGAAGCCGTCAAGCGCGCCCTCAGCGAGCTGACCGAGCGCGAGCAGGAGGTGGTGAGGCTGCGCTTCGGCCTGGACGACGGCCGGATCCGCACCCTGGAGGAGGTCGGGCAGATCTTCGGCGTCACCCGGGAGCGCATTCGTCAGATCGAGATGAAGACGCTCGCCAAGCTGCGCCAGCCGATGGTGTCCCGACCGCTTCGCGACTACGTGGACGGCGACTGAGGCGCGGACGGCGACTGAGGAAGGAGGCTCAGGCCCTTTCGCGCCTGGGCGTGCTGGATGGCCACAGCGTCTTCGAACAGGGCGATGGCCCGTTCCCGGGCAAGGTTCCCGACGGGGCCCCGCAGCACGTCCTTGGCCCTCGCCCGGGCCAGGTCACCGAGAGCGATGACCTTCTCGGCCTTGAGATCGCCCGAGAGCAGGCCGGGGCCGCTCTGGCGGAGCCACTGCGCGCTCGGGGGCGGCCACCCGTCGCTGTCCCGCCAGCGGCCCTCCGAGCTGTCGAACCTTCCTGGTCAGGTAGAGGCCGGTTGCGCAGCCCACGACGAAGCCGGTCCTGAATCGCATCCGCCTTTCTTACATCCCCCGACCGCCGATTGCCAGTGCCACCTTCCGCCCGGCTAGTCTGCGCTCTATTCCGGGGTAGCTCAATCGGCAGAGCACGCGACTGTTAATCGTGTGGTTGAGAGTTCGAGTCTCTCCCCCGGAGCGATCGATATCGCAGGCGCGCTCCCCGGCGGCCGGGCCTGCCGGAGTCGTCGATCAGCCGGCGTGCTTTGCCCAAGGCTGGGGCGCGTAGCTGCCGTCGGGCCTGATCGTGAGGTCATGGGCCCAGGTCATCACGTGCCAGCGGCCGACGACGGCATCGGTCCGCGGCGGCCCGAACGACGCCAGGGCGGACTGTGCCTCGACGTCGTCCCACGGCACGACGGCGTTGTAGACGAGGAACTGGAAGCCACCCCCGTACCAGGTCGAGCTCGACTGTCTCAGGTAGCGGCCGATCTGCTGACCGCCGAGAAGGGTCGTGACGGGGCGGACGACGACGGCCTGTGAGGACACGACCGTCACGATCGACGCACTCCAGTAGTCGCCTATCCCCTTCGTGAGGTGATGCTGCTCCAGGTAGCCCGCCAGCTGCGACACCGGTTGGACCGGAGCCGCGGCCGTCAGGGTGTCGGCAAAACCGACCGCGCAGCCGATCGCCGCGAAGGCGGCGACACCTACCAGGGCGAGCCTCGGCAGGAGGTCTCGCGCCCGCTCGGCGACCTTGCCCGCGAGCCGCCCGGCGAGAATCGCCCCGAAGATGATCGCCGAGCTCAGGTAGCGACCGAAGGCGATGGAGGCCGAGAAGGACAACCAGATGAACGTCCCGCATCCGCCGAAGAAGCCGAACACGAGGGTGTCCTCGAGCCAGATGGTCTCCCGGCTGGCCGAGCCCCTCGAGCCGTCCGTCACCTCGGGCTTCTCGCCCAGCACGCTCGAACGGACGATGAAGACCAGGCCGAGCACTATGGCGGCGGCGCCGAGGGCGAGGCCTACGGCGTGCGCGGCCTGGAGCACGGGCGAGACCTGCGGGCCGAACACGTCCGACCCGACGCCCTCCAGGGCCGCCCCGTAGGAAACGACGTGGTGCACGTTCTGGATCATCTGGTGGAACGGGGCCCGCGGGTTGGCCTGGGCGATCGTGAACGTGCCGGCCGCCCGGGCGATGCGCCGCCCCGCCTCGGCCAGCACCAGTCCGGCCACGGCGGCCGAGACCGCGGGCAGGCCCGCCACCCACCGGCGGGTCCTCAGGGCGGCGACGATCCCGGCCAGGCCAATGGGCACCACCCCGAGCACAAGGGTCTGAAAGTCCCCCACCAAGCCGGCGGCGAGCAGGACCACCGCCCCGGCCCAGCCCGCTCCGAAACGGGCACGCCGCAGCGCGACGAACGCGGCCAGGCACCAGAGGGTCGTTCCCACGTGCAGCGGGCCGAGAAGGAAGAAGCCGGCGAAAGCATGCGTGGGGAGCCCGAGGATCACAACGACCGTCCCCGCCGCGAACAGGCCGGCCCAACGGCTGAAGCCGCGTTGCGCGATCCAGGCTCCGATGGCGACGACCCCGGCGGCGAGGATGGCCGGCACGAGGTTCATCAGCTGGTGGTGTACCCCGCCGATGAGCACGGCGACCGCGTAGAAAAGCACGTCCACCAGCCAGAACGAGTCCAGGGAGAGCGCCCAGTGGTTCAGGGCGAAATTGCCGCCGCTCAACGCCTTTCCCTCGAGGACAACCGTGGCGCCGTCCGAGTCCGGAGGAAGCGAATGCACAGACGAGAGGTAGAGCAGACCGACGAGACCCACGAACCCCAGCACGAAAAGACACCAGAGGGCGATTCGCCGAGCGGGCCAGGCCGCCGAAGGGCCGCTACCACCTCGACGTCGCACGGCCGGATGTTAACCAAAGCAGCCCTGCGGCCTAAATCGATTTTGTCGATGCATTAGGGCGTTTAAATACTTTAGAGGCCGGTTGCGCGGGCGTACCTGCCACGCGAGGGCCCTGCATGGCCGCCGGGGCAGCGCTCGCGCTCGCGATACGCGTCGTCCAGATCGGTCGGTAGTGTTTGCCCCGCGCGGCACCCGCCGCGGAACCTTGCCTGTCGAGCGGTTGAGGGTGCTGGAGAGGGAGGTCAAATGGCGAAGTACCTCGTCCAGGTCGGCTACACAGCGGAGGCGTGGGCCTTGCTGGGCCGTGGCCCGCAGAACGTCATGGAACGGGTGCAGTCGTCGGCAGAGGCTCTCGGAGGGTCGATCGAGAGCCTGTTCTTCTGCTTCGGCGACTTCGACCTGCTTGGGGTGGTCGAGTTCCCGGATCCTCGCGGAGTCGCCTCCTGGTCCATGGCGGTCAGCAGCGGGGGCGACGTACGGGCCTTCAAGACGACGACGTTGCTCTCCGTCGAAGAGGGCCTGCAAGCCCTCGGTCGGGCCTCTCAGGTGACCCGGGCCCAAAGGTCGGCGAGCGCGTCAGCCTGACTGCGTCCATTCCCCGCCGGCCTCGAGAGGCGATACAGCGGTCACCGGCCGCGACGGCCGTCGTCGGTCCCGACAACTACCAGTCGGGACAAGCCGAAGACGATGCCGGCCAAGATGACGAGAGTCACCACGAGCGTGACCGCGTTCGCGAGCACCGTCAGGAACGCCAGCGCCAGAATCAGAAGCCCGGCGCCTGCTGCCCATGCGTAACGTGCCAACCTGTTGACTGCCACCCCGTGCCTTACCGAAGCCGAACTCCCAGTTTACGGACTCCGATCGGTCCGTCGGCTGCCACGGGCTGTCCCTGGAACGTTGACCCACGCGGACCGCAACACGGCGGCGCGATCGTCGGCCGGCCCGACCGGCCGCTGGCGCGGCGGATTCCTCGTGGCCGAGCACGGCGCGGGTCAGTCGGGTCGACCTTCTCCCCCAAGCTGAACTCCTGACCGAGTCATGCCTATGCTTCTCGTCTACCCTCCGTTGCAGTCCGGTGCCGAACCGCACCGAAGCGGCAGAGTGCGCTCGGCCTGAACAGTCAAGCGTGCCGGCGAGGGGCCCGTAGCTCAGCGGTCAGAGCAGGGGACTCATAATCCCTTGGTCGCAGGTTCGATCCCTGCCGGGCCCACCGATGAAGGGGGGGGGGATAAGAGAGAGGGACATGTAGAACCCGACCAGGGGGGGGCCGCCAGCCCGCCAGAGCGCGCATGGAGGCCAGCCCGCTGACCCAATGCGAGAGCAGACCAGCCAGCCAGGAGGGTGAGCGGGAACCAACCAACCAGTTTTCCGGGGGGAGCCAGGCCAAAGGACCCTCGCATCTATGTTTTCTACGACGTTCGTGGCCAGCCGATGCTCTGTCGGTGAAAGCGACGCGATAAGCCGCAGGATCCGCAGTCACGAAGAGAAGTTCTGGTTCAAGCGGCCCATCGTAGAAAGAGCGTCGTACATCAAGATCGCAGATCCCGAGCTGCGTAAACAGATCGAGCGGATACTCATCCGCTTCCTCAAGTCGAACACGGTCCTGAATCGCCAACACGTGGCCCGGTTAAGCCGCCGGGAGGCAGCCTCGGCCCGTGCGGAGCATGAGGATTGTGGGGATAACCGCAGCCATATCGACCATCAGCGAAGCTGTCTGTTCGAATGCCTCGACGACCTCTGCTAACCGCACATCTGAGACCAGCTGGAGACGTACACGACGTGCATTTTTGTGACCTCTTCGATCTGCCCTTCTCCGAAGCCGATGCCCAGGTAGGGGGGGGCACCCCGCTGAACGATGCCCTGCCAGCCGTCGCGGTCATGCGCTGCTTTCGGGGCGAGCAGCCTCTTGACCCAATCGTTGCGAGCGGAGGCCATGAGTCGCCCAAGCTCCACGTTCGTTCCAGTCGAAGTTCGCCGACGTGCTGACGTTGGTTGGTCGAGGACGACCTTAATCGACGGTGCGCCACTGGTGATGAAGACGTGACTCACCAGCTTCGGGTAGCTGCACACGGGCGGCTTTTTCTCCTCTGCCTCAGCAATACGGGTCATGTTGTGGTCGCCCCTTGGTTCCGAGTTCGGTGCTTTGCTCAACCACTTCTTCCTAATCTGTCCACCCTGCCGGCCCTCCAAGCCTGAAAAATAAAAAAGGCGTGAAAGAACCCGATGAGTTGTTGAAAACAAGCCACTTAAAAAGTGACAGAATGCCCGATGCCGATGAGTTCATCATTCCAAAGGACTTAATCTCCGACAGGTGCTATTTTCGATCATTTTCACGCTATCACGCTGAATCCTGGCCTGTTGCCTTCACTTTCCTCCCTTCAGCATAAATCCATCCATGCAAATTTCGGCTGAAATCAGGTCA
This sequence comes from uncultured Acidimicrobiaceae bacterium, assembly GCA_963804265.1. Classification (GTDB taxonomy): domain Bacteria; phylum Actinomycetota; class Acidimicrobiia; order Acidimicrobiales; family Bog-793; genus Fen-455. The sequence continues at coordinate 10,232 of CAWDPZ010000062.1, forward strand.
AAAATGGGGTGTTTAGATGGCCTTTTCGCCCCCCTTCGCGGCGGCCAATCTAGCCTCCGGCGAACGCTTCCGCGGGCTCCGGCGTTCTTGGGGGGAGCCGAGTTGGTA
>CAWDPZ010000063.1:0-71178 GCA_963804265.1 uncultured Acidimicrobiaceae bacterium
CGCAGTTGAGCTGGGATTCCACGGCTCTATCTTCAGCCTGCGGAATCCGAACGGCATCCTGCCGAGCCGGCGATGACTATCGCTGAAGCGTCGGCAGCCGCAACTTGTCGGGCGAGGGCAGACGGTGGGGAAGCAACGCTCCACTCGACTTCCCGTTGCTTCCGCAACGCGACAGGGAGCTCGGCCTCAACGTGCGCCCGAATGCGGAACGAACCGCTGCAGACACTCCTCCAGGTGTTTCCGCAGGGTTTTCAGACGACCAGGACGTTCAGGCAGGGCCTTAGGGCGAGCGTGGTGCTCCTCCTCGGGGTCACTGGGCTCGGAATAAGGCATGGGCGGCGGAAACGATGGACCCCAGTAGGTCATTCCTCCCTCCTCGCCGTTTACGATTTTCTTCTCAGCATACGCTTCGCATCATTCGTGTGTTAGTGAGAAAAGAGCGGGAGGAACACCGCAAACCCGCTCGACCGATTCCGGCTCGCGACAATTCGACCACCAGCGCTGGTGCTATAGATATCGAAAGTGCGCAAGCTTGGCGCTCTCGCGACAGTGGGAATGACGCTGATGCTCGCTGCCGGGTGTACGACTTCTACAGCGCCCAGGACAACCACGACCACAGCGCCGGTATCGAAGACCGTCAGCCGCGCAGATATGGCGCGCTTTGTGGGCCTCGCTCATGAGGGTCTGCGTGAGCCGTTCGAGGCCGCCTTCCGACACCTGCCGCCGGAGGACAGACCCGACTTCTCGCTCTGGTACGAGCCAACCGGTGCTGAGCCTGACAATTCGAGTTTCGTCTACGAAGCCGCTTTTGCTCACGGAACCTTTCGATTCATCAAGAACCGAAGTGGCGATTACGAGTGCCTCCGAGCTTCCCCGAGCAGCGTGTGGAGATGCGTCGGTCCCTTTGGCCCGCAGAGTATCGGGCAGTTCCAGCAGGTCGACGGGTACCGGCTTCCCATCTTCGCCGCGGGAGAACATCACCACGAATGTGGCTGGCCCGCTCACCCTGTTTCACAAGACCGTTCTCGGGCGCCGCCTGTGGTGCCTCGACATCGAGTCCGAGGGCTATCTCTGTCTCACAAGGACGGGACAACTCGCCCTCGCCACCGACATGTTCGTCTCGGGCAAGCTCGAGGCGGTCGTCGACCTGCACCCGCCAACGTCGGCCTTCGTGCCGCCGGCCAAACCATCGCCGTGGAAGAAGGGAGGGCTTCCAAACCTGTGCGGGAAGGTCCAGTGTCCGTCAAACGGCTTGCTCTAGGACGGTGACTCGCAAGCCCATCGTCGCGGCAGTGGTGGCCGTGGCGCTCAGCCTCACCGCCTGCACAACGACCACCGTGGAACCCACCGGAGTCGTTCTCGGCTGTGCATAAACCCAATTTGCGCCCGTACGCGAAAGCACCGCGTGCCGGCTTCATGAGGACATGAGCACGGTGAGATCTCGCGCCCTGGCGCTCGTGATGATCCTCGCGGCGTGTGCCAGCTCCGCGAGTGTCTTTCCGTCCGTGACGACCAGCCGCGAGAACAATCCTGTACTCGTTTGAGGGAGGCATGATGTCCACGATGCGCAAGCTCGCTGCAGCGATGGTGGTGGTTCTGGGCTTGGCTCTGGCGGTGTCCACGACCTGTCAGGCATCCGTTACTACCAAACGGCTCGCGGCGAGGGACGTCTCGACCACGCCGACAGGATGGGTACCTGTCGCCTACGGCAATGCTCAGATATCGGTTCCGGCTACCTGGTCCGTCCACTACCGCTCGTTCAAATGCCCCAGCGGGAACGAACCCGGCGAAGTGTTCGTCAATCCGCTTCCGGGGTATCCGCCGTGTCCCCGACCGCTCAAGATGCCGATGACGGTCGCTCTGCAAGCTCCGGCAACGCCCCGACCGCCAAAGGACTACGGACCGAAACAGGCGATCAACGGCATCACGGTCTACGGAGAAACGTCGCACGGTGCGGGTGATTACCTGGTGCCGTCGCTCGGTGTCGAGGTCATGTTCCAAGGCTCGCTCGGGAGTCGGGTCCTGCATTCCTTGGCCCGCTCACCTCGGACTGTGGTGCTTGCCAACGGTCCAGAACCGTCGGTCCCGCCGTCGTGGCGGACGATGACATTCGGTGGCGTGCGAGTCTCGGTTCCGCCCGCATGGCGCATCGAACGGGAGAGCGTATATGTCCTGAGCTGTGTCTCGCCGCAAGCGACCTTTGGGGCGCCCGAAGTCGTGCTCGACACCGACGCGAGACTGTCCGCCCCAGGCTGTCCAAATTGTCGCCCGGCCGCACCCAAGTCCGCCTACGAACGGGTTACGTATCGACAGCGGACGGTCGTTCCCAGCCGCAACGATGCGGTTCACCTCGACCCACTGTGTCAACCTCCACGGCCTGACAGCCTGTCCCGCGACCTCGCCTGCCTACTCGATCCTTGTCCTTGAGATAACCGTGCCAGGGCACTCCAAGGCGGTGCACGTGTCGATTGGGCTGGCCGGTAACGGCATGGTGGCACGGACGGTCTTGTACTCCTTGAGGGCGGCGTGAGGGCCAAGCTCCACTATCCGATCGTCCTTCGCCACTCCCGTCTCCAAACCCTCGGGTGTCGGTCACGGTCAGGTAGCGCGCCAGTGCACAAGCTCCGCCAGGCCGTCGGGGTGTTCGTCGTCCTGCTGGGCATGACGCTGACGATTAACGCCTGTACCGGCTCGACTGTGCCTCCAGGTTCATCCACCTTCACAAGCTGTTCCCAGCCGGACTATGTCACGACTTGGGCCGTTCCGGCCGTTGTTCGGGCGAACGGCAAGGCCGTCGCGAAGGTAACTGCGGCCAACTACAACGACTGTCAGCCGGTCCCCGGCGCCAAGATTCAGTTTCAGCTTCACGGTGTGTGCGGAACCTTGTCCGTCAACAGCGGCGTGACCGACTCGAAAGGCTTGGTCGCCACGAAGTACCGGGCCAGCTCGAAGGTAGGGACGTGCGAAATCTGTGGCACGTGGGCCGGGACGCCGTGCGCGCCTTCCTCGTTCGCGTACGCGTTCGGTATGGCAGTCATCAAACAGCAAGCACCCTGAGCACCGCCGCCACACACTTCGGGTCACTCGCGAGTGGGGTCGCTGTCAGGCGCGACGCGCGACATGGGGTGCTTCCGGCTCAGGCGCGGTGGCTCTGGCCGCAATTGCTCGGGGAGCGATAGGGCGTCGGCCTGCCTTCCGGTGGCAGACTTCGGGTGTGGAGCTAGTCGTGGAGGTTGCGACTTGGATGGTCCACGACGGCAACGTCCCCGAACTGGCCGTCGGCGACGAGTGGACCACCAGGTTGGACTTCTTCGCAGAGGAGCCCCTGCAACCTGCCTCGGGGCGCGCCATGCTCGCGATGACCCCGGACGTGATCGGCGACTCGCCGAGGCTCCGCCTGGGACCCTGGTACCGGATCGTCGCGAAGCTGCGCCGGCGGGTGCCGACCGACTCGCAGTGCGAGGAGTTCGCCTTTCAGGTGCCGGGGGTGGTGCTCGGGTACTCCTCCCGGTCCCATCCCGTTCCGAGCATGCCGGTGGTTGCGGGGCGGGGCACCTTGTGGGCAGACGACGGCAGCAGCAGTGCGAGTGCCTTTCCCGAGACTTTGCGCACATGGGTCGTCGAAGCGATCACCCTGGTCACGGTCCCGCGACCGCACAACAGGTCCGATTGGGCGCACCGGAGCGAGACGCTGCTTTCGCGTACCGACAGTTGGCGGGACGACCGGGGCAAGGATTACGTCACCTACTTCGTGAACGTTCGGCTCTGTGAATGACGACCAGCGACCGCTGAACCCGGCGGAGGCGTCCGCCGCCCCGGCCCGGAAGCGGCGAGCTTCGTCCGGTTGGGCCACTTGCCTCTAGGACGTTCAGCTCCGAGTCGTAGCGTGCGCTCGCCCCGGACCGGTTCACTCGGACGAGTGTGGGTCGGGCCAGGGAGTTACGGAGGAACGGCGTCCGGCTGATCGACCTGTCAGCTCTGGCTCGTTGGCGGGCGTCGTGAGCCTCCTGGTGGCGACGATCCCGAGCCGCCGCAGGACTGTCCCCACTGGGAACAGGGGGTTGGCTCTGGCGCACGTGCCGATTCGCGATAATCCCACCAAAACCGCCCTTTTCCCCACGTTGTCCTCTATAAAGGCACAATCTCGACCGTTTAGGATGAGCCATGGCGAGGGGAGCGGCCCCGGTCACGGAAAACGTTGCCAAGCTCGCCAACCAGGTGGTGACTGTGCGTGCCGCCCCGGCTTGAAGGACGGAAACCGGGCGGCACGCCATCTGGTGGGGATCCAAGCGCCGCCGAGCCACGTCGGCGCCGACATGTTTCAAGGGGTCAGCGCCGATGCCGACGCGGTTCTGCCAGGTCCGAGACTCAGCTCGTGCAGAGAGGTTCCGTCCTTCGCGCTCGAGCGCCGAAGCCGGGTCGCTGCCCGCAGAGCCTCGTTCCGCCCGCCGGTCGAGCCGCGCGTCCGATCGGCGGCGCTCCACGACGAGGCGCCTCGTCAGCGAGAGCGACGAGCGGGCTGGGGTGTACGCCGTCTGTTTGCAGGTCTGGCTCCTGGTCAGTCTCTGCCTGGCCATCGTCGCGGCCGTGACACTGGCCGTGGGGCCGATTCACTCCGCCGTGCGCGTCACGACCCTCCTCTTGTGGACGCTCCTCGGCGGAGCGCTCCTCATGGCCGCGATTCGACGTTGGACGCTGGCACGCCCTCGCAGGAGCTAAGGACTGACCAGGCAGTGGGCCCTACAGAGCGCTCCCGCTGCTCAGGCCGCCGAGACTGGAGCCCGCCATGGAGCTAAGGCCGCTCAGCGCCGTGAGATCGTCGATGCTCAGCATCGTCGCACCGCTCGGCGCCGCTATCGGGGTGGCGGGATGGGAGATGCCGATCATCAGATAGGCGCTGGAATTCGGTATGAACGCCTGCACCTTTGTCAACGAGCCGCTGGAGATCCACAGGTTCGCCTGCAGGGACAGCCCGGCGGGGATGCCGGCGACGGCCTTCGAGAGCTCCGCCTTCGACACAGTTGTGCCGCCGCCGAGGTAGGTCTCCAACGGCTTGACGAGCTTGCTCAACAGCGAGCTCACGAAGGAGCGAACCGGGAGGGCCATCGAGTACTCGTCCCCCGCCTTTTGATGGATGCTCAGCCATGTGTGCAGGGACTGGAGGAACGACGACCTGACGGTCAGGCGCAGCTGCTTGAGCTGGGCCGGGTTCTTCAGGAGCTCCTCCAGCTTCGACAGATATGAGGAGGTGATCGACGAGGAGACGGGAAGACTCGTCATGCCGTGCTGAGGAAGGGTCGGGAGCGCCTTCATGTACTTGTGGACCAACGCCTGGAGCGTGGTCGCCGAGATGCCCAGCCACTTGCCTGCCACCAGGTCGTTCAGGTATCCGAGATTCGGACGTGAAGCGACCGTGGCCACCGCGCTGGAAATGGTGCCGAACTCGGCGGGATTGCCGCTGATCGCCGCGATGTCCTTCACGTCGACTCTCAAGTAGGCAGACCCGGACACAGACAGGATGTCAGCGAGATCGGTCGTCTCGTGAAGAACCGAGATCTCCATGTCGTCGGTCTTGCCGTTCGAGTTCTTGGACGTCGTGATGGCGACCGAGAAGCTGCCGTCAGCCAGCGCGGCTGCTCCAGGCAGCCCTTGTGCAGTGACGACAAAACGTGTTGTGGGGCCGTTGAACACACTCGTGAGTGCTGTGTTGACGGAGTCACCGGCCTTCACGTGCGCCACGACCTGCTGGCCGCAGGCCGCAAGCGCGGCCGCGGACGTGACGCTCACAATGGCGGTGACGATCTTGCGCCTGAGTCGCATCAGACTCGCTCCTCGCCTAGGGGGTCGCTAAGAGTGTACTCCCAGGCCAGAGGCTCCTCAGTTGACCGCCAGCCACCGCTCCAGATCGGCCGCCTCAAGGGGTGTGCTCCAGTGGTAGCCCTGCCCGTAGTCGCATCCGAGCGTTCCGAGCCACTCGACCTGGCGGCTGTTCTCGACGCCTTCCGCACCGACTTTCAGGTGCAGGGCATGGGCGAGGGACACGATCGACTCGACGATGACCGCGTCGCGGCGGTCCGTGCCGAGACCGTCGACGAAGGCGCGGTCGATCTTCACGCCGTCGATCGGCAGCTGCTTGAGGTATGCCAACGACGAGTAGCCGGTGCCGAAGTCGTCGAGCTCGAGCTTCACCCCGAGGCCCTTCAGGTCGCCGAGGACGAGCAGGGACCAGTCGACGAGGTCGATGACGGCACTCTCGGTCAGCTCGAGATGGAGGGACTCAGGCGGGAGCCCGCTCGCGGCGACGGCCTTGGAGACGGCGCCGACGAGGTCGCCGCTGGCCAGCTGTCGGGCGGAGACGTTGACCGCCACCCAGAGCTGCGCCGCAGCCGGGGTGCGCCGCCTCCAGCCCTCGAGCTGCTGCAGCGCCTCGCCGAGCACGAAGGCGCCGAGCTGGACCACGATGCCCGAGCTCTCGGCGATGGAGAGGAAGTCGACGGGCTGGAGCACGCCGCGGCGAGGATGGCGCCACCGCAGCAGGGCTTCGACCCCCACGGCGTGCCCGGAGGTCAGCTCCACGACGGGCTGGTACTCGACGAACAGCTCGCCCTTGTCGAGGGCGGACGAGAGCTCCGCCTGCAGCCCGAGGCGGTCCACATAGGCCTTGCCGAGTCGCGGCTCGAAGAAGGTGTAGTCGTCGCCGCCGGCGTCCTTGACGGCGTAGAGGGCGACATCGGCGTCCTGGAGGAGCTTCTCGCTGTGATTGTCGTGCTGGTTCGCCATCGCGACGCCGACGCTCGCCTTCACGACGAAGTCGCGCCCGCGAGCGTGAAGGGGGCGCGCATCGCCGTGCACACACGGGCTGCCACCGAGGCGACCTCGTCGACGCCGGAGGCGTCGTCGAGCAGGATGGCGAACTCGTCCCCTCCGATCCGGGCGACGGTGTCGCCGGGACGCACGCACGAGCTGAAGCGCTCCGCCGCCGCGATCAAGACCTCGTCACCGCTCGAGTGGCCGAGGGTGTCGTTGACGTCCTTGAAGCTGTCCAGGTCGCAGAGCAGCACGGCGACGCGGCGGGTGGGCGAGGCACGCCGGGCGAGCGCATGCTCGATGCGGTCGCCGAACAGCACCCGGTTCGGCAGACCTGTCAAGGAGTCGTGCAGAGCGAAATGGACCAGCTCGACCTGGTTCGCCCGCAGCGTGCTGACCGCGTGATCTCATCTGGGAGGTGAGCCGCAGGTTCTCGATCATCGTGAGGACCTGGCGGGCGAGCACCGCCGCGATGACCGACAGGCCGGCGATCACCACGAACGGGCCAACGTGATGCGACTGGGCGTTCTTGACCGCTGCTGCCGTGATGGCCAAGGCGAGGAAGAAGTAGGGGAGTGCCAGCTGCCAGGGCGACTGCCCGCCCGCCTCCTCGGTGGCGTTGGCGGGCCGCTCGAAGCGCCACATCGGGGCGAGCGCAACGAGCAGGAACCCGCCGACCCGGCCGACATCGACGAGGGTGTCGTAGCGGAACGACGCCACCTGAGCGAGGTAGGCGAGGGTGCTGTCGGTGACCGTGATGCAGACCAGGCCGGCGACGAGGAGCACGAGCGACCTGTGCCGACGGCTACGGCCCTGGGCCAGGACGCTTATGCCGACAGTTGCCACGATCACGTCGCTTATCGGGTAGGCGAGACCGACCGCCTGGGAGAAGACGCTGCCGGAGCCGGAGTGGTAGACGCTGCCGAGAGCCGTCGTCCAGCTCACGATCAGGAGCGAGCCGGCCACGATGACGCCGTCCAAGGGCGTACGGGCGCGGAAGCCCCGGTTCGCGGCTGGCCGGGAACAGCAGAACCCCGACCGCGGCGAGAGGCAGCGCGGCGAGGAACCCGGCATCGGCGGCTGAGGGGAACGCGACGGCGCCGTGCCTGGCGAAGTTGTACCAGGTGAGGACGGCTTGTCCCGCGGCCCAGAACGCGGCCAGAGGCTCCGATCCACATCCAGGCGGACCGGACCTCAAGGGCGGAGCGGCGGCCGATCAGGAAGCAGCTCGCGGACGCGACCAGGGCGGCGACCAGCTTCGCGACGACGTCGATGTCGACGGCGGATCCCTGGCCGCCAGGGTGAACGGCCGTCCAGACTGACATAGGCGCCCACGGCGACCAGGGCAGCTCCGGCGGAGACGGTGAGCCGGCTGCTCGAGGAGGGGGCGAGGGCGGCGGGGGCTTCGGGCACCGTTGCGCCGTCAGGCGATGGCTCGGTCACGGGCGTGGCGGACCGTGGTGGGACCCCTGTAGTCGCCGTGTCGGCGATGTCCACTGCCATGACCCTTGTCGCTCCAGCACTCCCAGTCCGATACCGTGTGGTCGACGTGCCCGGGACCTTGGATCCGCTGCCCCGGCGGAGGCCCCCGGATGGCCGTGGACCTACCTGACAATACCGGCCCTGAACAGTCCTCCTGGGCCGAACCCCGAGATGGCGGGCTCGGACGGCTGCCCAGCGGTCCCGGCGGGAGGCTTCGCAACGCCGTTGCAGGGTCGAGGTGCGGCGCGAACCCGCGGCCTATTCCTCGGGCTCCCGGTCTACGTGTCGCCCGCTCTTTGTTCGGAGCGCAAGCGCTTTTCGGCGAGCCTCCGATTGACCGAGGACCTGGTCGGCGCCGTCGGCCGCCGGGGCGTGCGGACGATAAGGGCCGCCCGCACGCGGTCGCGGAGCCGTTCGAGCGCCAGGTCCCGATTGCGCGTCGGGGAGCGCTCGTCGACGGCCACGACGCGGACCACGGGCCCAAGCTCTTCGACGAGGCGTGCACGCAGCTGGTCGGTCAGGGCGGCCGACTCCTCCATGTTCCAGGTCAGCATCACCTTGGTGTTGGAGGTGTTCGCGTGCTGTCCACCCGGTCCTCCGCTGCCGGAGAACCGCCACTGCAGCTCGTTCGCAGGAATCGTGAGCCGTCGGCTCACGACGAGGTCGCCGGTCACGTCCGCCGCCATGGAGGACTCTCGGGCCGGTAGGAGGCTCGGGCGCTCGGGTGTCCGGCGGCTCAGGCTCCAGGCCGGCAGCACGGACTCGATGGCGGCGACGATCTCCGGCGACTCCGGTTCGACCTTCGGGCGGAAGCGGGTGATCGGCTTGCCGCCGGGAGCAACCAGGAACTTCTCGAAGTTCCATTGCACGTCGCCCGCGCCTCACCCGAGCCGTCCTCGACCCGCGTCAGCTCCTCGTAGAGGCTGATGGCGGCCGGCCCCGTTGACATCCACCTTCTCGGTCATCGGGAACGTGACTCCGTAGGTTGTCGAGCAGAACGTCTCGATCTCCTCGGCCGAACCCGGCTCCTGGCCCCCGAACTGGTTCGAGGGCACGCCGAGAACGGTGAAGCCGCGGCCGGCGTAACGCTGCTGCAGGCTCTCGAGGCCTGTGTACTGAGGCGTGAGACCGCAGCGCGAGGCCACGTTGACGATCAGGACCGCCTTGTCGGCAAAGCGGTGAAGGTCGAGCGTCTCGCCCTGCAGAGAGTGGATGGAGCTGTCGTAGATGGCCATGGGCCCCACACTAGGGACCTTGGCTTTCAGGCGAAGCGGACGATGAAGAAGGTACCCGCAACCAGGCAGTAGAGGCCGAAGGGCCACATCGTGCGCGACCTGAAGTACCGGGTCAGGAACGTGACGGAGAACAGCGCCGCCACGAAGGCGCACAGGGCGCCGACGAGGGCCTGGGCGCGCACGCCGTTGCCGAGCGACCCGAGCAGGTCCGGGATCTTGTAGAGCCCGGCGAGGAGGATCACCGGTGTCGCGAGCATGAAGGAGAAACGGGCGGCGTCCTCGTAGTCGAGGCCGCGGACCAGGCCCGCCACCATCGTGATGCCGGAGCGGCTGATCCCGGCCAGGAGCGCCGCGGTCTGAGCGACGCCGATGACCGCCGCCTCCTTGAGATCGAGCTCCTCTCGCGGCGCCGAGTGGGCCCGACGTTCGCGGATCCGAGCGCGCCGTCGGGCGACTTCTCCAGCGAGGAGGATGAACCCGTTGACGACGAGGAAGATCGAGGCTGCCAACGGCTTTGTGAACAGCACACGAAGCTTGTGCTCGAGGAGGACCCCGGTGATGCCGGCGGGGATCGTCGCCACCACGAGGAGCCACGCGAACCGCTCCGTCGCAGTGGTGATGCTCCGCGAGCCGATCGAGCGCACGAGGCCGCCGATGATGCGAAGCCAGTCCTTCCAGTAGAAGGCGACGAGCGCGAGGGCCGTCCCGACATGGAGCGCGACGACGAAGGCGAGCCAGAAGGACTCGGGCTTGCTCTCGGATGCGACGAGGTTGTGCCAGTTGAACAGGGCCGGGAACACCACCGCGTGGCCCAGGCTCGAGACGGGGAACAGCTCTGTGATGCCCTGCAGGACTCCGAGCACGACCGCCTGGAAGAACGTGATCTTGCTCTGGGCGGCGACGGGCGGGGTGCCGGAGCGTGCGATCAGGTAGATGTGCGAGAGGTGGTGGACGGTCGTGATCAGCACCGGCGGAGCCTATCTGCGCTCGCGCGCCTCGAATTACGTGACACGCTCGAGGTCGGCCGGCGCGCCGGTCGCAGCCGTCGGCTGCCGGGACGTTGGCATCGCAGGAGGTCATCTGTAAGCTCCTCCAGATCGAACCGACGCGAGCCGTGCCGGCACAGCCGGCTACTCGCCTGACCGCCAGGGGGTGATCGTGGTGGAACCCGTCGAGGTCTCCCAGACGCGGGACATTAGGACTGCGATCCCCGGCCCCCGGTCCTTGGAGCTCACGGCCCGCAGGAAGGCGTCGCTGCCCGCGGGCGTCGGGGCGGCCATGTCGATCTTCGCCGAACGTGCCGCCGGCGGCATCGTGGTGGACGTGGACGGCAACTCGTTCATCGACCTCGGCGGCGGAATCGCCGTGCTCAACGTCGGCTCGAGCGCCCCGTTGGTCGTCCAGGCCGTGACCGAGCAGGTGCAGCGGTTCACCCACACCTGCTTCCAGGTCACCGGATTCGAGAGCTACATCACCTTGGCGGAACGCCTCAACGCACTCGTCCCGGGCACGGAGGAAAAGCGGAGTTTCTTCGTGAACTCCGGCGCGGAGGCGGTCGAGAACGCCGTGAAGATCGCCCGCTCCTTCACCGGGCGTCAGGCCGTCGTCGTGTTCGACCACGCCTTCCACGGTCGGACTCTGCTCACCTTGTCGCTCACGGCCAAGGCGATGCCTTACAAGTCCGGCTTCGGTCCGTTCGCTCCCGAGGTCTACCGCGTCCCGTTCAGCTACCCGTACCGGTGCACGGCGGGAGCCTCCCCCGAGCACTGCGGCGACGCCTGCGCCGACCTGGCGATCGACTCGATGGACAAACAGATCGGAGCCAATCGCATCGCGTGCGTGCTCGCTGGAGCCGGTGCAGGGCGAAGCCGGCGTGGTCATCCCCGGCGACGGATTCCTCCCGCGTCTCGCCGAGTACTGCAAAGAGCACGGGATCGTCTTCATCGCCGACGAGGTGCAGGCCGGCATGGCCCGCACGGGCGCCATGTTCTCCTCCGAGCATTTCGGCCTCGTCCCCGACCTCGTCACCACCGCCAAGGGGCTCGGCGGCGGGCTGCCCATCGGCGGTGTCACGGGCCGGGCGGACGTCATGGACGCCGTCCACCCAGGCGGCCTCGGCTCCACCTTCGGCGGCAACCCCGTCTCGTGTGCAGCGGCGCTGGGGGCCCTGGACGAGATCGAGTCCCGCGGGCTCGTCGCGCGGTGCTCGCCACATGGGCGAGATCTTCCAGGCCCGGCTGGGCAACCTCGTCGACGAGGTACCGGCCGTCGGCGAGGTCCGTGTCATCGGGGCGATGGCCGCGCTCGAGTTCGTGACCGACCCGAAGACGAAAGAGCCCGATCCGGCCGCCGCCTCGAAGGTGCTCACCGCCTGCCACGAGGAGGGGATCATCTTGTTGAGGGCCGGCACCTACGACAACTGCGTCCGCCTGCTGCCCCCGCTCGTCGATGTCGGACGACCTCCTGACCGACGGGCTCGCCGTCCTGGAGAAGGCCGTCCGGGCGCTCTGAGCAGCTCGGCCCGCGGCCGCCCTCAGCCGCCGGTGAGACCGCTCATGGCCCCGGCGAGGCGTGACTCCCTGCCAGAGCGCGTCTCGGCCCGGTCGGCGACGGCCATCGCCTGCAGGGCGGTATTGACCCCGATCCAGCGGAGCGGCTCCGGCTCCCAAGGGCGGGACCGGTGCCCGACCCAGCACAGCCGCGTGCAGTCTTCGTCCCTGCCCGTGATCAGCGCAGCCAGCGTGCGTCCGGCGAGGTTCGTCACCGCCACGCCGTCGCCGACGTAGCCGCCGGCCCATCCGAGACCGGTCGCCCGGTTAAAGCCGACAGAAGGGTGCCAGTCCCGGGCGATGCCGAGCGGGCCCCCCCAGCGGTGCGTGACCCCGATCCCGCCGAGCACCGGGAACAGCTCGACGAGAGTCTTTCGAATGTGCTCGTGCATCCGCCGGTCGGCATCGAATCGCGGCTCGATGCGCGAGCCGAAGTGGTAAGGAGCGCCTCTTCCTCCGAATGCCAGGCGCCCGTCGGCGGTGCGCTGGCCGTAGATGACGAGATGGCGCAGGTCCGCAAAGGTCTCGCCGGAGCGCAACCCTATTTCCTCCAGCATGTCGGCCGCTATCGGCTCGGTAGCGATCATGAGCGAATAGAAGGGGATCACGTCCCGGTGCGAACCCGGCATCCCGGCACTGAAGCCTTCGGTCGCCCGGACGACAGCACCGGCGCGCACGGTACCGCGCGTCGTGACAACCCGGCCCGGGCCGATCCCAAGGGCGGCCGTCTGCTCGAAGATCCGGACCCCGCGTCGCTCGGCGGCCTCGGCGAGGCCGCGGGCGAGGCGGGCGGGGTGGATCGAGGCGCAGTGGGGCGTGTACAACGCGCCGAGAACCCGGCTGGCACCGGCGAGCTCACCTGCCTCTGTCGCGTTCAGCAACCGGAGGTCTTCCGCACCGATGCCGAGGCTCCTGGCCTCCTCGATCTCCCGGTGCGCCCGCAGCAGCTGCGCGGCGCCGCGGGCGAACATCACCTGGCCGCCTTTGCGGTAGTGGCAGTCGATGCCTTCCTCGGCAGCCACGGCGCCCACCTCGTCGACGGTGCGCACGAGCTCGTTGCGAAGACTTTCCTCCGCCTTCGCGCCGTAGAGGCGGACGAGCTTCGCCGAGGAGGTCGCGAACATCGCCGAGCACCAGCCTCCGTTGCGCCCGGAGGCCCCGAAGCCGGACGTCTCGCGCTCGAGCACGGCCACTTTCAGGCCCGGGTCCGACCTCGCGAGGTAATAGGCGGTCCAAAGGCCGGTGTAGCCGGCGCCGACGACGGCGACGTCCACCTCGAGGTCGCCGTCGAGCGCCGGGCGAGACTCGAGCGGGCCGGGCAGGCTGTCGAACCAGTAAGAGAGCCTGCGGTAGGCGCCGAGCGGGGTGGCCGAGGCTGGCGCCACAGCGGCTAGGTCACCTCGTGAAGGTGATCGGAACCGTGCTGGGGACTAGCTCGTACCAGATGTTGCCGGGGTGGAGCCGCATGGGCTTGCCGTCCGGGAAGGCGAGCTTGGTGACGGCATAACCGGTCGGACGGCTCCAGGTTCCCGTCTCGAGGTGCCCTTGGCGCAGCACGTAGGCCTTGCCGCTCCCGTAGGCACCGGTCCCGAAGGTGTGGCTCTCGACGTCGGGACTGTCGGGCCCGCTCTCGTTGTAGGGACCGGGCGAGGTCTGCACGACCTGGATCACGACGTCGCTGGCTTGGAACTGATGTCCGGACGGGTCGGTGTCGGCCTGGGTCGAGTAGAAGCGGAGCCACCGGCTGGCCGTGGAGCTCCACTTCCAGACGACGGGCGAGGCGGACGAGAAGTAGATCCCGACCGACGCCAGCGGAGTGGCGGCGCTCGGGAGGATCTTGGAGAACTTGAACAGCTGGGGAGCAGGAGTCTTGGCCTTCGGGAACAGGCCGTAGAGGTTCGCGCTCGAGGTGTAGTAGTTGTAGGGGGCCCCCCGGCTCGCGGGCAGCGCGCTCGATGTCGAGCGGTAGAAAGCGTTCGCCCAGGGGTACTCGCTGCCGTTGGCGTTCAGGATCCAGGGCAGCGACGCGGCCTGCTGCATCCAGGGATCGATCCCGCCGCTGTAGGCGAGGATGGCGTGCTGGTACTGCTGCAGGACGTTCCAGTCGTCCCAGCGAACCGACCGCGTCGGGCCGATCACGGGAGCGTTCTGGCACTGGAACACGGCCAGGTAGCGCGTGATGCCGCCCTCGGCCATCTCCTCGTAGACGATGTCGGCGTTGTCGAGGCCGCTCTGGGGCCGCGAGGCGGGATCGTTGCCTATCTTGACACCGAGTGCCGGCCGGCGGGGCACCTTGTTGCCCGGCGCCGGCACGCCCGTGAGCGGGCAGTTGTAGGAGGTCTTCCCGGGATGCGTGCCCCCGGTCGTGGTGGTGGAGGAGCCTGTCCCACCGCTCGTCGTGGTCGACGAGTTGTGCGTCCCGGCCTTGGTCGTCCCTCCCGACAAGACGGCCGCGAGGACGACTGCGACGAGGGCCACGACCACTGCGGCCCCGCCGACGACGCCGATCCGCTGATTGCGACCGAGGGCTGCGAACCATCGCTTGATTCCCCCGCCAGCGCCGCCTCCGGAGGAGGCGCGGCGGTGCCGGGGAGCCGGCCCGCTCATCGTTCACACTTCGAAAGGCTGCTCAAAGGTCGCATCACCGCATCGAAAGTACAGGAGAAAGGCGGCCAAATGGGGGACCCCCCCGGCGGCTTCCGGTAACCTCGCAGCCCGATGGAGCGTGCAGACCCGGATGCGGCCCTCGGCGGGCTGCTCGTGGCGGACTTCTCCCGCGTGCTCGCCGGGCCGCTCGCGACGATGCTCCTCGGGGATCTCGGCGCCGACGTCGTCAAGATCGAGCGCCCGGGCACGGGCGACGACACCCGGGCCTGGGGACCGCCCTACGCGCACGGCGAGAGCGCCTACTACCTGGCGATAAACAGGAACAAGCGCAGCGTCGCCCTCGACCTGTCGACCCCGGAGGGCCTCGAAGCGGCCCGACGCCTCGCCGAACGGGCAGACGTCCTCGTGGAGAACTTCAAGCCAGGGACCATGGAGCGCCTCGGGCTGTCCTATGAGCAGGTGTCGGTCGTGAACCCGGGCCTCGTCTACTGCACCGTCTCCGGTTTCGGGACAACTGGCGAAGGGGCGTCGCGCCTCGGCTACGACTTCATCGTCCAGGCTGTCGGCGGCCTGATGCACTTAACGGGCCCCGAGGGTGGCGATCCCACGAAGGTCGGGGTCGCGGTTGTCGACGTGCTCACGGGCATCTTCGCCTCGAACGCCATCCTGGCCGCCTTGCTGGCCAGGTCGAAGACGGGCCGGGGGCAGCGGGTCGAGGTGGACCTGATGTCGTGCCTGCTGGCCGGCCTCGTCAATCAGGCCTCGAGCTATGTGACGACAGGCGAACTGCCACGAGCGATCGGCAACCGGCATCCGGCGATATCGCCTTACGAGATGTTCGGCGCTGCCGACCGTCCGCTCGTCGTCGCCGTCGGCAATGACCGCCAGTTTGCGGCTCTGGCCGGCGCGCTCGAGATGGACTGGCTCGCCTCGGACGAGCGTTTTGCCGACAACCCGAGCCGCGTCGTCCACCGCAACGAGCTCTCCGCGCTGATCGAAGGGCGCCTGCGCGAGCAGCCGGCGTCAGTCTGGATAGAGCGCCTCGAGACGGCAGGAGTTCCCTGCGGGCTCGTGAACGACATCGGGGAGGCCTTCGCTCTCGCGGCGCGGCTCGGTCTCGACCCCATAGTGCACGTCGGCAAGGAGTCGAGCGGCGACGTAGTCGCGCAGGTCGCCGACCCCATGCGCCTGTACGCGAGCCCGGTCACCTACAGGCGTCGACCCCCCGCGCCTCGGTGAGCACACCGAGGAGGTGCTTCGCGAGCTGGGCTTGTGAAGGTTCTCAGGAGGCTGCTGCCGACCGCCCGTTCAGCTCGGTGATGAGGTCGTCCCAGACCGGCACCAAGTCGAGCAGCGAACGCCAGAAACTCTGGTCCCGACGGGCCTCGAACTCCTCGATCGAGGTCCCCTGCTGTTCGACCCAGGTGTAGTAGCCGAGGTTGAAGATCCGGTTCCGGTCGACATCGAGGCATTCGAGCAGGTGGTCCTCGCTCGCTCCCAGAAGGTGCTCTCCGTAGACCTGGGCGGCGGAGACCTCGCTGAACCCGTCCGGCCAGTCGCGTCCGACGGCGTCGGCGAGCTCGCTCCCGTACATGGCGGCCCCGTCTGTCGCGACCGTGAGGACGAGATCGTCAGACCCGAGCTGCAGCCGCTTGGCGAGCTTGATCGCCGCCAGGACATTGCACCAGCTCGACAGGCCGAAGGAGGAAAGGGCCGTGATGATCTCAGGCGAGACGCCGCGACGTGCCAGGTAGGCGCGGCCCTCGTCGGTGTTCGCGAGCACGTTCAAGGAGTCGGTCGCCTTGTCCGAGATGGCGACGACGACATCTGTGGCCATCACGTTGTGGATCAAAGGCACGTGCTTGTCGCCGATGCCTTGGATGTTGTGCTCGCCGAAACCGTTGTTGAGCAGGGTCGGGCACTCCAGGGCCTCGACGGCGACGGTGAGCGACCCGAACCTGTCCTTCAGGTGGTCGCCCGCACCGATGGTGCCGGCAGATCCGGTCGCGGACACGAAGGCCCGGACCTTGAGCTCCGGCCGGGACGCCGACAGGTGCTCGACGACGCGCTCGAGGGCGGCGCCGGTCGCAAGTCGGTGCACGAGGTGGTTCCCGAATTCGCAGAACTGGTTCAAGATGACGTTGTCCGCGTCCTGGGCAAGCTCGTGGCAGCGGTCGTATATCTCCTTGACGTTGCTCTCGGTCCCGGGGGTCTTGATGATGTCGCTCTCGTCCACGACCCACCGCTCGAGCCAGTCGAACCGCTCGCGGCTCATGCCCTCAGGCAGCACGGCGACGCCGCGGCAGCCCATGACGCGCGAGACGGCCACCCCGCCCCGGCAGTAGTTGCCGGTGGAGGGCCAGATCGCCCGATGCCGGGTGGGATCGAACGTGCCGGTCGCGAGCCGCGGGGCGAGGCAGGCGTACGCGGCGAGGACCTTGTGCGCCCCGATCATCGGGAAGCGGTCGCCGAAGGCGACGACGATCTGGGCGTCCACGCCTGTCAGAGCTTTGGGAAGCACGACGTGATCGGGCACCTCTGCGAGGCTGCCGTCGAGTCCGTTGTACCAGTGGATGCGCCACAGGTTCACGGGTGAGGCGGCGTTCTTGTCGACCTCGCTCAACGCGGCACGTGGAGCGCTGTGCGGGTCCACGAGCTGGCTGAAGGTGGGCAGGACGATCTCCTGCTCGCGAAAGCGCTGCGCTGTCCGCTCGACGGCGGCGGGGTCCATCACTTCTGAGTCGAGTCCGTAGATGTTCACGAGCTGATTCTCCCGCCATGGGCGGAGTTTGGGCAAACCCGCTACATCGCGGCGACCTGCCGCCACCTTCTCGGCCGCGGCCGCCCTTCGGCCGATTGCCTTCTCGGCTGCGCCGCTTTTTGGCCAATTGACAGTTTGTCGCGGCGCACGGTACTACAGGCTGTGACCACACGAACGGTTCTGCGGGGGGCACGTTGGCCTGGCGAGGTGGCGTTCGACAACGGCGTCATCACCGAGACGGGCTCGGTCGCCCCCCGGCCCGGCGACGAGGTGATCGAGTGCGACGGCGGCATCGTCACCGCCGGGCTGATCAACACCCACCACCATCTCTACCAGTGGCTCACGAGGGGCCGTGCCACGAGCTGCGACCTGTTCACCTGGCTCCAGGAGCTGTACCCGGTCTGGGCGCGCATCTCGGTCGAGGACGTGCAGGTGGCGGCGACCGTCGGCCTGGCCGAGCTCGCCCTGAGCGGGGCGACCACCGTTGCCGATCACCATTACCTCGTGCCCCACGGCGACGACACCGTCTTCGACGCCATCGCGGCGGCGCGAGCCGTGGTCGGGGTGCGGCTTCACCTCTCGCGCGGCTCGATGGACCTCGGTCAGAGCGCGGGTGGCCTGCCGCCCGATGACGTGGTCGAGCGCACGGACGCCATCTTGGCTTCGACCGAGTCCGTGACGGCCAGGTTGCACGACGGCGACCGCGTCAGCGTGGTGGTGGCGCCCTGCAGCCCCTTCTCGGTCACCCGCGAGCTCATGAAGCAGTCCGCCGAGCTCGCACGCCGGCTCGGCCTGCGCTTGCACACGCACCTTGCCGAGACGCTCGCCGAAGAGCGCGACTGCCTGGCCCGCTTCGGGGCCCGCCCCCTGGACGTGGTCGAGGAGCTCGGGTGGCTGGCCGACGACGTCTGGTACGCCCACGGGGTTCACCTCAGCGATTCGGAGGTGCTGAGGGTCGGTGCGGCCGGGACGGGCGTCGCCCACTGCCCGAGCTCCAACGCCCGACTGGCCTCCGGCTTGTGCCCGGTGCGCGGCCTGCTCGACGCGGGAGCCCCCGTCGGGCTGGGCGTCGACGGCGTCGCGTCGAACGAGGGCGGGGATCTGCTTCCTGAGCTGAAACAGGCGTTGTTCCTCGCCCGCCTGCGCTCGGGCCGACCCGACGCGCTCACTCCGGCCGAGGCGCTCGAGCTGGGCAGCTCGGGCGGTGGCCGCTGCCTGGGCCGTCCCGATCTGGGCCGTCTCGAGGTGGGCGCGCCGGCCGACATCGCCGTCTGGCCCGCGGACGACATCGCCGACATCGAGGACGCCGTCGCCGGGCTCGTGCTCGGCCCCTCCCGCACGGTGAGGCACCTCTTCGTGGCGGGCGAAGCCATAGTCGCGGACGGCTCGCTCGTCGGCGTCGACTTGCGTGAGGCACATCGAGAGCTCGGGCGGCGTGCCCGCGCCCTTTGGGGCTGACCAGGGCACGTTTCAGACTCATCCGCGGGCTCCCGGACCGGACAGCCCGCCAGGGCTCAAGGACTTGTAAGGTGAGGACAAAGGACCCTACCTCTGCGCGCCTTTGCCCGACAGGATGGTTGGTGCAAGCACGTGTCGCGCCCTTTCCGGGGCACGCGAGGACGTCGATCAGCGAAAGGAAAGGGGAGCTGACATGAGGAGTTTCCTCGGTCGAGACATCTTGTCCCTAAAGGACATGGAGCGGGAGGAGTACTTCCAGATCTTCTCTGTGGCTGATCGCCTGAAGCCGTTCGCGGCTGAGCGCCGCAACGGCGACCTGCTCAAGCACAAGACGCTCCTCACGGCCTTCTACCAGCCGAGCACGAGGACACGCCTCGCGACCGAAGCCGCCATGCACCGCCTCGGCGGCCACGTGCTGGGCTTCTCCGACGCCAAGATGACCCGCGCGGGCGACTTCTACCAGGAGACGATCAAAGACACCGTTCACATGCTCGAGTACTACGGCGACGTCATCGCCATGCGCCACTTCCAGCAGGGCGCGCCGGCGGAAGCCGCCAAGTGGGCATCGGTGCCGGTCATCAACTGCGGCGACGGCTGGGGCGAGCACCCGACCCAGGTGTTGACCGATCTCTACACGATCTGGCAGCAAAGAGGCCGTCTCGACGGTCTGAAGTTCCTCTGCGTCGGCGACATGCGGATGCGCACGATGCACTCGATCCTTTACGCGTGCTCTCAATTCGACATCGAGGCCTTCGTGGTCGGGCCGCCGGACATGTCGCTGCTCGACGAGTTCAAGGTGGAACTGGACCAGGTCAACGTCCAGTACACCGAGAAGGAGAGCGTCGAAAGCTGCATCGCGGACGCGGACGTCATCTACATGGAGCCGGTGGTGCAGGCCGACTACACCGTCTCGCGCGACGAAGCCACCGAGGACAAGGGCCTCACGCCCGCCGCCTATCGTGTGACGCGCGACCTGCTCAGGCAAAAGGCCAAGAGCGATGCCATCATCCTGCACTCGCTGCCCCGGATGGACGAGCTGCCCCCAGACGTCGACAGCACCCGCCACGCCCGCTACTGGGTCGAGGCTTTCAACGGCGTCGTCATGCGCATGGCGCTGCTCTCGCTCATCCTCGGCGCGATCGAGTAGGCGGCCGAGATGCAGACCCACCTTCGCGGCCGGGACGTCATCACCCTCCAGGACTTCACAAAGGACGAGCTCGACACGTTCCTCGACGTCGCGTTCGCCTTGAAGCGGGCGCACGCTCTCGGCGAGCCGCACGCCTACTTGAGGGACAAGGTCCTCGCCATGCTGTTCTTCTTCTCGAGCACCCGCACCCGCACGTCCTTCGAGGCGGGCATGGCACAGCTCGGTGGTCACGCGCAGTTCATCGAGTCCAAGACGACCCAGATCGCCCACGGCGACACGGCCAAGGAGATCGGTGAGATCCTCGGCCGCTACAACGACGGCATCGCCATCCGGCAATGTGACTGGGGGACGGGCAACAAGTACCAGCGGGACGTGGCCGCGGCCAGTCGCGTGCCGGTACTGAACATGCAGTGCGACATGTACCACCCGCACCAGGCGCTGGCCGACATCATGACGATCATCGAGCATTTCGGCGATCCTCGGGGCAAGACGGCCACTGTCAGCTGGGCTGCGGCTGCGAGCTACTCGAAGCCGGTCAGCGTCGCCCAGAGTCTCGTGCTGCTCCTGCCCCGCTTCGGTATGAACCTGCGCCTCGTGCACCCGCCCGAGTTCAAGCTCATGCCGGAGATCATCGAGCAGGGGCGCGAGAACGCCCGCAAGACCCACTCCAGCTTCGAGATCCTGGATGACTTCGACGAGGGCTTCAAGGGCACCGACGTCCTCTACGCGAAGAGCTGGGGAGCGCTGCTCACCACCCAGGACCCGGCGGAGGACAAGGCCCTCATCGACAAGTACTCGAGCTGGATCACAGACGAGAAGCGCATGGCGCTCACCAACGACGACGCCATCTACATGCACCCGTTGCCTGCGGACCGCAACGTCGAGGTCACCGACGCGGTGATCGACGGGCCCAAGTCGATCGTCTACGACCAGGCAGAGAACCGCCTTCACGCCCAAAAGGCCGTGATGGCACTGACGATGAGCTGAGGGAGGCCGAGATGAGCCTGTTCAACACTCCCGGGACGGCCGTTGTGGCGATCGGCGGCAACTCGCTGATCAGGGACAAGAAGCACGAGACCGTCGAGGACCAGTACATCGCCGCTCAAGAGACCTGTCACCACATAGTTGCGATGATCAAGGAAGGCTGGAAGGTCGCCATCAGCCACGGCAACGGCCCGCAGGTCGGCTTCATCCTGCGACGTTCGGAGCTCGCGGCCAAGGAGATGCACGAGGTCCCGCTCGATGTCTGCGGAGCCGACAGCCAAGGTGCCATCGGCTATGCCCTGCAGCAGAACCTCTTCAACGAGTTCCGCCGCCTCGGCATGGACCGCGAGGCGGCAACTGTCATCTGCCAGACAGAAGTGGCGGCTGACGACCCGGCGTTCAAGAACCCGACCAAGCCCATCGGCGGGTTCATGGACGAGGAGCAGGCCGAACGGCGCCGCAAGGAGGGCTGGAACATCGTCCAGGACGCCGGCCGCGGCTTCAGACGGGTCGTCGCGTCGCCCCTGCCGCTCAGAATCGTCGAGCTTCCGGCGATAAGAGCCTTGATCGCGGCGGGCATCGTGGTCGTGACCGTCGGTGGCGGCGGGATACCGGTTGTAGCTGACGACAAAGGCGACCTGCACGGTGTGGCCGCAGTCATCGACAAGGACCTGGCATCGGCTCTGTTGGCGAACAACCTCGGGGCGGACCTGCTCGTCATCTCGACAGCAGTCGAGAAGGTGTCGCTCAACTTCGGCACGCCGGAGGAGACCCCGGTCGACCGGATGACCCTCGCCGAGGCCAAGGCGCATCTGGCCGAGGGCGTCCACTTCGCCAAGGGGTCTATGGCGCCGAAGATTCAGGCGGTCGTGAACTACCTCTCCAACGGCGGGACGAACGCGATCGTGACCAATCCGGAGAACGTGGCGCGCGCCCTGCACGGCGAGACGGGCACGCTGTTCACCCGCGGCTGACGCCGCACCGTCCCATATTCGCAAGTTGCACCAGGGCTCGTGGCGGTCTTCGGCCGCAACGAGCCCTGGTCATTCAGGACTGGGGGCCCTGTCTGTGAGCGAATCCGGTACCGTGAAGAGATGAAAGCCACCGTCGCGATAGGGGAGGGCGCCCCCGCCGAGCCGGAGGAGCTGCTCGGGTCGGAGGAGCTGCTGGCGACCACGAGGTTCACGCTCAACGGCGAACCGGTGGAAGTTGGCGGTCACCCGCATCTTCTCGCGGCCCTTCGCGAGGAGCTCGGGGTCACCTCGGCCAAGGACGGCTGCTCTCCCTCCGGCCAGTGCGGTTGCTGCACGGTGCTGGTCGAGGGCAAGGCGATGGCGAGCTGCCTGATGTCGCTCGCCAAGGTGGCCGGGAAGTCGATCACCACCCTGGAGGGCTTCGACGTCGAGGAGAAGGAGCGCTACGCCGCGGCCTTCGCGGCGACAGGGGCTCTGCAGTGCGGATTCTGCACGCCGGGGATCCTCGTGCGCATGAAGGCCCTCATCGACAAGAAGGGCCCGGCCCTCACCCGTGAGGAGGCGGCACGTCACCTCGGGGCGCATCTGTGCCGCTGCACCGGCTACGCAAAGATCCTCGACGCTGTGGAGGTGCTCGCGGCCGGCGAGTCTCCGACGGCGGTGCTGGCGCAGGGGCTGGGCTCCCGGGGCGCCCGCTACGAGGGCACCGACCTCGCCCTCGGCGACCGCGGCTACGTCGACGACATCCGCCTGCCCGGTCTCCTGCACGGGGCGCTGCGCCTGGCGGACCATGCCCGGGCCGACGTGCTCGAGATCGACACCACGGCCGCACGGGCGGTGCCCGGCGTCGAGGCCGTGTTCACCGCCGCCGATGTGCCCGGCGACCTGCGGGTCGGGATAATCCACGTCGACTGGCCCGTGTTCATCCCCGAAGGTGGCCGCACCTCGTACCTCGGCGACGTCCTCGCCATCGTCGTCGCCGATTCCAAGCAGACCGCCCGGGAGGCGGCCAAGCTCGTCGAGGTCTCCTACCGGCCGCTGCGCCCGCTGACCGACCCCGTCGCCGCCATCGACGATCCCGAAGACGCCGTCTGGACCCTGCCGGGCAACGTGCTCTCGCGCTCTGTCTACAGGCGCGGGGACCTCGAGGCCGCGCTCGCCGCCTCGGCCCACATCGTGCGCGAGACGTTCCAGACCCAGCGCGTGGAGCACGCCTTTTTGGAGCCGGAGTCGACTCTCGCCGTCCCGCAGCCCGACGGCACCTTGAAGGTGTTCTCCGGCGGCCAGGGAGTGTGGGACGACCGCAACCAGATCGCGGCCATGCTCGCCGTCCCCACCGAGCAGGTGGTCGTCGAGCTGGTGTCCAACGGCGGTGCCTTCGGGGGCAAAGAGGACATGTCCAACCAGGGCCAGACGGCGCTGGCCGCCTTCTTGCTCAAGCGCCCCGTGAAGTGCACCTTGTCGCGCGAAGAGTCGTTGATCATGCACCCCAAGCGGCACCCGATCCGCATGGAGTACGAGGCCGGCTGCGACGCCGACGGACTGCTCACCGGCTTGAGGGTGCGCATGGTGGGCGACTCCGGCCCCTACGCCTCGGTCGGCATGAAGGTGCTCGAGCGGGCCGCCGGCCACGCCTCGGGCCCCTACCGGGTATCCGCCATCGACGTCGAGGCGACCGCCGTGCGGACCAACAACCCGGTGTGCGGCGCCTTCAGGGGCTTCGGGGCCAACCAGGCGCAGTTCGCCATGGAGGGCGTCATCGACCGCCTGGCGGAGATGGTCGGGATCGACGCCTGGGAGATGCGCTGGCGAAACGCCGTGAGCCCCGGGGTCGTCTGGGGGCCGGGACAGATCATGGACGACGGGTCTTTGGGCGCCAAGCAGTGCCTCGAGGCCGTCAAGCCCGCCTACGACGCCGCCCTCGCCGCGGGCAAGGCCGTGGGCCTGGGCTTCGGGCTCAAGAACTCCGGCCTCGGGAACGGTTTCGTGGAGATCATCAAGGCCGTCGTCCGCTTCTTCGAGGACGGCACGATCGAGGTCCGCCACTGCTGGACCGAGATGGGCCAGGGCGTCCACACCGTCGCCCGCCAGATCGCCGTCGAGGAGCTCGGAGTCGACCCCGAGCGGGTGCGCGTCGTCGTGGACACGACCCGCGAGCTCGGCGCCGGCCAGACGACCGGGTCGCGAGGGACGGTCATGACCGCGGGCGCCGTGTCCGACGCCTGCAGGCATGCCCTCGCTGACGGCTGCCGCCCGGGCGTGGACTACGAGGGTGAGTTCCGGGTCGACTGGACCAACTCGCTCGAGGAGGGCCTCGAGAACCCGATCATCCATGCCGTCTTCTCCTTCGCCTCCCAGCTCGTCGTCATCGACCGCGAGACGGGCAAGATCGACAAGGTCGTGGCCGTGCACGACGTCGGGACGCGCCGTCAACCCGCTCTTGTGCGAGGGCCAGATCCAAGGAGCGGTGCACATGGGGCTCGGCTACGCCCTCTCGGAGGACTTCCCCTGCGACGACGAGGGCCGGCCGACGAACATGACGCTGCGCAGCCTCGGGATCATCCGGCCGAAGGACGTGCCGCCGATCGAGACCATCCTGGTCGAGGCGCCCCAGCCGCGCTCGCCCTACGGCATAAAGGGCGTGGGCGAGATCGGCCTCGTCCCGACGGCCGGTGCCGTCGCCGCGGCCCTGCACAGCCTGGACGGCACGTGGCGCACGGCGCTGCCCATGCACGGGGCGGACTCGGGCGAGGCGGGCGCGGACGAGTGAGCGATCCGGTGACCGCCGCCGAGGCTGGCGCACCGCCGCCCGGTGTGACAGGCGGGCTCGTCTGCGGCCACCATCACCTGTACTCGGCTCTCGCCCGCGGGATGCCGGCGCCACCGCGTACGGCCCACAATTTCCAGGAGATCCTCGAGCTCGTCTGGTGGCGCCTCGACTGCGCTCTCGATCTCGAGATGATCAGGTGGTCAGCGATGCTGGGCGCCCTCGAGGCTCTCGAACGCGGGACGACGGCGATCGTGGACCATCACGCCTCCCCGAACGCCATCGAGGGCTCCTTGAGCGTCGTGGCCGATGCCTGCGCCGAGGTCGGGGTGCGGCGCGCTGTGCTGCTACGAGGTGACCGACCGCCACGGTCCCGGGGGCACGCGGGCCGGACTCGCGGAGAACGAACGTTTCCTGCGCAGCGGCGGCAGGGGTTTCGTGGGCGCCCACGCCTGCTTCACGCTCTCTGCAGTCATCGCTCGAGGCTGTTGCCGGCCTTGCCGACGACCTCGGCCGCGGCGTGCACATACACGTCGCCGAGGACCGGTCCGATCAGGCCGCGGGCGGCCGCCTCGAGAGCCTCGCGAAGGACGACTGGCTGCTCGCCCACTGCGTGCACCTGGATCGGCCGCTTGCCGGCACCGTCGCCCACAACCCGCGCTCGAACATGAACAACGCCGTCGGCTACGCCCGCCCGGCCCGCTTCGAGAACAAAGTCGTGCTCGGGACCGACGGCATCGGCGGGGACATGCTGGAGGAATTCCGCATCGCTTATGTTCGCCATCGCGAAGACGACGTGACGGCGACCCCGGACTCCGCCTGGTCATGGCTGGAGAACGGCTACGTCCTCGTGCCTGAGGCGGCGGCGGACACGGTCCGCTGGAGCTACGAGCCGATCGATCCTTGGCACCTCGCCTTCACCCCGGGCGTGCAGCCCATCGAGGTCGTCATCGACGGCCAGGTCGTCTTCGCGGACGGCCGTCCGACGCGGGTCGACCCGGTAGAGGTGCGGGCCCGCGCCCGCGAGCAGGCCCAGAGGCTCTGGGCCCGGC
The DNA here is from genome assembly GCA_963804265.1 of uncultured Acidimicrobiaceae bacterium. Taxonomy (GTDB): domain Bacteria; phylum Actinomycetota; class Acidimicrobiia; order Acidimicrobiales; family Bog-793; genus Fen-455. The sequence goes on from CAWDPZ010000063.1 coordinate 25,824, forward strand.
TCTAGCGGCTCCGCCGGGGCCTGCGGAGGCGTTCGCCAGCGGAGGGCCCGGCCCCCGAGGCGCTCCAGGTCCGGCTTCAGGCAGTCCAGCCGGCGAAGGCGTCGATCATGGCGTGCACGTCCGTGCCGAGCGGGTAAAGGATCGGGCAGGTGCAGCCGCGCTGAACGTACTCGGCCACCTTCGCCCGGCACTCGTCGGCCGTCCCTGAGGCAGTGATCATCTGCACGATCTCGTCGGGCACGAGCTTGGAGGCGGCCTCAACCTGCTCGGCGGTCGCCGGCCATGTGAGCACCTTGCCGATCTCCTCGAGGAGGGACTCGGGGACGCCCGAGGCCTTCATGATGTGGGGCTGCTGACCGAGGTACTGGGTCACGAGCAGGCGGCGCGGCGTCGAGGGCGGCGGCGCGGTCCTCGTCGAGGGAGCACACGACGAGTTGAGGACGGTCGAGGTCGGTGGCCGAGCGGGCGGCCTTGTGCGCCCCGCGCTCGAGATGCTCCATGGCCATGTCGTTGTACTGAGGCGAGACGAGGTAGTTGAGGACGACCCCGTCGGCGATCTCGCCTGCGAGCTCCATCATCTGCATGCCCGTCGCCCCGAGGTAGATGGGGACGTCCTTCGGCCGGCGCTCCTGGTGGACGTAGTCGAGCTCGACCCCGTCGAGGTGGACGAACTCGCCGTCGTAGGTGACGGTCTCGTCGGCGAGAAGGGCGCGGACGGCCTCGATGGTCTCCCGCATGGCGAGGAGGGGCTTTGTCCGGTTGATCCCCACCTTCGACGCGAGCGGGTCCCACCAGGCGCCTATGCCGAGGATGACGCGCCCGGGGGCGAGGTCGTCCAGGGTCGAGAAGGTCGACGCCAGGAGAGCCGGGTTCCGGGTCCAGTTGTTCACCACGCCGGAGCCGACCTTGATGCGCTCGGTGACGGCGAGGAAGGCGGACATCGGCACGGTGGCCTCGCGTACCAGCCGGCTCTCGGCCTGCCAGACCGCGTGGAACCCCTTGGACTCCGCGTACCGGGCGATCTCCATGCCCTGGCGGATCGTGTGCGCGTCCTGCAGATAGACGGCGACCTCGGTGCTCACTTCGATACCTCCACGTCGTTGGGACTCGTCGTTGGCCCGTCGGAAAGGCCCGCCCCGGCCAGGGCGATGTCCTGGGGCCGGACCGGCGCCCTGTTGAGCTCCAGACCGGTCGCCATCCGGATGGCGGCGACCACGGCCGCCACCGAGGAGATCATCGGCGGCTCGCCGGCACCCTTGGCGCCCATGGGCGAGCCCGGCTCGGGCTCCTCGATCAGGGCCGCGATGTGCACAGGCGGCATGTCGAGCGTTGTCGGGATGATGTAGTCGGTGAAGGACGGGTTGCGCACGATCCCGTGGTCGAGGACGATCTCCTCCATCACGGCGAGCCCGAGGCCCTGCGCGGTGCCGCCCTCGATCTGGCCCACCAGCTGGACCGGGTTGAGCACGCGCCCGACGTCCTGGGAGGTGGTGATGTCCACGACGCGCACGAGGCCCAGGTCCAAGTCGACGTCCACGACGGCGCGGTGGGCCGAGTAGGCGAAGGACACGAAGGCGTTGCCCTGCCCGTCGGCGTCGAGCTCCTCGGTGGGGGCGTGGTGGTAGTCCACCGTCTCCTCGAGGACCTCGCCGGGGGCGGCCTCGGCGACGGCGACGTCGACCTCCCCGTTGAACGAGACGATGCGGCCGTCGACGATCTCGAGGCCTTCGGGCGCGATGCCGTGCCTGGCTGCGACGAGGGCGAGCGCCCGCTCGCGCACGGCCAGGCAGGCCGCCTGCACCGCTCCGCCGGACATCCACGTCTGGCGGCTGGCAGAGGTCGATCCCGCCGAGCCGATGCCGACCGTGGCGGCCGGGTTGAGGACCACGTTGTCGACGCCGAGCACCTCGCGGGTGATCTGCTGGGCGAGGGTCACAAAGCCCTGCCCGACCTCGGCGCAGGCGCAGGTGATCGTGGCCACGCCGTCCTCGAGCCGGCACCGTGCCGTCGAGTAGTCGTCGAAGCCGCCCCCGTACATGAGGTTCTTGATGGCGAGGCCGTAACCGACGCCGCGCCGGACGCGGCCGCGCTCGGCGGTGCGGCCGGCGCCGCCGGGCAGCTCGAGCTCGGCTGAGCGGCGGGATCGCCCGCGAGCATGGGTGCGACGCCGCGCAGGTGCGGAGGACCTCGGCGACGGGAGTGGCGCCCGTCAGCACCTGGCCGGTGATGAGGGGCGTCGCCGGCCTTGAGGGCGTTGCGGAGCCTTATCTCGACCCGGTCCATCCCGAGGGCGTCGGCGAGCTTGTCCATCTGGGCCTCGTGGGCGAAACAGGTCTGGACGGCCCCGAAGCCCCGCATCGCCCCGCAGGGCGGGTTGTTGGTCCGCACCGCCACCGCCTCGACGACGGCGTTCGGCATCCGGTAGGGGCCGGGCGACATGCAGGCGGCGTTCATGACCACCGCCATCGAGCTCGACTGGTAGGCGCCCCCGTCGAGGATGATCTTCGCCTCGAGCTTGACGAGCCGCCCCTCGGGCGTCGGCGTGGTGGCGGTACCACATCTTGGCCGGGTGCCGGTGCACATGGCCGAGAAACGACTCCTCGCGCGAGTAGATGATCTTCACCGGCCGCCCCGTCGCGCAGAGCGAGAAGGCAGATCTGGATCTGCATGCTCAGGTCCTCGCGGGCGCCGAACGAGCCGCCGACGCCGGCGAGGTGCACCCGCACCTTGTCGAGGGGCAGGGCCAGGCAGGCGGCCATCTGCTCCTGGTCGATGTGCAGCCACTGCGTGGCGATGTAGAGGTCGATGCCGCCGTCCTCGGCGGGCACGGCGAGGCCGGATTCCGGTCCGAGGGGCGCCTGGTCCTGCATGCCGGTCTCGTAGTAGCCCTCGACGACGCTGCCCCGGTGGCGTCCGGGTCGCCCGAGCGCACCTTCTGGCGGTGGAGGACGTTGCCCGAGGGGATGGACCGGCTCGGCGTCTTCGGCGGTCGTCGAGTCGGTGAGCGGCGCGGTCGGGACGTAGTCGACGACGACGGCCGCGGCTGCCCTCCGCGCCGTCTCGGGATGGTCGGCCGCCACAGCCGCCACAGCCTCTCCCATGTACCTGACGCAGTCCCAGGCGAAGACCGGCTGGTCGGGGTAGTCGAGCCCGTAGGTCTTGCGACCAGGGACGTCGTCGGAGGTGAGCACCGCCCGGACGCCCGGGATCTTGAGGGCTCCGGAGACGTCGACGGCCCTGATCCTCGCCGCGGGATGCGGAGAGCGCACGACGTGGCCCCAGAGCATGCCTTCGGCGAACATGTCAGAGGAGAAGGCGAACTTGTCCGCGCACCTTCGGTATCCCGTCGGGCCGGGCGACGCTTTCGCCGAGCCGGCCCCCGCCTCACGCCGAGGTCGACGCTCATCCTTGCCGCGCCTTTTGCACAGCCTGAACCGCTGCCAGGATGCGGCCGTAGCCGGTGCAGCGGCAGAGGTTGCCGGAGACGGCCTCGCGCACCTCGAGCTCGGTGGGATCGGGGTTGTGCGCGAGCAGGTCGTGGACGCTGACGACGAAGCCCGGAGTGCAAAAGCCGCACTGCACGCCGCCTTCGGCCAAGAAGGCGGTCTGGATGTCGGAGAGCTCGTCGTCCCCGGGCGTGAGCCCCTCGATGGTCACTATCTCGGCGCCGACGGCAGCGGCGGCGAGCACGAGGCAGGAGCACACGAGCACGCCGTCCATCAGCACCGAGCAGGAGCCGCACTCGCCCTGCTCGCAGGCGTTCTTCGAGCCGGGAAGGCCGAGCCGCTCCCGAAGCACGTAAAGCAGGCTCTCTCCGAGCCAGGCCTCGGCGACGTCGTGCTCGCGGCCGTTGACTGAGAGCGTGTAGTCGATCAGCTCACCCATGCCTGCCCCTTTTGACCCGGTGTGCCGCTGGCGGCGAGCACACGCCCGAGCGCCCGTTGCGGCGCAGATTCCGACGGCGTGGCGGCGGTAGGCGGCCGTGGAGCGGTGGTCGTCGATAGGCCTTGCCGAAGCGCGCACCAAGGCCGACGAATTGCTCCATGTCACCGGGATCCAAAAGGGCTCGGTCGTCCCAGTCGATCCGGGACGAGATGAACTCCTCGGCCTCCACGGCCCTTATCACCTTGGGTCCGACCGAGCCGAGGGCGCAGCGGACCGCCTCCGCCTGCCAGTCGGCGACGAGGGCCACGTTCGCCACGGCGATCACCATGGCGTTGCGCGTACCGACCTTCAAGAACTGCTGTGAGCCCAAACGGGCCGGGAGGCGGATCTCGGCGATGAGCTCGCCCGGCTCGAGCGCGGTGCGTTTGGGGCCGACGACGGAATTCCTCCAGGCTGAGCGATGCGCGCCGTTCCTCGAAGCCGTCACGATGCGGCCGTCGAGGGCGGCGAGGACAGGGAGGGAATCGCCCGCGGGCGATGCCGTGCCGAGGTTGCCCCCGATCGTGCCGGCGTTGCGGATCTGTGGGGAGCCGACCGTGCGCGCCGCCTGGGCCAGCCCGGCAGGAGATCAGCGAGCTCGGGGCGCTCCAGCTCGGCGAAGGTGACGCCTGCGCCGAGGACGACCTCGTCACCGTCGAGACGCCATCGCCTCAGCTCGGCGACCTTGCGCAGGCAGACGACGGCCTCCGGTCGCCGGTGCCCGAAATTGACCTCCACCATGAAGTCCGTCCCACCGGCGAGCAGTTGTGCCCCCGGCCACTGCTCGAGGGTGTCGAAGGTCTCCTCCAGGGATCTCGGCAGGAAGACGAGCACCGGTCCAAGTTACAGGCGCCGTTGAGCATCTGCGAAACCGCCGCCGGTGCCGCCCACGCCTTCGGCACCGGCCCGCGCCGGCGGTGCGGTTCCCGCTCCCGGCGGTGGCGCCTCTCAGTCGGCGGCCACGTCTGTCAGGGCGAACCTGGTGACGTCGACAAGGCCCTGGTCCGTGAGGCGAAGCTCGGGCAGCACGGACAGGCCGAGGAAGCTCAGCTGCATGAAGGGCGCGTCGATCGTGACTCCGAGGCCGTTGGAGGCGGCATCGGCGAGCCGTCTCATCTCCTCAGTCACGTCCTCGATGCCGCGGTCGCTCATGAGCCCGCCGATCGGCAGGCGAACCTCTGCCAGCACCTTCCCGTCGCGGACGGCGACCTGACCGCCGCCGATCTCCGCCAGGCGGGCGACGGCAACGGCCATGTCCGCCGGGCCCGAGCTGTCGAGGGCTCCGACGACCATGCAGTTGTGGGCGTCATCCGCGACCGTCGAGGCGATGGCGCCATGGGAGAGCCCGAAGCCGTGCACGTACCCGAGACCGATACGCCCTGTGCGCCGGTGCCGCTCCACGACCGCGATACGGCTCACCTCTGCGGCCGGATCGGTCACGTCGAGCACGAGATTGCGGGTTGTGAGCGATCGGGACTCGATCCCGATCACCCGCGCCCTGCCGCCCGGCGGTGGCGTGCGATCGAAAGCGGTCGGCCCTGGCGGGCTCTCCAGATGACCGAGCCGCGCATCCAGTCCGGAGGCGCCGTCGCGGGCACGGCGCCGGGAACGATGAGCCCGTTCATCGCCACCAGTCTCCCGGCCTGCCAGACACGGGACGGCTCGAAGCTCGACAGCTCGTCGAAGCCCAGGATGTCGGCCTGATAGCCGGGCGCCGAGACAGCCCAGATGGTCGAAACGGTGGTATTCGGCGGGATTGCTCGTCGCGAGCACGAGAGCCTCCTCGACGCTCACCCCGGCGGCGACGGCGAGGCGGACGCAGTCGTTCACATGGCCCGCGTGCAACAGGGTCTCCGGCTCCCGGTCGTCGGTGCAGAGCGCGACCCGATCGGTGCCGTGAAGAAGGACGGTCCCTATCAACGCGTCGAGGTTGCGGGACGCCGACCCCTCCCGGATGAAGATCCACATGGCCTTGCGGCGCTTCTCCTCGGCTTCTTCGAGCACGGTGCACTCGTGGTCGGACTCGACTCCTGCGGCGAGATAGGCGTCCAGCTGCCGGCCGCTCAGACCGGGCGCATGGCCGTCCACCCGTTTGTTGCCCGCCGTGGCGATCTTGGCGAGCACCTCCGGGTCGCCGTTTACGACGCCCGGGAAGTCCATCACCTCGGCGATACCGATGGCCCCGTGCCCGTCCAGCAGCTCGGAGAGCTCGGCGCTTCCGAGCTCGGCGCCCGGGCTCTCGAAGCGGGAAGCCGGGACGCAACTCGGGGCCGAGATCCCGAAGGTGAAGGGCAGCTTCGGCGGCGGCCTCCGCCAGGGCGAGGACCCCGGGCACCCCGAAGACGTTGGCGATCTCGTGCGGGTCTGCGGCCACTGCCGTCGTGCCGTGGGCAAGCACGGCACGGACGAACTCGTCGATCCAGAGCTTGGTGGACTCGAGGTGCATGTGGGCATCCACAAAGCCTGCGGTGAGCGCCGCTCCGCCCACGTCGACGGTCTCGTGCGCCTCACGCGGGCCCCAGCCGGCGATTGTGCTGCCGGCGATGGCGAGGTCCGTCGTCACCCACTCCCGCGTGCTCGGCACAAAGACGCTGCCACCGGTCAAGAGCAGGTCGGCCGGCTCGTCGCCCCGCGCCACGGCGAGAACTCGGCGGTCTCCCCGGCGCGGCGGCATCACCCCACTGTACGACTAGGACCGTTCGGCGGGCAGATCTTCCGGCGTGGGGGCCTCGATCTCGGACAGCCAGGCCGCGGCGTGCGACTTGGCCCAGGCCCGTGGGATGCGGCCGGTGACCATCGAGACGAGCTGGTCGGGTCGGGAGAGGGCGAACGCGATGTGCGCCAGCACGGCGACCCCGATCGCGAAGAAGAGAGCGTCGTGCACGAGCGTCGCCCCGGTCGCCCAGGAGATCCAGGAGGAGGGTGCGAAGCGCATGATGACGCCTGTCACGAGGGCGGCCACCATGGCCGAGCCCAGGAAGGCGGCCTCCAGCTTCTGGCCGCCGTTGAACTTGTCCCCGGGGAGCCCTCTGCGCCTCGACAGGCCCCTGAACCAGTCGAAGTCCGCGGCCCCCCAGCGGTCGAACCGCCGCAGATCCGCGTAAAGCCGCCTGCCCCAGGGTCCGGCGAGCGCGAGCACCAGAGGCCCGAGCAGGCACAGTCCCGTTATGACGTGGATGTTCTCGACAAGGCCGCGATGGCCGATCCGCAGCGCCAGCGAGGGCAGGTAAAGGATGGCACCGGTCACGATGAGGGTGAGCATCATGATCGCCGTGCTCCAGTGCACCAACCGTTCCACGAGGTCGAAGCGCCGCACGCTTTCGCCCGGAGCGCCCGACTTGTCCGGAGCGCCCGACTTGTCCGTAGCGCCCGACTTGTCCGGAGCGACTGGGCTCGCACCCGTCTCAACCCGAGCCGCGCCGGGGCGGTCCGCGTGGATCACCGCTCGGGGACGCCGTTGATCCAGGCGTCGACCGGGTAGCCGTTCTCCTCCCAGTAGCCGGGGACGATCTCGTTGGTGACCTCTATCCTGTTCAACCACTTGATCGACTTGTAGCCGTACATGGGCGCCACGTAGAGGCGGACGGGGCCTCCGTGGTCCGACGGTGAGGTCGGCACTTTGCATCAGGTCGGCGACGATGATGTCGGGGAGGTGTGCCTGGGAGAGGGTAAGGCTCTCGGTATAGGCGCCGTCGGCGGAGAAGAGCCTGAGCGCGGTCGCCTTGGACGTCACGCCCGCCCTCTGCAGGACCTCGGAGAGGAGAACCCCTTCCCAGTGCACGTTATCCACGTACCAGCCCGTCACGCACTGGAAGCGGTGGACGAGCTTTGTCCGCGGCAGGGACCGCAGGTCGGAAACGCTGAGCCGGAGCGGGGTCTTGACCATGCCGTCCACGGTCAGCTCGTAGCTCGCGGGGTTGATCTTCGGGTACGAGCCGGTGATCGTGTAGTAGCGGAAGTTGCTCGCGCCGGGCAGGGGCACGCCGATGGCGTTGCTCACCGCGCTGATGCTGCTCCCGAGGGCGCTGTCGATCTTGGCGCCCGCGACGATGCCGACCCCGGTCAGCCCGAGGATCCCGAGCACCGTCCGCCGGCCGACGTGCACCGGGGGCTTGGCGATCGTCCGCGGCTGACGTGACTCCCGGCGATCAGGCTGCTCGGCCAAAGTCCACCCCCCACTTGCGATCCGCGTCAGTGGCCACGGAGTACCGTCCATTATTGCCCGGCACGCGTTACAGCGAGGTTCAGGCCCCGGAAGCTTCGGCGGCCGGGGCCGGCGCCCGGGCCCCCGTCGCGGCGCCGTGTCGCGAGCACCGAGCCGGCGATGACGAGCGGGAAGCCGAGGCCGACGCCCAGCGTGAAGGGCTCGTTGAGGAGGGCGATGCCGAGGATCAGGGCCACGGCGGGGTTGACATAGGTGACGACCGTCGTCCGGACGGGCCCGATCTCATTGATCAGGGCGAAGAACACCAGGAACCCGATCAGGGTCGGGACCACGGCCAGTCCGACCAGCGATCCGGTCACCTCCAAGGACAGGTGCGAAGGCAGGTTGGACAACGCAAACGGTGCGTAGAAGCTCGCCGCGATCGCGAGCGAACCGGCGACCACACCGAGATAGGGCAGATCCGAGAGGTAGCGGTCGAACATGCGCGGCCCGATCGCGTAGCCGACGGCGGGTACGCCCATGGCGGCGATGGACCAGGCGGTCGCCCCGCGGACGTCGATCCCGACGAGGAGCGCCACTCCGACGAGCCCGAGCAGGAGCCCGCCAACCTGTACCCGGTCGAAGCGGTCCTCGTCCCCGCTCAGCCTTGCGATGACCGCCCCGACGAGCGGGACCGCGGCGAGCAGCAGGCCGGCGAGCGAGCTCGAGATGCGCTCCTCGGCCCGGAAGAGCATCAACCAGGACAGGATTATCTCGACCGCCGTATAGATGACGAGGGGACGCCAGCGGCGTGCCAGCGCAGGTATCTCTCCGCGGTGGGCGGCGATCGGCAGCAGGATCAAGGCGATCGGCGCGGTGCGGAAGAAGATGAGCGTCGACGGCGCCACCTCCCTGACCGCGATGCGGATCAGGAGATAGGGCGTGCCCCATATGACGCTCAGCGCGCTGAAGAGCAGCCATCCACGCCTGGACACGTCAAGGACCGTACCGGCTTGCGCCGCTCGTGCCGAATTCGGCCTAGCCCGTGGCAAGCGGCGGCAGGAGGACGCCCGGGTTGAGGATCCCCTCAGGATCGAGCGCATCCTTCACGCGCCGCATGACCGTGAGATCGCCCGCCGAGCGCGCCGCCGCCACGAAGTCGAGCTTCGCGATGCCGACGCCGTGCTCGGCACTGATGGAGCCACCGCGGGCGATGACCATGCCGAACACGGCATCGTCGGCACGATGGTCGTCATCGTCGGGCCCGATGACGTTCACGTGCAGGTTCCCGTCGCCGACATGGCCGAAGAGCACGACGCGTGTCTCGGATCGGCCGCGCCCGAGCACGGCGGCGATCTCGGGCCCGACCGCTCCGGCGAAGCCGGCCAGCTCGCCGGCAGGAAGCGTCACGTCGAGCTTGTGCGCCACACCGAGGGTGGCGATCGCCTCCGTGTGGCGCTCGCGGTAGGCCCAGAGTCGGGCGCGGGCGGCGGCTTCGTCGGCGACGGCGATCTCGGTCACGCCCGGGGCGCCCTCGAGGGCGTCGGCGAGCATGCCGGTCGGGTCACTGCCCCCGGAGGCCTCCACCAGCAGCCACGCCGCCGCGCCGGGGTCCGGTGGCGCCGGGAGGCCGAGCGCTTCGCGCACGAGCGCCATCCCCTCGGCGAAGACGAGCTCCAGCGCGTCGATGCCGTCCACCTCGCGCGCGCAACCTGGCCGCCAACGAGACCGCCGCCTCGGTCACGGCGCGCACCGCCGCGCCCGGGTCGCCTGGCGTCGGAGGCGTGCCGCGCAGGGCGACGAGCGCCGCGACCCGGAACCTGGGGATCGGCACGAGGTGAAGCGCCACCTTCGTCACGACGCCGAGGGTTCCCTCGCTGCCGGCCATGATCTGGGCGAGGTCGTAGCCGACGTTGTCCTTGACCAGTCCCGACAGCCGCGTGGCGACGGTGCCGTCGCTCAGGACGACCTCGACCCCGCCCAGCCGGGCCCGCATGGGGCCGTGGCGGATGACGTGGACACCACCGGCGTTGGTGGCCACCATGCCGCCGAGCGTCGCCGAGTCGCGGGCCGCGATGTCGATCCCGAGCTCGGCGTGCACCTGTGCCGCCGCTGTTCTGGGCAGTCGCCAGTGTCGTGCCCGCCTCTGCCACGATGAGGCCGTCTGTGGCGTCGCAGCTGAGGACATGGTCGAGCCGGCCCAGGCTCAGCACGGCCTCGCCGTTGCGGGGAACAGAGCCACCCACGAGGCCGGTGTTGCCGCCTTGGGGGACGACGCCCACTCGGAAGCGGTTGCAAAGGGCGAGCACCCTTGCGACTTCGGCGGTGTCCGCGGGACGGATCACCACCAGGGATGGGCCGCCGAAGCGCCTCGTCCAGTCGGTCTCGTAGGAGGCCTTGAGGTCGGGGTCCTCCAGGCAGTGCGCCGTCCCTACGACCTCGCGCACGGCGGGCAGGAAGCCCCCGGGCACCTGGAACGAGTCAGCCACGTTCGGATCTTCTCACGGCGCGAGCGGCCGGCACATTAGGTTGTCGCTGGCCGCAACCGGACCCAAGCGAGCCGTGAGGCAGCCAGCCATGAGCGATCCGCGAGAGAAACGAAGAGCCGAGTCCGCCTCCCGCCGAGCCGGCGACGCTCGCCGAGGTGGCGAGGTCTTACCTGCGACTGGGCCTGACCGCGTTCGGAGGCCCGGCGGCCCACCTGGCTTTCATGCGTGCCGAGCTCGTCGTGCGCAGGCGCTGGGTCGGCGAACAAGAGCTGCTGGATCTCATCGGGGGGGCGAGCCTGCTGCCCGGGCCGACGTCGACCGAGGTCGCCTTGATGCTGGCCCGGCGCCGGAAGGGCTGGTGGGGGCTCTTGGTGGGCGGAGCTTGTTTCATCATGCCCTCGGTGCTGCTCGTGCTCGCCCTGTCCTGGGCCTATGTGCGCTACGGGACGACGAACGTCGGTACCGGGGTCCTCTTCGGCGTCAAGCCGGTCGTGGTGGCGATCATCTCGAACGCGGTCGTCGGCTTGGCGAGGACCGCCGTCAAGAGCTGGCTGCTCGGCGCGGTGGCCGCCCTCGCGGTGGCGGCGTACTTCTACGGTACGAGCCCGCTTCTCATCCTGGTCGGTGCTGCCCTCGTGGTCACCGTCGTCGCCAACCGTGGACCGATGGAGCGGGGCGCTCGTCCGCCGCCGGCGCGAGCGCTGCGTTCTGGGCGGCCCTGCATCGGTCGGGCCATCGCGGCCGGCCTTCCCCCGTGCCTGCGCGCCTGGTGTCGTCGCCCTGTGCCGTCGCACCTGGCAAAGGTGTCGCTCTGGGCCATCTTCCTCGAGTTCTTGAAGCTCGGGTCGATCGTGTTCGGGTCCGGGTACGTGCTCGTCACCTATCTGCGAGGCGACCTGGTGCTGCACGGCCACTGGTTGAGCGAGACCCAGCTGCTCGCCACGGTCGCCATCGGCCAGGTCACCCCGGGACCGGTCTTCACGACCGCCACCTCCATCGGCTATGTGGTCGGCGGCCTCGGAGGTGCCTTGCTCGCCACGGTCGGCATCTTCTTGCCGTCCTTCCTGCTCGTAGCGGCCCTCATGCCGGTGCTGAGCCGCGCCAGGCGCTCGGTGTGGAGCGCGTCGGCGCTGGACGGGGTGAACGCGGCGGCGGTCGCTCTCATGATTGGCGTCACCGTCCAGCTCGGGCGGGCGAGCCTCGTCGGCTGGCTCCCGGTCCTGGTTGCCGTCGGGAGCCTCGCGCTCTTGGTGCGCTGGCGTGTCAACTCCACCTGGCTCGTGGTCGCGCGGCGCGGCGGTCGGCCTGGTGCACAGCTTCGTCTGAGCGACGCGGCTCGCTTGAACTACGCCGGCGACGAGCTCGGCGACGGCTAACCGCCCGTGTCCGCCACCGGAGCGTGGACCGATGCGAGCAGCTCGCGGTCGTGTTCGTAGCTGAGCCGCCGGCCGGCCTCGGCGGGCGGCAGCCACGCGAGCTCATCCACCTCAGCGGTCGGCTCGAAGGACCCGTCCACGGGCTGCATCAACCAGTAGGAGACGACCTTGGGCCTTCCGCGGCGATCGGTGTACTCGACCTCGCCCACGAATCGGCCCAGTTCGCACCGGTGGCCCGTCTCCTCCAGCACCTCGCGCGAAGGCGCAATCTTCGGGGGTCTCGCCTTGTTCCAGCTTGCCCTTGGGCAGGGTCCAGTCGAGATGCAGCGGCCGGTGCACGAGGGCCACCTCCCAGCCTCCGAAGTCCGCGGCCCGCAGCACGATTCCCCCTGCGGCGCGGACCACGTCTCGCTCGTGTTCAGGCTCTGTCGCCGCGGAGGTCACGGTTCCGACCGTAATCGGTGGCGCCGCCCGGAACGTCCCATCGGCGTCGGGCAAGCGGGCCGGCAATTCGGCCCCTCGCGAGCCGTTAGCGTTGTGGGTGATGGCGGCACCCGCGGATCCAGCCCAGGTAGAGGTCGAGTGGCAGCTCGACGCCCTCGACCTGCGACCGGTGGAGCGCTGGCTGGCCGCGCGGACGGGACCGGGGGCAGTTGAGCCGGTCCCGGGACTCGCGATCGTTGCCGGCGCTCCGCGGCGCCTCGTCGACGCCTATGTCGACTCAGAGGACTGGAGGATGGGCCGGGCCGGCTATGTGCTGCGTGTCCGCAGGCGGGCGGGACGGGCCGAGGCGACCCTCAAGGACCTGTCTTCGGCCGCAGGAGGGTTGCGCCGCCGGCTCGAGGTCACCCAGCCGCTTGCGGCCGGCGGCCTCGCCGGCCTGGACCGCACGGGCGAGGTCGGATGGCGCCTGCAGGCGTTGGCGGGCACAAGACCGCTCAACCAGGTGCTGGAGGTCCGCACGCGCCGGCGCCCGTTCGACCTCGAGATCCACGGCGAGCGCATCGGCGAGCTCGCCCTCGACGACACCGTCATAGCCGTCGGCCAGGAACGGCGGAGGCTGCGCCTGACTCGTGTCGAGGTGGAGGTCCTCCCCGCCTGGGTGGACGCCATGCGGCCTTTCGTCGAGCGGCTGCGCCGCGAGTGCGGGCTGCAGCCGGCCACCTTGTCCAAGTTCGAGGCCGGCCTCATGGCGGCCGGGCTGGCCATCCCGGGACCTCCCGTGCTCGGACCGACCGAGGTCTCGCCCGAAGCGACGCTCGGTGAGCTCGCCTACAGGGTGCTGCGCAAGGATGCTGCGACGATGCTCGCGAACGTGCCGGGCACGCGTCTCGGCGAGGACATCGAGGCCCTCCACCAGATGAGGGTGGCCACGCGCAGGATGCGGGCGGCGATCGACATGTTCACCGACGTCCTCCCGGTGCGGGCGGGACGACTTCACGCCGAGCTCGGGTGGCTGGCGGCGCTCCTCGGAGACGTGCGCGACCTCGACATCCAGATCGGCCGCTTCGACGACTGGACCGACCAGATGTCGGGAGACCACCGCGAAGCCCTCGACGAGCTGGCCGACCTCCTCATCGGCGAGCGGGTCAGGGCGAGGACGGTTCTCCTCGAGGCACTGGACTCCAAGCGCTACGAGCGCCTCGTCTCCGGGCTCACGGCGATGCTCCTCCAGGGCCCTTCCATGCGGTCCGGCGCCGGTCGTGCATCGGCCGTGGCGGCCGTGCCTGCCCTGGTCAACGAGCGGCACGCCGCCTCGAGGAAGGCCGCCCGACGCGCCACCCGCACCGGCGCGGCCGCCGACTACCACCGGCTGCGGATCAGGTGCAAACGGCTCCGGTACTCCTTGGAGTTCGCTTCGGGCCTCTATGGCGCCGAGCTGAAAGGGTTCGTGCGCCAGATGACGCGCCTGCAGGACACGCTCGGCTCCATGCAGGACGCCGAGGTCGCCTCGGCGCGCTTGGCGGGGATAGCCCTCACCGAGGAGGGGGCCGGCCTGTCGCGCGCCACGATCTTCGCCATGGGCGGTGTGGCAGGGCGATATCGCAGCGAGGCCGAGAGGCTCCTCACCGAGCTCCCCGAGCTCGTCGACCTGCTGGAGGGAAAGCAGTGGACCCGGGCCAGGTCGCTCATGGCCGAGCGTCGCAGGCAGGCGGCTGCGGCCCTCGCGGCTGCGGCGGCCGCTCCGGCCGCTCCCGGGCCGCGGGTCGGGTTGGCCGGCCGCGCCCGGCCGGCGATCGCCAAGCTCCCTGCCGGCCTGGTCGGGGGCCCGCGCCCGGGGCCGCTCACGCGGACGCGGCCCGCGGCCCAGTCGCCCGACCCGGAGCCGGCTACGACCGCGGATCAACCCCATGGGCCGCAGGAGGGCGGCGAGGAGCCTGCTCACGCGGCCGGGGCTCCTGGGGGAGGCGGCACCACGACGATCACGCCGATCCGCCGCCGGGTTGCCCCGAGCTGAGTCCATAGGGCCCCGAGCTGAGGCCATCGGGATCGGCGCCCCCGGCTACCCGGCCGCGCTGGCCTCGATACCGTCGCCGCCGAAGCTGCTCTGGGTGCGCGGGCACGCTGCCGCCGCCCGCCGCAGTTGCCGTCGTCGGGACCCGCAACCCGACGGCCTTCGGCCGCGAAATCGCCGAGCTTGCCGCTCGAGGTGCCGCAGAGGCCGGTCTTGGGGTCATCTCGGGACTGGCGGCCGGAGTCGACACCGTCGCCCACAAGAGCGCCCTTCAGGCCGGAGGGCGGACCTGGGCCGTGCTCGGGTCCGGAGTTGACATCCCTACGCCGGCAGCGAACACCGCCCTGGCGGGGGAGATTCTCGACAAGGGGGGAGGGCTCCTCGCCGAGGTCCCACCTGGAACATTGGTCACGCGGCGACAGCTCGTCGCCCGCGATCGCATCCAATCTGGGCTGTCGCTCGCCGTCGTGGTCTGCCAGAGCGAGGTCGCCTCCGGCACGATGCACACGGCCCGTTTCGCCATACTGCAGGGCAGGCTGCTCGTGGTCGTGCGCCCGCGGGGAGCCGAGAGCGACCTGGCGGCCAACGGAGGCAACCTCGCCCTCAGCGACCCGAACGGCTGCGATCCGGCGCTGTTGTCGGCGACAGGCAGAGCCGCCCAGATGATCAGCAGGCGCCGACCGGTCGCAGATCTCGTCGTGGAGGACCGCGACGGGCTCGCCGCGCTGTGGGACCGGCTGCGAATCGTTTAGCAGTCCGATGCCACAACCTGCGGTCAGATGCCTTTGAGCCTGGTACCGTCTCTCGATGGTCGACTTCATCGCTGATGTCGTCGAAAGGGTGCGGCCAGGTGTTCCGGCAACGGTGGAACCGCTCCCGGGGGGCATCACGAACGCGAACTTCAAGGTGGACCTCGGCGCCGAACGGGTCGTCGTGCGCGTCCCGGGCAACAACACCGGCTATCTGGGCATCGACCGGGTGAGCGAGGTGGCGGCGAACCGCGTCGCGGCGGCGGTTGGCGTGGCACCGGAAGTCGTGGCTGTGGACGAGGAGACCGGCTGCATAGTCACCCGTTTCTTGGAGGGCCGTCCGATCCCCATGGCCGAGCTCGCGACCGAGCCCACGCTCGGCGAGGTGATCGCGACGCTCGT
This sequence comes from uncultured Acidimicrobiaceae bacterium, assembly GCA_963804265.1. Taxonomy (GTDB): domain Bacteria; phylum Actinomycetota; class Acidimicrobiia; order Acidimicrobiales; family Bog-793; genus Fen-455. The sequence continues at coordinate 41,363 of CAWDPZ010000063.1, forward strand.
CCGCGTGCATGGCGCCGGGTCGGTGCGCGACAGAGTTCAACCATTTCCAGGTCATCCGCTCCTACCACGAGGAGCTGCGCAGCCGCGGCGTCCCCGAGCCCTTCGACTACGACGAGTTCAGCGACCTGCTCGACTGCATCGAGGCCGTTCGCCCTTTCCGGCCCAGCGTGCTGGGTCACAACGACCTCCTGAACGCCAACATGCTGCACGACGGCACGATCCGCATTCTCGACTGGGAGTACGCCGGGATGGCCGACCCGTACTTCGACCTGGCGAACTTCTCCGTCAACAACGAGCTCGGCGCCGAACGGGACGAGTCGATACTCCGCCACTACTTCGGGAGCGTCGACGACGCGAAGCTCGCCACCCTCGCGCTCATGAAGCTCGTCTCGGAGATGCGCGAGGCCATGTGGGGCCTTGTGCAGGTCGCCGTCTCCGAGCTCGAGGTCGACTACAGCTCCTACGCGGCCGAGCGTCACGACCGGTTCGAGGTGCTCCTCGCCGCCATGGAGCTCGGCCGCCTGTTGGTGCAGGCGGCCGCGAACTGGGCCGACGAGCCGGCCGAGCCTCAGGAGCGCACGCGGGTGTTCTTCGGGTCGAACAACGGCTCCGAGACGACCTCGGCCCCCACGAAGCGGCCGAAGACGCCGACCTCCACACGCCGGCCGGGCTCGACCTCGCTCGCGGGCAGGTAGGCGTAGGCGATCGAACGGCAGACGGTGTACCCGTACCCGCCGCTCGTGACCCTGCCCACCGTGCGGTGCCCGACGCGCACGGGCTCTGACCCGAGCACGACCGTGCGCGGGTCGTCGAGGACCAGGCAGGCCAGCCGGCGCGTCGGCGCACCGGCTGCGACGAGGGCGTCTCGTCCGATGAACGGCTCCTCCTTGTCCAGCCGCACGGCGAAGCCGAGTCCCGCCTCGAAGGGAGTGTCAGCAGAGGTGACGTCGCTTCCCCAGACCCGGTAGCCCTTCTCCAAGCGGAGCGACTCGATCGCCTTGTAACCGCCGGGGACCAGTCCGCGACCCCGGCCGGCTGCCATGAGGGTGTCCCAGAGACGGACGGCGAACTCGGACGGGCAGTAGAGCTCGAAGCCCAGCTCGCCGACGAAGGTGACCCTCATCGCCAAGCAAGGCACGGGGCCCACGGAGACCTCGCGGGCGGTCATGTAGGGAAACTGCTCGTTGCCGAGATCGGTATCGGCGAGCGGCTGCAGGATCGTCCTCGAGCTCGGCCCCCAGAGCGCGAAGCAGGCATAGCGCGAAGTCACGTCCTCCAGGCGCACGGTCCCGTCCGTGGGCAGGTGCGTCCGCAACCAGGCGAGGTCGTGGTTCCCGAAGGCCGTGCCCGTGACGATGCGGAAGCGGTCCTCGCCCAGGCGTGTGACGGTGAGGTCGCACTCGACGCCCCCTGCCGGATTGCAGAGCTGGGTGTAGGTCACTGTTCCCGGCGGACGGTCGACCCGGTTCGCGCACATGTGCTCCAGGAATCCAGCCGCCCCCCGGCCGACAACCTCGAGCTTGGAGAAGGAGGTCTCGTCGAACAGGGCCGCCGTCTCGCGACAGGCCTTGTGCTCGGCGCCGACGGCCGGCGACCAGAGCTGACCCGCCCAGCCGGTCGGACGCAGGGCGGCGTCGCCGGATCCCACGTTGGACTCGAACCAGTTCACCCTCTCCCATCCGCCCTTTTCCCCGAAGCTCGCTCCGAGGGCGACGAGTCGATGATGGGCGGGCGGGAGGCGAAGCGGCCGGCCGGACTGGCGCTCGTGGCCGGGGTACTTGACGTCGTAGTAGGTGGCATAGACCTCGGTCGTGCGCTCGAGGGCGTAGCTGCGGCTCTTGAACTGCGGGCCGAAACGACGCGAGTCCATCTCCCAGGTGTCGAGCCCGGGATGGCCATCGACGATCCACTCGGCCATGAGCCGGCCCATGCCGCCCGAGCCGGCGATGCCGTGGGCGCAGAACCCGGCCGCCACCCAGAAGCCGTCCACTTCGGAGGGACCGAGGATGAACTCGCCGTCGGGCGTGAAAGCCTCGGGCCCGTTGACCAGCTGGACGATCTCGGCTTCAGCAAGGTCCGGCACGCGTTCCACGGCCGCCTCGAAAAGGGGTGCGAACCGCTCCCAGTCAGGCGAGAGCAGTCTGTTGTTGAAGTCGGGCGGGATCGCCTCTAGGCCCCAGGGGGCCGGGTTGCGCTCGTAGCCTCCCGCCACGAGGCCCCCGCTCTCGCCCCGGAAATAGACCAGCAAGGAGGGATCGCGAACCGTCGGCATGTCGCGGGGGAGGCCGGTCGGCTTGGTTATGACGTACTGGTGCGCCATCGGCACGACAGGTACGTGGACCCCGGCCAGGCGCCCGATCTCATGGGCGTAGATGCCGCCGGCATTGACGACGACCTCGCACTCGATACGGCCCTTGTCGGTCTCGACGGCGCGCACGTGGCCGTCGGTGACCTCGATGCCGGTGACCCTTGTCTCGGTGAGGATCGCCGCACCGCGCTGACGGGCACCTTTGGCGAGTGCCAAGGTGAGCTGGCTCGGGTCGAGGTAACCGTCCGTGGGCAAAAAGGCGGCGCCGAGCACGCCCTCGATGGACATCGGGGGGAAGAGCTTGTGCGCCTCGTCGGCGGACACGAGATGCAGCGGCAGCCCGAAGGTCTCGGCCCAGGCGGCTTGACGCTGCAGCTCCTCCATGCGCTCTTGCGACGAGGCGAGGCGCAGGGAGCCGACCTCGCGCCACCCGGTCTCGAGCTCGACCTCCTCCTGCAGGCTCCGGTAGAGCTCGACCGAGCTCATCATCATCCTCGTCAGGCTGAGCGACGAGCGGAGCTGGCCGACAAGACCGGCGGAATGGAAGGTGGAGCCGCTCGTCAACTGGGCACGCTCCACCACGACGACGTCGCTCCAGCCGAGACGGGCGAGCCAGTACGCGATGGAGCAGCCGCCGACGCCCCCGCCTATGACGACCACCCGCGCCCGGTCGATCACCTTGCCCGCCCCCCGCCATGCGCCTGCCCGGCCTTCCCGAAAACATCTATACCATGTCGGAGACGGCCGTTCTGCGGTCGTGGCACCGGATTGTCAGCACACTGGGAAGGGGGCAGATGGCACGCCTCAGGCGCTCGCCTCGCGATGGCGGGGCACGGGAAAGCGGGGCCCCTCCTTGGCTGGGCGACATCTCGCGAGCCGAAGGCACCCTGCACACCCAGATCGGCGACGTCATAGAGCAGGCCATCGCCTCCGGTGACCTCCAGCCAGGTGATCGCCTTCCCCCCGAACGCGAGCTTGCCCAGTGGTTCGGGGTCAACCGGCTCACGCTCCGCCAGGCGCTGGCGGACCTCGAGCGCGGCAGGCTCATCCGCCGCTCGGTCGGCCGCCGGGGCGGGACCTTCGTGGCTGAGCCCACCGTCGAGCGTGACTTGTCGAGCTTCGCCGGCTTCTCCGAGCAGGCCCGGCGCCTGGGTCTGACCGCGAGCGCGCTCGTGCTGCACGTCGGACAGCTGCCGGCTTCGAGTGCCGTGGCGAGAGGTCTCGAGCTCGAAGAAGGGGCGCCGGTGCTCGAGGTGGCGCGGCTGCGCCTCGCCAACGGCAGGCCGGTCGTCCTCGAGTCCTCGAGCTTCCCGGTCGAGCGGTTTGCCGGCATGGTCGAAGAGCCCCTGGGGGGCTCTCTCTACGAGCTGTTGGCCGAGCGTTACGACGCCCGACCTTGCCGGGCGGTCGAGAAGCTGGAGCCCGTCCGCGCCGACAGCCGCGCCGCGCAGCTGCTGGGCGTGGGCCGCGGTGCCCCGCTGCTGCTCGTGGAGCGGATCGCCTTCGACGCCGCCGGCACCCCGGTCGAGTTCGCCCGGGACCTGTTCCGAGGCGACAGGACGCGAATGGTCGTCTGGAGCTTCGACCTTCCGGAGCACTGAAGCCCGCCCGGTCGGCGAAGCCGGCCTGCGCGGGGGATCCGACGCCTGGGACGAAGCAGGCGTAGGTGGCGCGATGGGCCGGTCGGGCGCGATGGGCCGGCTGCGCGAGGGGGGCGGTCAGGCCGGGCGGTGTTGTCTTCCGAGGCAGGACGCAACGACCTAGACAAGCTCCTCGGGCGGCAAGGACTCAGGCGGGATCTCGACTACGCCGGTCTCGGCGGGCACGTGAACCTGGATGTCCTTTCGCGTCTCGAACAGGACGTAGTAGATGGCGCCGATTATCAGGATGAACGCCAGCACCGTGTAGAGGATCGGGATCCTGTTGAGGAAGTGAAGGCCGAGGCTCAGCGACGGCGGTTGGGTCCCGATCGCCGTCTGGATGGGCTCCGGGTTGCTGGCGACGCGCGGCCAGGCGAAGTTGACGAGCATGGAACCGCCGTAGGCGAGGGCGAGCACGTTGACTATCGGGCCCCAGACGCCGAGTTTGAAGGGCGAGCTGACCTTCGGCCAGCCGCCGAGGCGCGCCTTCATGACGGCGAGGTTGCCGAGGAAATACGACAGGTAGATCATGCCCGTGGCGGCGATGGCGACGTAGCCGGCACCGGCGTACTTGAACAGCGGGATGGCGGCCACGACAGCGACCGCGATGCAGGACCAGATCGGCGTGTGCAGCCGCGGGTGGACGTTGCCGAGCGCCCGTGAGAGGGGGAGCCGGTTGTCCCGGGCCATGCCGAAGCAGAGCCGCACCGTCGCCGCCATGATGCACATGCAGCAGACGAATATGGCTGCCGAGACGACGAGCAGATAGACGGTCGCCCAGAACTTCGAGAAGTTGGCGTCGATGATCTGCGCCGGCCCCCAGCCGTCCTTTATGGCCGTGGACAGGTTCGGGATGGCCATAAGCGTCGCCAGCAGGAAGATGCCACCGATGACGAAGGCTCCGCCCACCGAGGCGAGCACGGCCTGGGGCGCCTTGCGTCTCGGGTCAGTTGTCTCCTCGGCGAGCGTCGAGGCCGTATCGAAGCCGTAGATCACGAACAGGCTCATGAACATCGCGGCGAAAAAGGCGCCGAAACCGACGTGAATCCCACCGCTGTTGGTCACCACGGAGATGCTCTGGTGGCGGTGGACGATGAGCATGACGATGGCGAAGATGACCATGCCGACGATCTCGAAGAAGACGCCGGTGTTGTTGATGATCGACACCAGCTTCACGCTGTAGATGTTGAGGACCGTTATGACCACGAGCGTGACGGCCGCCACCCAGATCTGGTCGTGGAGACTGCCGGCGTTGAGGTTCCAACCCATGTTGTTGAACGCCGGCAGCAACGTCAAGGGCAAGGTGACGACGACCGCGGTCACGGTCAGGATCCCGGCGAAGACGTAGATCCACCCTGTGAACCAGGCGTAGCGCTTGCCGGCGAGGTACTTGGTCCACTGGAAGACCGATCCGGCTATCGGGAAGTGGCTCGAGACCTCGGCGAAATTGAGGGCGACGATGAATTGCCCGCAGCGCGACGATCGGCCAGCTCCATATGAAGACGCCGCCGGCGGTGACGAGGCCGAGCGCGAAAAGTGTGAAGATGCCCGTCGAAGGCGAGATGTAGCTGAACGCGGCCGCGAACGAGCTGAAAAAGCCGAGGGTGCGGTGCAGCTCCTGTTTGTACCCGAAGCCCGCGAGGTCCTTGGCATCCTTCGATTGGCTAGCGGAAGCCCCCTGGTCCAGCTGCGCCATTGCCATCTCTCCTTATCGCCAACCGGCAGCGCCTGCCGGTACGGAAACCGCGATAGGGGAGGGGCATCACGCGACTCGGGTCGCGTTCGTCAAGACGCCTGCAGCGCCGATCCCCCTTTGACCAACTTGCCCCCCATCAAGTCGCCGGAGCGACCCGCGCGTGAAGTTACTCCCGCGTCTCCATATTGTCTAGACCGATCTTTGCCGGACTTGCGGGGGTTCACCTCCCCCGTTCGAGGATCCCTCGGATGTACGCGGCCTGCCCCGCGTGCTGAAGATCGTCGGCGACCACGCTCACGAGCCGAACTCCGAGGGTCACGGGTGGGTCCCAACGGTCGTCCACGACCCGGTCCAGGTCGGAGTCGGTCAGCCCTCGCACGAAGCTGAGCGTGTTCTCATGGACGGCGTCGAGGTACCCGCGGAGCTCGTCGGCTCCGCTCGAGACGGCGGCAACCTGCGCGGAGTCGTGCCCGTAGCCGATGTCGGGCGTGTCGAGCGGCAACGCGAAGCGGTCCGCCCAGCCGGCTGACGTCCAGGCCTGCTCGGTCCCGGCGACGTGCGCGACATGGTCGTCCTGGACCCGGGTCAGGTGCCAGATCAGCCAGGCGATCGAGTTGGCCTCGTCATCCAGGCGGGCGGTCAGGTCCTCGGGTCTCAGTCCGTCGAGCACCTCCGCCACGATCTCGTGGATCCGCGCGAAGGTGTCGGCCAGCAGGTCGGCGCTTGTCATTCTCGGTCCCTCCTTGTCCCTCACCCGAGACGGGCTTGCAGGTCGCGAACCTATCGGCTGTCCCGGGGAAGATGCCGAGGGGGACCGCCCCCTCAGGAGCGGCCGCAGCGACCCGGCCGCGCCGATCGCGCCAGTGGCACGCGCGCTTGCTGGAGACGAAATTAGTCAGGTGACCTGTTGACATCCGCGCGGCAGAGTTGTTGACTGAAATCGGAGAGCACGACTTTCCGGCGTGACCGTGAAGCTCCCCCCCGGCCCCGGGCGTTGCCCCGGGGCCGAGTTGACTCCGGCCAGCTCGCCTCCACGGCCGGCAAGCTCGCCTCAACGGCCGGCCAGCTCGCAAAACGGCCGGCCTGCTCGCATCAATGGCCGGCCAGCTCAGAGGTGTCGGGGCCATTGCGGTGGCTGCGAGGCTTGGAGCCGGGCGAGCGAGGAGCCCGAGAGGTGAGTCGACGGGTGACGACGCGGGTGATAGGTCTCATCGTGCGGGGCGGCCATCCCGATACTGCATGCAAGAGAACGGCGCGCCACGACGCGGCTGAGGGAGAACGGTGCCGAAAGCCCTACGGAGCTGCAACGGGCGGTCTGCCACGAGCGACCGAACCGCCCTGCAGGAAGCGATCAGGCGCGCTGCCGACCCGGTCGTGCTCATGCAGCGGGTCGCCGACGAGGCGCTGAACATGGCCGAAGGTGCTGAAGGCGTTCTCGTCTACCTCGCCCATGACTCCGAGCGCCTGTTCGTCGAGTGCGCCTCGGGCCACGTGAGAGAACGCACAGGGAGCACGATACCCATCGACGCAAGCCTCTCGGGACTGGCGTTTCTCACCGGCGAGACACTCCGTTGCGATGATGCCGAAAGCGATGATCGAGTCGAGCGAAACCTGTGCCACGCCTTCGGGATCGCCTCGTCGCTGTGCGTGCCCCTGTGGCGCGGCGACGGGACGGTCGGGGTCTTCAGCGTCACCTCGTCCCGACCGCACGCCTTCGACGACCGCGCCGTCGCCACGATCACGGGTCTTGCCGAGTTCATAAGCGTCGTGATCGCCGTGGCCGTCGAGCTGAAAGGTGTCACGGACGCCTTGTTGACCCGGGCCTTCCGAGAGCCCGCGCCGGCGGAGGTAGCCGCCGACTGGGAAGCGGAGGAGCGCTTCATGGCCAACGTGCTTAACCCGGGCGCGATGAACAGGTTCGAGGCGCGCAGCCGGATCGACCGCTTCCTCAAAGGCCGCGGCCTCAGCCACGTCTTCCAGCCCGTGTTCGACCTGACGAGCGGCGAATGCTTCGCTGTCGAGGCGCTCGCCCGGTTCGCGGGACAGCCGAGGCGAACCCCTGATGTCTGGTTCGCCGAGGCGCACGAGCTGGGCGTCGGACTCGAGCTCGAGCTCGCGTCCGTGCGGGCGGCGCTGAGACACCTGCCTCGGCTCCCCGGGGATGTCGCCCTTTGCCTCAACGCGGGTCCAGCCGCGATGGTCTCGGACACGCTGCGCCAGATCCTCGCCCTCTCCGAGACGCGGCGCCTCGTCATGGAGCTCACAGAGGAGTCCAAGGTCGACGACTACCCCGTGATGTCGACAGCGCTCGGACAACTGGGCCTGATGGGGGTCCGCCTCGCCATCGACGACACGGGCGCCGGCTTTGCGAGCCTGGCCCACATCCTCAAGCTGGCTCCGCAGCTCATAAAGCTGGACCGGGAGCTCACCTCCGGCATCGACCACGACCCGGTACGCATTGCCCTCGCGACCGCGCTCGTGAGCTTCGCGTCGGGCCTGGGTGCCGAGATCATCGCAGAAGGGATCGAGACCTCGGAGGAGCTCGAGGTCCTCCGAGGTCTCGGTATCCGCTACGGGCAGGGCTATTACCTGTGCCGACCGACGTCGGCTGACGAGATCCCGACGCGTCTTTCGCCGGAGACGATGTCGCTGCTGGACAAGCAGGCGTCCTGAGGCCCGTCTTTCCCGGAGGCGGTCGACCCTGTCGCGGCCGCTACCTCGCCCGGCGCCTCAGGTCCGACAGCGCGGCGCGGGCCGCCCCGACGCCGCACATCCCGTGCACGCCGCCGCCAGGGGGTGTGGAGGCAGAGCAGAGATAGATCCCTTCGGCCCCTGTCCTGTAAGGGTTCCAGCGCGCCGTCGGCCGGAACAGGGTCTGGCGGAAGGTGCCGGCACCGCCCGTGATGTCGCCACCCACGTAGTTGGGGTTGTGGGCCTCGGTGTCGACCGCGGTCGTCGTAGAGCGGGCGAGCACGAGGTCCTTGAACCCGGGCGCGAACCGTTCGATCTGGGCCTCGATCCGCGTTGTCATGTCGACGGTCGAGCCCCGGGGCACGTGACAGTAGGCCCAGAGCGTCTCCTGGCCTGCGGGGGCGCGACGTGGGATCGACGACGCCCGGCTGGACCACGATGCAGTAGGGCCGGTCGCTGTGGCGGCCCGCGGCGACATCCGCCTCGCTCCGAGCCACCTCGGCGAAGCTGCCCCCTAGGTGCACGGTCCCGGCTCGACGGCAGGCCGGCGCCTCCCAGGGGACGGGCCCGGCGAGTGCCCAGTCGACCTTGCATATGCCCGGGCCGTGCCGAAAGCGCCCGGCGGCCCGGCGGTAACGTGCCGGCAGCCGCTCGCCTGCGACGGCGAGGAGCGTCTCGACCGAGGTGTCGAACAACACCGCCCGGGCCGGGGGCAGCTCGGACATGTCCCGCACCCACCGGTCCAGGTGCACGGTTGATCCGCCATCGACGAGCTCGCCGACCAGCGCGTCGACGAGGCGGGCGCTGCCCCCCTTCACGAGCGGCCAGCCGCCGGCATGGGCCACGACGGTGAGGAAGATGCCGAACGCCGACGTGAGCGGTGCCTCGAGAGGGAGCATGGCATGCGCCGCGACGCCGCTGAAGAGAGCCTTCGCCTCCTCGGTCGAGAACCGTCGCGCGAGATGGGCTGCAGACGGCACTCCCGCGACCGCAAAGCGCGCCATCGGGACCGGTCGGCGGGGGAGCGACCGCAACGGAGCGAGCACCGTCGTCACGACCGATGTCGCCTCTTCGACGAGCGGGCCGAACAGGCGGGCGTATCGCGTGCCGTCGCGGCCGAGCCCGGCGGCGGTCTCGCCGACCGTACCGACGACCGCCGCGGCTCGGCCGCCGTCGAGCGGGTGGGCGAAGGCCACCTCGGGCGTGCACAGCTGCACTCCGCGGCGCTCGAGGTCGAGACCGGCGAAGAACGGTGAGAGCGAGACCATGGACTGCACGGTCGAGCAGACGTCGTGGAAGAAGCCCGGCAGGGTGAGCTCCTCGGTCCGGCAGCCACCTCCGGGCGTGCCGGCCCCCTCGAAGACCTCCACTTCGAGTCCCGCACGCGCCAGCACGAGGGCCGCCGCCAGCCCGTTCGGGCCCGATCCGACGACGACGGCGTCAGGCGTGCCCACGCCGGCCCGGTCTCACAGCTGCAGGACGAGCGACTCTGCGGCCACGATGACCTGCGGCGCAGGGCCGAAGCGCCTCGGCAGCTCGTCGAGGGCATCATCGGAGCGGTCGGGCTGGTGGTGGAAGAGCACGACGCGTCGTGATCCTGCGTGCCGGCCGAGCTCGACCGCGTACTCGGCCGTCGAGTGCCCGAGGAAGGCGGCCGCAGCCATCTCGTCCGAGATCATCTGCGCGTCGTGGACCAGGGCGTCGACTCCGCAGGCAAGATCGAGGGCGTCCAGGTGGTACTCGCCCCAGCCTTCGGGTCCCGGGCCGAGCACGCTCGGGCAATGATCGGGGATGTAGGCGAGCGTCGATGTGCCGTCACTCACCCGATAGCCGTAGGTGCGACCCCCCTTGTGCGGGACCTCTCTCGCCTCGATGCGGAAGCCGTCCTCCTCGATGGTCCCGGGAGCGAGGCTCGAGAAGCTCCACTTCCCGCGGAGGCCCTCGGGCCCGATCGGGAAATGGGGTGGCGACATCGCCCGAGCCAGGACATCGGCGGCCTCGGCGCCGTCAGGCTGCTCGGGCAGGAACAAGGCCACCCGCGAGTCGTCCCGGTCGGCCGCCGCGAAGAAGGGCAGGCCGTGGACGTGGTCCCAGTGGAGGTGCGTGAGCAGGATCGTGCCGGCGAAGGCCTCACCGCCGTACATGGCAGTTACGCGGCGGATCCCTGTGCCGGAGTCGAGAATGAGACTCGGCACGGCTTGGTCGTCATGGGCCAGGGCGACGCACGAGGTGTACCCGCCGTAACGGACGAAGCTCTCGCCGGGGGCGGGCGTCGAACCTCTAACTCCGAGGAAGTAGGCCCGCACCCGGTCAGCCCGCTCCCCGGTCTTCCCGGCGGTGTCCGGTCGACAGCTCCTCGAGCGCCTCGCGGTCGAGCGCCGCGGCAGGGACGGAGGCCACACGGCAGGCGGTCACCGCCACGAGCGTCGAGGTGCGGGCGCCGCCCTCGAGATGGGCCCGCTCGCCGAGGAGGGCACCGGGGCCGTACTCGGCCACCCGCTCGCCGTTCACCTCGACGCGGAGCACGCCGTCGAGAATCAGGTACACCTCAGAGCCCTCCTCACCCTGGCGGACGAGAGTCGTACCCGCCTTGACCTTCCTTATCTTAGGTTTGGCCGCCCCGCGCATGACCTTGCCCGACAGCGACCGCTCGAGGGCGGACTCGACGACGGTGACGAGGGCGTCCGACTCCTGATCGCCCCACGGCGTGTGCTTGCCGAACGATTTGCGGTACCAGTCCTTGAAGTCGATGAGCCCGGACTTGCTTGTGAGGCGGCCCTGGTCGTCGTAGACCCAGTGGCGGGGGAAGCGGCTGGCGCCGCTCAGCACTCCCTCGGAGGTCCCGTCGGCGTGCATGGTGAGCGTGAGCGTCGTCCAGGCGAGCGGAGCCTGCCACTGGACGAACGGTGCGCGGCGCACGCGCCGTGGCGCGGGCATCCCGGTCCGGCCGCCGGCGGTCTGGGTGAAGCGGACCCAACCTTCGCCGCGCTCCGGCTTGCGCTGGATGTCGGGCAGCGCGACGGCCTGGAACACGTGGCTGAGGCCGCCGACACGCACGGTGGTGCTCCCGATCTGACCGCCGCCCGAGTAGCCCGCGCTCTTGATCCAGCCGGACTTGTCGACCTCGATCCAGCCGGCGAGCTGGTTGGCGAAGCGGAAGCGGTCGGCCTGCCTCAGCGCGTCGAGGTCCTCGAGAACCTCGGGGGGTGGCTGGTCGTAGTGGGCAACCCCGGCGTCGAAGGGCAACCGGGTGCCACCGACGACGGCCTCGGAGGGAATCCAGGACAGTGAGGTCACGCGGCTCTCGTATCGCATGAGAAGATGATCCGTCCGTTTGCAGGCATCTAGAAGGGTGCTGACCATGCGCGGGGGGTGGTCCTAGCACCCCCCACGCATGGGGGTCTCCCACCTGGTGTGAGAGCGCCCGGCATGCGACAACTTGTAGTGACATGGATGCCACGGCCGACAGCCCGAGGACGATCGAGGTCTTCCTCGCGGACGACAACCTCATCGTGCGCGAGGGCGTGCGCGCCCTGATCGAACGCCATGCCGACCTTTCGGTCGTCGGAGTGGCCGCCGACTACGACGGCACCGTCGCCGGGGCGACCGCTACGGCGCCACAGGTGCTCGTGACCGACATCCGTATGCCGCCGTCGTTCAACCGGGAGGGGATCGACGCCGCCAAAGAGGTGCGCAAGCGCCATCCCGGGACGGGCGTCGTCATCCTGTCGCAGTACGACGACCCCGAATACGCCGTCTCCCTCTTGGCGGAAGGATCGGCCGGATACGGCTACCTCCTGAAGGACCACATCGCCGAGGGCAACCAGCTGGTCGAGGCGATCCGTGCCGTGGCGACAGGTGGTACGGCACTCGACCCGGCGATAGTCGAGGCGCTCGTGCGGCCGGTGACCTCGGGAGGCGCCCTCACAGAGCCCGAGGAGGCGCTCCTCGCCCTCGTGGCCGAGGGCAAGCCGATCAAGGCCATCGCAGCTGCGCGGGGCGTACCGCCCGAAGCGGTGGACACCGAGGTGGAGGCGGTGTTCTTGAAGCTCGCCCAGGGGGTCTCGGCCGGCAACCAGGGGGCGCTTCACCGCCTGCGCCTGTTGCACCAGGCCATCGTCGACCGGGAGGAGCAGGGTGAGACCCTCTCCCGGCTCCTGCCCGGCGGGCTCGCGGAGAAGCTGCGCTCGGAGGGCCGTCGCATCGGCGAGACCGAGCGAGTCGAGGTGACCGTGGTCATGAGCGACATCCGCTCCTACTCGTCCATCGCGGAGCATGCCGACCCGAGCCAGCTGGCAGGACAGCTGAACACCCACCGTGCCGCCATGAACAAGGCGATCCTCGGAGAAGGGGGCACCGTGATGCAGTTCGTCGGCGACGCCGTCATGGCGGTCTTCGGCGCACCCGTGTCGCAGGTGGACCACGCGGACCGCGCCGTGGCGGCTTCCGTCGCCATGCACGCGGGCCAGGCCGAGATCAACGAGCGCTGGAGTGCCGAGGGCCTGCCCGCTTTCGGCCTCGGCCTGGGTCTTTCGACCGGTGAGGCCGCCGCGGCCCTGCTCGGGTCCGAGGAGCGTCTCGAGTACACGCTCGTGGGCGACACGGTGAACCTCTCCCAGCGCCTGCAGCAGCTTGCCGCGGCCGGCGAGACGGTGCTCTCGGGAGCTACGTTACGTGCCCTCACCTGCGAGGTGACCACTCTCGCGCTCGAAGAGCAGCTGGTGAAGGGCCGGGACACGCCCGTCGTCGCCTACAAGCTCTTGTCCTGGGGCGGGTCTTCATCCGGCGGCGGCGCGGCTGGTGCCGCCCGATCGCCGGCCGCGTTGAACATCGAAGGGGGAACGAAATGACAGATACCGAATGCTCGGACCAGACGACCGGTGCCAACAGCGCTACGCCGGCTCTGGAGGTGCGCGGGGTCCGCAAGACCTTCGAGGCCGAGAACGCCCCGGTTCGGGCCTTAAGAGGAGTCGACCTGACCGTCGAGCGCGGCACGTTCCTCGCTCTCATGGGGCCGTCGGGCTGCGGCAAGTCGACCCTGCTCAATCTGGTTGCCGGCCTCGACGTGGCGGACGAGGGCGTCATCAAAGTCGCAGGAGAAGAGGTGACCGGGAGCACCGAGGACGAGCTCGCCCGGATGCGCCGTCGGCACATCGGGATCGTCTTCCAGTTCTTCAACCTGCTCGAGGGCATGACCGTGTTGGAGAACGTCGCTCTTCCCGCCATCATCGCGGGCCGCAAGCGCAAGGCCGCTGAGACGCGGGCCCGAGACCTGCTGGACCTGCTCGGGATCGGCGACAAGGTATCGGCCATGCCCGGCGTTCTCTCCGGCGGTCAGCGGCAACGGCTCGCCATCGCTCGGGCGCTCGCCAACGAGCCCACGCTGCTGCTCGCCGACGAGCCGACGGGAGCACTCGACTCCGCCGGGGGGCAGGAGGTCATCGAGCTGCTGAGCCGCCTCCACGCGGGAGGCCAGACGATCGTGCTCGTCACCCACGACCCGGACGTGGCGGCCGCCGCCGACACCGTCCTCAGGATGCGAGACGGTCGCATCGTCGGCGACGAGTCCGACACCGGCCGGGGCGCGGTCGAGAGCGTGACCGCCATCGGGACGCTTTGAGGACGAAGGGATCGACGGTGACGGTGGATTCGGCGGCCGGAGCGGCGCCTGCCACAGCGGCGGCGGCCGAGCGCGTCCACGTCCGCTGGATGCTCCCCGGCGTGCTGGCGTTCGCCGCCACGGTCGCCCTCGTGGTGGTCTCGCTCGTCTCGTCCCCCTCCTGGGCCATCGGGCGCTCGGGGTCGTGATCGGAGTGGCTGTCCTCTGCACCTCCGCCGCGGGTCTCGTGACCACGCCCAGGCGCCGCGCCTCGGCTGGATCGTCCTTCTGGGCGCGCTTGTCGCGGCGTCGCCGCGGCCGGGTCTCGCCTCGCCCTGGCGAAGGTCCACCCCGTCCACAGCCCGGCCCACGTCGTGGCCGTCTTCGCCGCCCTGTTGGCGATGGCGATCTCGGTCCACGGACTGCTGTCGCTGCCCAACGGCGTGCTCGGGCGCAGGTCCCGTCAGGTCGGCGCGGCCTTGTGGTACGCGGTGGCGATCGCCCTCGCAGCCGTGCTCACGACGACGTTCCACGTGCTCGCCCCATGGCCGGCGGCCGTCGGGTGGCTGGTGGCCGTCGCCAGCACTCTTCCCACCGTGCAGGCACGCTATCTGGACGCCCCGCCTCTGGCCGCCAGCGGATGCAGTGGATCGCCGTGGGCGCCGCCCTCGCGGCCGAGGTGGTCCTCGTCGCGGTCACGCTCAACTTGCTCGTCGCCTGGCCTGCCCAGATCGCCGTCCTGGCCGCGGCGGCGACGGTGCTGGCGGGACTCGGCCTTTTGTGCGCGGCCGTCCCCCGTCTTGCGGGGCATGCCGACCGGCTCCTCGTGAACCTCCTCTCGATTCTCGGGTTCACCGTCGTCGTGGCTGCCATCTACCTCGTCGTGGTCCGTGGGCTGGGCAAGACACCGACGGGCACGACCGACCGCGAGGTGCTCGGGTTGTCGATCGTGGCCGCCGCCATCGCGGCTGTCGGCTACATCCCGGCCCGTGACCGGTTCGCCCGTATGGCGACGCGCTTTGTCTACGGGCACGCGAAGCCCCAGACGAGGTGGTCCGCACCTTCGGCAGCCGCCTGACCCGGGCCATCCCCATGGACGAGCTGCTCCTGCAGCTTGCCGAGTCGCTGCGCAAGACCCTCGCCCTCCAGTCGGCGGAGGTCTACACAGGCTCGGGCGAGGTCCTCGAGCTGGCGGTGTCGGTGCCCGATCGCGGGGCGCGTCTCTGGTCGTGTCCGCCCGGGAGCGCCCGGTCATAACCCATGCGGGCGTGTCCGGCAACGCCTGGGCGTCGGTGTGGATGCCCGCGCTGTTGGACGGCCGTCCCGCGGGCCCGATCAGGGTCGCCCCGATCTGCCATGCCGGTGAGCTCCTCGGCACGATCGTCGTGGCCCGCAGCGAAGGCGCCGTGAACTTCAGCGAGGAGGACGACCGTGTCCTCACCGAGCTTGCCCGCCAGGTCGGACTCGCATTTCACAACGCCCAGCTGGACACCGCGCTGCAGACCTCCCTCGACGAGCTGCGCCGCCAGGCCGACGAGCTGCGCGCCTCCAGGGCTCGCATCGTGGCCAGCGGTGACGCCGAGCGCCGCCGCGTCGAGCGCAACCTGCATGATGGCGCCCAGCAGCACCTGGTGGCCCTGGCGGTCAACCTGCGCCTCGTGAAGGACATCGTCGTCGAGGATCCCGAAGGGGCAGTTGAGATGCTCGACGAGCTCGGCAGCGCGGTGCAGGACACGATCCAGGAGCTTCGCGAGCTCGCCCACGGCATCTACCCGCCCCTCCTCGTCGACAGCGGCCTCGCCGGCGCTCTTCGCCCGGTTGTCACCCGGAGCCCCCTCGACATCGAGCTGCAGACCGACGGGATCGGCCGTTACGACGGCGACGTCGAGGCCGCCATCTACTTCTGCTGCCTCGAGGCTCTGCAGAACGCCAGCAAGCACGCGCCGGACGCGCACGTCACGGTCCGCGTGTGGGAGGAGTCCGGAGGGTTGCTGTTCTCGGTAGCCGACGACGGCCCCGGTTTCGACGTCCGCAAAGCCCAGCGCGGCCACGGTTTTGTGAACATGATGGACCGCCTGGGCGCGATCGGTGGCTCCGTGCGTTGGGAGTCAGAGCCGGGTCACGGGACCGAGATCCGCGGCTCGGTCCCTCTCAGCTGACGAACCCGTTCGAGTCGCGCTCCTCCCAGAGCCGCCGCAGCGTCGACGGCCCGAACTGCTCCTTGTGCATGTACGCCCGCGCCCCGCTCGTCTTGGCATCGGCAGGAAGGTCGTTCACGTCGTAGGTGGAGCACAAGAACACGACCATGCCCGGGTGTTCGGCGACTATCCGCCGGGTCGCCTCCAGCCCTCCCATCTCCGGCATGTTGATGTCCATCAGCACGAGGTCAGGGTGGAGCGAGTCGGCAAGCGATATCGCCTCGAGCCCATTGGCGGCCTCGCCCACCAGTTCGAAGCCTTCCGTCCGTCGCACGACGGCCCGCGCCGCCAGCCTGAACGGGGCCTGATCGTCGACGACGATGACGGAGAGGGGGGAGTCCATCAACTGTCCATTCTCTCATGGGCACGGCCGGCAATCGTTGGAGGTGCCACACGGACTTCGGTGTAGCTAGTACCCCTCAGCCCTCTAGCTTCCCGACTGGGCGCTCAGGTAGACGAGCACCGCCTTCACGCGGCGGTTCACGTCGCGCTCCTCGGAGAGGCCGAGCTTGGAGAAGATCGTGTTCGAATGTTTCTCGACGGCCCGCTCGGAGACGCGAAGCGTGTCGGCGATGGCCCCGTTCGACTTTCCCTGGGCCATCTCGGCGAGGATCTCGGACTCCCTCGGGGTCAGCCACTCGAGGTCCGACTTGCGGTGGCTGGCCCGGGCGCGGACGAGCTCGTCCACGACGAGCGGGTCGATGACCGACCCACCGCCTGCCACGACGCGGATCGCCTGGGCCAGCTCGTTGGCTCCCGCCACTCGCTCTTTCAGAAGGTAGGCGCGTCCCGCCGAGCCTTCTTGCAACAGGGCCAGGGCATAGGCCGGTGCGGTGTACTGGCTGAGCACAACGACGCCTGCCGCCGGTTGGTTCTCGCGGAGCCAAGCCGCGGCCTGGATGCCCTCGTCGGTGCCCGTCGGGGGCATCCGGATGTCTGTCACCACCACGTCGGGCCGGTGCTGGGCGATGAGCTCCAACAGCTGGGGAAGGTCAGAGGCAACGCCGGCGAGCTCTAGGTCCGTGTGGGACTCGATCAGTCGCGAGATCCCCTCGCGGAAGAGCGCGTTGTCCTCCGCTAGGACGACCCGGATCGGCGACACCAGCTCGAGAGCCTAATCCGCCGCTGCAGAGCCCAGAGGTGATGCGTCCCAAGGGCTCAGCTGGCAGCTCGGGCTCCAAGAACCTCGTCGAGCGGCCCCGGCCGGGCGATCACGAATCCCTGCGCCCTGTCCACGCCGAGCTCACGCAGGAGCTCGACGGTGGCCTCGTCCTCGGCGGCCTCGGCGACGGTGATCAAGGAGAAGGCCTTGGCCAGGCTCACGACGGCGGAGACGACGTGGCGGCTCGATGCTTCTTGGGTGAGATCTCGGACGAATTCCTGGTCGATCTTCAGATAGGAGACGGGGAGCCGCTTCAAGTACGCGAATCCGCCGTAGCCGGCGCCGAAGTCGTCGAGGGCCACCTGGCAGCCCAGGTCGTTCAAGCCCTGCACGAAGGCCTCGGCCGCGGCCGTGTCGCTCATGAGGGCGGTCTCGGTGATCTCGCACACCACCAGCCCCGGGTCGGCGCCGTGGAGCTCGAGAGCGTCACGGACAACCGCGAGCATGTTCTGGTTCACGACCGACTTGGCAGAGAGGTTGAATTCCACGTGGTGGCCCTCCGCCGCCAGGCGGGCGGTCTCGCCGACGACCCAACGGTCTATCTCGGAGATCAGCCCGTACTCTTCGGCCGTAGGGAGGAACCGGTCAGGCGGCACGATCTCGCCCGTGGGAGTCAGCATCCTGATGAGCAGCTCGTTCTGGACGACGGCGTTCGTCGCCAGGTCCAGGATCGGCTGCGCATAGAGGACGAACCTGTGCTGATCGAGGGCATCTCGGATCCGGCCGACCCAGCTGAGCTTCTCGAGCTCGCGCTCGACGCGGAGGCGCTCGGCCGTCTGCTGGCTCACGTCGGCGAACACGACGACCGCGCCGCGGGTGCGGTCCGTCTTGAAGGGGCGAGGCGCTGTAGGCGACCGGGAGATACGAGCCGTCCTTGCGGACAAAGGTGTCGTACTCGACGATGAGCGCCTCACCGCCCTGCCACACGCCGCGAAGCGGGCACTCCTCCACCGGATAGACGGAGCCGTCCGTGTGCTGGAAATGGCAGATGCCGTGCGTGGACTTGCCGAGAAGGTCAGCGGCCCGCCAGCCGAGAAGCCTCTCGGCGGCGGCGTTGACGAAGGTCACCAGGCCCTCGCCGTCGGTGGCCATCATCCCCTCGGCCATGTTGTCGGTGATGGCGGCCAGGAATTGCCGCGAGTGCTCGATCTCGCGCTCGGCCAGCTTTTGTTCGGTGATGTCCTGGCAGGTGGCGACCAGTCGGACGGGCGTCCCGTGCGCCGTCGCCGATCGCCTCTGTGCTCTTGCGGACGAAGCAGACCTCGCCGTCGGGGCGCACGACGCGGTGCTCCAGCTGCGCATTGCCGTGGATGAGGGCGTGGTCGATCGCCTCCCGGAAGCCGGCGCGATCCCCGGGATGGACGAGCTCAGGAGGGCATCGAAGGTGCCTTTCCAGTCCGAGGGCGCTATCCCGTGGATCGTGAAGATCTCTTCGGCCATGAACTCGACCCGCCCGCTGGCGAGGTCCCATTCCCAGTGCCCGACCCGGGCGAGTCGCTCGGCCTCGCGGAACAGCGACTCGTTGCGGGCGAGCCGTTCGGCATCCCGGATGCGCCCGATGCCATAGGACAGGTCGTCTGCCAGCTCGCTCAGCACCGAGATCTCCCCGGGTCCAAAGGCGCCCGGATCGCCCGCATAGATCATGAGGGCGCCGAAGACGTCGTCGCCGACGACGAGCGGCAGGGAGCACGATGCCCGAAGTCCGTGCGCGTCGGCCCTGGCCGTCCACGGGTGCGAATTTCCTTCGACCGACGGACGTCGTTCACAACCTGCACCTGGCGCGTTCGTATCGAGACGCCGGTCGGTCCCCGACCCGACTCGTCCTCGCCCCAGCTGAGGTGGAGGCCGTCGAGGTAGTCGGCGCGACCCGAGGACGCCACCGGTCGGACGCTCTTGTCCTCGTCGTGCTCGGCGCAGCCCACCCACGCCAGCAGGTACTCGCCGGATCTGACGATGGTTCTGCAGGTGTCGGAGATCAGGCTCGCCTCGTCGGTGGCGTGCACGAGGACCTCGTTGGCCAGGCTCAGGGTGCGGATCGCCCGGGACAGGATCGTCTGCTCGGTGACGTCGTGGGCATTGAGCACGATGCCGTTGATCTCCGGGTCGTGCAAGCAGTTCGTGGCCGTGACCTCGAGAACCCTCCACTCGCCCGATGCTGACTGGAAGCGGAAGACCGAGGGCGAGTGGGTGCCTTCCCCGCGGATGACCTCGACGAATTTCGTCGCTGTCGGCTCGAGGTCGTCGGGATGGATCAGCTCGAACATGTTCCGCCCGAATTGCTCTTCGGGGACGAAGCCGAGCATCTGCTCGGCGACCGGGTTGGCGTAGATCACCCGCGCCTGGTCGTCGACGACGGCGATCAGGTCGCTGGAGTGGGCCAGCAACGTGGCGAACCAACGCGCACGGACGTCTGCCGGGCGAGCGGGCGCCGCCGGCGAGCCTTCGTCCCTGGACGTCCGCGTCGAATCGAGCACACCGTCTTATCGGCACGATGGGCCGTCTCTATTAGTGCCTCGATCAGTGCAAATTCACAGACAGCCCGGGGACCGGCCCCGACTGAACTTTGACGTCCCGAGGGGAAGCTTGTCGGTGGCCGACGTGGGCTTGCGGGCCGCCCCCGCGGTGGCTAGAGCCGTGACGCGACGGTCGATTGTCCCTCGTACGGACCGGCGCCTGCGCCCGGCTCTCCCGGGGCCTGACGCGTAGCATCGGTCGGTACGCCCGCCGGCCAGCGAGCCGACCGGTCGTCTGGAGGTGAGCAGATGAAGACTGGTACCTGCAAGATGCGAATGCTGCTCGTAGGTGTCGCCGCCGGATTGGTGCTCGGTGTCGTCGGCACGGCCGGGGCGGCCATGGCTCTCAGCAGCCATGCGGTGAAGGCGTGCTCGACCAACTCGGGCGTGCTGAAGCTGGCGCGCCCGAACGGGTCGTGTCCCTCGGGCAGTTCACCCGTCACGATAGGTGCAAGAGGTGATCGTGGCCCGAGGGCGCTATGGGCGCGAGGGGTGCCACGGGACCGAGAGGGGCGGCCGAGGGCCTGCGGGCGCAAGGGGTGCCACGGGACCGAGAGGCGCTGTGGGCACGAGGGGCCCGAAGGGACCGCGGGGCAGAGCTACACCGCCGCGGACGAGGTGGTGGTCACCGCGCAGATGTCGCAGGACACGAGCGATCCCTCACAGGGCAGCCCGACCTATGACACCTACGGGATCGTGACCTGCCCTGCAGCCGAGCCGGTGGCCGTCTCCGGTGGCGTGAAGACCGAGCTCTACTCCACGAGCGTCAACAAGTCCGAGCCGACGGCCGGCTCGCCGAGCAGCGCGCCCACAGGCTGGGAGGCCGAGACTGCCAACCCGAGCACCTATGACCTGGGGACTGTCTACGCAGTTTGCTCTTCTTGACGACCGGGGCCCTCAGTTCGAGCCGGTTGTGGCTCCCGACAGCTCACGATCAGGTTCCGGCGGCAGGAACCGGTGAGGTGGCGCCGTGCAGCACCTCGCGTTTGCCGCTCGTGACGAATACCGCACACACGATGGCGGCGAGCACGAGCAGGCCGGCGCCGAGAGCGAAGGCGACCGAGAACCCGTGCACGATCCCGGCTGGCGCGAATGCCCGACCGTGAGCCGCGATGTAGTTGGCGGTCGCGGTGGCGGCCAGGGTATTGAGCAGGGCGGTGCCAAGAGATCCGCCTATCTGCTGGGTCGTGTTCACGAGCGCGCTCGCCACTCCGGAGTCCTGGTCCCTGACTCTTATGAGCGCGGTGCTGCTGAGCGGAGGGAATGCCAGGCCCAGCCCGACGCTCATGAGGATCTCGGGAGGGAGCACGTGAGTCCAGAAGGAGGTGTGCACGCCGATCTTGGTTAGCCACGCCAACCCGACGGCACCGATGAGAAGACCGAGCGTCATGGGCACCCGGGCGCCGATGCGGGGCACCAATGTCGTAGACGCCGCGGCCGCAAGGATTATGCCCACAGCAAAGGGCAGGAAGGCCACACCGGCCCGGAGCGCGGAGTAGCGCAGAACCTGCTGGAAGTAGTAGCTGAGGAACACGAACATGGCGAACAGCCCGGCTCCCGTGAGCAGCGACGCCAGGAAGGCGCCCGCCCGGTTGCGATCCTCCACGACCCGCAACGGCAGCAGCGGATGGGTGGAGGCGTACTCGACCAGGATGAAGACGATCAGAAGGGCAACGGCCACCGCGAGGAACACGAGAGTCGGCGTGGAGCCCCACCCGTCGGACTCGGCCTTGGTGAATCCGTACACGAGGCTCACCAGGCCCAAGGTGGACAGGAGCGCACCGGGAACGTCATAACGGGTCTTGGCGCCTGCGCGGCTCTCGTGGACGGTCCTGGTGGCTGCGACTGCGGCCGCGATCGCAATCGGGACGTTCACGAGCAGGCACCAGCGCCAGGAGGCGTACTGGGTGAGGAGCCCGCCGCCGAGCACACCGACGGCCCCGCCCCGCCGGAGACGGCGCCGAAGGCACCGAAAGCCTTGGCTCGCTCTGAGGGGTCGCCCTGGAACGTGGTCGTCAGGATCGACAAGGCCGCAGGCGCCATGAGAGCCGCGAAGGCGCCTTGCAGCGCCCGGGCGCCGAAGAGCATGGCCTGGTCGACGGCCAGCCCTCCTAGCGCGGAGGCTCCGGCGAATCCGATCAGGCCGACGATGAACATCCGCCTACGGCCCCAGAAGTCGGCGACGCGACCTCCGAGGAGCAGGAAGCCGCCGAAAGCCAAGGTGTACGCAGTGATCACCCACTGCCTGTTGGCCACCGAGATCCCGAGCGAACGCTGCGCCGAGGGCAGCGCGATCGTCACGATCGAGGCGTCCAGCACCACCATGAGCTGGGCGATGACAATGACCGCGAGGATGCCCCATCGCTTCGGGTCGAGCTCCTCGGCGTGCGAGCCCGCGGCCGGTTCCATACCGCTCATGTTGGTGTCCCCCGAAAATCTCGTTCAATGGACGGCAGAATCGTTCCAGCGGGTTGAAACGCCGGACATCGTCGAGTCATTCCCCCCGCCCGTCGTGCCTGGTCGGCCTATTGTCCGGGTCGGCGGCCGGACGCATGCCCCGGTGAGGCAGATGCCGGCGCTGTTCGAGGGCGGAGCTCGTTGCTCGGGGGAACGGCTCGGGCGCCCGACTACTCACCAAAGGCCGCGCCCCTCGGAGGTGGAGCGCGGCCTTCGGTGTATGCGGTCTTTGTCGACATCCCGCGCACGCTCCTTGAGCGGGGCGCCCCAAGGGAAAAGATCGCGGCAAACCTGTAGATATCACCGCGGAAGTCTCGCCAGGCAGCTGGGATTGCCTGGCGCGCTTACGGAGGAGAAGAGGATCGTGGGAGGAAACCTACCGACAGCGTCGGCTAATGAGGGGAATCCGCCGAGCCGGCGTTTGACTGCGGTGGCGCCGCGAACTGCCTTGCGATGACAAAGACGGCCAAGTCGGCCGCCGCGAAGGCCGCGACGCATACCGGGACCGCCCGGACACCGGCGACCGACACCGCCACGCCTGTCAACGCCGGTCCGATCACGCCGCCGGCCATCATCGTGAGGATCAGGATCGCCACGCCGTCGCCGTCACCAGGGTTGAGGTTGGTAAACCAGATGAGCCCCATCGGGTAGACGAGCGCCAGGCTGAGCCCTGCCAGCGGGTAGGCGGCAGGCGCCAGGCCATCGACCGCACGCGGCCAGCGCCAGTGCCGCAGTCACCGCCAAGCCGACGAGGACCAGCCGCCGGTCGCTGACGCGCCGGTGTACCGGCCCCGCCAGGAATCGGCCGACGGCCAGACCGAGCCAGAACCCGGCGGTCACGACGGCGCCGGTTGACTGGGAATAGCCGACTCGTTGCAGCTGGGGCGCGATCCAGCCGGCGGCAGCGGACTCCGTCGCCACGTAGAGGACGTAGGCCGCGGACAAAGACTCCCAGGACTGCGCGCCGTTGCGGATGTCGAGGGGCGCGGGTGGGCTCGCGCCGCACGCGGGGAGCCCACCCCGCGAGTGCTGGCGGTGAGTGCCAGCGCGGCAAAGCCCGACCGGCGGCAAAGATCAGGGGGTAGTGCGATGGGCGCGCGACGATCACCAACAAAGGCCCGACGACCGAGCCGATGCTGTAGCCGGCGTTGGCCACGCTGAGCCGGTGGGCGCGGCTGGCTTCGGAGGCGCGCACCAACAGCGAGTTGAGCGAGAGGTCAGTGCCGCCGAAGCCCAGGCCGATGACCACGATGCTGGCCAACAGCTCCTCGAAGCCGCGGGCCAGCGCGGCGCCTACCGCGCCGAGCGCCATGGTGGCGAGCGCGCCGGCCAGCACCGCGTTGCCCGGGGTAGCGCTGCAGCGCGGCCCATGCAAGCGGCACACCGCAGAGCGCTCCTAGGAAGTGGACGCTCAGCACCACGCCGGCCGTGGGAAGCGAGACGTGGAAGCGGTGGGCGAAGGTGAGGAGCAGGGGCCCGTAGAGGGACGTCGTCGTTCCGAAGACGACGAAGATCGTCGTAGCCCCGGCGAAGGCGCGCGAGTGAACGCGACGTCGTCGGCCGCGCGCTCGTCGGGCGTCGGCCTCCACTCCACAGCCGCGCCCGCCGCGTCGGGTCAGCGGGAGCCGGGCGGTTCAGGCGCGGCGGTTGGTGAGAGCAGCGACCTCTGGCGGGGCCGCTCGGTGTCGTAGCGCTCGCCGCGGCGAGCGCCGCGGGGCGGGTCGCAACCTCGGCAACCGGCACGTCCCACCACGACTCTGAGTCGGGCGCGGGCACGAGGGGATCGGTCTCGACAACTACGACCGTGGTCGACTCGGCCAGCCCGCGCTTGCCAGCACGCTCGCCAGCTCCTCGCGCGTCGAGGCGCGCATCACCTGCCGCGCCAGGCTGGCCGCGTTGGCCGCCAGGTCGACCGGCAACATCGCCCCGTCGAGGCCGCTCTCGGCCCGGTAGCGGTACCGGGTGCCGAGGCGCTCGGCGCCGACGGACTCGGAGAGGTTGCCGATCGAGGCGAAGCCATGGTTGACGACGAGGACGACGACGAGTTGACGCCCTCCGCGACCGCGGTGACGATCTCCGAGCTCATCATGAGCCATGAGCCGTCGCCGACCATGACGACCACCTCGCGGGTCGGGTCGGCCATCTTCACGCCCAGCCCCGCAGCGACCTCGTAGCCCATGCAGGAGTATGCGTATTCCACGTGGTAGCCCTTCGGGTCACGCGCGCGCCAGAGTTTGTGCAGGTCGCCGGGAAGACTGCCGGCCGCGGCGACGACGACGTCGCGATCGTCGGTCGCGGCCTCGACGAGGCCGACGACCTCGGCTTGGCTGAGGGGCGAGTGTCGCTCCGCGTAGGCAGCCTCGACAGTCGGTTCCACTCGGCTGCGAGCTCGCGGCAGCGCGCCTCGTATGCCGGGTCGACCCGCCAGGGGTCCAGGCGGGCGGCGAGCGCCTCGAGTGCGGCGCGCGGCGTCCGCGACCACGGGCACTGCGGCGAGCTTGGCGGAGTCGAAGGGCGTCACGTTGACGTTGACGAACTTCACGTCGGTGCGCTGGAAGGCTATTCGCGCGGTACCTGGTGAAGTCGTCCACCGCGTGCCGGTCCTATCACGAGGTCGGCGTCGCCCGCGACCCGGTTGGCTGCGGTGGTCCCGGTCGCCCCCAGTGCCCCGAGGCTCGCCGGGTGGTCATAGCGAACCGCGCCCTTGCCTGCCTGGGTCTCGGCGACCGGCAGCCCTGTCGCTTCGGCCAGGGCCACGAGGGCGTCCGTCGCGCCCGAGTAGATGACCCCACCCCCGGCGACAAGGAGCGGCCGGCGCGACGCGCGGACCATTGCGGCAACGGCGTCGAGGAGCTCGGGCTCAGCCGGTGGGCACCAGACCCGCCACGCGCGCCCCGAGCAGTCCTTCGGGCACGTCGAAGGCCTCTGTGGCGAGATCCTGTGGCAGGGCGAGCGTGACCGCGCCGGTCTCGGCAGGGTCGGGGAGGACGCGCATCGCGTTGAGCAGGGCGGCGGCCAGCTGCTCGGGCCGCCAGATCCGGTCGAAGTAGCGCGAGACAGGGCGCAGGCAGTCGTTGACCGAGACATCCAGGCTGGTCGGGTCCTCGAGCTCCTGGAGGACTGGGTTGGCGCGGCGTGTCGCGAAGACGTCGCCGGGCAACAGCAGCACGGGGATACGGTTGGCGGTCGCGACCGCGGCACCGGTCACGAGGTTGGTCGCGCCCGGGCCGATCGACGTCGTGCAGGCGAAGGCGCGAGCCGGTCGGACATGCGCGCGTGGCCGACAGCGGTGTGGACCATCGCCTGCTCGTTGCGGGCGAGATAGTAGGGGAAGTCGTCCCCGGCCTCGAGCAGCGCCTGGCCCAGTCCGGCGACGTTGCCGTGGCCGAAGATGCCGAGACAGCCGGCGAAGAAGCGGTGGCGCTTGCCGTCTCGCTCGATTTCCTGGGCGGCGAGGAAGCGCACGAGCGCCTGCGCGACTGTCAACCTCATGGCTTGCCCCGGTACGAGGTCATGGGCAGCCTCGGGTCGAGGGTTTGGTCCTGCCAGGGGCGCGGACCCAGGCGTGTGTCGGGTCGTCGCAGAATGCCATGCTCCGCTCGCTCGCGGGGCCTGCCAGCACGTTGAGGAAGTAGACGCCGTAGCCCGGCCGGCCATCGTCGGGCCGTGGTAGCCGTAAGGAATGAGGACGACGTCGCCGGTCTTGACCTCGGCGAGAACGTCAATCTCGCGCCCGGGGCCCGAGGTGTAGACGCGCTGGTAGGCCCCCGGACCCGGGTGTGCGCCCCGGCGCCGCCGGTCACCTCGAAGTAGTAGATCTCCTCGAGCTGAGCCTCACCCTCGCGGGCCTCGTCGTGCTTGTGCGGGGGGTACGAGGCCCAGTTGCCGCCGGGCACGAGCACCTCCACCGAGACGAGGCGGTCGGTCTCGAAGGCGTCCGGCGCGGAGAAATTGTTGCACTGCCGGCTGGCCGAGCCGGCGCCGCGCAACTCGACCGGCACTTCCTCTGCAGGTCCGTAGCGGAAGGGCAGGGTCCGCTCGGCGAGCGCCCCGCAGAGGCGAGGCGGGCCCCGGCGTCGCTGGCCACCGTCACGCCCGCGCCCGCGTGGCACATAGGCGAAGTCCGTGACGCGGGCAAAGACGCTGTCTCGTCCCTCGAGCTCGAGCGACCGTCCTTCGCACGAGACCCGCGCCGACCCGGCAAGCGGCAGGACGATCCACTCCGAGGAGCCCGTCGCGAACTCGTAGGTGCTCCCGGCACCGATCGCGACGACGCGCATCGACAAGTAGGTCCAGCCGGCGTTGGCCGGGCTCACATCGACCGCCACCCCGTCTGCGTCGGGCGCGAGCGGCGGCCGGTGGAAGTGGACCTTCACAGGAGGCCTGCCGCGGTCTTGACCGCGGTCGCGACGTCGTCGTCCTTGGGATAGAGCAGATTGCGCCCGACGACCAGGCCCCGCACACCGGGCTGGGCGAGCGCGCGTTTCCAGCGCGTCGAACATCTCCTCCGGGCGGTCGGCGCAGCTCCCCCGAGCAGAACCACCGGCAGGGTCGTCGCCTCGGCAACAGGGGCCATGTCGTCGACCACCGGGACCTTGAGCCAGGTGTAGGCCGACGTTGCGCCGAGCGCCGCGGCGATCGACATCGAGCGGATGATCGCTTCGGTGGAGAGGTCGCTCACCGCCCGCCCGTTCACGCGGCGGCTCATGAAGGGCTCGACCATCGCGACCTTTCGCTCGAGGGCGAGCTCTGTGATCGCGCTCGAGCACACGCTCAGCGTGTCGGCGGTTGCAGGGTCCTCGAGGTTGATGCGCAGGAGCATCTTGCCGCCGTCGAGGCGCGAGGCCGCTACCGACGCGGCGTCATACCCGGTGAAGCGGTCGTCGTACTCGAAGGTCGCGTTGGCGAGACCGCCCCGGTTCATCGAACCGAAGACGATCTTGTCGTCGAGCACGCCGAGCAGCAGCAGGTCCTCGATCACGTCGGGCGAGCCGAGAACCCCATCGACCCCGGGCACGGCGAGCACGGTAGTCAGGCGGTCGAGCATGTCGTAGCGGTCACCCATCGCCCCCGGGACGTCGCCGACCTCGATGACGCCACGCGCGGGGTGGTCTGCGGCCACGATGAGGAGCCGGTCAGAACCCCAGCCGTCGCGCACCTTGCGGGCCGCCGAAGCCTCAGCCACAGCGCCCGGGCGGTGAAACCGCGCCTCGGACAGTCCGCGGCGGTTCTGGTCGTTCACATCTTCCCCCTTCTCAGGATGTCCTCGACCTCGGGGGCCGTCGGCATCGCCTCGGAGCAGGCGAGCCTCGAGGCCACGATCGCCCCGGCGGCGCTGGCGAAGCGCACCGTGCCGGCGAGCGGCCAGTTGGCGAGCACCCCGTGGCACAGGGAGCCGCCGAAGGCGTCGCCGGCACCGAGCCCGTTCACCACCGTCACCGGCAGCGGCGGCACCGCGACGCGCTCGGTGCGGGACTTGGCCACCACGCCCCCGGGACCGAGCTTGACAACCGCGAGCTCGAGACCGAGGTCGAGGAGCCGGTCGGCCGCGCTGTCGGGACCCGCGTGCCGACGGCGACCTCGACCTCCTCGAGGTTGCCTACGGCGATGGTCGCGTGCAGAGCGCCTGCCCGGTGGCCTCGGTCGCGTCGTCGCGGCTCGACCAGAACGAGGCGCGATAGTCGAGATCGAGCATCGTCGGGTGCCGGCGTGAGCGCGTGGGCGAGGGCGGCCATCGTCGCCGCCCGGCTCGGCTCGGCTGAAAGTCCGCTCACCGTCGCCCAGAACAGGCGTGCCGCATGAATGGCGTCGAGATCGAGTTCCTCGGGGTAGATCTCCAGGTCGGGCGCCTTCGGCGCCCGGTAGAAGTAGATCGGAAAGCGGTCGGGCGGGAAGATCTCACAGAAGGTCACCGGCGTCTGTAGGCCCTCGACCGAGGCGACGAAGCGGTCGTCGACACCGAAATTGCGCAGCCGCGACGTGGACGTACTCACCCAGTGGATCCGGCCCGTGCGGTGCCGATCACCGCGGTGCTCGTTCACCGAGACGTGCTCGTGGCCCACGGCGACGTTGGACGGGCTGCCGCCGAGGAACTTGTCGAAGTGCCGGACCTCGACGATGCTGCCGTGGGTGGTGGGGTAGAAGTCGACGCCGACCCGACCGATGGTCAAGACATCGAAGGGCACGCCAGCGTGCATGTCGTCCGCTTCTGCTCGTGGCCGCGGTGTGGCACAGGGAACTCGCAACGTCACACGCTGACGCCATATGTTAGGACAAGAACACTTGGGTCTCTGTTGAGGAAGGCTTATCCGCCACCGTGTCACGAAGGACTGCCCATGCCCCAAACCACCTGGATAGCCTGATAACCCCGCGGGGACGGTCACGCTGGACCGGGCCAGCCCCGTGCCGCTGTATTTCCAGCTGGCCCAGCATGTCGAGGCCGAGATCCTCGCGGGTGCGCTCAGCTCGGGGGACCGGCTCGAGACCGAGGTGAAGATGGCCGAGGACCTCGGCCTGTCTCGGCCGACGGTGCGCGTGGCCTGCTTTCTGTTACCTTGTCGACAAAGGCCTGGTGCTGCGCCGCCGCGGCCAGGGGCGGATGGAGTCACCAAGGGCAAGGTGAGCCGTTCGGTAAGGCTGACCAGCCTTTTCGATGACCTCGCCGAAGCCGGCAAGCGACCCGCCACCCGGGTGCTGCACAACGAGGTCGTGAAGGCGTCTGGGCTTGTGAAAGGGGCATTAGGACTCGACAAGGGCCAGCTCGTGGTCTACCTGGAGCGCTTGCGATTCGGCGAGGGCGAACCGATCGCCCTGATGCACAACTACATCCCCACGTCACTCGTCACCTCAGCAGCGACATGCTCGAGGTGCACGGCCTCTACGAACTGTTGCGGGCGAGAGGCATCCACCCTGCGCGTGCTATCCAGCGCGTCTCTGCGAAGAACGCCAGCGCGGCGGAGGGCGCGCCTGTTGGGAGAGCCCCGGGGAACCGCACTCGTCACGATGGAGCGGACCACCTATGAAGAGCGCGGGCGCGGCGATCCAGTTCGCCCAGCACGTCTATCGCGCGTCGCGCTACTCGTTGTTCAGCACACTGACGAGCGACGAGCCCGGCCGAGACTTGTGTAAGTTTGATAGTAGTTATTGACAAACCGTTGTAATCCCGTTACCGTCCCGGCAGTGCACCGGGGGGGCCGGTATAGGCGGAATTGCCGATTGCTTCCCAGGGGTGAATTCAGGCGGCGTGTGAAGGGGGACGTGGTCGACGCACTGAGCACGCTCGACGCGGTGATCGCCGTAGCACCCTGTCCGCGAGGCGACGGAGGAGCGGCGGGGTGAGCGGGATCCGGTTCGAGAGCATCTGGAAGTTCTTCGACGGCAACCCGGTTGTCACCGACCTGAACCTCGACATCCGCGAGGGCGAAATTCCGTCGTGCTGGTCGGCCCGTCGGGCTGCGGCAAGACGACCTCGCTGCGGATGCTCGCGGGCCTGGAGCGCCCGAGCCACGGCCGGATCTGGATCGGCGACCGAGACGTGACCGACGTCCCTGAT
>CAWDPZ010000064.1:0-30015 GCA_963804265.1 uncultured Acidimicrobiaceae bacterium
CGACCTGCCAGAACCCACCGATCGAAGCTCGATCGCACCCGCGTCAGGCGCCGCGGCGCTTGATTCAGCAGCAGCTGAGAAGAGGGGGTCGATCCGGGTCCTCCGGCGGCGGCGCCTTCTCTTGACGGCACCCCTCAGAGAGAGTAGAAAACGTTTACCACCTCAATTTGACTGAGTGGTCGTTGGTGGCATCTCAATCGAATTGATTCGACTGAGCAGGTCCACTTGGCAACCCCGACTGCGAACCAAACGGCAACGAAAGGGAAAGGGGAGATAATGAAACTACGGTTATCCTCGAAGGAGACGGGTCCCGACGGCAGCGCAAATCGGCGTACGTGCTCGTGAGCGGACTGGCGCTCTCCATGGGCATGATCGTCACAGGCGGCATCAGCAGCGCGGCGCCGCGGCCGGCTGCGATCCATCATGCGACCGCGGCGCCGCTCGTCGTGTGGGTGGACGCTACGCGGAAACCGATGCTGCAGGCCTACATGAAGGCGCACCCGGGCCAGAAGATCAGCATGGTCATCTTCGATGCCGACGCGAACGGCTCGGGCACGATGCAGACCAAGGTGTCCCTGTTCAACCGCACCGGACACGGGTGGCCGGACGTCATCTTCTCTGCGGAGCAGAACGACGTCACCTCGCTCGCCGACCCTACGTTCCACTACGCAGGGGCGCTGAACAGCCTGATCCCGACTTCGGTGCTCAACAACTTCGCCAAGGGCTCTCTGGCTCCGTGCTACATCGGCACCACGCTCTACTGCCTTCGCAACGACCTTGCTTTCGACGTGCTGTGGTACAACGCTCCGGCGATGAAGTTGTTCGGCTACAAGGTTCCCACGACCTGGCAGCAGTGGCAGGCAATCGGCGAGAACGTTGCCAAGAACCATCCGGGCTACATCATCGGCTCGCTCGGCAACTCCTTCGACGACTCGGTCTATCTGCAGGCAGCAGGATGCCCGATCAACGAGCTTCTCACCCCGACGAAGCTGCTGGATAACCCGAGCTCGCCGATTTGCACGGGGATGGCCAACCTCCTCAACCCGCTGGCGAAAGACGGATCCGTGCCGGCTGTCTCGGGCGGTGTCTTCGGCGCCAGCTTCGACCAGAAGTACAGCGCCAGGATCCTCATGATGGTCGGGCCAGCGTGGTACGGGGGGTCCATCTTCTCGCCCTCCAGCGCGCTCAACATTCCCAAAGGCCAGATGGCCGCTGCGCCCCCGTTGCAGTGGGCCGGCAGCTCCCAGAAGCTGACCGGCGATGTCGGCGGTGGCTTGTGGATCATCTCTTCGCACACGACCCAGCCCAAGGCCGCGGCCCCGTTGGTGACCTGGATGGCGACCATTTTCGCATCCCAGTTCCTGTCCCCCGGGTACCCGGCGTACAAGCCGGTGGCAAGCCAGTGGATAGCAAAAGAGGACGCGGCGGCTACTACGTGAGCCCTCTGGCCCGGTCTTCGCCCAGGCCGCCGGTGAGGTCTGGCCGGGTTGGTCCCAGACGCGCGACGACGTCTACGGGATCTGGAACAGCACGGTTTCTCCGGGGCTTCTGGAAGGCAAGAGCGTTTCTTCCCTGATCCCAGGATTTGCCGCCTCGATCAAGAATTACGCCATGACCGACGGCTACACGGTCGTCAGTCACTCGTAGGACAGCATCTCTTGAGCAAGCCCACCAGCTCGCCCGTCCCGGCAGGGGCGCTGCCCGGGAACGGGCGGCTGCGTGGGCGCCGCCACGGAGCCGGCTACCTGTTCGTAGCCGGCTACGTGGTGCTTCTGGCGCTGTTTGGTGTCGGCCCGAGCGGCTATGCCATCTACCTGTCCCTCACCAATCCCAACAACGGGCACTTCAGCGCCTTCTCCAACTTCGTGTCCAGCGCGAAGGACTTCCGGTTCCTGCCCGCTTTTGAACACATCGCGGCCTATCTTGCGATCTGGCTCGTGGCCCTGGTGGTCTTCGTGTTGTTCCTGGCGCTCATGCTCCATGGGGGCCTGCGCCGGTCAGGGGCCGTCTTCCGGTTCCTCTTCTACGTCCCGGGGGCCCTCGCAGGGTCGGCGAGCGTGGTTGTCTGGCTGTTCATGCTGGACCCGACCGTCAGCCCGTGGCACTTCGTGCTCTCCTTGTTCAACTACTCCGAGCTCGGCCAGACGATAGAGCCGGCCCACCTGCCCGTGGTCTTCGCCATCATGGCGTTCTGGACCGGGGCGGGCGGCTGGATCGTCGTCATGCACGGGGCGCTCAACAACATCTCAGACGAGGTGATCGACTCCGCCAAGGTCGACGGCGCCAACGTCTGGCAAATGGCCTTCCGTATAAAGCTGCCTTTGATCAAGCGATGGGTCGTCTACATGTGCATCCTCGCCTTCGCGGCCGGGACCCAGATCTTCGTCGAGCCGCTGTTGGTCGGCGAGGCGAGTCTCGGGATGGTGCCGCCGGTGTGGTCTCCGAACCAGCTCGCCTACTACGTCGCCACCCAGAACGGTGACTTCAACGAGGCAGCCGCGATCTCCGTGGACCTGCTGGTGCTGGGGTTGATGTTCGTGGCATTGCTCGTTTTCCGCTCCAAGCTGTTCGAGATCGAATAGGTGCTGACGCCATGACGCAGGTGACTGCCCGGCAGGGGTCCGAGCCGAGGCAGGTCGCGCCCGATGACGGCCACGCCCCCCGCCCGACCTCGGCGCCGGAGGCGGCACAACTGCGGCCATGCTGCTCTGGTTCATCGCCATGCTGGCTTTCACGGCGTTCTTCGTCGTCCCGGTGATCTGGCTTCTTCTCGCCCCCACAAAGACCGACCACCAGTTGGTGTTCAACAACCCCCTCGCCTTCGGGTCGTTCCACGCTCTGGCACAGGCGTGGAGCAATTTGTTCACCTTCCAGAACCACGAGCTGTTGAGCTGGCTCGAGAACTCTGCGATCTACTCCGTCGGGGGCGTGCTCCTCGCCATGGTTTGCGCCATCCCTGCAGGCTACGGATTGGCCCTGACGCAGTTCATCGGCCGGAGAGTGCTCTTGACCATCACGCTGATCGTGATGATCATGCCCGCCAGCGTGCTGGTACTCCCACTGTTCCTCGAGATGAACGCGGTGAACCTCACAGATACGCCGTTCTCGGTGATCCTGCCCTTTGGGTTCTTCCCGTTCGGCGTTTACCTCTCCTACATCTTCTTCTCCTCGACGATACCGAAGGACCTCCTTGCCGCCGCCCGGGTCGACGGGTGCAGCGAATGGGGCGTCTTCCGCCGGGTCGCCCTGCCTCTCGCCCGTCCCATAGTGGCTCTTATCGCCTTCTTTGCCTCCGCCGCCGACTGGACGAACTTCTTCCTTCCCTACGTGATGTTCATAGAAGACACCAAGTTTCCTGTCCAGGTGGGCCTGCAGTACCTGCTCGAGAACACGCCCTCGTTCAACCCCACCCTGGGCGGCAACGACCTCAACATTTTACGGCCCGAACTGGCCCTGGCAGCCTTGATCGCCGTCGCCCCTGTCCTGATCGTCTTCCTGTTCGCCCAGCGTGCCTTGGTCACCGGTATTCTGGCTGGCTCCACCAAAGAGTGAGAGCGGCGACAGTGGGAGACTTGACTCCTATACGCGGTGAGCGCGATGAAGATGGCGTGTCGAATCCGCCAAAGACCAAAGCGTCGCTGGCGAAAGAGAGAGTCCCTGGGGCGCGACCATAAGTGACGTCGCCAAGCATGCCGGGGTCTCCCGAGCACTGTCTCCTACGTTCTGAGCGGCAACCGGAGCATCTCGGAACAGACGTGCGCCCGAGTCTTTCAGTCCATACAGAAGCTCGACTTCACGCCCCATGCCGGTGCCCGCTCCACTGCGCGGGCAAGACCGATGTCATGGCGCTCGTCGTACCTTTCTACGACTGGGCGACCTGGCCCACGGTCATGACCTTCGTCTATGGAGTCGTGGATGCCGCCCGCCTGCGCGGCTGGAACGTGATCCTGCTCACGGGTGAGGGGGGCGTGTCGGAGATCGACTCTGTCGTCAAGAGCAAGCTGGTCGACAGGGTCGTCCTCATGGAGGTTCGCATCGACGACGAACGCCTGAAGCTCGTGGAAAGACTGGCATTCCCGCCGTCTCCGTCGGACTGCCGTCGATGCCCGTCAAAGTGCCTTACGTCGATTTCGATTTCGAATCCGCCGGCCGTCTGTGCGTTGAGCACCTTGTGAACGTCGGCCACCGGCACGTGGGACTGCTCGCATCGCCTCCAGGGGCGTTCGAGAAGAACCTCGCCTACGCCCACGCGCTCTTTCGTGGGGTGGCCACGGCCGTCAAGAGCGCCGGGCTCGCCTTCCACGGCCGCCCCATGGAGGCGACGGTCGAGGGCATCGAGCGCGCACTCGACGCTCTATTCGAAGAACAACCGTCACTGACCGCCCTGATAGTTCACAACGAAGGCATGATCGACCTCGTCATGCACGCGCTCTCACCAACGGGCAAGCGGGTTCCCGCCCAGGTTTCTGTCGTCACCGTCGAGGTGAGCGAACTGACCAGACACGCGGTCAGGTCGCTGACACACGTCAGCGTGCCCGCAGTCGAGATGGGGCGCACGGCGGTTCGCCTCCTCGCCGAAGGTGGGCCCGGGATCCGTTGCCTGCCACGGTGGTGCCTGGCAGCACCGTGGCGTGCCCTTGCGAGACTGAAGTGGGCGTGCGCGCTTTGGATCGAAGTCGATCGGCAGGACGCGGACCAACCGTCAAGGCTCAAAGAGCCATCGACCGAGAAGGGCCTTCTGGAACAAGGGCCGCGGTCAAAAAGATGACCGGCCTGCCGCAAGACGCCAAAAGAAACCTTTTCAGTGGCTCATGTTTTCCAGAAAGGTACCTAGATGTTCGACGAGAACGGTTCAGTGCTCGAGTTGTCCTTCGGCCAGGAGAGGTTGCGTCTGGAGCCCTGGGGCCCGGACTCGATCAGAGTCCGTGCCGGCCAGGGTCAGGTCGCCGAAAACTTGCCGGGGGCGCTGGTCGGGGCTGGGGCCTTCCCTTGTGGATGGGGCAGGCGGCGAGGAGGAACCCTCGTCAACGGCAAGCTGAGGGCGGAGGTCTCCGCCGATGGGACGGTCAGCTTCTCGCGGTCCGATGACGGCCGAGAGCTGCTCGCTGAGGACAAAAGCCCACTTCTGGTGGCCCGGGCCGAGGTTGTTCGTGGCCAACGGCAACGGGCACTACCGCATAGAGCAACGCTTCAAGGCCTACGACGGCGAGAAGCTCTTCGGGCTCGGGCAGCATCTCCACGGGCGCCTCGATCAAAAAGGGCTCGTCATCGACCTGGTGCAGCGTAACGCGGAGGTCTCGATCCCGTTCATGGTGTCGAGCAGAGGCTACGGATTCCTCTGGAACTCGCCTGCCGTCGGTCGTGTCGAGCTGGCTGCCAACGGAACCCGCTGGGTGGCAGACAGCGCCCGCCAGGTCGACTACTGGGTGACAGCGGGGGACAACCCGGCCGAGATCTTGTCCCGCTACGCCGACGCCACCGGGCACGTACCGAAACTGCCTTCCTGGGCGAGCGGCTTTTGGCAGAGCAAGCTCCGCTACCGAACTCAGGAGGAATTGCTCGGCGTCGCGGGGGAGTACCACCGCCGAGGAGTCCCGCTGGCCGTCATCGTGAGCGACTTCCTGCACTGGGAGCACATAGGGGACTGGAGCTTTGACGCGACGGAGTGGCCCGACCCGACCGCCATGGTGAGCGAGCTAGAGCTCATGGGTACCAAGCTCATGGTCTCCGTCTGGCCCTGCCTCACCCCCCTTTCGGTGAACTACAAGCCCATGTTGGACCGCGGCTTGCTGATCTCCAGCGAGCAAGGCCCGACCTTCCACGCCACCTGGCCCGAACGGGGAGTCGGTGCCTGGGTCGGGTCCGCCTTCTACGACGCCACCAACCCCGAGGCGCGTGAGTACATCTGGCAGCAGATCGAGAACGGCTACTACAAAGCCGGCGTCCGGGTCTTCTGGCTGGACGCGTGTGAACCCGAGATCAAGCCGGGTTACCCCGGGAGCCTGAGGTTCGCAGCGGGGCCGGGCCTTGAGGTCGCGAACCTCTACCCCCGCGAGCACGCCCGCGGCTTTTACGAAGGCATGGTCGGTCGCGGAGAGGAGGAGATCCTCACCCTTGTCCGGTCCGCCTGGGCCGGCAGCCAGCGCTACGGCGCGGCACTCTGGTCGGGGGACACCCCCACCACCTTTGACTCGCTCGGTGTCCAGGTACGTGGCGGCCTCAACGTGGCAATGAGCGGCATGCCCTGGTGGACAACCGACATCGGTGGGTTCTTCGGGGGCGACCCTGACGATCCCGGTTTCCGGGAGCTCTTCGTGCGCTGGTTCCAGTACGGGGCCTTCTGCCCGATATTCCGCTCGCACGGGGACCGAAAGCCCCAGGTGCCGATGGGATCGGACTATGATGACCGGTGGACCGAACGAGATCTGGTCCGACGGGGACGAGGCGTACGACATTCTCAAGAGCTACGTGCTGCTGCGAGAGCGGTTGCGGCCCTATCTGCACGCCCAGGCCGACGAGACCAGCAGGACGGGTGTGCCCATCATGCGCCCGCTCCTGCTCGAGTTCCCCGACGACGAGGCCGCCTGGTCCGTGGACGACCAGTTCATGTTCGGTCGGGATCTTCTCGTGGCGCCGGTGCTCGAGCAGGGAGCACGGGAACGACCGGTCTACCTCCCGGTGGGAGCCGAGTGGACTGACGCCTGGACCGGTGCCCACGTGCCGAGCGGTGAAGTGGTCGTCGCCCAGGCGCCTTTGGCGAAGATCCCGGTCTACTTGAGGGACGGGGCGCGGCTTCCCGTCGCAACGCCACCCGGGCCGGGTGCATCTTCATGACGGCATGACGGTCCCGATCGGCCACCGTCGACCAGGCGTCACACGGGCAGCGAGTGCTCCTTTGCGAACTCGACCAGCTCAGAGACATAGCCGAATGCCATTGCCGTGACGGTATCGGCAGCACCATAATAGATCGCCAGTCGGCCGGTGGGTTCGTCGCAAAGCATGGCGCACGGGAACACAACATTCGCCACGTCACCCACGCACTCGTAAGACGTCTGCGGCGAAAGAATATAGGGGGCTGAGCGGGCTATCAGCCTCCATGGCTCGTCCAGGTCCAGCAACGCCACTCCTGCGCTGTACACATAGCCGTTGCAGGAAGTCAGTACGCCGTGGTACACGAGCAGCCAGCCCTCCGATGTCTCTATCGGAACGGGGCCCCCGCCGACCTTCGTCGCCTGCCAGGAGTTGGGGACGGGGCTCATCACATGGCGGTGTCGGCCCCAAAAGCAGAGGTCCGGGCTCTCGCTGTAGAAGACGTCGCCGAAAGGTGTGTGGCCGTTGTCCGATGGTCGCGACAGCATGGCAAAGCGGCCGTCGACCTTGCGCGGAAAGAGGACGCCATTGCGGTTGAAGGGAAGATAGGCGTTCTCCAGCTGGTGGAACGTCTGAAAGTCATCTGTCCAGGCGACCCCGATGGTGGGGCCGTGGTACCAGTTGCACCACGTGACGTAGTAACGGTCATCGATGCGGACGACCCGGGGATCGTAGCCGTAGACGAAGTGGCCGATCTCGGGGTCGTCGCAGGCGAATTGCAGCGGTTCGGCGGCGATGTCCCATTGGAGGCCGTCGTCCGAAAAGCCCACGTGCAACTCCATCCGCCTCGTCCAGTCGTCGCAGCGGAACACTCCTGCAAAACGGCCTTCATAGGGGACGACAGCACTGTTGAAGATGCTGTTGGACGTCGGGATAAGGTCTCGCGGTATCACGGGATTGCGGGAGTAGCGCCAGATGGGCCCGTGTGCTCCTTCTGGACGATCTTCCCACGGGATGTTGGCCAATTCCTGTTGCCCGAAAAGCTTGACGGTGCTCATTTTTCTCCGGCCTTGGGGGGAGAGCCTGGTGTTGAACGCTCTGCACTATATGTTAGACGTGTTCGTACAAGGTTACAGCTGCCATGTGCATCTCATTTGCTCGCGGACCGCCGGCAGCGGGCGAGTGATTATCCGGAGTCACGAAGCCGAAGCTGGGACTTGCGAGAGCTCCTTGTCAGACGATCAACCGGTCGCGTGCAGGAGCAATCTCGGGTCCGGCTGGCCGCTCTCGTTGACCCCGGCCGGGCAGTCGAACGAGACCGAGCCATTGACGGTGTAGTCCGGCTTGTTCTTCTTGGTCGGAAGGAACGCCCTGATTTCCCATTCGTTCGAGTACCAGAAGAACGGGGTGCGCAGGTTGGCGAAGCCTTTCGGGAAGAAGACGGACAACTCGTCGCGGGACTTGTTGATGTACACGTTGCCGTCCACCTGGCCGAGGTTCGTGCCCGCGGCGGTCGTGATCGTCCAACCCGAAGGTTGCCAGCCCGCGCCCCGATCCTCGACGGTGAGCGTGATGCCGGCCGCCGGGTCGGCGGCTTGCTGACGATCCCGGTAGACGAACACGTGCCACGAGATGAGCACGCCCGCGGGGGCGGCGACCAGCGGCCTTTGGAACCGGTAGGAGATCCCGAGCCCGCCATTGTGCGGCTGGAGCGTCACGGCTACGAGCCTCGGGATCGAGCTCAGGTGGGGCTTGCCGATGACCTTGGGATGCGTCTCGGGGTGCGTGCAGGAGATGCCCTTTTGCACCGCGGCGGCGGAGGTCACCGACCGGTTCGAGGTCATCTTGGTGCTCGAGGATGCCCCGAGGCTGGCGAAACCTCCGATCAGGCAGGCCGTCAGGACAAGTGCCACCCGTCCCCGGCTGCGCGCCCTCGCGAGCCACCCTGTCACGGCGCCCCCCTTCCTCGTGTTCCCATCAGAGTAGGGGCAAGGTCAGCTCCGCTGCGGCGGCGGTCGCCACGAAGTGGTCTTCCTCTACCTCGACCAGCGGCTGAGCTTCTTCGTGCATCCGCAGGTAGGTGTCGGTTCGGTTCTCGCGCGCCGCCTCGCGCTCGGCCTCGGCGACGGCACCCTTACGAGCCAGCCGCCTGTGGTGGCCGGCGAGCGGGTGCAAGGCGCTCTTGGAGTAGCGGTCGGCACTGGGCTCGTCCGCCGGGGCAACAGGGTACGGCTCGACCTTGAGGAGCCGACCCGGCTTCCCACTTCTTGTGAAGCTGAGGCACAGCGGTCAGAAGCATCTTCGTGTAGGCGTGCTGGGGATTGTCGAACACCTTCGCGGTCGCGCCCATCTCCACGATCAGGCCGCGGCGCAGAATGATCGTGCGTTCGGCGATGTAATTGCCGAGAGAGAGGTCGTGGGTGATGAAGAGCACCCCGAGTCCTCGTCCCTTGAGGTTCGAGAGCAGGTTGAGCACGTCGACTCGCGTGGAGGCGTCGAGCATGCTGATGATCTCGTCGGCCACGAGGATCTTGATGTCGAGGAGCAACGCCCGTGCGATCAGGATCCGCTGCAGCTGGCCACCCGAGAGCTGATGAGTGAACTTGTCGAGCACGTCGGCGGGGTTGAGACCGACGGACTCGAGGGTCGCCGCCACCCGCTCGCGCCACTCCGAGCTCGTCACGCCCGGGAAGTAGGACCGCTTGATCGTCGCGAAGACACGGTCGGCCCTGAACACCGGGTTGTAGGAGCTGAACGGGTCCTGGAACACGCCTTGGACGTGCCGGTAGTACTCGCGCAGGCTCCTGCCTTTCAGGGCTGAGATGTCCGTTCCCTCGAAGGTGATCGTCCCCGAGGTGACCGGCGTCAGCCGCAGGATCATCTTCCCGAGGGTCGACTTGCCGCTCCCGCTCTCGCCGATGAGAGCGGTCACCTCGCCGGGGCGGATCTCGAAGCTCGTCCCGCGCACCGCCGGCAGCGAGCTGCCGCCGAACGAACCTGTCTTGAAGACCTTGGTCACGTTGTCGAGCTTCAGCACTGCGCGGCGCCTCCCGCCGGCAATCCGGCGTCTGCGTACAGCCAGCACGCAACCGAGTGACCCGGCTTCACCTCCACGAACGGAGGCTCCTCACCGCAGCGGTCGAAGGCGAACGGGCACCTCTCGCGGAACCTGCACCCGACAGGCGGGTTGAGCAGCGACGGGGGCCGCCCGGGAATGCCGACGAGCGTGTGCTCGTCGTGGCGCACCCCGACCTCTGGGAGCGAGGAGATGAGCAGCTGCGTGTACGGGTGCAGTGGGCTGCCGATGACCACCTCGGCGCTCGCCTTCTCGGCGAGCTTGCCCGCGTACATGACGAGGATCGTGTCAGCGACCTGCGCCAGGATCGACAGGTCGTGAGTGATCACCATCATGCTCTTGACAAACTGCCGATCGCGGAACTCGAGCAGCATCTCGCCGACGGCGCGCTGGGTGGAGACGTCGAGGGCGGACGTGACCTCGTCCGCGATCAGCAGCGAAGGGTTGAGCAGCGTCGATATGACCATCACGGTGCGTTGCTTCATGCCGCCTGAGAGCTCGATCGGGAACCGTGTCAGCACGTCAGCATCGAGCCCGACGAGCTTGACGCGGCGCTCGAGCTCGGGGAGCGTCGCCTTGTAGTCGAAGCCTCTCGATTTCAACAGCTCGGAGACCATCCTGCCCACCCGCCGCGTGGGGTTGAGAGCGCTCATGGCGTACTGGGGGACGATCGACACCTGCTTGAAGCGGAATTCGCGCATCGCCTTGTCGTCCGACAGCGGCATCTTCTGGCCGTCGAGCTCGGCGCCGCCTCCGACCACCCGCATGCGGACGTCCATGCGAACCAGGCTGTTGCCGAGGGTCGACTTGCCGCAACCGGACTCGCCGGCCAGACCCATGATCTCACCGTCGCCGATCTCGAAGCTGACGTCGTCCACGGCATTCACGTCACCGCGCAAGGTGCGGTAACAGACGCGGAGATGATCGACCTTGAGCGCCATGTGCTACAGAGCCCGCAGCTTCGGGTTGAACACCTCGTCGAGCCCGACATTGGCCAGGTAAAGACCCCCGACGACGGAGGTGATGGCCACGCCGGGCGGTATGAACCACCACCACAGGTGCAGCTGGAGGGCGCTCCAGTCGGTGGCCTGCTCCATCATGATGCCGAGCGACATGCCGTTCGGCGGCCCCAGTCCGAGAAAGTCGAGGCCGGCCGCGGTGAGGATGGAGCTTCCGAAGAGCAGGATGAACACCAGGAACAGATACGAGCTCATGTTGGGCGCGATCTCGCGCAGGATTATCGAGCGGCTCTTCTCGCCCGACAGCCGGGCCAGGCCGACGAAGTCGCGCGACACGAGGGAGAAGGTCTGTGCCCGTATGGCGCGCATGGACCATGTCCAGGTCGTGCAGGCGATGAGGAGCGCCTCGGTGAGGGCGCTCGTGTGCTGGAGAAAGCCCGCGACCAGGATGAGGAGCACGAGAGTGGGGAGCGTGAGCAGCACGTTGGTGAGCACGTTGAGACCCTCGTCGACGAGGCCCCCCTTGTAACCGGCGACGAAGCCAAGGGTCATGCCGATGACCGTGGCCCCGCAGCCGGCGAGGAGCCCGACGAACAAGCTTTCGCGCAGGCCGTACACGAACTCTGCGAAGACGTCATTTCCGAAGTAGTTCGTGCCGAACCAGTACTGGGCCGACGGAGGCCTGAACGGCAGGTAGAAGGTCGTGTACGGGTGCTTCACGAACAGCGGGCCGATGAAGGCGATCAGCACGAACAAAAGGACGAGACTGAGCCCGATTATCAGCTTCGGGTTGCGCACCGCGAAGTAGAGGAACTCAAAGCGCCTGCGCTTGGTCGGCCCCTTGCCGGAGCTCGCAACGGGCGCGGGCGCATCGACGCCCGAGGGGCTCGTGGCGACCTCACGGTCGTGGCCTACAACGGTCATGTCGGTCTCCTGCGCAGGGCGCGCCGTCTATGCACCGGCGATCCCCACGCGGGTGCGCGGGTCGACGAGCACGTAGACGATGTCGATGATGAAGTTGGACGCGAGGACCCCGATGATTATGAACATGAAAATGCCCTGGAGCAAGAAGTAGTCGTCGTTGCCGATCGCTTTGAGGACAAGGAAGCCGAGGCCCGGGTAGGAGAACGTCACCTCGGTGAGCACCGCCCCGCCCACGAGCACGCCGAGCTGCAGGGCCAACCCCGTTATCTGGGGCAGTCGCGCGTTCTTGTAGGCGTACTTGCGAACGAGCTTCGGAGGAGCCCCGAGGGCTTCGAGGTAGTGCGAGTAGTCGGACTCGAGCTCGTAGAT
This sequence comes from uncultured Acidimicrobiaceae bacterium, assembly GCA_963804265.1. Classification (GTDB taxonomy): domain Bacteria; phylum Actinomycetota; class Acidimicrobiia; order Acidimicrobiales; family Bog-793; genus Fen-455. The sequence continues at coordinate 12,139 of CAWDPZ010000064.1, forward strand.
GATGAGGTTCCTCATTCCGATCGCCCAGCCGCCGAAGGCGACCAGGAACAAGGTGAGGAAGGGCAGCACCCAGTGGGTCGCGAGACTCCAGACGAAGGTCCAGTTGAGGCCCGGGACGAGGCCGTAGGAGAACCCGCCCGAGATCGGGAAGAAGTGGCCGATGCCGCCGGCGGCGAAGAGAAAGGCGAGGAGGAGGGCGAGCCAGGGATACGGCGTGCCCGTGAGGATGTAGCTGACGGGGAGCACCGTGTTGTCGAGTGACTTTCGGCGGGCCGCCATGGCTCCGACCTTGTTGCCCGCGAAGTAGGCCAGCAGGATCGCCGGGATCAAAAGGCCGAGCGTGAAGAGCACGGAGTCTGCGATGACACTTGTCACCGGCTTCGGGAACTCGTAGATGCTGACCCCGAGGTTGCCGTGGACAAGAGCGTCCCAGAAGCTCAGGTACTGCTTCCACCACGGCCGGTTGAAGCCGAACGCCTTCATGTACAGGTTGTATGTCGCGTTGTACGTCGTGGGTTGCAGGCTCAACTTGGAGAGCAGGAGCGATATCGGGTTCCCCGGGACCAGCCGGGGGAGGAGCCAGTCGGTCGTGGCCGCGACCCAGAAGGTCACGACGTAGATGATCAGCTTTCTCGCCAGGTACCGTCGCACAGCTCTGTCTCGTCAGACCTTTCCCGGTTGCGACCGGCCATCTCGCCCCCTGCGCTTGACAGGGGCCGAGATGGCCGGGTTCGCAGCAGCTAGTTGATTGTTACCCGACCGGCTGCAGGTGAGCCAGTGCGAGAACGGTGGTCATGTTGCCGAGCCAGCCACCCCACATGATGGGCGTGTAGTGGTCGGTCGCCACTGTCGGGAAGTCCTTCCAGTACGACGTGTTGTACTGCGCCCAGGCACCGTTGTACCAGAGCGGGATCTCAGGCAGCGTCTGCAGGAAGATCTGCTCGAGCTGCGAGTAGACGGCCTGCGCACCCTTGGTGTTGGCGGGCGAGATCGAGCCCAGCTTCTGCACGAGGGCCCACGCCTGCGGGTTGTTGTCACGCTCCCAGTTGAGCTGCGCCGTCTGCTGCTTTGCGATCGGCAGCTGGAAGACGCGGTCGAAGTACTTCCACGGTGTCGAGCTCGGCCCGGCGTTGTTGTCGAGTGCCAGGTCGTAGGTGCCGTTGGTCAGGTCGGACTCGCGAGCGGCGTACTGGGGGAAGTATGCCGTGGCGTGAATGCCGACAGCTGCCAGCTGCTGGACGATGACCTCAGAACCGGTGTTCCAGTCGGTCCAGCCGTCCGGGCTCTCGATCTTGACGTTCTGGCCCTTGTAGCCCGACGCCTTCAGGTACTGCTTCGCCAGCTTCGGGTTGTAGCTGTAGCCGTACTTGGAGACCACGCCCTTGTCGATGAACGAGTCCAGGTTCGGCAGCAACCCTGTCGGGGTCGCCGGGTTCACGATGTTCGAGTAGATCACGTTTGCGATCTGCTGCGGGTTGATCGCGTATGCCAGCGCCTTGCGGAAGTTGAGGTTGTTCATCGGAGCCTTGGTCAAGTTGGGCTCGAGCCAGACCGTGTTCGCCGACAGCATGTAGGGCGCCGTCGGGTAGTAGGTCGCGAGGCCGTATCCACCCGAGGCGTTGAGCTTGCCTGTGGCAGCCGGCGAGCTGATCAGCTGCGAGATGCCAGGGAGGAAGTTGTTGCTCAGGTCGATGTTGCTCTCGAGGAGCTGGCCGAGCTCGACGTTGTTGCTGCCGTTCACGACGTCAACGAGGTACTTGAACCTGAAGTTCAGACCCAGGTCCGCGATCCCCCACCAGTTCGGGTTGACCGTGTACGCGACCGACTGGGTCGTGGTGGCGGCGGAGTCGAGGAGCATGGGTCCAGACCCGATCGGACTCGTGTTGGCGTCGGTGATCTGCTGGGCCGGGGTCCACGTCGACCAGACCGCCTTGTTGACGATCGGCTGGCTCCAGAGGAAGTTCGACCACACCGTGTAGGCGCCTGCCTTGAAGTTGACGACGACCGTCTGGCTGTTCGGCGTGCTGACGCTCTTGATGAACGGACCGAGGTTGCTGTAGGGCACGGCCGGGTTCGTCTTGGCGAGCATGATCGTGTAGGCGACGTCAGCGGACGTCAGGGCTGACCCGTCGCTCCAGGTGAGGCCGTTGCGCAACGTGATCTTGTAGGTGCCCGGGTCGGTCCACACGCCGCCCCTCGCGAGCCATGGCATGTAGGGGTTCTTCGAGTTCAACGGGTTGTAGAGGAACAGCGTCTCGTACAGCAGGCCCTGTGTCCCGGTTGCGTAGTTACCCAGGTTCATCGGGTTCCAGTTGGTCGGTGCGCTGTAGGCGGTACCACTCGTGTAGAGCGTCTCGTTACGAGGGAAGCTCGTAACGCTGTCCCTGGTTGAGTGGGTCGCAGCTCCGGAAATACCGGCGCTCAGCAATGGCACCATCAACGAGGCCGCCGCGAGGGCGGTCACGAGCCCGAGTGCCACCTTTCTTCTTTGGATTGACATAATCCCAGTTATCTCCTGTCTTAGAGTGCTCGCAGCCACGATGCTGCACGCTGCGATGACATGGTGCCGCCCCCGCCTGACCGCTCGGGTTCCGAACGGCCGTGCACGGGCTGACTCAGGTTCCGCCCTCCTTTTCCTCCTGTTCTCTCGTGTTGATCATGAAACCCCTGCCGGCTCTCTGAGGCCTCCGGATGAGCCCTCGCAGACCACCGTGGCCACGCCGAACGGCTCGAGCGTCGACCACTCCCCGAGTGGCGGCAGCTTCAGAGCGCCCGCCGTCACGGGCTCGAGGGCGACGACGTCGCTCGAGCAATTGACGAAGACGGCGATCTCGTCCGATCCTGCGCGGATGGCGCCTACGAGCACGCGGCGGATCCGGCACGCGCACCGGTCGCGCGACGCCGGCGGCCGAGGCCAGCGCGGAGTAGAGGCGCCAGGTGTCCTCGGGGTTCGCGAAGGCTCGATGCGCCGCCATGTGCTCGATGGGATATGTGCAGAGCACGGTCGAGCCGGCCCCGACCGAGTGCCTCAAAAGTGCGGGACGTCCGGCCGCGTCGACCGCCAAGACTTTGGCGTCGGTCGGCTCGACCGGCAGGAATGCCCTGGCACTCTCGCTCCCGCCCACCTTGAAGGAGAGCGTTTCCCCTGGTTTGAGCTCGCCCAGGTCCTCCACGAGCTCGAAGGTCACGACGTCCTCGAGAATCGGGTCGATGAGCCCGTAGCGAAGCTGCTGGCGCACGCCGAAGATCTCCTCGAGCGGCGTGATCCAGGGGCCCCGGCGGCTGTTCGTGCTCCCCGCGAAGTACGAGGCGTAGACGGTGGCGCCACCCTTTGCCAGGGCCAAGAGCCGCTGCGCGCCGGGCGCGGTGATCAGCTTGGCGCTCGGCACCAGGTAAAGGCGAGCACCTGCGGGCAGGCCGTCGCGCTCGACGGAGTAGCGAGACCGGCAGATCGGCCTCCCTCGCCGCGACGTAGCACTGCAGCAGGTCGGCGTACATGTCCTCGCGAAACTGCTGGATGGTGAAGGGGAGCACCCGCTCGTAGTGCTCGGGCACAACTATGGCCGCATCGCCGGCGAGGGTCTCCCACCCCTCCGGGGCCAGCTCGGAGAGCCTCGCGGCGAAGTGCTTCATCTCGAGGAGCTGAGGCTTCGGGCGGCCCTCGGAGTCGGTCAGCCCGAAGTGGATCTCGAAGGAGTGGTGGCGGTACGGGTCCTCCTCGCGCAGATTGTCGTAGTCGCAGTTGTTCCAGGCGATCCAGCCCCGTGAGCCGGCCAGCAGGGTCGTGTAGAGGACCTGGCGGTAGTAGGCGGCCGCGTTCTCACCCGACACGAGATCGGAGCTCAGACCGAACTCCTCGAGGACCACGGGTCTGTCGAAAGAGCCCGAGAGCTCGCAGGCCAGCGCCGCGGCAAGGAATTGCGGACCTGGTCGTCGAGCGCCGGGTAGACGTGCGGACCGATGAAGTCCACGATCGGTGCGAGCGCCCGCAACGAATAGCCGTTGTCGCGCCCGGCACCTCGACGCCCCAGGCGCCGTCTCCGAGGGACACCGGCTGGGTGCTGCCTGAGAGCGAATCGCCTGGACGAGGTCGCGTTGCACGGACCTGGTCGTCGAGCGCCGGGTACACGTGCGGACCGATGAAATCCACGATCGGTGCGATCGCCCGCAACGAATAGCCGTTGTCGCGCCCGGTCACCTCGACGCCCCAGGCCCCGTCACCGAGGGACACCGGCTGGGTCGCCCCCGACGAGCGGATCGCCTGCACGAGGATCCGCGCCCACGCGGTGATCTCCTCTGTCGTGCCGGGCCCCCCGTAAAGGGGCATCTCGTTCGAGACGAGCCAGCCGACGACCGAGGGGTGCGAACCGAACCGCCGGGCGATCTCGGCGGCGAGGAAGGCCTGTTGTGACACCAGCCACACGTCGCGGTAAGGTCTCGCCCGGCACGCCAAGCCGGGTCCCAATTCTCTCCGGACATGTGCCCGACGATGAAAGTGGGGATCGTCCCGAGGCCCGCTTCCAGGTGCGCTTCGAGAAAGTCGCTGAACCGATCAAGCACAGAGGGGTCCAAATACTCGGGTTGGGGCATGAAATCGGGCCAGAAGCAGAACGAACGCGTCACGTTGCATCCGTGCTCGGCAAGCACCGCCAGCTCCTCGCGGACGACTGCGGCGTCGTAACGACTCCACATCCGCGGACCACCGGCACGCGACCAGAAATTCACGCCAATCCAAGGACGATCCTGGTCAAGCTGCGACAACGCTTCTCCCAAGCTTCCTGTGCCCATCTGAACCCGATAAACGCCGTTCAGCCAAGAGCAGGCGAAGTCCGCCGTGGACCCGTCGTAACCGAAGTGAACTACTTTCGCGGTTAAGTGTCAAGCACGCCTGGTCGATGCGCCGGGCTGCCGGACACCGAAGGCGCCGAATGCCCCGGCAGGAGTACGGGCGCGACCAGACGGGCGGTCGTGCCCCGTGGGATGAGCTGGCCGCGGACCTCGCCGAAGCGGGTCATGGTGCCCTCCTCGATCAGTCCGAGGAGGGCCGTGGCCGCATGCATTCCCATGGCCGCGATGTCCCGCGTGACTGCCGTGAGCGGGGGATGAACCGCCTGGGTGTAGAGGGAGTCGTCCCAGGCCACGATGGAGACGTCACGCGGAACGGAGAGGCCCATCTCGTGCGCCACCCCGAGCCCGGCGACGGCCAGGACGTCGTTGTCGTACACGATGGCCGTAGGGGGCGTGCGGTCCGAAAGGAGGTGGCGGGTGACTCTTGCGCCCGTCTCGGCCATGTAGTCGGTCGTGACGAGACGGGGCGAGAGCGAAAGCTCAGCCATCGTCGCGAAGAAAGCCTGCGTGCGGATCTCGGTGTGGAGGAACTCGGGGACGCCGGCGACGCGTGCGATGCGCTCGTGCCCGAGACGGCCGAGGTACCGCACGACGTCGGTGACCGCACCCGCGTCGTCGCTCCAGACAGCCGAGAGGTTCCCCGTGCCCTCGGGTCCGCCGATGACGACAGCGGGCAGCCCGAGCCTCTCGATCTGCGCGACCCTGGGGTCGTCAATGCGCAGGTCGACGACCAGCACCCCGTCGACCCGGTGCTCGGCCCACCAGCGACGGTAGACGGCCATCTCCGCCTCGACGTCGTCGACGACCTGAATGGTGAGAGCCACCGAGCGGGAGGAGAGCTCCGCCTCCATCCCCGCCAGGAGCTGCATGAAGAAAGGCTCGAAGGCGATGGTCCGAGCAGGACGGGCGAGCACCAGGCCGCAAGCCCCGGCCCGCGAGGCCGAAAGGGCGCGGGCCGCACTGTTCGGGTACCACCCGAGCTCCTCGGAGATGTCGAGGATGCGACGGCGGGTCGCCTCGGAGATGCCCGGCCGACCGTTGAGGGCGTACGAAACGGCGCCTTTTGACACGCCAGCACGAATCGCTATGTCGGCAATCGTCACCCGGCGACGCGGGTTAGTTTCGTGAGACACGGTTTCCCTACCCGTCGGCCGCCCAATCGATCAGACGGCAGTCACGAAACGTACCAGGCCCGACACCCCGGTGCTTAACCGATCACAGTTGGCACAGGCAGCTATGCTTCGCCGGCGTTCTGGACGCCCCTCGGGCACAGGACCGTTTCGTGGCGTCAACAGGTACAGAGCTCAAGTGAGGAACGCGGCCATGACCGACAAGCTCGTTTTCCCGGACGGATTCCTCTGGGGGGTGGCGACGGCCTCCTACCAGATCGAAGGGGCGGTCGACGAGGACGGCCGGACGCCCTCGATCTGGGACACCTTCAGCCACCGGCCCGGCACGACCCTGCACGGCGACAACGGTGACGTCGCCTGCGACCACTACCACCGCCTCGAGCAGGACGTGGATCTGCTCGCGGATCTCGGCATCCCCTCCTATCGTTTCTCGATCGCCTGGCCGCGGGTGCAACCTGACGGCAAGGCCGCCGTCAACCAGGCCGGCTTGGACTACTACCGCCGGCTCGTCGATGCCCTGCGAGCCAAGGGGATCGAACCGGTTGCCACGCTTTACCACTGGGACCTTCCCCAGGCGCTCGAGGACTCAGGGGGATGGCTGAACAGGGATACAGCTAGTCGCTTCGAGGATTTCGCCCGTGTCACATGCGCTGCACTGGGAGATCGAGTCGATCGCTGGATCACGCTCAACGAGCCCTGGTGCGCTTCCTTTGTCGGTTATTCCACAGGTGTTCACGCACCAGGACACAAGGAGATCGGTGCCGGCGTGATAGCCGCCCATCACCTGTTGCTCGCGCATGGAATGGCGACGCCGCGCCCTGGCCGACTCGGCCGGGGCCGCGCCCCAGGTCGGGCATCGCGCTCAACCTGTCGCCCATCACTCCTGCGTCCGACAGCAGCCGAGGACTCCGCCGCCGCACAGAGGGTCGATCAGCAGCGGAACCGGTGGTTCCTCGACCCTGTGCTCCGGGGCAGCTACCCCGAATGGCTGCTCGACGAGTACGTGCGGCTCATCGGCGATAGCTTTCTGCGACCGGGCGACCTCGAGGTCATCCACGCAGACATCAGCTTTCTTGCGGTCAACTACTACACACCGCTCCGAGTCGGCGTCCGTCCCCCCGCGCGTGGCTCCGACGCGCGGCTCGTCCTTGGGGGATTGGCTCGGTGCCGAAGAGCGGCCCCGCAGTGACGTGCCCCGAACGACGAAGGACTGGACGATCGAGCCGGACGGGCTCACCGCGGTCCTTTTGAGGATACGCAATGACTACGGCGACATCCCTCTCTACATAACCGAGAACGGAGCCGCCTTCTACGACTACGTGGACCCAGGCGGCACCGTTCACGACCCGGAGCGCATCGACTATTTGAAGCGTCACTTCGCTGCGGCTCATGCGGGAATCACGCAGGGAGTCAACCTCCGGGGATACTTTGTATGGTCCCTCCTCGACAATTTCGAATGGGCCGACGGCTACGGGCAGCGGTTCGGCATCGTGTTCACCGACTACCGGACACAGGAGCGCATCCCGAAAGAGAGCGCCCGCTGGTACCGAGATGTCATCGCCGCCAACGCCGTCGAGGTCTAGGGGCGACCTCTTTCCGGCCGGGCACCTTCGGCGCCGGCAGCTCGCCCGTCAGGCCGGGCTCCGGGCCCGACTAAGCCGGCTCCACGGTCGCCACGACCTTCACGGTCGATCCTGCAGGTGCGGGGCGGAGGAGGTTGCCTTCGACCCTGGTCCCGTCGACCTCCAGCCAGCGCACGCGTCCGCTCGAACCTTTCTCCTGCTGCACGCTGATCTCGTAGGTGGCTCCGCGCCAGCGGCGTTGGGCGGTGAAACCTGACCATGCCGGCGGCAGCACCGGGTCGATGCGCAGCCCTTCCAGCTCGGGCCGAATGCCGAGGATCCACTGCGTGATAGCCGTGAGATGCCAGGCGGCGGACCCTGTGAGCCAGGAGTTCTTCGCCTCGCCGAACGTCGCTGCGTCGCGACCTGCGATCGTCTGCACATAGACATAGGGCTCGCATCTGTGCACGTCACTGATGGAGGCACGTGCCGACGGGTTGGTCCTCTTGTAGTAGTCGAAGGCCGTTTCCCCGTCTCCGAGGATCGTCTCGGCGATCATTATCCACGGATTGGTATGACAGAAGATGCTGCCGTTCTCCTTGTAGCCGGGGGGATAGGAGGTGATCTCCCCCAGCTCGAGGTGGTAGCGGGTGAACGGCGGGGACATGAGCATGATGCCGTGCTCGGTGGCGAGAAGCTCCCTGACGCTCTTGAGCGCGCCCGCCGCTCTTCCGTCGGCGACGCCTATCCCTGCCATGACGCAGATGCCTTGGGTCTCGACGAAGATCTTCCCCTCTGGGTTCGAGTGCGAGCCGACAACCGTCGCCGAAGGAGTCGTAAGCGCGTAGGAACCACTCGCCGTCCCACCCGTGCTCCTCGACGGTGCCGGCCATCGCGCGTCGCGTCTCGCCTCGAGGGATGCGGCCTGGTCGGAGTTGCCCAGCAGCCGGGCGACGGCGGCCAGCTCCTTGCACGCAAGCACGAACTGCCCGGCGATGAACAACGACTCGGCAACTCCGCCCTCGCGGTTGTCGGCGGTCTGGAAGGACTCGCCCGGGGTCTCCGAGAAGCAGTTGAGGTTCAGGCAGTCGTTCCAGTCGGCGTGGCCGATGAGCGGCAGCCCGTGCGGCCCCAGCCGGTCGAGCGTGTAGCGCACGCAGCGCCCCAGGTGCTCGGAGATCGGAGCCTCCGTACCCGGCGCGTTGTCATAAGGGACGAGCTCGTCCAAGATGCCGAGGTCGCCGGTCTCCTTGAGGTAGGCGCTGACGGCGAGCACGAGCCAGAGCGGGTCGTCGTTGAAGCCTGATCCGATCTGGTCGTTGCCGCGCTTTGTGAGCGGCTGGTACTGGTGGTAGGCGCCCCCGGACTCAAGCTGGGTCGCCGCGAGGTCGAGGATCCGCTGGCGCGCCCGATCCGGGACCATGGGGAGGCATCCGAACAGGTCCTGACTCGAGTCGCGGAACCCCATTCCCCTGCCGATCCCCGATTCGATAGAACGACATCGACCTGCTGAGGTTGAACGTCGCCATGCACTGGTACTGGTTCCAGATGTTCACCATCCGGTCCGTGTCAGGATCGGGGGTCTCGACCCTGAGAACCGACAGGAGCTCGTCCCAGCTCTCGCGTAGCACCCTCAGGCCGCGGTCGAACTCGGACGGCGTCAGCCATCGCTCGATGACCGGCCTCACCCGCGTCTTGTCGATGGTCTGGGACCCGGGCGGGTCGAACTTCTCGGCGGCCGGGTTCTCCGAGTAGCCGAGGACGAAGATGATCTCGCGCGTCTCCGACGGGGCGAGCGAGAGGCGGACGTGATGGGAGCCCATCGGCGCCCAGCCGATCGCGACCGAGTCGAAGGAGCAGCCCCGCTCGACTGCCAACGGGGAGTCCCATCCCCGATACGGGCCTAGGAAGACGTCCCTTTGGGTGTCGAAGCCGGCGAGTGGCTCGGAGCATGCGAAGTAGGCGAAGTGGTCGCGGCGCTCCCGGTACTCGGTCTTGTGGTAGATGACGCCGTCTGCCACCTCGACCTCGCCGACGTTGTAGTTCCGTTGGAAATTGGTCGCGTCGTCCAGGGCATCCCAGAGGCAGAACTCCACGCAGGAGAAGAGCGACAGATCTGCCCGACGGTCCCGGTCGTTGCTCACGGTCAGTCGCCACACCTCGAGGGTCTCGCCGAGCGGGACGTAGCAGAGCAGATCGGCGCGTATGCCCTTGCGCTCGGAGGAGATGGACGTGTACGAGAGTCCGTGGCGGCACTCGTACGAGTCGAGCGCGCTCCGGGTCGGCTGCCACGACGGCGACCAGTAGTCCCCGTCGAGGTCGTCCCGGAGGTAGAGGTAGCGGCCGCCGAGGTCCAAAGGCGCGTTGTTGTGCCGGTAGCGGGTCAGCCGGCGCAAGCGGGCATCCCGGTAGAACGAGCAGCCGCCCGCGGTGTTCGAGATCATGCCGAAGAAGTCCTCGGTACCCAGGTAGTTGAGCCACGGCAATGGAGTGTCTGGCCTGGTGACCACGTACTCCCGCCGGTCGTCGTCGAAGTGTCCGTAAAGCACGATGTCTCCTCCGCGAACCGGGACCGAACCGGTTAAGTAAGCCAAGTATTGCCACCCGGCAACCGTCGCGCCAGACAGAGATTCTGACCTGCCCAAAGAGCCCCGATGCAAAGGGCGCGGCCCGGGCCGTCGAGAGCACCGGAGGTCGGTCGGATGACCTGATCTGCCGGCCAGCGGGTGACAGGCGGCGTGGGGTCGGATCGAGATGGGCCATCACCGGGCCGATGACGCGCACGACCGGAGCGAGGCCCGGCGAGCCGATCGACCTTTCGGCCTCCTTCGCTGACATGATCGCGCTGAACGGCGGATGACCGCTCCGTTTCATGGCATGAGGCCGGGCCGGCGTCGCGGATAACCTCGCGAGCGGGAGGACTGCTGTCGTCGTAGCCTCTTCGGGCAGAGCAGCTGTGGCCGCACCGCCCCAGATCGCGGACCAAGGAGTCAAACGAAATGACCGACGCTCCCCCATCACCATTGGTCGTAGTCGGAGTCGACGGTTCGCCGGAGGCCGCCACGGCGCTCGAGATCGCCATCGAGGAAGCCCGACTTCGCCAAGCCCGATTGCACGTGACCTACGCCTACCCCGCCCTGGGCGCGCCCCTGACCGGGACCACCGGCCATGACTATTACGAACAGACCGAGCACGAGGCGCACGACGTGCTGCAGCGGGCCGCGGCCGCGGCTCCGCCGACCGACGGCCTCACGGTGGAGTGGCTGGGCATTCCGGGCAATCCCGCACAGGTGCTGATCGAGGCCAGTCGGGATGCCAGCCTGCTCGTGGTCGGATCGAGGGGTCGCGGGGGTTTCCTGGGGTTGATGATGGGCTCGGTGTCCACCCAGTGCGTCCACCACTCACATTGCCCGGTGCTCGTCGTCCGCAAGGAGCACTGAGGCGGGAGCCAGGCGGGAGCTCCGGCGCTACTTCGCCTTGTCCTGCCTGGCGAGAAAGTCGTCGGTCACGAGCGTCGCGGACTCCCGGTTGAGCGTCTGACCCCGGAAGAAGGCGGGCCGGAAGCCCTGCATCAGGAACATGAAGATGATCCCGAGCAGGAGAAGCCCGACGTCGAGGATGAACACGCCTCCGACCTGGCGGCCGGCGATGCCCACGTGGGTGTAGCTGTTGCCCGACTGCCAGTAGTACCAGAAGGACCATCCGAGAAGGAAGAAGAGGATCAGCTCCGCCGATCGTCGGCAAGAGGCCTTGCACGACGAAGTTGCGCATGCTGCTGGTGAGGTTCTTGCGGTAGTACCAAACGCACGAGAACCCGGTGAGACCGTAGTAGAAGGCGATCATCACCCCGAGCGAGCTGACCGAGTCGCTGATGACATGGCCGGCCGAAAGGTAGTTCATGACCGCGTACAGCGCCATCGACACGACGCCCATCACCACCGTCGAGACCGTCGGCGTGAGGTGGCGCTTGTGGATCCTCTCGAACGATCGCGGGATCGCCCTGTAGACCGCCATCGACAGCGTCGTCCGTGCCGTCGGCAAGATGGTCGTCTGCGTCGAGGCCGCCGCCGAGGAGAGCACCATCAGCAAGAGCAGATGGTCCAGGACCGAGGCCAGCGTCGAGTGCCCGAAAATGGCCGGGCCGAGCATGGAGAGCACGTCGCCGGAGTTGGCGGAGTTCCCGAGCCCGATGCCACTGGAGCCGATGCCGGCGAAGGACTCAACGGCGAGGATGACGAGCGCATAGATGCCGAGGAGGACGAAGGTCGAGATGCACGGCCGCCTTGCCGGGCACGGTCTCGGCGTCGGCGGTCTCCTCGTTGCAGGCTACGGCGGTGTCCCAGCCCCAGTAGATGAAGAGCATGTCCGCCAGTCCGACGACGAAATTGCTGAAATGCTTGACGGCGAAAGGATTGAACCATGAGCCGCTCGGGACGAGGTGACCGATCGGGGCGGTGCCGTTGCCCACTCTGACGAGGGCCCAGATCGAAAGCACCGTGAGCATCGTGATCTCTATCCCCAACAGCGCCTTTTGGAAGTTGGCCGAGATCTCGATGCCCACGTAGCAGATCCAGGTCATGGCCACGATCCAGAGCAGGCCCACGAGCAGCACCCAGCCGCTGGTCGGGTCGTTCCCGATGCCCTTGGCGTTGAAGAGCTCGAACACGTACTGGCCGGCCACCTGGGCGAGGCTCGCCATCACGAGGATGTCGGCGGCGATGATGCCCCAGCCGCCCATCCAGCCGACGTGGGGGTTGAAGGCCCGGGTCGCCCAGGTGAACGTCGTGCCGCAGTCGGGGTCGGCCCTGTTCATCTCCTGGTAGGCGAGGGAGATGAAGTACATCGGCACGAAAGCGAGAATCGTCACGATCGGTGCCTGGAGCCCGATCGCGACAACCACGAATCCGAGCGTGGCAGCCAGGCTGTAGGCGGGAGCCGTCGAGGCGACTCCGATGACGACGCTCGAGATCAGCCCCAGCGCTCCGGACTTGAGCCCCTTCTCGGGTGCCTGACCCGCAGGCTCGACGACAATCGAAGCCACTTCGCCCCCCTTCACGCGACAACCCACGTAACGCAAGTTGCCCGCTCGCGCCCCGCGGCCCGTTCACCGATTCCGGACACCATAGTCCGCGTTCCCGCGGACCTCACGGGCAGGACTGAAACCCGTCAGCCTGGTCGTTCGCTGCCCCGGTCGGCACCGACACCTCGATCGCGGACGACTTCTTGAGCGATACTGCACCCATGGCTGATCGGAACGTGCTGGGCGGCGAGCTGGAGCTGTGCGGTACCGACCCTCTGACCGGCTTCTACCGGGACGGATGCTGCCGGACCGGGGTCGACGATCTGGGAAGCCACACGATCTGTGCCGTCGTCACCGCCGAGTTCCTCGAGCATCAACGCTCGATCGGCAACGACCTGACCACTCCCGTGCCTCAGTACCGCTTCCCCGGCCTGGTGCCCGGCGATCGATGGTGCGTGACGGCAGCCAACTGGCTTCGAGCGCACATGGACGGCGCCGCGGCCTTCGTCGTTCTCGCGTCCACGAACGAGCGCGTGCTCGAGATCGTCCCGCTCGAGGTGCTCCAGGAGCACGCCGTCGACGTGCCCGCCGGCCCTGGCGCACTCGGGAACTGAGCGGGGCGCGCGCCCGCGGCGCGCCCCGGTCCCCGGCCGAGGCGCACTCGGCCGCCCGGCCGGCTCGCCCGTACAGGTACTAGGGGCCCGTGCAGGTACTAGAGGGCAGCCAGCACCGAGTCTGCGGAGCTGACGGTCAGGCCACCGCCCGGCTCCACCATGAGGGCGGTGACGACCCCGTCTTTGATGACGGCCGCATATCTCTGCGAACGGACTCCGAGGCCGGCGCCGCTCTTGTCCGTCTCGAGACCGATCTCGTGCGTGAACCGCCCGTTGCCGTCAGCCAGCATGAGAATGGTCTTTCCCACTCCCTGGTTACGCCTCCAGGCCTCCATCACATAGGGGTCGTTGACCGACAAGCAGGCAATCGTGTCGACTCCCTTTGCCCGCAGGTCGTCGGAACGGACCAGGTAGCCGGGGAGGTGGTAGTCCGAGCACGTCGGAGTGAAGGCGCCGGGGAGGGCGAAGAGCACCACGGTGCCCTTTCCGAGGACCTCAGCGCTGCTGAGCTTCTGCGGCTCGTCGCTGACGGTTGTCCAGAGCTCGACGTCGGGTATGCGGTCGCCTACGGCGATGGTCATCTCGTCTCCTCCCGTTGCCGGCCCGCGTGCGAAAAAGAGGGGAGGACCGGCGTGGCGAAGTCTAATGGGGGTGCCGAGCCTCCTTGGACAGAGCTCGGGCGGCCTCGCCGGCTCCGGACCTGCGGCTCACGAGGCACGAGCAAGCTGCCGTCCGACCCGCTCGACGTGGTTTCGCCCCGTCCCCCGGTAGGCTCGATTATGCACAAATCGGCGCGAGTGGTCGACCTTTGCCGCGAAAGCCCAGCTGCGCTGCGGATGGAGAACCTGACAGCTCGGCAATACATAGGGAGCAGGACGTCCAGATGAACCGGATTCGCCGATGATCGTCGCCAAGGGCCTCACCAAGCACTACGGCAGCAAGCTCGCGGTCGACCGGCTCAGCTTCGACGTACGGCCTGGAGTCGTGACAGGGTTCCTCGGCCCCAACGGCTCGGGGAAGTCGACGACCATGCGGATGATCATGGGCCTCGACGCGCCCAATGCCGGAGACGTGACGGTGAACGGGCGTCACTACCACGATCTTCCCTGGCCGCTGCACGAGGTGGGCGCGCTGCTGGAGGCAAAGGCGATCCACCCCGGACGTCGGGCCGCCGCGCACCTGCGAATGCTCGCCGAGGCGAACCGCATCGCGCCGCGGCGCGTCGACGAGGTGCTCGAGATCGTCGGGCTCTCCTCGGTCGCCGGCCAGCGCGCCGGGAAGTTCTCCCTTGGCATGAGCCAGCGGCTCGGCATCGCCGCGGCGTTGCTCGGCGACCCTGAAGTGCTCTTGTTCGACGAGCCCGTGAACGGGCTCGATCCCGACGGGATCCGCTGGGTCCGCAACCTCTTGAAAGGACTTGCCCGCGAGGGCCGGACGGTGTTCGTCTCGAGCCACCTCATGAGCGAGATGGCGGTCACCGCTGACGAGGTCGTCATCATCGGCAAGGGCCGCCTGATCTCTCAGATCCCGATCGACGAGCTCCTGGCGCAAAGCTCGCAGCGCTTCGTCCGGGTTCGCTCGCCGGAGATCGCCAGACTGAAGGAAGCCCTCGAGGGTGGAGGCGCCACGACCGTCCTCGAAGACGACGGCTCGCTCTCGGTGCGCGGAACCGACGAGGCGGCCATCGGCGAGCTCGCCGCGAGCATCCCCGTCGTGCTCCACCTGCTGGCGCCGCAGTCGGCGTCGCTCGAGGAGGCCTTCATGGAGCTCACCGAGGACAGTGTCGAGTACCACGGATCCTCCGGTGCGGGCTCCGGCACCTCGAGGGGCTCGGGCGCATGAGCACCTCCACCTCCAGCCCACGAATGGGGACCAAAGAGCTGCCGCCAGGGCATTACGGAATGCCCGGACTGCTCCGATCGGAGTGGACGAAGCTGCGAACCGTCCGCTCGACGGTGTGGACACTCGCAGTCACGGTCGTGCTCGGCATCGGCATCAGCGCGCTCGCCACCGCGGAGACGAGGGCGCACTGGACGCCGAGCAACGCGGTGGGTTTCGACCCGATCAGCACGAGCCTGATCGGGGTCTTCGTGGGGCAGTTCACGATCGGCGTGCTCGGCGTGCTCGCCATGAGCGCCGAGTACGGCACCGGGACGATCCGGGCGACGTTCTCGGTCGCGCCGAGGCGGCCCCTCGTGCTCGCCGCAAAAGCCGTGGTGTTCGGAACCGTGGCGCTGGTCGTCTCCGAGGTCGTGGCCTTCCTGTCGTTCCTCCTCGGCCAGGCGCTCCTCTCGGCGCCTGCGATCCACGCGACGCTCAGCAGTCCGGGCGCACTGCGAGCGGTCGTGGGAAGCGGCCTGTACCTGTGCCTTCTCGGGCTCGTGGCGCTCGGGCTCGCGACGCTCATCCGGCATACGGCAGGCGCGATCAGCGCTTACGTGGGCATCCTCCTCGTGTTGCCGATCATCGTTCAAGCGCTGCCGTACTCGATATCCATTGACATAAGGCGGTTCCTGCCCGATCGCATCGGCGCGGCCATCATCACCCTCAACAACAACGCCCACTCCTTCGCCCCGTGGACGGGCATGCTCGTGCTCCTCGGCTACGCGGCAGCGCTGCTCGTCATCGGCGGCGTGCTGCTCGTCCGACGCGAGCCTGAGCCGTGAGCGTGGGCCTACTCGTGTGCGACTGAAGACCCGAAACTAAGAAACGGATCCCTGTGCCCGATTGGAACGATGTCCGAGAGCTGGCCCTCGCGCTGCCCGAGACGAGCGAACGCGAGTCCGCGGCAACTCCCAATGGCGCGTGAAGGACAAGCTCTTCGTCTGGGAGCGGCCCCTGCGCAAGCCCGACCTCGAAGCGCTCGGCCATCAGGCGCCGGACGGCCCGGTGCTCGGCGCGATGGTGGCGGACCTGGGAGAAAAAGAAGCACTTCTCGCCGAGGATCCAGCGGTGTTCTTCACGACTCCCCACTTCAACGGCTATGCCGCAGTCCTCGTCCGTCTCGACCGGATAGCCCCCGAGCAGCTGAAACAGGTCGTGACCGAGGCCTGGCTGGCCCGGGCACCGACGAGGCTGTTGAACGAGTACGAGGGGCGGCCGTAGGCAGGGGCGAGTCACCCGCTCAGTGACGTCCCCCGGGCTCGATCCTCGAAGGTCCGACGTTGGCGTCGAGCCATTCGCCGAGAGGCCGGGAGGTGCGGAAGAACTTGGCGATGCGGTCCTTGGCGCTCGCCCTGCCGAGCCATGGGCCCGGTGGCCACTGCTGCCAGCTGATGACGCCCTTGTATCGCAGCAGCTCGATGCGCGGGTGGTCTTTCTCATACCCCTTCGGGGCCGTCTTCAAGGTGTCGTGACCGGCGGCCTCGATCCCGGCCGACCGCAGGCGCGCCAGCACGTCGGCGAGGGACTTCGCCGGACTCGTCCGCGGACACCGCACGCCGGTAGCGCTCGAGCTGGTCGGGCGCCATCATCCACATGCCGCTCCCCGCTCCGAGCCCCTCGGCGGAGAGCTGGACGTACCCGCCGAGCTCGAGCGTCGCGGCAATTGTCGTCTTGTATGGCGACTTGTCGGCACTGAAGCGGACGTCCCGGTAGGGGCGGAACAGCTTCGAGGCTCCGAACTCGGGGGCGAGCTCGGCCAGCAGCTCGGTCATCGGCCCGAGCACGAATTCCTCGTAGACCCGCTTGTTCTCGGTCCAGTACGTCTTGGAGTTGTCGGCCTCCAGCCCTTCGTAGAACTCAATGGCCTCGGACCGCCATCCACGGAAGCTCACGGCGGGAGCCTAATCAGACGGAGGGGCGTCTCGCCGGCCGCTTGGGGCAGAATGAGCCCATCATGAGCAGCTCCGCCTCGACGATGCCCGCCCTCTACCTCGGCCACGGCGCACCACCGCTCATCGACGACCCCATATGGCCGGGTCAGCTCGCGGCGTGGGCGGTATCGATCGATCGGCCGAAGGCCATTCTCATGGTCTCCGCGCACTGGGAGCACGCCCCGCTCAGCATCGCCGCCACGGCCACGGTGCCGCTCGTCTACGACTTCTGGGGCTTTCCTGAGCGCTACTACCAGCTGACCTACCCGGCGCCCGGCGCGCCGGAGCTGGCGGCCCGCGTGCGCGAGCTGGTCGCGCCCCACCAGCTGCTCTCCGAGTCTCCAAAACGCGGGCTCGACCATCGGGCCTTCATCCCCCTCATGTGCATGTGGCCGGAAGCGGACATCCCCGTCCTGCAGATCTCGATGCCGAGCCTGAGCGCAGAGGCCCTGCTCGAGACGGGCCGGCAGCTCGCCCCGCTGCGGGACGAGGGTGTCCTCATCATCGGCAGCGGGTTCCTCACCCACGGACTTGCTTTCATGGACCCCTCCCGGCCCGACGACGACCCACCTTCGTGGTCGGCTGAATTCGACGCCTGGGCGGCCGAATGCATCAGCGGCAGGGACTTCGACGCGCTGCTGGACTACCGCGAGCGCGCCCGCCCTTCCCTTCGCCCATCCGACCGTCGATCATCTCGTGCCTTTGTTCGTCGCTCTCGGAGCCACGATCGACACCCGAGGAGCCATCGGCACGGCGATCGAGGGCTTCTGGCTCAACTTGTCCAAACGGTCGTTCCAGTTCAACTGAGCGGCGCCTGCGTGCCTTCAGGGCCGGGCTACGGGGCGCATGCCGCGCCTAGATCCCGGTCGCGGGCGCCCGACGAAGTGC
>CAWDPZ010000065.1:0-11247 GCA_963804265.1 uncultured Acidimicrobiaceae bacterium
CTTGGGGTCTTCATGAGAAGTTGTGATGGTCTGTATCTGGAACTAGTGGCAGACCCCTGCTAGAATATCACTATGGCAACGACGATCCATTCAAGCCTCATGAAACTCAGCACATCCGACATCGAGATTGGTTTAATGTCCAAAATGCAGCAAGTGAGCTCGTGACAAGATAAGCAGGAAGCAGATTCCTCAAAGCTAATATTTAAATATAATCTCGGAAGTGGTGATCTTTCAAACACCATGCTCTCTGCTTTGACTTGACTTTGCAGGGCTATCGTGAACTCACAAACATTCGGCCTCAGGCATCGATGTCAACAACCCGAAATCCCAATCTCGCATTCCTAAAATTGGATGTCATGCGCGTATCCCTCACCATGGCCACTCCCGACCCCTCATTCCCTTGCTCACTGTAGGTTCCCTCCCTCTACTGTAACAATGTCCTATCTTAACATCAGCAATAGCGTCATCGACCTCCCACTCCCCACCTCCCGTCTCGCATCCGCAGCCCTACAAGCTCTACGCGTAGATAAAGAACTCTCTCCTCTAGTGCACCGATCATTTACTACAATCGCTGCCTCAGAAGGCGAAGGAGGAGAACAGACAGTGCTAAGAACAGAATATAAAGCAACAACGAATCGGATGTTGAGAGTTGCAGTCAATGGGTTCATGGAAAGTCTGAGTGTCGTACTTGGAGTCATGGAGGAATTGGACGTCGATGTCCTTGGTGTAGAAACATGAACTAAGCTCTCCACTCATATTCAAGCAATTTCCATGTCAGAAGCGGACGGTTGGCGTGCTGCGTGCAGAAGTCGAGGAATCCTGGGAAGAATATGATGGCCTATGAGACTGGGAGCACGTGGGCTGTCTTACCATGAACCAGTTTCCTGGCTTTGAGATAGGCGGCGTGAGATATCCGGATACCGAGATCAGAAGAGCCTCGTTATCTGATATACTTGATAGCCCGTCTCAAGCGATTGGTAGCTAGAACTTCACTTCAACCCTGAGCTTCATAACTTAGATGAATAGCAAGATATCTTCGTTAGCTCACCATCACGCGATAGTCAAAAGTTGAGTCTCTCTTTATCAAACTGCTTCTTGGTAATGATGCTTGCATCCAATTGAGCCAAGTAATAAGATTTTGACTTGAGCAATTGACGACCTTATAGACATATTTACAAAGCTATGCTTCCATGCAGTTATTATTGCATCTTTAACAACGCCACAAAATTACAACAACCCGCCTGCCCATTATCTGTTCTTACTCCACCAATTCCAAATATGACGTGATCCGAGCGCCGATTATTCTTCGTATATAAAAGCCTCCGATCTTTACTTCATAAAGCCATGCCAAGGTATCGTAAACTCCTGAACGCCCCTGGGAAAACTTTCATCGAACCCAGACAAAACATCCTATCCCTAACTAAACCTTTTGTTCCAGTTGTGTGACCTTCGTCTTCAGCTCTTGATTCTCTGCGTCTTTCTTCGCTAGGTCACTCTTCAACTGCTTGATATACTCGATCGCTTGCTCAACAGTGCTTGCTTTACTATTCGCACTTTGAGATGTCGCTTCCCATTCGTAGGCTCGTTGCTCTCCCTCCATCTCCGCTTAGTCCCGCCCCCGCCGCTGCCTCAGCTGCGAGCGGAGGCAGCATCGCCGAGTTGAGGGCATAGCGGGCGAGGGGACCCGTGAGATAGGGGTCACGTCCGCCGAGGCGGGCGTGCAGAGCGGTGGAGCGCTCCACGTGCTCTTCGACGACCAGCTCGGCCAGCTCGGCCGGGCTCAGGTCGAGCCCGTCGGAGGTCACGGCGCGGCCCGACTCGATGGCGTAGCGGTCCGGCTCGCGGAGCGCCACGAAGCGGTACTCGGCCTCCACGTCGGGGAAGTCGAACCCGGACACCCACTCGACGGTTGCCAGCGCCTGGTCGCGGGCTCTGAACAACGGGTCCGCCAGTGCCGCGATGGCGTCGGGAGACGGGGCGCTGTAGAAGCCTCCGACCCGGACGTTGACCGGGTGGACGGCCCGGCCTCCCACGGTCTCCATGACCAGATTGCCCGTACGCTTGAGATCGAGGCCACGCTCGACCGCTCCCCGGTCGCGCTCGGCGAGCTCCACGGCGTCCTCGCAGCCGAGGAAGTCGGGTGCATGCAGCAGGTAGACGTGCAGGGCGTGGGACTGGATCCACTCCCCGCAGTACAAGAGCCGGCGCAGGGCCCTGATCCGCTCGTCGACGACCACCGCGAGGGCGTCCTCCATGGCGTTGCAGGCGCTCATCTGGTAGGCGACCGGGCAGATGCCGCATATGCGGGAGGTGATGTCAGGCGCTTCGGTGAAGTTGCGCCCCACGAGCATCGCCTCGAAGTAGCGGGGAGGCTCGAAGATCTCCAGGGCGACCTCGCCCACGACGCCGTCGTGCACCTCGACCCGCAGGGAGCCTTCCCCCTCGACGCGGGAGATGCCCTCGACGCTGATGGTGCGCTGTGCACCCGAACCGTGGCTCATCGGTCCCCCTATGCCTTGTCTTTGTGGACGGGTCCGCCGACGGCGACCGCAGGCGCGCCTCCCTGGGCCACCGACTCCTTCTCGAAGGCAGGCGCGGCGGCATTGAAGGTGCGGAACAGACGCGAGGCGTCCACGGCGTCCATGCCCTGGCCGCGGAGCTGTCCGGCGAGCGAGGCCGTGTTGGCGGTGTCGGTCGGGCCGAAGCAGCCGAAGCAGCCGCGATTACCCCGGGGCAGATGGCCCCGCAGCCGGCCCGGGTGACGGGGCCAAGGCACGGCGTTCCGTGGGCGACGAGCAGGCAGACCGTGCCGCGGCCCTTGCACTCCTGGCAGACGCTGTTGCCGGGCAGCCGCGGGCGGCGACCCGCCAGGATGGCGGTGACCACGCCGAGCAGCTGGTGGCGGTCGATCGGGCAGCCGTAGAGCTCGAGGTCCACCTTCACATGCGCCGAGATGGGCGTCGAGGTGTCAAGGGCGTGAATGTACTCGGGGTTGGCATAGACGACAGAGGCGTACTCGCCGGAGGCGGCGAAGTTGCGAAGGCCCTGGATGCCCCCGGAGGTGGCACAGGCTCCGATGGTGATGAGCTTGCCGGAGATGCGACGCACCTCCTTTATCCGCTCGGCGTCGCCCGGGGTCGTGATCGACCCTTCCACGAGCGACAGGTCGTAGGGACCTTTCATCGTCGCCCGCGACATCTCGAGGAAATGGGCGATGCGCACGGCGCCGACCAGCTGAAGCAGCTCCTCCTCGCAGTCGAGGATGCTGAGCTGGCAGCCGTCGCAGGAGGCGAACTTCCACACCGCCACGGTGGGACGGGCAGCGGGCTTCATAGCTCAGGCACCGAGAGCAGCTGAGGGAGCGCATTGGAATAGGTGATGACGCGACCGGCCTGGCACAGCAACAGGGGGCCGAGCTGGCAGTGACCGCACATTCCGATGCCGCATTGCATGTTCCTCTCCAATGAGATGCGGATGTTCTCCGGCTGAAGCCCTTTGTCCATGAGGGCCCGGGCGCTGAAGCGCATCATGATCTCGGGCCCGCAGACGAGGGCCGAGGTCCCCGGGTTGAACTCCAGCCCGGCCAGCAGGGTCGTGACCACCCCTACCGGCCCCGACCAGCTCTCGTCGGCGATGTCGACCGTGATGTGAACCTCTGCGCCCTGCTCGCGCCATCGCCAGATGTCGCGGGTGTAGATGAGCTGGTCCGGCGTCCTCGCCCCGATGAGCACCACCACGCGCCCGACCGAGCCCGGCACTCCTCGCCGTTCCCTGGCTGCCCGCTGGGCGCCCATGGCGTCGAGGAGGGCGAACACGGCGCCCCGAAGGGGAGCGAGACCGATCCCGCCCGCGATGATGACAACCTCCTGGCCGGCGAGGTCTTCGATCCCCCAGTCGGTGCCGAAAGGCCCGCGGACCCCGATCACCGAGCCCAACGGGCGCGCTGCACAGGGCATGGGTGACGGTGCCGACGTCGCGCACGGTGTGCTCGACCCGGCCGGGGGTTCCCGGCGCGCTGCTCACGGAGATGGCGGCCTCGCCCACACCGAATGCCGTGAGCATGTTGAACTGCCCGACGCGGAAAGCTGCGCGGCGAGTTGCCTGCCGGCTCCAGGGAAAGGGTGAATACTCCCTCCGCCTCCTCGTGCTTGGCGACGACCCGGTAGGGCTCGGGGACGAAGGCGGACGCTCCGGCGGCCGGCCCTGCGGCTGCGGCCTCCTCGAGAGGCTCCGGCCTCTGCACCCGGCCGGCCTGGCGCCTGCCGTCGACGCGCCTGCCGGTCCGCTCCCCGCGGTGCAGCACCGACAGACGCAGGCGCGCGGCCTGCAGGCGGCTCAGCATCACGGCGGCGAACTTCTTCGTCAGCTCGTAGCCGAGGGCGGGATTGCTCTCGATCTCCGACCTGAGCTTGATGGCGTCCACGGCGATGGCCTCGACCGGCTCGGTCGCGCGGGCGTCGAATTGCCAGCGATAGGGCGGGAAGAGCCAGGACCATCCGACGTCGGTTCCCGGTCCCAGGGTCTCGATCACGAGAGGCGGACGACCCGGGGCCCTCGTCTCCAGGGTCACCTGGCCCCGGCGGAGCAGAAAGAAGACGTCGGCGGCGTCGCCCTCTAGCAAGAGGAAGTCGCCCGCCCTCACCGTGACGTTACGGGCGCAGTTGCGGACGATCTCGGCCATCTCGGGGGACAGCTCGGTGAGCAGCGGATGGTCGCCGATCAAGGCGGCGGAGTTCCTAGGCATCTTCGGCCCCCACGGTGGCCTCCTCCTGTACGGCGGGAGCCGAGCGGCCGACGCCGTCGCTGGCGCGGATGGCAGCTGCCTCCGCTGTTATGTCGATGCCCACCGGGCACCACGCGATGCACCGGCCGCAACCGACGCAGCCCGACGTGCCGAACTGGTCCCACCAGGTCGAGAGCTTGTGGGTCATCCACTGCCGGTAGAGCGACCGCCTCGAGACGCGCACGGGCCCGGAGTACAGGTAGGAGTGCGCCAGCTCGAAGCAGGAGGCCCAGGAACGCTCGCGGACGATCGTGCCGTCAAGGTCGGTGGCGTCGTACACCGACGCGCAGAAACATGTCGGGCACACGAGGGTGCAGTTGCCACAGGCGAGGCACCGCTCGGCGACGTCTTCCCAGCGCGGGTGCTCGAGGTTGCGGGCGAGGAGCTGTTGGAGGCCCTCGGTCTCGACGTGCCTCTCCATCGCCCCGGCGGACTTCTCCAGCATCTTGCGCCGCGCCTCGAGGTCCTCGGCCGTCGCAGATGCCGTGGCGAGCAAGGAGAGCACCTCAGCGCCGCGATCTGTGCCGGCCCTCGCCACGAACCGCCTGCGCTCTGCCGCGCCGACCTCGCTCAAAGACAGGTCGAAGCCGTCCTCAGCCCCGGGACCGGTGCCCATCGACGTGCAGAAACAGGTGGCTGCAGGGACACCGCACTCGGCCACGACCACGAATGAACCGTCACGGCGGGCGACGTAACGCGGATCGGCGACCTCGTTGTTCCTGAGGACCCGGTCGAGCACGTTCAGCGCCGCGAGCTCGCAGGGCCGGGCACCGATGATGGCCATCGGCTCGGTCGGCTGTTCCGGCTCGGTGATGGTCACGCCGTCGTCGTCCACCTTGGCCCGCCAGAGCTCCTGTTTGGGGGGGAAGAGCTCGGCCTTCCAGGATCCCGGGCCGACCGCCCAGGAGAAGACCCAGTCGTCGTCACCCCGGCTGAGCCGATAGTGACCCGGACCTTGCTCGTCGTGACAGCCCACGGGGAGGTCGGCCAGTCCGGCCACCCTCCCCGGCACGATCGCTCCGTCTCGCACAACCGGGCCCATGGTGTCGTAACCCAAGGCGCCCAGGATCCTGATAAGCGCGTCGAGACCGGCGGAGTCGATCACGGCGGCGTCGCCGATGCGCATATCCGTAGGCTAAGCCGATCGTGCCCCGGCACTAGGGCCGGAAGTCACTTCCGCTGCCCGGGCCGCCGGCGGCCGTCGGAGCTCGCGCGGCGAACAGCCGCTCGAGGCCGGGCGGGAAGGCCGCGGCGGGCCCCCGGCGGCTCAGGTCTGGCGCAGCAACCAGGCGTGAACCTCGGGCACACGCTCGGCGAGGAGGGTGAGATGACCGTCGCCCTCCGACAGGTGCGCCTCGGCGCCGGGGATGTTCTCCGCCAGCCACTGTCCGTGCTGGAAAGGAACGAACCTGTCCTGGGCACCGTGCCAGATCTGGACCGGCACCGCGATGGTGTCGAGCGAGAATCCCCAGGGTGCCATGTCCGCCATCCCGTCGTCCCACCAGCCCTGGTCGCCGGGGGCGAGGCCGTCTTTGAGGCAACCGATGAGAAACGAAGCCAGTTCGCCCGTCAGTACCGCCGCATCCGCCGGGGAGAGGAGCGTGGTCCAGGCCTCGAGCAGCTTCTCCGGGGTCACGTCCAAGAGCTCGGCGCGGTCCTGGCCGTGCTTGACCCGGGCGGCTTCGGGGTCTCGCTGATAGAGGGTGAAGCCCTCGACGTTCCCCTCCCCCATCCCGGTGAAGAAGTCGAGCCCGGGGGCCCCGTACGGGGCGACGGAAGCAAAGGTCGCCACGGCGGTCACGAGGTCCGGGAGCAGGGCCGCACAGGCGAGGGCGTGCGGGCCGCCGCCCGAGTAACCCCACACCCCCAGCCTTTCGATGTCGAGGGCGCCGGCGATCGTCCGGACGTCGGCTGCACAGTCTGCGACGGTGCGCCCCGGTTGGGCGGTGGAACCGCCGTAACCCGGCCGGTCGTAGCTGATGAGGTGCACTCCCCTCCCCCGGGCGTCTTCGAGCCAGGAATCCTGCAGGTGGCGAGAGTTCGGTGACCCCCCGTGGACGAGCACGGGTCGGCCCGAGGCGTCCCCGCCCGACTCGACGCACAGGTCCCGACCGTCCGGCGTCTTTACGGTGACCGTCTTGGTCTCCACGGCGCGAACGCTATCCGACCGGACCGGACAGGTGCGCCTGCACCCGGTGGTCGAGGCCTCAAAAGGCCGGCGGGTCGCTGGCGGGGAAAGACTCCCGGCCCGCCTCGTCGACGACGTCGTCGGAGCTCGGATCCGGGCGGCCGGCTGTGGACGCGGCCCGGGCGGCTCTCGCGCTCGACCGGGGAGCCAGCAGCCCGAAGACGACCTCGTCGAGGAAGTCCCCCTCGACCCAGGCGGCCTCGCGGAACACGCCTTCGCGTTGGAAACCTGCGCTCTCCGCGGCGGCGATCATGGCCAGGTTGTCGCTCAAGGTCTCGAGGCTCAAACGGTGCAGTCCGCGCGTCCTGAAGGCGTACGCGCACAGCACCTTCAGTGTGTCGGTGCCGAGTCCCCTGCCCCGGAACGCCGGCCGGAGCGATATCCCGACGTGCGCGCTCCTGTTGTGCTGATCGATCCCCCACAAGATGGCCGAGCCCGCGAGCTCCCCGGGCCCGGCGAGCTCGACGACGGAGAAGTCGGCCCAGTCCTCACCCGGCTCCGAGACCCGGAAAGGTGCGGCATCCGATGTCGGAGAGACAGGGCGCCACGGCCGCGTGTCCGCCCGCGACCGCGTCATGACGTCGTCGTAGAGCTCGGCGTGCAAGATGGCGACGTCCGACTCGACCCGTGCCCGAAGTCCGACCCTCTCGCCGCGCAACATAGCCCCGTTGCTAGTGGACGGGCGCCATCCGGGCAAGCGCGAAAGGTGCTCGTCGCCCAGGGGGCCGCCCGCGCCGGGCCAGCGGGCGAGGCCAGCCGACCGGGCAGCCGGACCGGGACCGCCCGGCCTGGCGCGGCGTCGTTACGCTGGGCGGCGACGAGCCCGGACGGACCGGCTCGGCCGACCACGAGCCCGCGGCCACAGGGCCCGCCGTCGTCTGGTGGAAGGACACCATGGCAACAGACCTCGAGAACGAGAAGAGGCTCGCCGCCGAGGCAGCGGCCGAGCTCGTACGCGACGGGATGACCGTCGGTCTCGGCACCGGTTCGACCGTCGCCTACCTGCTGCCGGCGCTCGCCCGGCGCAACCTGTCGCTGCGGTGCGTCGCCACGTCATTGCGCACCGGGGAGGCGGCCCGCGCTCTCGGCCTCGTCGTCGAGGCCTTCACCGGCGTCGAGCGGCTCGACATCGCCATCGACGGCGCCGACCAGATCACGCCCGAGGGGTGGCTGGTCAAGGGCGGCGGAGGCGCCCACACCCGCGAGAAGCTGGTCGCCGTCACCGCCGGGCGCTTCGTCGTGATCGCCGATTCGACCAAGCCCGTGGAGCTCCTCCACCCGCCGGTACCCCTGGAGCTGCTCGCCTTCGGCTTGTCGTCCACCTTGCGACGACTGGCGCCGACCAAGGTACGCGACGTGCCCGTCAGCCCGGACGGCGGAGTCATCGCCGACTTCACCGGTCCGCTCGGCGACCCCGCGCAGCTGGCCGCCTGGTTCGGTGCCGCCCCCGGCGTCGTCGAGCACGGTCTGTTCCCCCCCGAGCTGGTCGACAGCATCTTGATCGGGCGGGGATCAGAGGTGGAACTGAGGGAGATCCGCCCTCGCGCCTGATATCAGCTCGCGCTCGTGAGCTCGGGCCTGCGCCGGCCACATGTGTTACCGGGCGGCGCGGCGGTGTCGGCACGTTGACGCCGCCAGCTCTGACGCCGCGGCGTGGGAGAGTTTGGTCCTGTCACGCCCCGCCCCGGCGGCGTCGCAGTCGGCCGACGATCAAAAGGCCACCCGACACGACGATGAGGCCGGTCAACGAGCCGAGGCTTATCGTCACGCCCTCTGCCCAGCGGAGCGGAACATAGGTGAAACTAACGACGCTCGTGCCCTTCGGGACCGGGACGCCGAGCACGAAGCCGACCCGCTCGGTGGCCACAGTCCGCGGACGCCCGTGCTCGGGCGTCAGCTCGGCCCGCCAACCCGGGTCCCACGCTGTGCTCCATGCCAGCAGTCCCGCCTTCGGAGTCTTGACCGTGACCGTCGCCGCATTCGGGGAGGTCGACTCGACACGGGCCGTTCCGTATTCCAACGACAGGGCGAGGATCTCCCCTGAGGCGCTCGGGGTCGTGCTCGTGACCTCGGTCCGGGTGCCGTGGGCGATGAGAGGGATCTCGGCCGATTGCACCCAGGCGGAGATCGGTCGGAAGTCCGAACGGAAGACGGCGAAGCCGTCGGCCGAGCCGACGTCGCGCCCACGTCTTCGGGGTGACCGCCCGTGCAAGGGCGCCTGCCACGAGGTAGGCGCGACCGTCCGTCGCGACTGCGATCTGGGCGGGGCCGAGCACGCTGCCGCGAAGCAGCTCCACGACCACACCGACCGCCCGCAGTCGCGGTAGCGCCAGACGTGGGGCGAGAGTCCCCCTGCCCAGCCGCACAGGCGAGTGCCAACGGACCGAACCGTCGGGCTGGACGACCCCCGCACGTACGAGCTGGCCCTCCGCAGGCGAGGTCAGCACGAGCTCTGCCGCGGTGGGCCGCAGCTCGGTCCCGAAGAACCACCTGAAGTGAGCGGTGCGGGAGATGGCAGGGGCCGGACTGGCGAGGCCCAGCTCCTCGACCCCGAGCTGGGGAAGCGGGACGTTGCCGCCGGGCAGCACCGGGTCGGTGCCGGGGCCTTCGGCCAGCTGCACGAAGGCGCCGGTCTTGCCGGGCAGAGCGTCGATCGGCACGAGGAACTCTTCCGGCACCGTGACGATGACCTGAGCGCCGAGAGAATCGAACTCGCCTTCTTGAAGGGCGAACTCGTTGAGAGAGACGCGCTCGTGGGTCCTGGTCTTGAGCGAATAGATGCTGTCCACGATCGCCCCGTAACCGGAGAAGCTCTTCAGGCCGCTCACGATGCCCAGGTCGGGCTCGCCCCGGGAACCAGCTGCGACGCGCTGAACAGGTCGGGGTCGACGAGGGCGTAGCGGCCCGCCGGCGAGAGGTTGGCCTTCACGAGCTTCAGCACCGGGTCGCTCCCGACCGAGGCCGGAACGGGTTGCGACGAGGCGTAGCTGCTGCCGGAGGCGAACAAGGCAAGGTCCACGACGCGAAGACAGTCACGATCGTGAGCCAACGACGGCGGTGCAGGTGGCGCGTCCCAGACGATGCCTCCGGCAACGAGCTCTCCGCCACGATCGCGATGGCGGGCCAGATGGTGGCGTCCGCCGAACGCGAGGGCGGGAAGGCCCGGAGCAGAGGTCCAGAGACTCGACGGCGAGACGGCGAACAACGCGCCGGTGACCGCGACCAGTCCGAACGGGACGAAAGCGACGAGCTGTCCCGGCACGCCCAGCTCGGAAAGCCGGTCCCCGCGGTCGATCCACGGCGAAGAGGGCGCTCGCGGCGAGGTCGACGTCGACGATGTGCGGCCAAGTCGCGTTGACTGCCGTAGAGGGGGATGTGGTAGAGCACGTGCTCGAGCGGTGTGCCGGCGCCGATGGCGAGGACGAGGCCCACAACAAGGACCCCGTACCAGCAGCGTCGCTCCCCGCCGGCAGCAGTCCCCGCCATCACGGCGTCAACAAGGACAAGACGGCGATCACCGGGAGGATGCCGACGTAGAAGCCGAGCTCTCCGAGGTTGGACCGGCCGAAATAAGCCGGCCTGGGAGAACATGGCCGATCCCCCTTCGAGATAAGGGATGAGGCCGAGCAGCCCGCCTGTGGGGGGGAACGGAAAAGCGGAGGCGAACGAGTCCGAGGCGTTCGCCCGCTGCGAGACGGCGATGAAGTGCAGCGCCGGCAGCCACGGCGCCGCCGACAACCCGACCGGAGACCGGCGGCAACCGCACCCCGGGTGACGAGCCGCTTCCAGATGCCGTGCTCCAAAGACCAGCGCAAGAGGCCGTAGGCGAGCCCCAGCATGGCCGTGTCGAGCATCGCCTCAGGAGATCCGGCGACGATGGTCAGGGCAACCCGACCGACAGGAACGCACCAGGGCCGCCAGCGGCCGTCGACGCCGATACGCCGGATGGCCAAGAGCACCCAGGGCAGGGAGGCCAGTCCCTCCGCCATGTCGGTGTGGACAGAAGCCTGCGTGACGGCGCCGCCGAAGGCTGAAGACGGCGGCGCCGAGAAAAGCGGCGATGGGCGAGGTACCGGAGTCGTGCAAGAGCAGGCAGGTCCCCACTCCGATGGAGCTGAAGATGAAGATCTCGCCGATAACCCAGGCGAGGTGAGGGTTCACCAACGGAAAGGAACGTCGTCGGGTAGAACGCCCCCGCGTTGAGCCCGGCGAGCGGGGGGTGCCGCTCCAGATCCATGGGTCCCACGTCGGGAGCACCCCATGGGAGATGTCCGTT
>CAWDPZ010000066.1:0-49742 GCA_963804265.1 uncultured Acidimicrobiaceae bacterium
GCCCCACACGACGACAAGGTGTCGGTCATCCAGGGCTCAGGATCCGGCCACGAACCGGCGCACGTGATGATCGTCGGCAAGGGCATGCTGGACGCCGCCTGCCCGGGAGACGTGTTCGCCGCCCCGCCGGTGGACTACGTGCTCGAGACGAGCAAGCTGCTCCGGTCCGAAAAGGGCGTGCTCCATATCGTCAACAACTACACGGGCGACGGCATGGCCTTCGACATGGGCGCGAGCTGGCCGAAGTCGAAGGCATCAACGTTGCGACGATCGTCGTCAACGACGACGTCGCCGTCCAGGACTCCACCTACACGATCGGGCGGCGGGGGGTGGCGGGGAACTTCTTCGTCATCAAGGCGGTCGGGGCGGCCGCGGAGGCCGGCGCCGGTCTCGCCGAGCTCGTCGCCCTCGGCGAGCGGGTCAACTCCGTCACGCGCACCATGGGCATGGCACTGACGTCGTGCACGCCGCCCGCGAAGGGCTCGCCCCTGTTCGAGCTCGGGGACGACGAGATGGAGATGGGCGTCGGGATCCACGGTGAGCCAGGCCGGAGCCGGGAGAAGCTGGCGGGCGCCAACGAGATCGTCGACGCCCTTGTCGAAGCTGTCGTCACCGACCTGCCCTACGGCCGGGGAGACAAGGTCGCGCTCATGATCAACGGTCTCGGCGGCACGCCCATCAGCGAGCTCTACCTCCTGTACGGCCGAGCTCACGACCAGCTGCAGGCACGCGGCATCGAGATCGCCAGGAGCTATGTCGGGGAGTACTGCACCTCGCTCGACATGGCGGGCTGCTCCGTGACGCTCGTGCGCCTCGACGACGAGCTCGTCTCGCTCCTCGACAGAGCCCGCGGAAGTCGCCATCAGAACCTTCTGATGAGGCTTGCCCCGTTCGCATCCCGCTACACGGCCGATGCAATCGACGCTCGCGATCGACCATCTCGCCACCGAGGCGGGCGTCAGCCATTCTACACAAGAGCGGGCGCACGGCGGACGCCGCCGTGGGCCGCGAGCGCTGTGCTGGCCGTTACGAATCAGCACATGTGCGGGATGGGCGGGGACCTCTTCGCGCTCGTGCAAGAGGACGGGACGGCGCCCGTGGCCCTCAACACGAGCGGCCGGGCCGGCTCCGGCAGGCAGGACCCGGACCGCCTGAGGGGCGAGGGCCACAGCTTCATGCCCCGGACCGGCGACATCCGCTGCGTGCCCGTACCCGGCTGCGTCGACGGCTGGCTCGCCCTGCACTCGCGCTACGGCCGGCTGCCCCTCGCCAGGGTGCTCGAGGCTGCCATGGTTTACGCCGACGAGGGCTTTCCCACCTCGCATCGCTCACCGGGGCGGCCCAGTCGGTGCAAGCGCTTCCTGGCGGCGAGGACTTCTCTGCCGCGACCCACCCTGGTGCCATCGTCCGGCGTCCCGGGGTGGCTCGGGCCCTGCGGGCAGTTGCCGCGGGCGGACGGGCCGGCTTTTACGGAGGCGAGTTCGGCGAGGGCCTCCTTCGCCTGGGAGCGGGTGAGTATGTCGGGGCCGACCTGGCCGCGTCCTTCCGCGGACTGGGTTGAGCCGCTCTCGGTCGAGGCCTTCGGGTCACGTATCTGGACGACGCCTCCCAACTCGCAGGGATACCTGACTCTGGCGGCCGCTTGGATCGCCGACGGGCTCGGCCTGCCAGACGACACCGACGACCCGCTCTGGGCCCACCTCAGTGTCGAGGCCGCCTGCCAGGCGGCATACGACCGCACCGATGTGCTGCACGAGCACGCCGACGGCGCCCGCCTCCTCGCGCCGGAACGCCTTGCCGCACGACGTGCCGCCATCTTGCCCGAGGCGGCGTCGCTGCTGCCCGGCAGTTACGGCGCAGGCGACACGATCTACCTGTGCGCGGTGGATCGCGACCGGATGGGTGTCTCGCTGATCCAGTCGAACGCAGGCAGCTTCGGCTCTGGCTTGCCGACGAGCACGGGCATCTTCCTCCAGAACAGAGGCGTGGGCTTCTCCTTGAAGCCCGGGCACCCGGCCGAGTACGGTCCGGGGCGCCGCCCGCCGCACACGCTCTCGCCTGCCCTGTCACATCACCCGACCACAGCCTCCAAGCCGTGCTCGGCACCATGGGAGGCGACGCCCAGCCACAGATCCTCCTGCAGCTGCTCTGCCGGATCCTTCACTCGAGCGAGGCTGTCGGCGAGGCGATGGGGCACCACGCTGGGTCCTGTCCAACGCCTGGGACCCCGGCGGCTTTCGGACGTGGTCCGCCGGCCGTGAGATCCACGTCGAGCTCGAGCCGACCGCACCGGAGCGGTGGCCTGCGGGACTACGCTGCGCGGGCACTCCGTCGTGCTGCACGGGGACTTCGGTCTCGGTACCGGCCACGCCCATGTGATCGCCTGCCGCGACGGCCACCTGGAAGGTGCGAGCGACCCGAGGGCCCTCGAGGGTGCCGCTGCCGATTACTGAGCCACGTCTCGTCGTGGGTGGCGCCGGTCCGGCGTGAGGTCGCCTCAGGCGCTCGGGGAGGGCGGACGACGCGCTCGACGGCGGCCGACACCGCCGGGACGACGCCCGGATTGAATACCGTGGGAACGATGTAGACGGGCGACAGCTCGCCCGGGGTGACGACATCCGCGATCGCCCGGCCGGCCGCGATCTCGACTTCCTCGGTGACGTGCTTCGCGCCGACGTCGAGCAGGCCCCTGAAAATGCCGGGGAACGCAAGCACGTTGTTGATCTGGTTCGGCTCGTCGCTCCGTCCCGGTCGCGACGATGGCGGCATAACGCCGGGCGAGAACGGGGTCGACCTCGGGGTCCGGGTTGGCGAGGGCGAACACGATCGAGTCGGGTGCCATGGCCTTCAGGTGCTCCTCGCGCACGAGGTTCGGCCCGGAGACTCCGACGAGGACGTCCACGCCGGCCATGGCGTCCGCGAGGCTCCCGCTTCTCTTCTCCGAGTTGGTGTGCGCGGCCAGCCAGCGGCGGGGCCCGTCGAGGCTGTCGTCGTGCTCGGACAAGATCCCGCGCCTGTTGACGCCGATGACGTCGCCAACGCCTTCGGCCAGGAGCAGCTTGGTGATGGCCACGCCGGCGGCGCCGACGCCGAGCACGACCACCCGGATGTCCTGCATCGTCTTCCCGACGACCCTCAGGGCGTTCAAAAGGGCGGCGAACACCACAGTGGCGGTGCCGTGCTGGTCGTCATGGAACACGGGGATGTCGAGCGCCTCGCGGAGCCGGGACTCCACCTCGAAACAACGTGGCGCCGAGATGTCCTCGAGGTTGATCCCCCCGTAGACCGGGGAGATGCACTCGACGATCCGTACGATCTCGTCGACGTCCTGTGTCGCCAGGCACACCGGCCAGGCGTCGACGCCTGCGAAGCGCTTGAAGAGCAACGCCTTGCCCTCCATCACCGGCAGCGCTGCGGCCGGTCCGATGTTGCCGAGGCCGAGAACCGCCGAGCCGTCGGTCACGACCGCGACGGTGTTGCGCTTGATCGTCAGGTTCCTGGCCACCGTCGGGTCCTTGGCGATCGCCATCGAGATACGGGCCACTCCAGGCGTGTAGGCCATGGAGAGGTCGTCGCGGGTCTTCAGGGAGACCTTCGGCTCGACCGAGATCGTCCCTCCCAGATGGAGGAGGAACGTCCTGTCGCTCATGGCCAGGACGTGGGCGCCCTCCACCGCCTCGACGGCAGTCCGCAGCAGGGCGGAGTGCTCGTCGTTGACCGCGTTGCACGTCAGGTCGATGATCATGCGGCTCTCGTTCGGCTCGACGACGTCGAGCGCCGTCACGGCCCCGCCGGCGTCACCCACTGCCGTGGTGATGGCGCCGATGCCCGCGGCATGCTCGAGCTCGACCCGCATGGTCACCGAATATGACGCACTGGGAACGCTCATGGCCCCGGGACCTCTGTACCGTGCATGGAAGCCCTGCTGCTCCTCACCCCGTCGTGGCCGTGAGGCCGGTGACGCAACGGTTTCCATGCTAGTGAGCCGTCACTGACTCAGCGGCGACATGGGAATGTAGGGTTTCGGATGTCGCGTCCTGAAAACTGGACCAGACACCTCGGGTCGCGGCCCGTTTCTCGCCGGGGCTCTGGATCCTCGCAGCATGAGAGCCGTCGTCTACAGCGCCCCGCGGCAGTTCGAAGTGCGGACGGTTCCGACACCGGAGCCGGGCGCGGGGCAGGTACGCCTCGCTGTCGAGCTCGCCGGCATGTGCGGAACGGATCTCCACATCCACGCGGGAGGCTTCTTCTCGAAGTACCCGCTGACGCCGGGCCATGAGATCGTCGGCCGGGTCGACTCGCTCGGCGATGGCGTCGACGGCCTCACGGTCGGACAACGGGTGGTTGCCGACAACACGGTTCTCTGCGGGCACTGCCCGGCGTGTCGCCGCGACCGGCCGTTGTTCTGCAGCAACTTCTACTCGCTCGGCGTGAACGGGCCGGGAGCATTCGCAGAGTACGTCGTCGTGGGCGCGTCCAAGTGCTTCCCCGCTGACGACATGAGTCTCGGCAC
Organism: uncultured Acidimicrobiaceae bacterium; assembly: GCA_963804265.1. GTDB lineage: Bacteria > Actinomycetota > Acidimicrobiia > Acidimicrobiales > Bog-793 > Fen-455. Next base: position 4,514 of record CAWDPZ010000066.1, read on the forward strand.
CGCGGTGATGACCGAGCCCACGGCGTGTGCCATCCACGGCATGGACGTGGTCGAGCTACGACCGGGCTCCGACGTGCTCGTCTTCGGGGCGGGCCCGACAGGGCTCGTTCTCGCGCAGCTGCTCGCCCACGGCGGGGCGGCGCGGGTGACCGTCGCCGCGCCGACCGGGTTCAAGCTGGCTCTGGCTCGGGACTTCGGGATCGACAAGACGGTGCAGATCGACCGAGGCGATCCGAGCGCCTCGTCGGCGGTGCTGCGCGACAACGCCCCGGAAGGCTATGACGTGGTCGTGGAGGCCACCGGTGCGGTCGCCGTTGCGGAGATGTGCGTACCGCTGACAAGAGACGGGGGCACCGTGCTCATCTACGGCATGGCCGACGCCGCGGACATACTGCCGGTCCATCCCTACGAGGTGTTCCGCCGGGAGCTCTCGGTGAAGGGCTCCTTCGCGCAGACCCACTGCTTCGACAGGGCTCTCGCTGTCCTTCGCTCGGGCCGGGTACGGACCGAGGGCATCATCACCCACGAGTTCCCCCTCGAGGAGTACGGCCGCGCCCTGGAGGCGTTGCGATCCGACCCTTCCTGCATGAAGGCGGCGATCGTTCCTTGAGCGGCGAGCGGTAGCCCGGTCGGAAGGAGATCAAAGGTTGGCACGCTACGGCGGCATCGAGCTCGGCGGGACCAAGTGCGTCTGCGCGGTCGGCGACGGTTCGGACGGGGCGTGGGCGGACACGGTGATACCGACGACGGATCCCGAGAGGACGATCGGGGCCGCGGTCGACTGGTTCCGCGACGCCCAGGCAGGCTCCGGACCGCTGGCGTCGTTCGGCATAGCGAGCTTCGGCCCCCTCGATCTCGAGTCCGGAGTGATCACGGGGGCGTCGCCAAAGACGAGCTGGCGGGGCTGTCCGGTTCGGGCATCTTTCGAGAAGGCTCTCGGCGTGCCCGTGCAGCTCGACACGGACGTGAACGCGGCCGCGCTCGCCGAGGTGGCCTGGGGCGCCGCTCAGGGATGTTCTGACATGCTCTATGTCACCATCGGGACCGGCATCGGCGTGGGGGCGATAGCCAACGGTCGCCTCGTCCACGGGCGGTCGCATCCCGAGGCGGGCCACATGCGAGTTCCCCAGCACGTCGCCGACTGCCTGCCCGGTGCCCCCGGGCAGGCGTGGGCCGGCAACTGTGTCACACACGGGAACTGCTGGGAAGGCCTGGCTTCTGGCCCGGCAAGGGAGCGACGCTCGCAGCTGTGGACCGGACAGTCCCTTCAGCCGCCGGACGCGGCAGATGCTGGAGAGCGAGTACGTCGCCCTCGGGCTCGCGAACCTCATAGCTTCATACCGCCCCGAGCGCGTCGTTCTCGGCGGGGGCGTGATGCACGAGGAGGGCCTCTTGGAAAGGGTTCGCTCCCGCACCCGCGACCTGCTCGACACGACCTATTTTCCCGAGGCGGAGAAGATGGACGACCTCGTGGTCGGGCCGGGGCTCGGCGACGCCGCGGGAGTCTCGGGGTCCATCCTGCTCGCGGCGCAACTTGTCGGGAGGAGATCTCCATCCTGAGTCGATGGCGCTCCTCGCGGGTCGCATAAGGACGGGGCGCTAGGCCCGCCCGCCGGTCGGCCGCCGGCCCGCTAGCCGCCGGCTAGCCGTGAGCCGCCGGCCAGGGCTGAGAACAAGGGCAGCTGCGTCCTGTTCGCGAGCCCGAAGTGGTAGCACTGCAGCTCGTCGGCGCCGGAGTGCAGGAGTCGGTCTGTGTGCTCGGCGGCCTCGTCGGGCTCGACGGGCGCCAAAAGGTTGACGTAGGCCGCCACGGCGACACCCGGCGGCACGCAGCGCGCGAGTCGTCTCGATGGCGTCCGCAAAGTTCGGCGACGCGGCTTCGACCGGTACGAGCACGGCGCGCACCTGCCTTGCCGCGGTCGGGGTGAGCCCCGGTGACGCGCCTGTGGCCCATGGGTCCGGCCGGGCGTGCAGGCTGACGTCGAGGGACGGGCTGATCTCGCCGATCGCGCCGAGAACCTCGTTCAGGAGGTTGTCGGTGTGGGTGTGCCGGCACGCCAGCAGCTGGTTGGCCAATTGTGGTCCGAGCACGTCGGCCGGGGAGGCGTCGGGGCTTCTCTCGCCCATGGCGGATTCGTAGGCCTCCCGCAGGGACCGCACGACGGCTCCGGTGTCGAGGCCGCGGATGCTCCAGCCCCGCCGGCAGGCGGCGCAGCAACATATCGAGAGGATCTGCTCGGCCAAGGGCGTATAGGCCCCGGCGGACTTCTCGTGCTGGCCGGCGTGCGCGGCGCCCAACTGCCCGCAGGCCTCCAGCGAGACACCCTCGAGAGGCAGCTCGCGTATGGCTTCTGCGGCCAGCAGGGCGGCGTACTCGCGGACCTCTTCGTTCGCCGGGCAGAGGGCGTAGTCGTAGCCGTCCCGGAAGCAGTTGGTCACGACAAGGTCGGGGTGTGCGCGCCCGAGGACGCTGCTGTGGGTCAGACACCACCCAGGCGCTGACACCGACGCCGTGGGCATGGAGCGCTTCGACCGCGGCCCGGAACGAGTCGTCGGCGCCCGTCCACGGAGCGCCGAAGGGACGTAACCGCCGGGCGCCCCAGGTCGAGTCCCTAACCGGGCGGTAGAGGGCGGCCGTCTCGGCGACCACGAAACGGTGCTGGGGATGCTGGGGCGTTGCCGCCCGCACGCCGTGGTAAGCGGCCGCCACGGTCACATGTTCGAACCCTGCCTCCACGAGACGAGGGACGACATCCGGGTCACCGAGGAGATCCCAGGGGTACAGGTAAGCTCCGACACGGCTCGGCGCGGGACTCGCGCCGGGGGCGGGCTCTGCCGGGTTGTCTTCGCTTCCCATCACACCCCTTCTGGAAGCCGACCGAGGCACAAAGTCGAGGCACAAAGTACATTATGTGCTGTGTATGACACGATGTTACTGGACCAGCTGGAGGAGAGCGCGCGAACCCCGCTTCGGTTCTCGCGGCGAAGTGATCGCCAGCGAGATCAAAAGGGGCATCCTCTCCGGCCGGTACAAAGCCGGATCTGCACTCACCGAGAAGGCGATCGCCGAGGAGCTGGGCACCTCGAAGACCCCCGTCCGGGACGCGCTGACGGCGCTCAGGGGGACGGGGCTCGTGACCTCCAGCAGCCATCGCGGCACGTCGGTCAGAACCGTCGACGCGCAGATGGCCTCGTCTGTCTGCGACCTCCGACTGATGCTGGAGCCCGAAGCGGTGCGGCGGACGGTCTTGCGGGGCATCGATGCGGAGGCGCTCGGGAAGACCGTTGCCAGGATGATCGACGCCGAGGGCGGCGAGGACTTCTTGGAGCGCAGCTTGGCGAACCGTGCATTTCACCGCCACCTTTACGCCGGGTGCGAGAATTCGGCGCTCGTCAAGGTGCTCGACGAACTGACCGACGTGAACGCCCTCATCAGTGTCACGGTGTGGGGACGCATCGGGAGCTGGGTGGGCGAGGCGGCCGAGCACCGCAAGATGGCCAAGGACGCACTGGCAGGACGGGCCGATGCGACCGCCGACCGCCTTCGGCGCCACATCGAGATGTTCCAGCGGCGGGTCTTCCAGGCCCTCGACGCCCATTGAGGCGACGAGCGACTACCCCGTCCAGGGCCACAAGAGAGAGGGAACCGGTATGAACCTCCAGGCCAACTATGAGTTCCTGCGCGGCGTCGTCGCCATCCCGACGACCCCGTTCTTGCCCGATGGCGGTGTCGACGAGGCGGCCTACCAACGGGGCATTCGGCGTCTGGTCGAAGGCGGCATCCGCACTGTCACTCCGAACGGCAACACCGGGGAGTTCTATGCCCTGGCGCCTCGAGAAGCCAAAGTCGTCACGCGCCTTTGCTTGGAGGCCACCGAGCCGGAGACCGCGGTCATGGTCGGCGTCGGCCACGACGTTGCTTCCGCCCGGGAGGCCGCCAGAGGTGCGCAGGCACTGGACGCGGCGATGATAATGATCCACGAGCCCGTGCACCCCTATGTCTCTGTCGAGGGGTGGATCGAGTACCAGCGGGCCATCGCGAGCGAAGTGCCCGAGCTGGGCGTGGTCCTCTACGTGCGCAACGCGGCGATTCCCGGCTCGGCCTTCGCACGCTTGGGCGAACTGTGCCCGAATGTCGTCGGGGTCAAGTACGCCGTGGCGAACCCGACGCGCTTCGCCGAGGTCGCCGCCGACGCCGGCGCCGGGAGATTCGTCTGGGTGGCCGGGCTGGCGGAGCTGCATGCCCCGGGTTACTTCGCCGTCGGCGCCACCGGGTTCACCTCGGGTCTCGCGAACGTCGATCCGTCGACGTCGCTTCTTCTCTGGCGGGCGCTCACCGACGGCGACCAGGACGTCGTGGCCGCCACGTGGAGCCGGGTCCGTCCGTTCGAGGAGCTGCGTGCCTCCAATGGAGGCGCCTACAACGTTTCGGTGGTGAAAGAGGCTCTATGTCAGCTCGGGATCTGCGCCCGTGACGTGAGACCGCCCAGCTCGCCGCTGCCCGCCGAGATGCGTGGCCGGGTCACCGAGCTTCTCGAGATCTGGGGGCTGCTCAGGTGACAAGCGGGACAGGAGGGCTTCGCAGCAGCCGATGGTTCGAGGGGGAAGGGCTTCGTGCCTTCAGCCACCGTTCGCGGGCTCGGCAATTGGGCATCGGCGCCGACGAGATCGCCGGGAAGCCGGTCATAGGGATCCTCAACACCTGGAGCGACATCAACCCGTGCCACATGCACTTGAGGGAGCGTGCCCAGGCCGTCAAGCGCGGGGTCTGGGAGGCGGGAGGGTACCCCGTCGAGATGCCCGTGGCGACGCTGTCGGAGACCTTCCAGAAGCCCACCCCGATGCTCTACCGGAACCTGCTGGCAATGGACACCGAGGAGATACTCCGCTCCTACCCCTTCGACGGGGCGGTCCTGCTGGGCGGTTGCGACAAGACCACGCCGGCGCTCTTGATGGGGGCGGCGAGCGCCGACCGGCCCGTGATCTACGTACCGGCAGGACCGATGCTCACGGGACACTGGCGCGGAGAGTCATTAGGCAGTGGCACCGACATGTGGCGCTACTGGGACGAAAGGCGCGCCGGGACGTTGGGCGAAGCCGAGTGGAGCACCCTCGAGGCCGCGCTCGGCGCGCTCTCCCGGACAGTGCATGACCATGGGCACCGCGTCGACTATGACCGCGGCCGCCGAGGCGCTCGGGATGACGCTGCCGGGGGCATCTTCCATACCGGCTGTGGACTCGGCCCACCACCGCATGGCTGCGGCGAGCGGGCGCGGATCGTGGAGATGGTGCGCGAGAACCTGACAATCTCGAAGATCGCCGACCGGCGGGCGTTCCTCGATGCCGTCACCACCGTGCTCTCGCTCGGTGGCTCGACCAATGCCGTCATTCACCTCATCGCCATGGCCGGACGGTGCCGGGTCGAGCTGGACCTCGACGACTTCGACCGCTTGTCCCGGTGCACTCCCGTGCTGGCCGACATCCGTCCGACCGGTGCGTACCTGATGGAGGACTTCTACTACGTGGGCGGCCTCCCGGCGCTGTTGGCGCAGATCAAGGATCTCTTGCATCTCGAGCGGATCACGTCCAACGGCAGGACCCTCGCCGAGAACCTAACTGACATCGCCTACTTCGACGAGCGGGTGATCCGGCGCCGGGAGAACCCTCTTTCGGCCGAAGCCGGTCTCGCCGTCTTGCACGGCAACCTTGCGCCCCGCGGCGCCGTCATCAAGCATCTCGCCGCCGCGCCCCACCTGCTCCACCACACCGGGCCCGCGGTCGTCTTCGAGGACTACAGAGACATGCAACGACGCGTGAACGACCCCGCGCTCGATGTCACCGCGGACTCGGTCCTCGTGCTGCGTCACGCGGGCCCGATAGGCGGCCCTGGCATGCCCGAGTACGGCATGCTCCCGATCCCGGACAAGCTGCTGCGCGAAGGGGTCCGAGACATGGTTCGCATCTCCGACGCAAGGATGAGCGGGACGAGCTACGGAACCTGTGTCCTGCACATCGCGCCCGAGTCGTTCGTCGGGGGACCGCTCGCCTTGGTCGAGAACGGCGACCTGATATCCCTCGACGTGGGACAAAGGCGCCTTCAGCTCGAGGTCGGCGAAGCCGAGCTCCTCCGGCGCAAGCTGGCGTGGACCCCGCCGCCCAGGATCTTCGAACGAGGGTACGGGGCCCTGTACAGCGAGCACATCGGTCAAGCGGACCAAGGGTGCGACTTCGACTTCCTTGCCCGGGAGGGGTGCCCCCGTGGAACCGGACGCCGGCTGATGAGTCAGCTGACCCTCGTCATCACCGGAGCATCCGGCAGGCTCGGGACCTATCTCCGGGCTTCGCTCGGCGAGCTGGCCGCGACGGCGCGCCTCGTGGACATCGTCCGGCCACCGGAGCCGGCGAGAGGGCGAGCCGGTGGAGATCTTCGAGGGCTCGGTGACAGACCCCGAGGTGCTCGACGCCGCCTGCCGAGGGGCCGATGCCGTCGTCCACCTCGGGGGCTTCGCCGGTGACGCCCCCTGGCCCGATCTGTCCGAGGTGAACGTCGGAGGCACCTTGCAGGTGCTCGAGGCGGCGCGCCGCGATAACCTGAGGCGAGTCGTCGTCGCGAGCAGCAACCACGCCGTCGGGTTTCACACCCGGGGAGCTCAGCCGCTCGCAGACGACGTGGCGCCGATGCCCGACAGCCTCTACGGCGCGAGCAAGGCTGCAGGAGAGGCTCTTTGCCAGTTCTATGCCGTGATTTTCTCGATGGACGTCATCTGCCTGCGCATCGGGTCGTGCTTTGACGCTCCCCTGAGCCACCGTATGTTGTCCACGTGGCTCTCGCCGGCTGACTTCGTCCGCCTCACGAAAGCCTCGTTGAGCGGCTCAATGCCGGGGCTTCCGGCTCGTCTGGGGCGTGTCCGCGAACAGCCGCCGCTGGTGGTCCACGGCGGGTGGCGACGCCATCGGCTTTCGACCGGGGGACAACGCCGAGAGATTCGCCGAGATGTACCCCGGGCGCCCGCCTGAGCCTGAGTACGTCGGGGGGATCCAGCCATCCAAGGAGCACGCGTGACTTGACGACAGGACCGATCTCGCCGATACCACGAGCCTCGAAGTTCCACAGCCGTCGAAAGGGCCGTCGCGATCGCGCCACGGTGGCGGGCGGTCGATCCAATAACGAGAGCAGGAATGCTCGGCACCGTCGCCGACTGGCTGGACGCGGCGGTCGAGGAGCTCGTCGCCTTGGCGATCGCCGAGACCCATCTGGGCGAGGCCCGTCTGCGCGGGGAGCTGGCCCGGACGACATTCCAGCTGCGTTTCTTGGGCGAGGTGATCTCAGAAGGGAGTCACCTGGAGGCTTGCATAGACAGTCCGGATGCGACCTGGCCGTCGGGGGCGCGGCCGGATCTGCGCCGGGTGCTCCGGCCTCTCGGGCCAGTGGCGGTCTTCGCCGCCAGCAACTTCCCGTTCGCCTTCAGCGTCGTGGGCGGCGACTCGGCTTCCGCGCTGGGCGCCGGCTGCCCGGTGCTGCTCAAGGCGCACCCGGGTCACTTGCTTCTCTCCGAGCGGTGCGGCGAGATCGTTAGCGGTGCCTTGTCGGCCGCTGCGGCGCCCGACGGCACCTTTGCCGTGATCAGAGGCGACGAGGCCGGCCGCCAGCTGGTCACGCACCCGGACGTGGCTGCCGTCGCCTTCACCGGCTCGGGGCGAGTCGGACGGATCCTGTTCGACCTCGCTGCCGGCCGGCCGAAGCCGATCCCCTTCTACGGCGAGCTCGGGAGCGTGAACCCCGTCTTCGTGACGCGACGGGCCGCGGCGGCGCGCCTCGAGGAGATCCTCTCCGGCTACGTCGCCTCGTTCAGTCTGGGGTCAGGGCAGTTCTGCACCCAGCCTGGGATTCTCCTGCTTCCTGCAGGGGTGATCGATCCTGGGAACCTTCGCGCCCTCGTCGGAGCCCAGCCCGCCGCGTGACTCCTCAACGAACGCGTCGATGGGACCTACGAGGAGGGCCTCGAGGCTCTGGCCGGCAACCGCTACGTCGAGGTTCTCGCCGAGGGATCAAGGCAGGCGGACGGCACGCGGACGCCCACTTTGCTGCGCACGACAGCGGGGGACCTTGCCGCAGACTCCGAGCATCTGCTGGCCGAGTGCTTCGGGCCGGTCTCGATCGTCGCCGAGTACGACGACGAGGTGCAGCTGATCGAGGTCGCGGACGCGCTCGAGGGCCAGCTCACCGCAACCGTCCACGGGGAGCCGGACGACGCCGTCGTTCCCGGGCTGCTCGACAAGCTTTCGGACAAGGCGGGTCGGGTGGTCTGGAACAGTGGCCCACGGGCGTGTCGGTCACGTGGGCGATGCAGCACGGCGGCCCGTACCCGGCGACCACCTCGCCGCTGCACACCTCCGTGGGCCCGGCCGCGATCGGCCGCTTTCTCCGGCCTGTCGCCTATCAGTCGGTCCCCGACCATCTCCTGCCTGCGTCACTTCGGGAGGGGAATCCCCTCGGCGTGCCTCGCCGGGTGGACGGCCGGGCTACGCCGGGGCGCCCACCAGCCGAGCGGCAGGAGGCCCCGTGAACAAGCGCCGGATCGGGGCGCTGGCGGTCGGTGAGATCGGCCTCGGTGCCTGCCTGCTCTCCAACGAGGGCCGTCCGGACGAAGCCCAGGCTGTAGCGACCATTCACGCCGCGCTGGAGGGCGGCGTCACCCTGGTCGACACCGTGGATGCCTACGCCATCTCCGACGCGGACTTCGGGCACAACAAATTGCTTGTCCGTCGCGCCCTTGAGACCTACGGGGCCGGAGCGGATGACGTCCTCGTGGCGACCAAGGGCGGCCACACCAGCGACGGGGCGCGTGCGGGCAAGAACGGCGAGCCCGAGTACCTGAAGCAGGCGTGCCGCGACTCACTGCGACGCCTCGGCTTGGAGGCCATCGGCCTCTACCAGCTGCACTGGCCCGACTCGCGTGCCGTACGCCGAGAGCGTCGGGGCCTTGCGTGACCTCCTCGACGAGGGCCTCGTCCAGATGGTGGGCATCTCGAACGCCGACGCCTCACAGATCGGTGTCGCGCTCGGAGGTGCTCGGGGGGCGCCTCGCCTCAGTTCAGAACGAGCTCTCGATCTCGGTCCGTGCCGGCGAGGCCGAGATGGCGATCTGTGCCGCGCACGACATCGCCTTTCTCGCCTACCAGCCGCTTGCCGGTCGTGACGCTGCGGCCGGTCTCGGCACGCGACACAGACGCTTGCAGCAGGTCGCCGACGAACATGGCGTGTCGCCGCAGCGCGTAGCCATCGCCTGGCTGTTGGAGAAGTCGTCGAACGTGATCCCCATCCCCGGTGCGCGCAGGCCGGAGACCATCGTGGACTCCCTGCGGGCCGCCGAGATCCGCCTCACACCAGATGAAATGGAGGCGCTCGACCGGCCTTAGCTGATCGACGAGTCCCCGTTGCCTATGGGGCGACGTTGACGACGGGGATGCCGAGAAGCTCTCCGACCGCTGCCAGATCCTCGGCAGCAGTGCCCGGTCCCGAGCGCCCAGTGATGTGCGGAATGGGCCGACCAGGCATCGCACCAGGTGCCGGGGTCGCAGCCGAAGTCGACCCGCGAGGTGGTGTTGCCGATCTCCAACAGCGGTCCGCCGACGACGGTCCCTTCCGAGACGACGAAGCGCAGGTCGCCGTGACGTCCCTGGCTGATGCCGAACGCCGTCACCGGACCGTGGGCCACGTCGAACTCCACCGATACCCCCCAGCCTCTCTTGCCGTGGAAGACCCCCAACCCGCGCAGCAGCGGCCGCCCCTCGCTGATGGCCAGATGGGCCGGCCCGTCGTGGCCCATCTCCACCACCCCGTCGCGGAAGTTGAGCGCCTGCATCTCGGTGAACGAGCCCCCGGCCCCGAGGCGGTCCATGATGAGCATGGCGAGCGAGGTGCGCAGCTCGTATTCGCCGCAGGCGGCCACTCCGGCGGCGGTGAGCAGAGACGCACCGAGGATCAGCCCCGCCCCGAGCCGTTCGTGCAGCTCCCCGTCGAGCCCGCGGTGGTAGTAGGCGAGGGAGTCGAGAGCAAAGTCCTCCACGAGATGATCCAGGCCGGCCGAGACGTGCGCGGCCCAGTCGAGGTCCGCCTCGTCGACGGAGGCGTCGATGTCGAACACCGAGCGAACCTGGTCGAGCTTGGCGGCCACCTCCTTGTCGGTGACCTTGGCGACCCTCGTACGAAGGTCGTCCATCTCGAGCACCTCCACGTGCCCACCGAGCATCGCCGGGACGAAGGTGAGGTCCGTGGAGACGTCGTACATTCCCGGGTAGAGATGCCCCATGAGGCCGTGCCGGCCGTTGCGGAGCGCCTTGCGCACCGACGCTGCCGCGACCCAGCGGCGGATGCGCTCCCACGCCCGTTCGTCAGCCAGGTAGCCGGAGACGGAACGGTACGCGATCCCGCAGCGTTCGAGAACGTTGGCGACCTCGGGCAGGGGACAGCAGCCGCAGTAGGCGAGCCACTCGCCCGTGCCGAAGGTGGCGTGGTCCATCGACTCGGTGGGCTGCAAGTTGAGCAGCAGCAGGGGTGCTCCGCTGCGCTGGGCGATGGGAACCACCATCGTCGCGGTCATGTAGGTGGTGAGGAACATGATGATCAGGTCACAACCGGCCGCGCGGAGCCGCTCTGCGGCCCGGTCGGCGTCGGCGGCGTCGGATATGAACCCGGCGTCGACGACCTCCGCCTCGAGCTGCCCGAGCCTCTCGGAGACGACCGAGGCGGACTGCTTCAGCTGCGGGAGCAGTCCGGGGAATTGGGGCCAATAGGCGCCCAGCCCACCTGAGACGAGCCCGATGACCGGGCGGGGGCGGGGGCGGGCGTGGAAGGCGGCGGTGCCTGCGGTCGGGTCAACCTGTCTCGCGTCGGTCATGAGCGGTGGCTGCTTTCGGGTCTCGGGAGCGACAAAGGGACGCAGGAAAGGGTACGTGAACGCCGTCCCCCGCGGGCGGGGCGCGGGCGGTGTGAGCCCGGGCCCCGATCTCAGCTCGAGGTGGAAGATCTCGCGCTCGGCGTGCATGCCTTCGTCCGGCGCGCCGCCGTCGAGACCGCTGAAGAACTCGGCCATCTCGGCCTGCCAGCGGGCGTTCACCTCCGTGACGGCCATGGCGGCCTGGGCGGCACCGAAGTCCTCGCACTCGAGGTACCCGATGAGGGTGCCGTCCTCGCAGAGGAAGAGCGAGTAGTTACGCCAGCCCGCAGTCGCGGAGCGCCTCGAGCATCTCCGGCCATACCTCGGCGTGGCGCCGCACATACTCGTCCCTCTTCTCGGGGCGGATGTGCAGCCTGAAACAGACACGCTCGGCCATGGCCGGATCACTCCTCGATCTCGATGGGAGAGAGCATGCCGGGCAGGAACGGGGCAAGAGCCCCGTTCCTGCCCGGCGGAACAATCGCAGACCTCACTCGAAAGAGCGGGGTCTTTCTTGGCTAGAAGTTGAAGTTCTTGATGTTGGACTTGTTGAACACGTACGGCGGTCCGAGGACGACCGACGGGCCGGTCTTGCCGGACTTGGGCAGGATCTTGTAGGTGCCGAGCTTGCCGGCCTTGAAGGTCTGCCCCGCCTTGCCGGTGATGAGCCCGGACGCCAGCGAGGCGGCCGCGTATCCGGCGAGGTAGCCCAGGTCACTCGGGTTCCACAGCTCGAACTCCTTGCATGTTCCGTCCAGCACGTACTTCCTCATCTGCGAGGGAAGGCCGAGACCGGTGAGGACCAGGTGCTTGAGCAGCGACTTGTGGGTGTCGAGGTACTGAGCCGCAGTGGAGATGCCGACGGTGGTCGGGGAGATGATGCCCCGCAGGTTCGGGTAGGCCGAGAGCAGGCCCTGGAGCACCGTGAGGGAGGTGGCGGGGTCGTCGTTGCCGTAGACCGTCGACACGAGCTTCATCTTCGGGTACTTCTTGAGCTCCTGCTTCATGTACACGATCCAGGCGTTCTGGTTCGTGGCCGTCGCGGCGGCGGACAGGATGGCGATCTGGCCGCTGTAGCCGATCTCCTTGCCGAGCAGGTCGACCTCAGAGGTGCCGATCTGCTGGGTGTTCGCCTGGTTGATGAACAGGTGGTTGGGGCAGTAGACGTCCGAGTCGAACGAGACCACCTTGATGCCTGCCGCCTGTGCCTTTGCGAGCGAAGGGCAAAGAGCGCTCGGGTCGTTGCCGGCGATGACGATGGCCGCCGCCTTGGCGGCGATAGCTGCCTGGATGGAAGGGATCTGCGCTGCCGCGGTGTCCACGGTGCCGCTGCTGATGACCTCCTTGTCCCCAATGGCCGAGAGCGCCAACTTGCCGCCGTGGTCAGCGATGACCTCGTACGGGTTCAAGGTGTCCTTGGGGATGAAGTAGATGGTCTGGCCCTTCATCAGCGCCGAGGTTCTGGCGGTGGCTGCGCCGGCCACCGCGATCAGCGAGCCTGCAGCCACGATCGCCGTCGCCCCTACGAGCGCCAGCTTTGAACGGAACTTCATGTGGAATTTCCTTTCCTTGGTTACCGATCTGGACAGTTACTGCCGATGCTCCGTGGGCATCTTTGCTCCACGAATGTTGACTTGGTGCATAAGCCGGCGGCGTATTTACGCCGGTGGCGTGGCCCCAAGAATTTGGCGGGCCCCCCGCGTGTCCCGAACGAAGTTCACGATCTGCTCGGAGTGGTCCGAGCCCATCTGGCTCGCAACTGGCTCAACGTTGCTCCAGAGTTGGGCAGTACGACACTGATGATAAGTAGGACTCCAGTTACCACCTCCTGTGCTTGTGCCGATACGTTGATCAAGGTCAAGGCACTCTGGATACCGCCTATGACGCACACGGCCATCACGACGCCCGCGATGGTCCCTTTGCCACCGAATATGGAGATACCGCCGAAGAGAACGACGGTGACGACGTCGAGCTCGAGACCGGTGCCGGCGTCGTAGCGAGCGCTGGCGTACTGGAAGGTCCAAAGGATCCCGGCGCCGGCGCACATGAGCCCCGACAGCGTGTACAGGAGAAGCTTGATCCTCTTCACGCGGATGCCGGAGAAGAACGCCGTCTCCTTGTTGAGGCCTATGGCGAAGATGGACCTGCCCAGAGGTGTCGTATGAAGCACGACGGCGAAGACGACGGCCAGGACGACGAAGATGCCGAGCGTCCAGGTGAACTGGGTGTGCGGGATCGGAGAGGTGCCCACGGTGTCGTAGGAGTTGGGGAAGCCGGTGATCGTGTTGGTCTGCAGGATGATCTCGGCGATGCCCCTGTAGAGGGTGAGGGTCCCGATGGTGACCGCCAGGGAGGGCAGTCCGAGCCTGGTGACGAGGACCCCGTTGAGCGTGCCGGTGACCACGCCCATCACCAGGACGGTGACTATGGCGAGCGGGAGCGGCCAGCCGTGCGCGAAGAGGTAGCCGAGCAGGGAGCAGGCGAGACCCAGCGTCGAGGCCACGGAAAGGTCGATCTCGCCCGTGATCACGATCAGTGTCAGCGGCAGTGCCATCAAAGCGATGGGCCCGATGTTCAGCCCGAAATCGAAGAAGTTGGCGCCCGTGAGGAAATAGTGGGACTCGGACATGCCGTAGAGCACGGTGGCGAGCACGAACCCGATCAGCGCCACCTCCCAGCGGCCGAGCGACTGCCACCTCCATCTGGCCGTGTCGCCTCCCGTGGCGGTCGGCACCGCCAGCGCGGGGCCGTCGGGCAAGCTGGGCTCCGGTGCGCCTGCCACGGTGACTGCCTCTCCTAGCTCACTGGTTGACACGAGCCGCCAGCCTCACTCGAAGGGCCCGTTCACGCCTGAGGAAGACGTAGCGGTCGAACGCGATCGCCGTGATGAGGAGGGCTCCTGCCAGCGCCTCGTCCCAGAAGGCCGAGATCCTCGCCGCCACAAGTGCCTGGTTGATCGTGTTGAGGAGGATGGCACCGAGCGCGGCACCGAGGACCGTGCCGCTGCCGCCGAAGATGGCCACGCCGCCCACGACGACAGCCGCGACCACCAGCAGCTCGTAGCCGAGGCCGGCCACCGAGCTCACCGTGGCGAACTCGGCCAGCCACAGTGCTCCCGCGAAGCCGGCGATGGCGCCCGAGAGCACGAAGGTGAAGAAGACCCGCCGACGAGCAGGAATGCCGGCGAGCAGCGCCGCCGCCGGGTCGGAGCCGATCGCGTAGAGGTCACGGGCCGGCCTGAAGGTGCGCATCGCGTAGCCGACGATCAGAACGAGCACGGTGGCGATGATGAAGATCCACGGGATCCCGACGATGGTCTCGTAGCCGAGGTTGATGAAGCTGCTCGGGATGCTGCTCGGGTTGATCTGAAGTCCGTTGACGACGATGGCGTCGACCCCCCGGATGACGTACAACGTGCCGAGGGTGACGACGAGACTCGGCACGCGTACGACCGTCACGATGGCGCCGTTGACGATGCCGCAGAACAGCCCGACACCTGTTCCGGCCAGGATGGCGAGCACGATGTTGAGGTTCGGGTTATGGGCGAACAGATCGCCCACCACGTAGGCCGACAGGCCGAGGACCGAGCCGATCGAGAGGTCGACGTTGCGGGTGATGATGACCAGCGTCTCGCCCACGGCGAGCATCATCATCACCGAGGCGCCGACAAGGAGCTGCTGGACGCTGAGCGGGTCGGCGAAGCTGTGGTTGTAGATGGTCGTCGCGCCGAAGACGACCAGGATGACGATGAGGATGCTGACCTCACGCGCGCGGAGGAACGCCTTGGCGATCCGGAGCGACCCCGCCGCGGAGATTGACCTGGTTGTCATTGCCTGGCGGCGCCTCGCACCAGCTGGCTCGTCGCGGCGCGCATGATGGACGCCTCGTCGGCCTCCTCCTTGGAGAACTCAGCTGCGATCCGGCCCTCTCGCAGAACGAGGACGCGGTCGGCCATGCCGAGCACCTCGGGCAGCTCGGAGGAGATCATGAGGACGGCCACGCCCTGATGGGCCACCTCGTCCAGCAAGCGGTGCACCTCGGCCTTGGTCCCGACGTCGATACCCCGGGTGGGCTCGTCGACGATCAGCAAGGAGGGTTGGCGGGCAAGCCATTTGGCCAGGACGGTCTTCTGCTGGTTGCCCCCGGAAAGGGTGTTCGCGGAGTCCTTCAACCGGCCGTACTTGAGCCTGAGCCGAACCGCCCAATCGGCCGCGAGCTTCGACTCCGCCGATCGCCGGATGATCCTTCGGTGGGAAAGCCGGGAAAGCGACGCGAGGGCGATGTTGTGGTCGATGGCCAAGTCCATCACCAGGCCCTGTTGGCGTCGGTCCTCGGGAACGAAGCCCACTCCCGCAGCCATCGACGCTGTCGGCGATCGCCGGGGAATCGTGGCGCCGTTGACCATGACCTTGCCGGCGTCACGATCGTCGATGCCGAAGATCGCCCGCGCGACTTCGCTGCGGCCGGCACCCATGAGACCCGAGAGGGCGACGATCTCACCGGCGCGCACGCTGAAGGAGACGTCGGTGAACACCCCTTCCCTGGTGAGGTGCTCGACGCGCAGCACCTCGGCGCCGGGCTCACCTTCGGTCTTCGGGTACAAGGTGCTGATGTCGCGTCCGACCATGGCCCGGATGATGCTTTCCACGGTCAGGTTGCCGATCACGTCCGACATGACGAATCTGCCGTCTCGCATGACGGTGACCCTCTGGCAGGTCCTGAACACGTCCGCCAGGCGGTGCGATATGAACAGAACGGCGGCCCCTTGGGAGCGCAGAGCCTCGATCACCTCGAAGAGGCGCTCGACCTCCGCGTTCGAAAGAGCGGCGGTGGGCTCGTCCATGATGATCACACGGGCACTGAAGGAGAGAGCCTTTGCGATCTCGACGATCTGCTGGTCGGCCACCGAGAGGCCACGGGCGAGGGTGGAGACGTCGAGGTGCACCCCGAGGCGGTCGAGCACCTCGTTCACGACCTCGTTCATGGCCGGCCAGTTGATACGCCTTCCCGCGCGGAGCGGCTGGCGGCCGATGAAGACGTTCTCCGCGACCGAGATATCGGGGAACAGGGTGGGCTCCTGGTAGATGACCGCGATCCCGACGGCGCCCGCCTCGGCCGGACCGTGCAGGGACAGGGTCTTGCCGTCGAGCGTGATCCGACCGGAGTCGGGCTTGTGCACCCCGGCAAGGATCTTCACCAGTGTCGACTTGCCGGCGCCGTTCTCCCCCACGAGCGCGTGAACCTCACCTGCGCGCAGCTCGATGGAGCCGTCGGAAAGGGCATGGACGGCTCCGAACGACTTGGTGACGTGCTCGAGCACGAGCAGCGGTGCCTCGCCCGGGACGGACCCTGACGGCTGCGAAGAGATCTGTTGCCCGTCGTCGCCGGCCCGCCCGTCGTCGCCGGCCCGCCTGTCGCTACCGGCCTCTCCGGCCACTAGATCCCCACGAACCGTGACGGCGCGGGTGTCAGCGAAGGCGACGCGCCGGAACCAGCAGAGCCATGTAGGTCGCTTACCATCCGCTCCTCCCGCCTGGCAGCCCATGCGGCTCGGTCTGAGCCGCATCTCGAGCCGTCATCCCGCTCAGCGCTCTTCGGCATCAGCCTCCGAACTCCATTTCCCCCGCGCTCTCGTCGGCGGCACCGGTTTTCCCTGCGGCGTCCCCGAACAACTCAGCTGCCGTAACCTGAATCGATTCAAAATGGGCTGCGGTTATGTTAAGGGCACGCAACTCGACTGTCAAGGGCCCTGCCCCGAGAGGTGAGATCCTGTCGTTAACAGTGGCTATAAGCGGGGCCGGACTCGGCTTCAGGCTTACTCCAAAATGGCCTGCGGTGCCAGGCGGGAGCAGGAGGGAAAGCTCAGGGGACGCGCTGGCGTCAGCTGCAGGGACCCCCGCTCGAAGCCCTCACGACGAGCTCCGGCTCGAATCGGACCGACCGGTGCTCGTGCTCGGAGCCCAGGGCCTCTTCGAGCAGCAGCTCAGCCGCAGTTGCCCCGAGCTCGTACTTGGGCTGACGGACCGAGGTGAGGGCGGGGGAGAGCATCGACGCGAAGGTCACGTCGTCATAACCCACGACCGCCATCTCCTCGGGGACCGCGATGCCGTTCGCAGCAAGTCCGCGAAGCACTCCGAGCGCGAGCAGGTCGTTGGCGCACATGACCGCGGTCGGTCTCGGCGCCGTCTCGAGGAGCGCCGCCACCGCCCTCTCGCCTTGGTCGACGGCGAGCGCTGCCACGGTTATCTCGCGCAGGGTCGCGGCGCCTCGACGCCGGGCGCGCCTGAGCGCCCTCTTCGCGCCCTCCCGGCGGTCCGCACATTGCCGGATGGATGCGGGCCCGTTGACAAAGGCGATCGTCTCGTGCCCGAGATCGAAGAGGTGGCCCGCCGCCAGCTCGCCGCCGCGGACATCGTCGACTGTCGCCGAGCAGAGGGAGTTCGTCTCCCCGTGGCGGTCGAGCAGCACGGTCGGTATGCCCCGGGCCGCCAACACGGCCAGGCCCTCGAGACTGCGCTCGGCCGGAGTGATCAAGAGCCCGTCGACTCGGTACTCCTCGAGGACTCGCAGGTACTGCCGCTCGAGGTCGGTGGACTCGTCGCTCGAGCACACCATCAGCACGTAGCCCTTGTCACGCAGCACCCGCTCGGCCCCGCGCACCATCTCCGCGAAGAACGGGTTGGCGATGTCGAGCACGACGATGCCGACCGTGAGGCTCTTGCCGACCCGGAGCTGGTGGGCCGCCTTGGAGCGGACGAAGCCGGTCTTGTCGATGGCCTCGAGGACTCGAGAGCGCGTCGGAGCAGCGACGGTCGAGGGGTTGTTCAGCACATTCGACACCGTGCCCACCGACACGTGCGCAAGGCGGGCGACCTCGCTGATCGTCACGCGGCCGCTCGAGCGACTCGACTTGTTGGCGTCGCCTTGACAGTCAACTTGCACGTCCTTATCATAAACCAAGTCGGGTTTGAATCGATTCAGGACCCCTACATGTCAGGTTGTCCGCCCTTGTCACCGATCGCGCCACCGGGTTCTCGAGAGGACCGGAAACGCGGTCGTCCTCGAGCCGGAGGACCGGCGCCATCCTGCCGCCTCGCTGACGCCCTGTGGCCGCTCACGGTCGCCGTGGCCGGCCGCGAAGTGCTGGTCGGACCCTCATCGATCGGCTCCCACTTCGGGTTGCAGGCCGGACGGGGTCCGCAGTGCCCCGTCCCCACGGCTGACAGGTGAGTCTCGACCCAAACAGGAGGCAAGCAGACAGTGACGGTGCCAGAGATACAGATAAGTCGCCAGATCGTGGCTGCCACGAAGCGGGCAGAGGCTCTCGGCCTCGTGCAGAACGCGCAGGGAAACTTCAGCGTTCGCATACCCGGGAAGAATTGCTTCATGATCACGCCGCACGGCATCCCTTATGTGGAGATCGCTCCGGAGGATCTCGTGACCGTCGACCTCGAGGGCAACAGGCTGCACGGCGAGCACGACTCCTCCAGCGAGGCGGACGTCCACGCCCTGGCTTACCGCCGCTACCAGGCGGTCGGAGCCTGCGTCCATGTGGAGCCCACTTACGTCAACACCCTCTATGCGGTGAACCGACCCATCCCGAACATCCTCGGCAACTTCGTCTATCTGTTCGGCGGGCGTGGGCTCGCGGCGGGCCCGTCCCTGCGAAGCGGCACGAGCAACTTCGCCTCCGCCTCGCTCGACGCCATGGGTGACCGGTTCGGTGTGGTCTGGAAGAACCACGGACTGTTCTGCGTCGGCGACAACCTCGAAGTGGCTCTGGACCGCTGCATCGCAGCCGAACAGGCCGCCCGTGTCTACTACCTGGCTCTGGCCCTCAAGCTCGGAGATCCGGACCTGGTTCCAGAAGACGTCCAGAGCGAGATGGTTGAGGTGGCGCGGGCGAGCGGATGGAGCGAGGCCGTCTAGTCCGAGCACTCTATCGACGACGCGACGCGCCATGACGACGGACAATGACGACTGACATGGGATGCGGTGACCAACGGTCGTAATGGAGACGTAACACTGTCCCGTTACGTGATCCCGCTCTCTCGAGGGCGGAGCGTCTGTCGGTTGCGGCGTGTCCTCGTCCGTGACGGGCGATCGAGCCCTCGACATGGGGCCCTTGACAGTCGAGGTAGGTGCCCTTATCATGACCCGCATCCCACTTTGAATCGATTCAGGGCAGTAGGTGGCTCGTTCGGAGCCACCGCAGAAAGTGGGGGTCTGCCGACCGGGGCGTGGGGGAAATGGAGTTCGGACGCTGATGCCGATGAGCGCTGAGTGGGACAACGGCTCGAGCGGTGCGGCTCCGACGGGGCTCCGCGTGGCCGGTTGCCCAGGTATCCAATAAAGGACCGAGAGTCATTGGATGCAGATACACGGCCCTCACCTCCATACCGGGTTGGAGCATGCCCGTTCGACATGCCCGGTTCGGGCGCGTCGAGGAGTGCCGTCCCGGGCATCTCCGGCGGTCTGGTCCGGCACACGTGGGACGCTCGAATGAGGAGCCGGAGGGACTATTCAATGTTGCCCGCGGGCGAGGACTCATCTGCCATTCAGCATGAGTCCGGGGCTTGCATTCTCTACAACGGATGAAATGAGGGAAGGTTCCATGGCATCGAGCAGCGATATCAAGCAAGCCCTGCGTCAGCAATGGCTCGAGACGCCCTCCTGGGCATACGGGAACACCGGTACGCGCTTCAAGGTGTTCAAGAACCCCGGCGCCGCCCGGGACCCGTACGAGAAGATCGACGACGCCGCCCTCGTGCACCGTCTGACCGGCGTCGCGCCCTCGGTCGCCCTGCACATTCCCTGGGATCGGGTTGACGACTACGGCAAGCTCGCCAAGCATGCGGCCGACGCCGGGCTTCGCATCGGTGCGATCAATCCGAATATCTTCCAGGAGGACGACTACCGGCTGGGAAGCGTCTGCAACCCCAAAGCCAGCATTCGCCGGAAGGCCACGGACCACCTCCTCGAATGTGTCGAGATAGCCGAGGCGGTCGGCTCGCCGGCGGTCAGCCTCTGGTTCGCGGACGGCACGAACTACCCGGGCCAGGACGACATCAGGGCACGACAGGATCGCCTCGCCGAGGCGCTGAGCGCGGTGTACGAGGCGTTGCCCGACGGGGTCGGGATGCTCCTCGAGTACAAGTTCTTCGAGCCCGGCTTCTACACGATGGACGTGCCCGACTGGGGCACATCGCTCGTCCATTGCCTGGCTCTCGGGGAGAAGGCCAACGTCCTCGTGGACACGGGCCACCACGCCCCGGGGACGAACATCGAGTTCATCGTCGCCTCGCTCTTGAGACTCGGGCGCCTCGGCGGGTTTCACTTCAACAGCCGCTTCTACGCCGATGACGACCTGCTCGTCGGCGCCGCCGACCCCTATCAGCTCTTCCGCATCCTCACCGAGATCGTGGCCGTCGGAGCGCATCTTCAGGGCTCGGGGGTTGCCTTCATGCTCGACCAGTGCCACAACATCGAGGAGAAGGTGCCGGCTGAGATCCGCTCGGTGATGAACGTGCAGGAAGCCACGGCCAAGGCGCTCCTCGTCGACCTCGAGGTCCTGCGGGCTGCTCAGGCAGAAGGCGACGTGATGGCGGCGAACGGAGTCCTCGTCGACGCCTTCAGCACCGACGTGCGCCCGTTGCTCGCCGAGGTCCGCGAGGACATGGGCCTGGACCCCGACCCGCTCGGCGCGTACGCCCGGTCAGGGCACGCCGAGCAGGTGCGGACCAAGCGTGCCGGCGGTGGAGCTGTCGGCTGGGGCAACTGAGTCGTGACAGACGAGACCCCCTCGCCCGTCAGGGAGCTGCTGGAACGCTCGCATCGACTCGGTGCCGATCCCCGCAACACCAACTATGCCGGCGGGAACACCTCGTGCAAGGCGCTCGCCGTCGACCCGGTGACGGGCGAAGAGGTCGAGCTGCTCTGGGTGAAGGGCTCGGGCGGCGATCTCGGCACCTTGACCGAGGCTGGTCTCGGCGTGCTTCGCCTGGATCGACTACGGGCGCTCGTGGACGTCTATCCGGGAGAAGAGCGCGAGGACGAGATGGTGGCCGCCTTCGACTTCTGCCTTCATGGCAAGGGCGGCGCGGCTCCCTCGATAGACACCGCCATGCACGGCCTCGTGGCCCTGTCCAACGTCGATCACCTCCATCCCGATGCCGGGATCGCCTTCGCCACGGCGGCGGACGGTGAGGCGCTGACGAGAGCCTGCTTCGGCGAGCGGGTCGCTCTGGGTGCCTTGGCGGCGGCCCGGCTTCCAGCTCGCCCTCGACATCGCCGCGGTCGCCGACGAGCATCCGGACGCGATCGGCGTGATCCTCGGCGGCCACGGGATCACTGCCTGGGGTGCCACGAGCGACGAGTGCGAGTCCCGGTCCTTGGAGATCATCGGCACGGCGCAGGCCTACATCGAGGCGAACGGGCGCCCCGAGCCGTTCGGCCCGCTTCTCGGGCCGTACGAGCCCCTTCCGGACGGGGAGCGCCTCGCCCGGGCGGCAAGGCTCTTTCCGTTGCTGCGCGGCCTCGCCAGCACCGACGCCCGCCCAGGTCGGCCACTACGACGACAGCGACGTCGTGCTCGACTTCCTCTCGCACGAGCGGCACGGCGCCCTCGCCATGAGGGGCACGTCGTGCCCCGACCATTTCCTCCGCACCAAGATCCGACCCATGGTGCTGGATCTGCCCGCAGATGCCCCCATCGATCGGGCCGAGGCGCGTCTGCGGCGAGCTCCACGCCGAGTACCGGGCCGAGTACCGGGCCTACTACGAGCGTCATGCGACTCCGGCCTCGCCGGCCATGCGCGGCGCCGACCCGGCGATCGTGCTCGTGCCGGGCGTGGGCATGTTCAGCTTCGGGCGGGACAAGCAGACCGCTCGGGTGGCCGGGGAGTTCTACGTCAACGCCATCAACGTGATGCGCGGCGCCGAGGCTCTCTCGGTCTACGAGCCGATCCCCGAGTCGGAGAAGTTCCGCATCGAGTACTGGGAGCTCGAGGAGCAAAAGCTGCTCCGCCAGCCCCCGCCGAAGCCGCTCGCGACACGGGTCGCCTTCGTCACCGGTGCCGGCTCCGGGATAGGCGCGGCGACGGTGCGCCGTCTCGCCTCCGAGGGCGCCTGTGTCGTGTGCGCCGACCTCGACGAGGCGGCCGCCTCTTCGGTCGCCGCGGGCATCGGTGGCAGCGACGTCGCGATTGCCTGCCGAGCCGACGTGAGCTCGGAGGACGATGTCGCCGCGGCCCTCACGGCCGCCGTCCTCGCCTTCGGAGGCGTCGACCTCGTGGTCAACAACGCCGGCATGTCCATCTCGAAGAGCCTGTTCGAGACGACCGTCGGCGACTGGGACCGCCAGCACGACGTGATGGCCCGCGGGCTCGTTCCTCGGTCTCGCGGGAAGCCGCCCGCGTCATGGTGTCCCAGGCCATGGGCGGTGACATCGTCTACATCGTGAGCAAGAACGCCGTCTTTGCCGGGCCGAACAACGTCGCCTACGGCGCCACCAAGGCAGATCAGGCCCATCAGGTGCGCCTTTTGGCGGCCGAGCTCGGGGAGTTCGGGATCCGGGTGAACGGGGTCAACCCCGACGGCGTGGTGCGCGGCTCGGGAATCTTCGCCTCGGGCTGGGGGGCCCAGCGGGCGGCGGTGTACGGCGTGCCCGAGGAAAAGCTCGGCGAGTACTACGCCTCGCGCACCTTGCTCAAGCGGGAGGTGCTCCCCGAGCACGTGGCCAATGCGGTGTTCGTTCTCACGAGCGCCGAGCTTTCGCACACGACCGGGCTTCTCGTCCCGGTCGACGCCGGGGTCGCCGCCGCGTTCCTGCGATGAGGAGCGTCCTCGCGCCGGGCAGCTGCTGGGCGATCGGCGGCCCCGGCACGCAACCGCGATGAAGCCGCCGCAGCTTCACGCCGCGATAGACCTCGGAGCCTCGAGCGCCCGTTTGTTCGCCGGAAGCATCGAAGGTGATCGGCTCGTCGCCTCAGAGGTGGCGCGGCTGGCCGAACGGACCCGTGCGGCTGCCCGACGGCCTGCACTGGGACGTGCTCCGTATCCACCAGGGCATGCTCGAGAGCCTGGCCGAGCTGTCGCGCCGTGCCGGGGGAGAGCCGCTCTGGGTGGGCATCGACGGCTGGGGCGTCGACTACGGCCTGCTCGACTCGCGGCGGACACCTGCTCGGACCGCCCTTCCACTACAGGGACGTCGCGCACCGCGGGCCAGCTCGAGAAGGCTGCCCGGTTGCTCGGGCCGTCTCGCATCTACGAGGCGACCGGCATCCAGGAGATGGAGATCAACACCCTCTTCCAGCTCCTGGCCGAGCGTGACGGCGCCGCTTACGGCGCCGCCTCGCAGCTGCTGATGGTGCCGGACCTGCTCGTCTACTTCCTCACCGGCAAGGCGCGGTTCGAGAGGACGAACGCCTCGACGACCCAGCTCGTCGACGTGCGCACCGGCAGGCTCTGCGAGTCGATGCTGTCGTCGTTGGGCTTGCGCGACGACCTGTTCGCGCCCGCGGTCGAGCCGGGAGAGATGGTCGGACCGGTGCTGGCCGAGGTCGCCGCGACGCACCGAGATCTCCTCCCCGGTATCGGTTGTCGCCGTTGCCTCTCATGACACGGCGTCGGCGGTTCTCGCCGTGCCGGCCGCGGTCGAGGACTTTGCCTATGTCGTCAGCGGTACCTGGTCCCTCGTCGGCCTCGAGCTCGACCGTCCCGTCATCGACGAGAGCAGCAGAAAGGCGAACTTCTCCAACGAGCTCGGCCTGGACGGCAGCGTGCGCTTCCTGCGCAACGCCATGGGGCACTGGATGCTCCAGGAGTGCGAACGTACCTGGGCCCGATCCGGGCGCCCGAGGCGCACGAGCGACCTCCTCGCCGACGCGGCCGGCGTGCCCGCCTTCGCGATCATCTCGTCGACACCGGCGATCCCGAGTTCGCCCAGCCCGGCGACATGCCGGAGCGGGTGCGGGCCGCGACAATGAGAAGCGGGGAGCCGGTGCCGCAAAGCGATGCCGAGCTGGTCCGCTGTCTGGTCGACAGCATGGCGCTCGCGATCGCCGAGACCGTGGAGGAGGCGCAGCGCTGCGCCCGCCGCAGCGTGCGGGTCGTGCACGTCGTGGGCGGCGGAGCCGCCAACGAGCTGTTGCTCGGGCTCATCGCCGCCACGACCGGCCTGGAGGTGGTCGCCGGACCGGTCGAGGCGTCCGCCATAGGCAATCTCCTCGTGCAGCTCCGCGCCGCCGGCCGGGTCGGCGACAGGGGCCAGATGCGCTCTCTCGTGGCGAATTCCTTCCCGCTCAAGCGCTTCGTCCCCGACCCGGCTCTTCGCCGGCACGCAGTCGAAGCGCGCCGTCGACTCGGCCAACTGGTGGCCGCCACGCCGGGCGGTCTAGCCTCACGTACCGCTGCCGGCAGCAAGGATTAGGAGCCGCCACCATGCGGATCGCCCTTTTCGTGACGTGCTTCAACGATGCGGTCTACCCGGCCACGGGTCGGGCCGTCGTGGAAGTGCTCGAATCGCTCGGCCACGAAGTCGTGTTCCCGCAGGAGCAGACGTGCTGTGGCCAGATGCACGTCAATACCGGCTACCGTGCCGACGCCCTGTACCTCGCCCGGCGCTTCGCGGAGGTCTTCTCGCCCTATGAGGTCATCGTCTCGCCCTCGGCGTCGTGCACCGGGACCGTCGTCGAGAGCTACGCCCATCTTGCCGAGGCGGCAGGGGACTCCGTTCTCGCGGCCGATGTGCTCGACCTCGCCCCCCGCCTGCACGAGCTGAGCCAGCTCCTCGTCGACGTGCTCAAAGTGACCGACGTCGGGGCGAGCTTTCCTCATCGCGTCGCGTACCACCCCACCTGCCACTCGCTGAGGGTGCTCCATGTGTACGAGCAGCCCCTGCAGCTGCTCCGCCACGTGGAAGGACTCCAACTGGTGGAGCTGGCCGACGCGGCGACATGTTGCGGCTTCGGCGGCACCTTCGCCCTCAAGAACGCCGACACCTCGGTTGCGATCCTCGGCGACAAGCTGGCCGCGGTGCACGAGAGCGGCGCAGAGGTGCTCTGCGCCCTCGACAACTCCTGCCTCGCTCACATCGGCGGGGGCGCGTCACGTTTCGGCTACGGGGTAGAGACGATGCACCTCGCCGAGATCCTGGCTCACAAGAGCCGCATGCCAGAGCAGAGCGGGGCAAGACCGTGAGCGCCGACTTCCGGGACTCGCCGGCTTTCCCCAAGGCGGCGCCGCATTTTCTCAACGACTCGCAGCTTCGCGGGAACCTTCGCCGTGCCACGGCGACCATCCGGGAGAAACGCAACCGCGTTGTCGCCGAGCTGCCCGATTTCGAAGCGCTGCGCGAGAGCGCGGCCGCCATCAAAGACGACGCCCTCGGTCGGCTCGACGGCCTCCTCGAGGAGCTCGAGCGCACCGTCACGGCCGCGGGGGGCCATGTCCACTTTGCCGCCGACGCGGCCGAGGCCAACCGGATCGTCGTCGGCATCGTGCAGAGCACGGGCGTGACCGAGGTCGTGAAGGTGAAGTCGATGGTCACCGCAGAGACCCGACTCAACGACGCCCTTGTCGCCGCGGGCATCGACGTGGCCGAGACGGACCTCGCCGAGCTGATCGTGCAGCTCGGCGACGACCTGCCCAGCCATATCGTCGTGCCGGCGATCCACCGCAACCGCTCCGAGGTGCGGGACATCTTCCTGCAGCACATGGCCGAGAGGGGCCTGCCGGCGCCGGACGGACTCACGGACGACCCGGCCGATCTCGCGGGAGCCGCCAGGGCGCATCTGCGGCGCCGTTTCCTGCGGGCCAAGGTGGCGATCTCGGGTGCGAACTTCGCCATCGCCGAAAGCGGCTCGCTCGTCATCGTCGAGTCGGAGGGCAACGGCCGAATGTGTGTCACGTTGCCCGAGACGCTCATCTCCCTCGTCGGGATCGACAAGGTGCTGCCGAGCTTCTCCGACCTGGAGGTGTTCCTGCAGCTGCTCGCCCGTTCGGCGACAGGCGAGCGCATGAACCCTTACACCTCGATCTGGAGCGGGGTGTCGCCGTCGGACGGGCCCGGGGAGTTCCACCTCGTCCTGCTCGACAACGGCCGGAGCTCGTCGCTGGCCGACCGGGTCGGTCGCCAAGCCTTGCGCTGCATTCGCTGCGCAGCATGCCTCAACGTGTGCCCCGTGTACGAGCGGGTGGGTGGCCACGCCTACGGCTCTGTGTATCCCGGCCCGATAGGAGCTGTGCTGACGCCGCAGCTCCATGACGTCGCGAGCGACGCCGTGGCCGCCTCGCTTGCCTTTCGCCTCGACTCTCTGTGGGGCCTGCTACGAGGTCTGCCCCGTGCGCATCGACATCCCCCGCCTGCTCGTCCACCTGCGGGCCCGCTCGGTGGACCAGGCCCTCGAGCGGGGCCCCAGCTTCGAGAGCGTGGCGATGGCGGCCGCGGGCGTGGTGCTGTCGTCTCCTCGGCGTCTCGCGACCGCCGAACGCCTCGCGGGTCGCATCTCGGCTCCGATCTTCCGCAAGGGGAGGATCGGGCCGTTGCCGGGGCTGCTCAGTCGCTGGACCGGTGCCCGCGACGCACCCCTGCCGGCGCGTCAGTCGTTCCGGGACTGGTGGCGGACCGAGCACGAGCAGGGTACCGAGAGTGCTCGAAGCGACCTCGAACCGGCACGCCGAGTTGTCAAGAGGTCCCGGAAGGCCACTTGGCGTG
This sequence comes from uncultured Acidimicrobiaceae bacterium, assembly GCA_963804265.1. Taxonomy (GTDB): domain Bacteria; phylum Actinomycetota; class Acidimicrobiia; order Acidimicrobiales; family Bog-793; genus Fen-455. Next base: position 31,169 of record CAWDPZ010000066.1, read on the forward strand.
GGCCATCTCATCGGAGCACTCCGCCCGAGTACGGGCCCCTGCCGGCCAGAGCCTGGCCGCGGGTCCGGCCGGGCCGGGGCAGGAGAGCGGTTCGGCCGAGCCTGTCAGGACCGGCCACCTCGTCGCCCTCGACGGGACGCGAGGCGGTGCTCGGGGCTGTGCGCCGGGCGCTGGGCTCGGCACCCTACCCTCCGGCTGAGGTCCCGCGCGCCTACCGTGGCGCCGGTCAGGCGGTCGACGGTGACCCGGTTGCACTGCTCGATCCGGCGTCTTTCCGACTACCGCGCCAACGCCAGCGTCGTGGAGGCAAAGGACCTGGCGGGCGCGGTCGCAAGTGCCCTGGCAGCCCGCCGGCAGCCGCCAGGTCGTGGTCCCGGCGGGACTGCCGGAGGACTGGACGGCCGCTCTCGACGACGCCGTGGTGCGCCGCGACGCCGGCGAGCTCGGCACCTTGGAGCTCGAGGAGCTCGACGCCACGGTGACCGGCTGCGCGGTGGCGATAGCCGAGACGGGAACCATCGTGCTCGACGCAGGCCCTTCCCAGGGTCGGCGCGCTCTGTCGCTCGTCCCGGACCATCTCGTCGTCGTCGTGCTCGCCGAACAGGTCGTGGCCGGTGTGCCTGACGGCATCGCGAGGCTCGAGCCTTCGTCGACCCAGACCTGGATATCCGGCCCGTCGGCGACGAGCGACATCGAGCTTCATCGCGTCGAAGGCGTGCACGGTCCGCGCCAGCTCGACGTGATCGTCGTCGCCGGGTCCTGAGCCCGATATCAGTACATGACCGCGCCGGCGGCGACGTTGATGTCCTGGCCGGTGAGATTGTTGGCCGCCGGCGAGCACAAGAACAGCACCACCTCGACGACGTCCGCCTCGCTCACGGTCCGCTTGAAGGCGGTGCCGTCGGTCATCTCGGCGCGTAGCTCATCGGGCGTGAGGCCCCGCTCTTTCGACATCGAGGAAAGGACGCCTTCCAGCCGATCGCCTTCCACGAGCCAGGGCGACACGAGGTTCACGCTGATGCCGGCAGGCCCCACTTCGTGCGCCAGAGTCCGGGTGAGGCCGACCACACCGAGCTTCGCCGCCGCGTACGGCGACCGGTTGGGCAGCGGCTGCTTGCCCGTCACCGACCCGATGTTGACGATCTTGCCGTGCGGGGACTTCGCTATGTAGGGAAGAGCGGCCCTGCAGGCGAGAAAGACACCGGTGAGATTGACCTGGAGCGTCTTGTTCCAGTCTTCGAGGCTGATGTCGACGAGGGGCGCCGTCGGACCGGCGATGCCGGCGTTGTTCACGAGGATGTCGAGGCTTCCGCGCGGTCCTGCCGCAAGAGACATCAGGTGGTCGAGGTGGACGGGATCTGTGACGTCGCCGACGCAGTAGTCCGCCGAGCCCCCCTCCGCCCTGATCGAGTCGCTGACCGCCTCCAGCGTCGCCGCCCGGCGACCGCTCACGACGACGTGCACACCTCTGCGGGCAAGGCCCTCTGGCGATGGCCGCGCCGATGCCCTGCCCGGCGCCGGTCACGACGGCGGAGGCGCCGGCGAACGGATCGGTCGGGCCCGTTACCCATTGCGGGTCTCCGAGGGCCTGGCGGGCTGCAACAGCTCCAAGGTGACGCCGTCCGGATCGTGCAGGTAGATGTCCCATCCGCCCTTGTTGATCCCCTCGGTGATCTGGATGGGCTCGTTTATCAGCCGGGCGCCGAAAGACCTGAGACGTTCCGACATCTCGAAGACGTCGTCGACGACGAAGGCGAGATGACCCGCGCCGAGGGTGCTTCGCTCGAGGTCTGCCGGGGCGCTCGCAGGGCGCTCGTAGCTGATGAGCTCGATGACGTGCCCGGACGGCGGTGGCTCCGCGTCGGGAAAGCGAAGCTGGGCGATCTCCAAGACCGCGTCCGGGTAGCCGACGAGGCTCGAGGTGTAGGCGTTGTTCTGCAGCTGCCGATGCCGAAGCTCGAGACCGAGCCCCTCGCAGTAGAAGCGAAGGCTGACATCGAGGTCGCTGACGACGAAGCCGACATGGAAGATCGATCGGACGGACAACGGACTCCTAGCAGTAGTCGTGACAAGAGATCGGGACAATTCCGGCCCTGACAGCGAGACCGTGTCGTCGGCTGCGCGCGTTGCGCAGGCCCGCACGCCACGATCGATTGGCAGCTGCATGGCGGACATGACCGGCGTGCATAGCTCAATCCACGCCCGATCCGGCGAGACCTCTTATGAAAGCAGGTTGAACCGCGAGGAAGACGATGATCATCGGCAAGGTCACGATCACGACCGAGGCGTAGATGACGTTCTGTGGCGTCATCTGACCGAGGCTCGAGGTGCCGGCGTTCGCAAGCGTCTGGGTCAGCACCTGCAGCGAGCCGCCCTCTGCCGCCACGAGGGGCCACAGGTACATGTTCCACGCGGTCAGGACCGAGATGGCCAGGTACGCCGCCGTCGCCGGCCTTGCCAGAGGTATGACGAGCCGTCTCAGCATCAGCCACCAGTTGGCCCCGTCGATGCGTGCCGCATCGAACAGCTCCTCGGGCAATTGCTTGATGTACTGGCGGAACAACAGCGAGCCGAAACCGGTCTGGGCCGCGATCGGGAGTATCAAGCCCTCGTAGGTGTTGATGATGCCCAGCTTGTAGGTGACGACGAAGGTCGGGATGAGCGTCGTGATCAGAGGGATGAAGAGCGAGATTGCGAAGAGGACCGTGATCAGGCCCCGTGACCTGAACCGCATCTTGGCGATCACGAGGCCACCGCTTATGCACAGAGCCCATTGCAGGCCCACGGCGCCGACGGTGAACACCACCGAGTTCACGAAGCTCCGCAACTGGATGACCTGGGTCTGACCGTGGAAGGCCGCCGGGTAGTTCCCGAAGTGCAACGAGTTCGGGATGTACTGCGGCGGTTGGATCAGACAGCTGGGAGTTCGACATGAGCGAACCGGCAAGCATGTACAGCAACGGGTGCGGACATCACGAGCCCGACGATCACGGCGATCACGATCCTGATCCGCCTCGTCACGCGGGGGAGATCACCATCGGTTCACCAGACTCGACAAGCCGCGGAGGATCAGAAGGATGCCGGCGATGATCACGATCTGGAGGATCGACAGCGCCGCCGCGTAGCCCCAGAAGCCGAGGCCGAAGGACTCGAAGTAGATGTAGTAGATCAACGTCTGGGTCGAGCCGATCGGGTCGCCCTTGGTGAGGATGTTGACGAGGTCGAAGGAGCCATTGGTGAAAGAGAGCAGTGCGACGATCGCAACAAGAGGCGTCATGTAGCGGACACCGGGCCAGATGATGTAGCGGATACGGCGGACCGGCCCGCAACCATCGAGAGTGGACGCCTCGATGACAGAGTCCGGGATGCGTTGCAAAGCGGCCAGGTAGAGGATCGTCGCGATCGGCAAGCTGAGCCAGATCGTGATGATGTCGAGGGCCGGCAGCGCCCATGTCGTGCTCGCGAGCCAGTCCGGCGGGTTGCTCACCCCGAACTTGGAGATGACGAAGTCGAGGATCCCGTAGCCGGGGCCGTCCTGGAAGATGTACCGCCAGACGACCGCTGAGGCGGCGAAGGACATGGCCGCGGGTATGAGATAAAGAGAGCGGACCAAAGTGTAGAAGCGGAAGCGGAAGTTGATCAGCATCGCCAGCCAGAGCGAGATGATCATCGTCGGAATGACTCCGAAGGCTATGTACTTCAACGTGATCTCCGACGCCTGCCAGACCGCGGGGTCGTGGAACATCTGGCGGTAGTTCGCCAGTCCCACCCATTTCGGCAGCCCGTTGGTGATGTCCCAGGACGTGAAGCTCAGATAGAGACCACCGAGAACCGGGACGACGATGAAGACCGTGAACATCGCCATGTTGGGAAGGACGAGAACCGCTGCCCAGCGGCCGTCGCGGCGTCTCCTGCGCGGGCGCGCGGGCGTGGCCGGCGTGTTCAAGGACACGAGCAAGGGATCCGGCAGCTGCGTCACGGACATGAAGCCCAACCTTCCAGGACGAAGTGGGTCGTTCGAATGCAGGAAGACTATTGCGCCAGTTCGGGCAGGAAGTGCCGAACGGCCGGCTCAGGCTGCGAGCCGACCGTTCGGCACATCACTGGTTACTACCCGACGACGCTGTGGCTTTGGACGGTCAGCCGTTCAGCGTGTACGCGTAGAGCATCTGGTTCTGCAGGTTTGTGAACGCCTTGGCGATGCTTTCGTGACCTGTCGTCGCGGCGGTGACAGCTGCCGGGATGTCGGTGTTGGAAAGCGTGAAGACGGTGCCCGGAGTCTGCGGGGCGATCGTCGCCGTGGCGGCGGCGGTGACGTACGCAGAGCTGTTGGCGGGTCCGCCCGGCTGGGTGCGCCAGATGGCGATGGGGCCGTTGTTCGACGCCTCGGCCGGCACGACACCGAAGGTCTTCTCGGCGACAACCTGACCGGCGGGGGAGAACAGGTACTTCAAGAACGCCAGCGCGAGCGCGTTGTGCGTCTGCCCGGGGGCGAGGCACCAGCCGAGGCTGCCTCCACCGGTCGGGATGACCTGCTTGCCATTGGCAGCGGTGATCGACGGCATCGGGACGACGTTGTACTGGAACTTGTTCCCGATCGCCTGCTGGAGGCCGGGAAGGTTGCCACGTACCTCGATCGACATTGCCGCCTCACCAGACTCGAAGAAGGGCTCACAACCGGACGAGCCGTTCTTGGCCTGCTGCTGGGCCTCTGGAATGGCGTCGCCATTGTTCAGAGGGTTGATCATGAGCGCCCAGGCCTTGAGGGCTGCCGGTGTGTCCAGGGTCGGCGTGCTCTCGGTGAACGCAGTGACACCGTAGGCCTTGAGGACAGGGTTGTACTCGGCCTGCCAGTCAGGACGCTCACAGATGCCGTACTGGCTCTGGCGAGTGGCCGCTGCCGATCTTGAGCTTGGCGGCGTCAGCGAGCATCTGGCTCCAGGTCCAGCCGTTCTTCGGGAACGGAACACCGGCCTTTTGGAACTCGTTCTCGTTGTACATGATGACCGTGGCGTCGGCCTCGTTCGGCAGGGCGAACACCTGTCCCACACCGAACGGCGCGCCCTTCGGTGGGATGTACGAGGCGAGGAAGCTCGGGTACCAGTAGCTCTGCGGGTACGGCTGGCCGGCCTTGAGGTCCGGCGAGAGGTCGGCGATGAGGCCGTCGACCTCGAGCGTCGGCGTCAGCACGTCGTAGGTCTCGTCGATAGCAGGCTCGTTGCCGGCGAGGCGCTCGGTCTGGAGCAAAGGCACGTAGGTGCTCGGCGTGTTGACGACGTTGGCAGCTTGGATGTTCACGCCTGGGTGCAGCTTCTTGAACGCGGCGATCACCGGTTGCAGGACGGGCGTCGTGAAGGTGAACACGTTCATGGTGAGGGTTCCACTGAGCCCTCGGCTGACCTTTGTGGACGCACTGGACGCGTCGGCCGCGACCGTCGAGAGGCTGCCTACGAGCAGGCAAGCGCCGACAACGGCGGTGACGTTCCGGCTGGCCCGCGAGCGCTTTGTGGGCGCGCCGCTGCCAATTTCTCCGCCACCCGCGCTGCGAGGGCCAAGTATTCTCATCTGATCTCCTTTGCTAACCAAGTTCGGACCTGGGCGTGCAAGGTGAGTCTCCGCGTCGTCGGTGGAAAAGCATCGGTCTGCCTGCATGCTGGTCCCTGGCACTCCGCTCCCGACCCGCGTGGGCCCGGGGTGCGCATGTGCAAGGGATCACAGGTGCAGGCCCCCCGCCGTCGTCTCCGCCTCGGTCACTGGACTTCCCCCCATCCGTCGTTGTAATGTTTCAACGGATCGAGCGAACGTACCGATCGCCGGGGGACTTGTCAAGGGTTTCGCTGATTTTCTTGAGGCGATCTTCGCCGCGGTGGCGGCAGGGCCTTTCTGGCCGAGGGGCGTCCCAACGTGGGGAACCTCGGCCGGAAGCGTCGTGGACACGGAGGCGGGATGAGGCGCGGTGTGAGCGAGAAGACCATCGATAGGGGCGCCGTCGCGCCCGGGCGCGTCGGCCAAGGGCACGGATCTGCCGTCTGACTGGCGGAACCTGTTGGCATCCATGCGCCGCATCCGTTGCTTCGAGGATCTGGTGAAAGGCCTGTTCGGGTCGGGGCTCGTGCGAGGAAGCACTCATCTGTGCCAGGGACAAGAGGCAGTGTCTGTGGGGGTTTGCTCCTTGCTCACGCCGGGAGACGCCATGACCTGCACCTACCGCGGACACGGTGCGGTTCTCGCGGCCGGAGCGGCGGTGGACGCGTCGTTCGCGGAGATCCTCGGGCGTGAAGGCGGACTCTGCGGAGGCAAGGGCGGCTCGATGCACCTCGCCGATCTCGACAAGGGCATCATCGGGTCGAACGCGATCGTGGGCGCTCAGTTGCCCATCAGTGTCGGGGCCGGGCTCGCGGCACAGCACAAGAAGACGGGGAAGCTGAGCGTCGCCTTCACCGGGGACGGCTCGACGAACATCGGAGCCTTCCACGAGAGCTTGAACATGGCCGCGGTCTGGCGCTTGCCGGTGGTCGTGGTCATCGAGAACAACCACTACGGCGAGTACAGCCCACTCGCTGCGACGACCGCGATCGCTCCGTCTGTCGGACCGGGCCGCCGCCTACGGCATTCCCGGGGTCTTCGTCGACGGCAACGATCTGCTTGCCGTGCGCGAGGTCGGCAGCCGAGGCGTTCGCTCGTGCCCGGTCGGGCGGGGGCCCGACCTTGATCGAGGCGGACACCTACCGCCACGAGGGCCATTCCCGGTCCGACCCGGGAAAGTACCGGCCCGCCGGGGAGCTCGAGGAATGGCTCGCGAAAGACCCGATCCCGCGTTTCGAAGAGGTTGTGCGCGGCAGCGGGAGCAGCGACGGAGGTGGAGCTGGCCTTGCTCAGGTCCGAAGTGGAGGCCGAGGTCAAAGAGGCCCTGGAGCGGGCCAAGAGCTGGCCGGAGCCCGCTCGCGGAGAGACTGTACGAGGACGTCTACCGATGAGCGGTCAGGTGACTTGCCGCGAGGCGATCGCCCAGGCCATCGCCGACGAGCTCGGAGACGGACCCGGAGGTGATCTTCTTCGGCGAGGACGTCGGCGGCGGCGGGGGGCGTCTTCAAGTCGACCGTCGGGCTCTTCGAGCGGTTCGGTGGCGAACGGGTGCGCGACACGCCGATCTGCGAGCAGGCGATCGTCGGCACGGCGATAGGGGCCGCGATCATGGGCCTGCGGCCGATCGCCGAGCTCATGTTCGCCGACTTCGCCGGCGTCGCCTTCGACCAGATCGCCAATCAGCTGGCCAAGTACCGCTACCTGACAGGCGGCCAGGCCGGCCTCCCGGTCACGGTGAGGCTGGCGAACGGCGCCGGCGCCGGCTTCGCGGCCCAGCACTCCCAGGCGGCGGAGAACTGGTTCCTCAACGTTCCGGGCCTCAAGATCGCCGTGCCGGGCACCGTCGAGGACTGCTACGGCCTGCTCCGGGCGGCCGTGCGCGACGACAACCCGGTCCTGGTCTTCGAGCACAAGAACCTCCTGGGGCTGAAGGGAGAGATCCCGTCCACCCCCTGTCGCCTGGGCGAGGCGGCCCTCGTCCGGCCCGGGAGGGACGTGACCGTGGTGGCGAGCCAGCAGATGCGCCACCGAGCCATGGAGGCGGCCGAGCAGCTCGAGGGCGAGGGCATCTCTCTCGAAGTCATCGATCCGCGGACCCTGGTGCCTTTCGACGACGAGACGGTGGCGGCAAGCCTGCAGCGTACGGCCCGCCTCCTCGTCGTCCAGGAAGGACCGCCGGGCGGCGGATGGGGCGCCTCGCTCATCGCGCGCATGACGCAAGGCCATTTCGAGTGCTTCGACGTCCCTCCGAGGCTTCTGGCCTCTGCTGAGACGCCGGTCCCCTATGCCGGTTGCCTGGAAGAAGCCTGGCTGCCGGGCTCCGACGACGTCGTGGCGGCGGCTCGCGACCTGGTCGCGTCGACAGCCGTGACTGATCGTGTACTGCCTGATCGCGATACTGCCAGCCTGATCGCGCTGACAGGTAGCCACCGAAACCACCTGTGAGCGCGGCACCTCTGGCGGAGTACCGTCTGGGCGAGGTGGCGAGACCTGGGGGTGACACATGAAGATCGCAACCGTCGAGGTGCTCGAGGTCGGCTGCGAGCTGACCGCCCAGCACACCATGGTCCGCCTGACGACCGACAAGGGCGTCAGCGGGCTCGGCCAGTCCGGAGGTTGGGGCTATCCACGCGGCGTGGCCGGGGTGCTCGAGGAGCTGACCCCCCTCTTGATCGGAGCCGATCCCTTCCGGATCGAGCACCTGTGGCATCTCGCCTACCGGGTGCGCCCCTTCCGGGGCAACGTCCTCTCGGCAGCCGTGTCGGCCATCGACCTGGCTCTGTGGGACATCAAGGGCAAGGCGCTGAAGCTGCCCGTATGGGAGCTGCTCGGCGGCAGGACCAGGGACCGTGTGCGCCTGCACGCCCTTGTCGGCGGCGGCACTCCGGACGAGATCGTGTCGTCGGTGAACTGGGCGGTCGAAGAAGGCTTCACGGCCGTGAAGTTCGACCCGCTCGTGCACGGCTACGAGGACCTCTCCATGAGCCAGCTCGTGAGCTCGGCCTGCTCGATGGCCGCTGCGGCCCGCGAAGCCGGCGGCGAAGAGATCGACCTGATCTTCGAGCTTCACCGCAAGCTCGACCCGGCGAAGGCGATTGTGGTCTGCAACGCCTTGGCGCAGTTCCGGCCATTGTTCATCGAGGATCCCATTCAGATCGACTCCATCGACACCCAGGCGGAGATCTGCAAGCGAATCGACTCGCCGATCGCCACGGGCGAGCGCCTCAGCTCGATCTGGGAGTTCAGCGAGCTGCTGTCGCGCAACGTGGCGATCCTCGTCCGTCCTGACGTGGGTCTCGCGGGCGGTCTGTCGGGGTGCCGGAAGATCGCCGCGATAGCCGAGGCTCACCATTGCGGAGTCGTCCCCCACAACTTCCTCGGCCCCGCGCTCACGGCTCCGACGCTCCACCTCTGTGCGACGATCCCGAACCTCGTCACCATGGAGTACCTGCCCCTCGACGAGGACAAGACCTCGTTCTCGGCCGCCGTGACGACGACGGTCGTGCGCAACGGCGGCTACTGCGAGATACCGGACGAGCCGGGACTCGGGATCAGCCTGGTCGAGGACTACGCCACGGTGGCTCCCGTCGTCGAGCGCCCTTTCACCGACGAGGGTTTCCTGCGGGCGGACGGTTCGGTCGCAGCCGCCTACTGAGCGCTCAGGCGCTCGCCGGCGCCGGCGCCAGAGTGCCGCGCCGCCAGGCCTTGGCAGTGCTGCGCCAACGGGTGTCTCGCGAGGGGGATCACATCCACGGTCATGAAGGGCCACAACGGCAGGCTGACGAGGGCCTCGTGCAGCGCCGACGCGTCCGCGGCCGACCAGATGCCCCTGTTGGCCATCCGGCCGGGCACCCGCCAGATGGCGCCGATCGTCCCGGCTCGTGCCAATACCGCTCCGCGCTCGGCCTCCGCCTCGAGCAGATCGGCCCGCCTTTGTCCGTCGAGATCATGGGGAAGCCTTACGTCGATGGACACGAGGAATTCCATCCGAGGAATGTTAGTCACTCAGAACCCGGTGATTCCGGCCTGAATCCTCGCCTGCAACTGCCATCGGCACCTTCCGGCTTGACATTCCGGGCCCTGAGCGCCTGAAGATGTCGCACTCCGATGAAAAGTTTCATCGCGTCCGGGGTTGGGGGCAGGCAAGTGGGTCGTCTCGCTATCGGTCTGGTGGGTTGCGGGGGCATGGGGCGCCGCCATCTGCACGCGTACGCGGCCCTGGCGCTGCCTCGGCGCAAACGAGTTCGACCTCCTCGCCGTATGCGACCCGCGCCTCGGCGCCGCCGAAGAGGCGGCAAACATCGTCGAGAGTCTCCTCGGCAACCGTCCGGCGGTGTTCTCGGACCACGAGGAGCTGATCGCCAGCGGTCTCGTCGAGGCCCTCGACGTCGTCACGGACCCGTCGGTCCACCACCTCGTCGCCACCCCGGCTCTGGCCGACGGCCTCCACGTGATCTGCGAGAAGCCTCTCGGGATCACCGTCAGAGCCAGCCGCATGATCTGCGATGCCGCCTCGAGCTCTGGGGCGGTCCTGGCGGTGGCCGAGAACTACCGGAGGGACGGTCCTAACCGCCTTGCCCGGGCCGTGCTCGACCACGGCCTTCTTGGCAAGGTGCACCTCATGATCGAGGCAAACGTCGGTGGCGACGCCGGCGTCATCATCAGCCCCTGGCGCCACCTCCGCGAGTCCGGCTCGATCGCGCTCGACATGGGCGTGCACTACACCGACATCTTCTCCTACTACCACGGGGACCTCGAGACCGTGTTCGGCTCCGCCTTCGTCGCCGAGCCGCTGCAGATCGCTGCGCGCCGGGATGGCCGCCATCCCGGGCATGGACGAGGTCTCCCCGGGCGTCATGCGGGCGACGGGCGACGACTCGATCGTGGCCCTGTACGAGACGTCGTCCGGGATCTTCATCCAGCTCTGCTACCTTCCCTCGGGCCCGGGCCGCCGGTGGGTGCAGCGCACGGTGCACGGGCGTCGTGGTTCGATGGCCGTCCCGCCCGACCGCTCCGGGGGTGCCGTCGTCGTCCAGCTGGGCGACATCAAGCTGAGCGGTGGCGAGCTGCGGCACGAGCTCGGCGGGTTCGAGCTCGAAGGAGTCGCCGCGGCCTTCTTCGGCAGCGACGGAACCGAGTACGAGCTGCCGTTCGCCGAGGTCGACGCGGCGACGATCGGGATCGAGCTCGACGACTTCGCCGGCGCGGTCCTCGGGCACAGGCCCCCGGAGGTGGACGGGCTGGCGGGTCTGCGGGCCGTGGCAGGGGTCTGGGCGGTCGCCGAGTCCCGGGCGAGCGGCGCATCGCTCCGGATCGCCGATGTCGCCGACGGGACCATATGCAAGGCCCAGGCGCCGGTGGACGCTGCCCTTGGGCTCATCGGAGGCGAGACAGGAGGACAACCATGAGCGAGAGCGCATCGCCGTTTCTCGTGCCGGACTTCAAGCAGTGCGCCCTCGTCGTGGAGGACCTCGACGTGGCGGTGAGGCGGTGGGTGGACCTGCTCGGGATCGGCCCTTGGACCGCCTACCGACTCGAGCCGCCACGCCTGAAGGAGATGCTCTACCACGGCCAGGAGGTGGAGTTCTCTCTTCGCCACGCGCTTGCGTGGAAGGGGGAGATGCAGTTCGAGCTCGTGCAGCCGCTCGGTGGCCCGAGCATCTTTGCCGACCACCTCGCGGAGCACGGCGAGGGGCTGCACCACATCGGCAAGTACGTCCCAGATCACGCCCGTGCGGTGGCGGAGGCGATCGAGGCGGGCTTCGTCCCGCTGCAGAGCGCGCGGGCTTCGGTGCAGAGGGCGATGGCGCCTTCGCCTACTTCCAGGCACCCGGGGTGCCGGTGATCATCGAGCTGATCGATGCCCCCAAGGTCCGGATCGAGCCGGAGTTCGTCTACCCTCCGGCTGTTGACTGAGCGCCGCTGCGGCGCCTTGGCCGCCACCGGCGTCTCTCCGAGTCGGGAGGAGAGTTGAACATCATGCGCATAGCCTCCGTCGAGGCCATTCCCGCCGGCAACGCCTGCTACGTGCGCGTCACCGCCGATGACGGCACATGCGGGGTCGGCGAGTCGACCTACTTCGGCTGGCCCACCGCGGTCGCCGAGATCGTCCGCTCGATCGGCGCCTACCTCGAGGGCAAGGACGCCTTCGATGTCGAGCACCACTGGCTGCACCTCTATCGCGCCCTTTGCTTCAGGGGCATGGCGGTGACCGGGGCGATCAGCGCCGTCGACCAGGCGCTATGGGACCTGAAGGGCAAGCACTTCGAGGTGCCCGTCTGGCAGCTCCTGGGCGGACGTTCCCGCAGGGCGGTACGCGCCATGAAGGTGCTTGTCGACGAGCACTCGGTCGAGCAGGTGGTCGAGTCCGCCCGGCACGCCGTCGAGGACGAGGGCTACAGCGCCGTCAAGGTCCTGCTCTTCCAGAACGAGCACCACTTGATGCGCCAAGCCGCCCGTATCGACGACTTGGTCGCGAGGTTCGCCGCCGTGCGCGAGACCGTTGGCTGGCAGATCGACCTGGGCGTCGAGCTGCACAGGAACATGACGGCCGGCGACGCCGTGCTGTTGTGCGGCGAGCTCGCCCCGCTCCGGCCGCTCTTCGTCGAGGACCCGGTGCCTCCTGACAGCGTCGAGGCGCTCCGAGCCTTTGCCGCCAAGGTGTCCGTCCCTGTTGCCGCCGGCGAGCGGAATACGACGATCTGGGAGTTCGCCGAGTACCTCGAGCGTCCCGGTGTCGCCTACGTGCGACCCGACGTCGGTGTCGCCGGCGGCATCACCCACGTGAAGAAGGTCTGTGCCCTGGCGGAGTCCTTCCACGCCGGCATCATCCCCCACGCCGTTCCCTCCGGGCCTGTGGCGATCGCCGCCCTGGTGCAGCTCGGCATCTGCGTCCCGAACTGGGAGGTGCAAGAGCACGTGCCCCAGGACGGTCCGCAGTGGACCGACGTCGTGGACCACGTCATCGAGGTGCGCGACGGCTACCTCATCGCGCCGGACCGCCCGGGGATCGGCATCGAGCTCGACGATGCCGGCCTGGCCATGCACCCACCGGCGTACGCGGACCTCTCGCGCACGGCCCTCCGCGAGGACGGCTCGGTGGCGATCAGATGACCGAAGTTGCGGGATCGACGGCCGGGCGGGGCCGCGTCGGGCTCGCCTGCAACGAGGACCTGCGGCGCGAGTACGTCGCCGAGGTCGACATCTCCCGCCTACAGGAGCGGGCGGACTTCCTCTACAAGGCCTTCTCAGTGCCTTCTGGGCACGGGGCGCCGGCGCCTCGTGACCCCGAGGCCGAGGATGAGCTGGCGAGCTTCGCCGCCGACCTGGATGTCCTCCTCGTCTGGGACGGCGCCCCGTTCATCAGCGCCGCTGTCCTCCAGGGCGCTCCGCGCCTCAGTCTCTGCGGCGAGCTCGAGGGCGACAGGTTCGCGTACCGGTTGGACATCGAGGCGGCGCAGGCGCGAGGGGTGCGAGTGGTCGACACGAGCCACGGTTCGTCCTGGCCGGCCGCCGAATGGGCGCTCGCGCTCGCCCTCGTCGGGCTGCGGAACGCCGGGGCCAGCTTTCGCAAGATGATCTCGCACCAGAACGCCTTCTTTCCGGTGGCCCAGCGTTCGGGCCCCGGCTACGACGGGGCGGAGCTCAGCCACAAGAGGGTGGGCCTGATCGGGTTCGGGTACATCGGGCGCCGCCTCACCGATCTGCTGCGCCCGTTCCAGGTCGAGGCGTGGGTCTTCGACCCGTTCGTCCCGAGGCAGCTGGCGGAGCCCTACGGAGTCGAGTTCGCGCCGCTGCACAAGGTTCTCGAGTGCGACGTCGTCTTCGTCCTCGTGCCCCAGACGGCCTCGACAGAGGGGATGCTCGGCGCAGCCGAGCTCGAAACGCTCCGGCCCGGCTCGGTCTTCGTGAACGTCTCCCGCGGGAAGGTCGTGGACTCGGCCGCCCTCTTTGCCCGGTTGCAGCGCGGCGACGTCGTCGCATGCTTGGACGTGTTCGACCCCGAGCCGCTTCCGGTCGACTCGCCGCTCGTCGACCTCGCGAACGTCTTCGTCTCTCCGCACATCGCGGGGGTCACGGCGGAAAGCAGGCGCCGTTTCTTCTCCCTCATGGTCGACGAATGCCTGCGGCACTTCGAGGGCCTGGAGCCGTGGAGCGAGCTGACCTCGGGGACCGTCCGGATTCGCACTGAGCCGAGCTGAGCTCTCATCTCCCGGCTCGGCCGGGGCGCCGCCGCCGGCAATGACGGCACAGGACCGGCACCTCCAGGTGCCGGTCGGCGACAGCCCTGAGGTCCGCCTGCCAGGCCGGGCCGATCGGGAGGCTCGAGATGGGAGGGCGCCCTTCCGCCGCGCGGAACAGCGCCTCGGCGTCCTCGCTGAGCGACCTGCCGTCCGTTCCGCACCTCGAGGTGCCTCTTTGCGGCCCGCGAGGGCGCTCGTTCCTTGACACCCCTTCCGGCGGACCCCTAGATTCTTGAGAAAAGAGTCTTGAACATCGATGAAGTCACCCATCAAGGGAACCTCCGGGGAAGCCTGCGCCGCATGAGCCAAAAAGTTGAGCCTTACCATCACCGCGAGCAGGCCGGACTCCGCGGAACGTTGGCCGCGGCGTTCACTCCCTTGAAGAACGAGGGATCGAGGTCGACGAAGACTCCATTGCGCCCTATGTCGACTTCCTTGTCGAAGGTGGCATCGACGGGATACTCGCGCTCGGCTCCGCCGGCGAGGGGATCCTGCTCGATGTCGCAGAACGGCAGCTCGTGGCAGAGCGATACCTGGAGGCCATCGCGGGCCGGGCTCGCCTCGCAGTGCACGCCGGCGCGGTCAACACTGCGACGACGGCCGAACTTGCCGAGCACGCGGCCTCGATTGGCGCGGACGGCGTGGCCGTGATCGCCCCACCCTATTTCAGCTACAGCGAGGACGAGCTGCTCGAGCACTTCGCCGTCGCGGCGGCGGCATGCTTCCCGGTCCCGTTCTACGTTTACGAGTTCGCCGCGCGAAGCGGCTACGCAATACCGGTGGCTGTGATCGAGCGCCTGCGGGACCGTGCCCCAAACCTGCAGGGGATGAAGGTCTCCGACACCCCCTTTTCCGCCGTCGCCCCTTACCTGCTCGATGGTCTCGACGTCTTCATAGGCTTCGACACGCTGATCCCCGAGGGGCTCGCACGCGGTGCGGTGGGCGCCGTGTCCGGGCTCGCCGCGATCATGCCTGAGTTCGTATGCGACCTCGTGCACGAGCCCAGCGCGGAAAAGGCTGCGGTGGCAGCGGGGCATATCGCCGTTTACGAGCCGCGTCTCATCGAGCGGGGAAAGGCCGAGCTCGCGAAGCGCGGGATCCTGCGCCCGGACGTGCGGGGGCCGCTTCGTTCTACCTTCGTTTCCTGATCGTGGCGAGACGCAAAGGGTATCCAGGCCACGGGGAGCCGGGGTCAGCAGGACCCCCTTGGCTTGGCGAACGAGTGGGACGGAACTTCACCGACCGGCTCCTCGCCGACGATTACCCGGCCGGGAGAGGTGTCCGTGTTCGTCAACGGCCTCGGTCAGCATCGCCGCCACTCAATTCTCCGGATCGGGCGGCAAACGAAGAAACGTCTTCCTTCTACACAATGGGGGCCGCGGCACGTTGGCGGTCTTGGCTTAGTCGATCACGGTCGGAGCAGGATCTTTACCGCCGCGTCAGAGTTGCGAAGTGCATCGAACGCTGTGGCGTAATCGGCCAAGGGGATAACAGCGGTTGTCAGCACGTCCACGTCGATATTGCGATCGCGAAGCATCTCAGCGCCCGCACGAAGTCGTCGTCGTCGTAGATGATGCTTCCCAGTACTCTCAGTTCGCTACCGACGAGGCGGAAGGGCTCGATCCCGAGCGTGTGCGTCGCGAGCCCGATCACCACCACCGTTCCGGTTCCGTGCAGGCAGCTCACCGCGGTGGAGAACCCTTCTGTTGTTCCGGAGCATTCGAAAGTCACGTCCACGGAGCGTGCCGATCGCGAAGCTGTAGCCAGCTCGTCGGGCGAATAAGTGTGATCCGCGCCGAGTTCGCCGCGCTAAGCCGCGCCGATAGCCCGACGGTTCTACTATGCCCACCCTCCTGACGCCCGCATGGCGGAGAACCTGCAGCACCAGCAAGCCAATCGAGCCACCGCCGACTATGAGCACCGATGACTCAGCGCTAGCACCCGAACGGCGAACGGCACGAACGGCAGTCGCGACCGGCTCAGTCCATGCCGCCAGCGGCTCGGAAACACCCGGCGGCACCGGGAAGAGGACGCGTTCTGAGACCACGACAAACTCGGCCATGCCCCCATCCTCGTGCACGCCGATTCCGCGCTCGAAGATGCCCGAATGGCACAGGTTGAAACGACCTGCCAAACACTCCTCGCACTCCCCGCAGACGTTCCCGTTCGGATTGACCACGACCAAACTGCCTTCGGAGAACCTCGAAGCAGACGATTCGGTCGCAGCTACGTGGGCAGAGAACTCGTGCCCCATAACGACTCCCGGGCGGAAGTGGTCCAGCTCGTCGGCATGCAGATCGGTACCGCAAATCCCAACATGGGACGGGCGCAAAAGTACCTTGGAGGCCGCCAGCAGGGGCGACGGTCGCTCGACCAGGCGGATTCTGCGATCGTGATCGAACACAACGGCCTGCACGGAATTCACTATAGGCCGTAGGTTATCCCCAGATGACTCGCCGACAAACCTGCGAACGGGAGCGGAGGAAGAGGTTGACACCGCGCCCTTCATAGCTTATAGACTGCAGTCAGATTGCTTTGGAGAAGAACGTCACGAAAGAGGGGGACAGACATGACGCTCAGCGAACGGACGAAACCACCAGGCAGCGGCGAAGACGGGGCACACCGGATCTCGAGGCGGCGGTTTACCCAGCTGCTCGGGGTCGGGCTCGGCTCGGGGCGGCGGCGGAGCTGATAGCGCCTGTGGCAGGAGCGAGACGAGGCTTGGATCCGCTGGTGGTCTTGCGAAGGCTGGCAAGCCGACGCTCGAATCAGCGTGCAGACTTCGGACCAGCCTGCGCTCGCGGCCATCGCGAAGCTCTATGAGAAGACAGGCTGCGAACCTGAAACTTGGAGGGATCTCAGACGAAGACTGGGACGTCGTTCTGCCCCGCCTGTTCGCAGCCGGCACCGTAGGCGACATGGCCCTGGTACAGCCGGGTGGCGGCACGCCAGTAGCCATAGAGACCCTTGCTCCGTACGGGTACTTGCAGGACCTCTCGGATCAGCCGTTCGTAAAGAGGATTCCGAAGTCGGTGCTTCCGGTGTGCTCCGTGGGGGGCAAGGTCTACATGGCACCTGTCACCGGTGGTGCCATGGTCGTGTTCTACAACAAGGCCCTGTTCAAGAAGGTGGGGGCCACCGTGCCGACGACCTGGCCGCAGTTCCTTGCCGTGTGCGCGAAGCTCAAGGCCGCCGGGAAGATCCCGATCTGGTTCGACGCGAGCACGCGAGCAACGGGGGCGTCAACAGCCTGTTCATCACCTACCCCTTGGTCTCGGCGACGAGTGCCGGGCTACCGAGCTTTGCGGCCAACATGAAGAAGGGCAAGGCAACGTTCGCAAAGTCTGGTTGGGTGCAGGCATTGCGCAACTATCTCCTGCTCTACAACAAGGGCTACTACTCGCCGAACCCGCTGGGCGGGGCGCGCGTCTGAGCCAACTCGCCGAACAACCAAGCCGCCGATGTACTGCTTTGTCAGTCAGGGGCTTGCCACCGCGGCGGCCGGATTCGGGATGGCCAACACCGGAGCCTTCATCATGCCGAATGCCGACACGGCCTCGAAGGTCGTGGCCAACGCCGGTAGTGGGGCAGGGTACGTGATCACCTCGACGACGAAGAACCCAAGGCATCCAAGGCGCTCATCAACTACATGTGCACGATGAACTCCGTGGCGGTCTACGACAGGATCGACGGCGGCTTGCCTTTGCTGCAGGCCAGCTCGGGAGCCGTCCCTCAGCTCTTCGTGTCGAACGTCATCCCCTTCCTCAAGGCTGGGAGAACGGCCACGTACTTCGACCAGCAGTGGCCAAATGCCCAGGTCAGCAGCGCGTTGACGGTGGGATGCCAGGAGATCCTCTCCGGTCAATCGACCATTCCAAATGTTCTCGAGGCCATGGACACGGCCTATCGCGAAGGGGCCTAGCACTAACCCACCTGAAGAGGGACCTCGCATGACGCCGCCGGCAACGGTGGCGTCGTGCGACCTTCGGCTATCTTTGTTCGGGCGCCCCGAGCCCCGGAAAGGCTAGAGTGGACATGGTGGTGAGTTGGCCGGCCAAGAGAAGGCGACCGGTGGCAAAAGGCGTGCCTTGGCTCCAAGCGTCAAAAGACGCTCCCGAGGGCGCGGGGCGCTGCGCCGCCTTGGTTCCTTTTGTTCCCGGCCGCCGTCCTCTACCTTGCCATCGTTCTTGTATCCTGCGGGACGGGACATCTACGAGTCGTTCACCAGCTGGAACGGCATAAGCCCAACCCAGCATTTCGTGGGCTTCGAGAACTTCATCGACATCTACAACGATCCCGTCATCCGTACGGCGGTGGTGAACACCGTCATCATCGCCGTGGTCGTAACGGTGATGCAGAACGGGATCGGCTCCGGCTGCCTTGGCGCTGCACCGCAAGCTCAAGACTCGCGGCGTGCTGCGGGCGATCATCTTCCTGCCGGCGATAGTGAACCCTGTGGTGATCGCCTATACCTGGCAATTCATATACGCCACGGGCGGGCCTCTCGACAACACCCTGCAGTCTTTCCACTTAGGGTTCCTCACCCAGGATTGGCTGGGCAATCCTCACGAAGCCCTCGCCTTCGCGTTGGTGCCGATGGTATGGCAGAACATCGGCTATTCGATGATCATCTTCTTGGCAGGTCTGGAGGGCATCGCCCCATCGGTGATGGAGGCGGCTTCGTTGGACGGCGCCAGTGGCGCAAGGCGCTTCTGGCACATCACCTGGCCGCTCCTGGCGCCCGC
>CAWDPZ010000067.1:0-9202 GCA_963804265.1 uncultured Acidimicrobiaceae bacterium
TCTCGAGTCCGGAGTGATCACGGGAGCGTCGCCAAAGACGAGCTGGCGGGGCTGTCCGGTTCGGGCTTCTTTCGAGCAGGCTCTCGGCGTGCCCGTGCAGCTCGACACGGACGTGAACGCGGCCGCGGCTCGCCGAGGTGGCCTGGGGCGCCGCTCAGGGATGTTCTGACATGCTTTATGTCACCATCGGGACCGGCATCGGTGTGGGGGCGATAGCCAACGGTCGCCTCGTCCACGGGCGGTCACACCCCGAGGCGGGCCACATGCGAGTTCCCCAGCACACGGCGGACTGCCTGCCCGGTGCCCCCGGGCAGGCGTGGGTCGGCAACTGTGTCACACACGGGAACTGCTGGGAAGGCCTGGCTTCTGGCCCGGCAAGGGAGCGACGCTCGCAGCTGTGGACCGGACAGTCCCTGCAGCCGCCGGACGCCGCAGATGCTGGAGAGCGAGTACGTCGCCCTCGGGCTCACGAACCTCATAGCTTCATACCGCCCCGACCGCGTCGTTCTCGGCGGGGGCGTGATGCACGAGGAGGGCCTCTTGGAAAAGGTCCGTTTCCGCACCTGCGACCTGCTCGACACGACCTATTTCCCGAGGCGGAGAAGATGGACGACCTCGTGGTCGGGCCGGGGCTCGGCGACGCCGCGGGAGTCTCGGGGTCCATCCTGCTCGCGGCGCAACTTGTCGGAGGAGATCTCCATCCTGAGTCGGTGGCGATCCTCGCGGGTCGCATAAGGACGGGGCGCTAGGCCCAGCCCGCCGGTTGACCGCCGGCCCGCTAGCCGCCGGCTAGTCGTGAGCCGCCGGCCAGGGCCGAGAACAAGGGCAGCTGCGTCCTGTTCGCGAGCCCGAAGTGGTAGCACTGCAGCTCGTCGGCGCCGGCGTGCAGGAGTCGGTCTGTGTGCTCGGCGGCCTCGTCGGGCTCGACGGGCGCCAAAAGGTTGACGTAGGCCGCCACGGCGACACCCGGCGACACGCAGGCGCGGGTCGTCTCGATGACGTCCGCAACGTTCGGCGACGCGGCTTCGACCGGTACAGAGCACGGCACGCACCTGCCTTGCCACGGTAGCGGTGAGCCCTGGTGACGCGCCTGTGGCCCATGGGTCCGGCCAGGGCGTGCAGGCTGACGTCGAGGGACGGGCTGATCTCGCCGATCGCGCCGAGAACCTCGTTCAGGAGGTTGTCGGTGTGGGTGTGCCGGCACGCCAGCAGCTGGTTGGCCAATTGCGGTCCAGAGCACGTCGGCCGGGGAGGCGTCGGGGCTTTTCTCGCCCATGGCGGATTCGTAGGCCTCCCGCAGGGACCGCACGACGGCTCCGGTGTCGAGGGCCGCGGATGCTCCAGCCCCGCCGGCAGGCGGCGCAGCAGCATATCGAGAGGATCTGCTCGGCCAAGGGCGTATAGGCCCCGGCGGACTTCTCGTGCTGGCCAGCATCACGACGCCCAACTGCCCGCAGGCCTCCAGCGAGACACCCTCGAGAGGCAAGACACGTATGGCTTCTGCGGCCAGCAGGGCGGCATTCTCGCGGACCTCTTCGTTCGCCGGGCAGAGGGCGTAGTCGTAGCCGTCCCGGAAGCAGTTCGTCACGACAAGGTCGGGTGCGCCACGCCGAGGACGCTGCTGTGGGTCAGAACCACCCAGGCGCTGACACCGACGCCGTGGGCATGGAGCGCTTCGACAGCGGCCCGGAACGAGTCGTCGGAGCCCGTCCAGGAGCGCCGAAGGGACGTAACCGTCGGGCGCCCCAGGTCGAGTCCCTGACCGGGCGGTAGAGGGCGGCCGTCTCGGCGACCACGAAACGGTGCTGGGGATGCTGGGGCGTTGCCGCCCGCACGCCGTGGTAAGCCGCCGCCACGGTCACGTGCTCGAATCCCGCCTCCACGAGACGAGGGACGGCATCCGGGTCACCGAGGAGATCCCAGGGGTACAGGTAAGCTCCGACACGGCTCGGCGCGAGACTCGCGCCGGGGGCGGGCTCTGCCGGATTGTCTTCGCTTCCCATCACACCCCTTCTGGAAGCCGACCAGGCACAAAGTACATTATGTGCTGTGTATGACACGATGTTACTGGACCAGCTGGAGGAGAGCGCGCAACCCCGCTTCGGTTCTCGCGGCGAAGTGATCGCCAGCGAGATCAAAAGGGGCATCCTCTCCGGCCGGTACAAGGCCGGAGCTGCACTCACCGAGAAGGCGATCGCCGAGGAGCTGGCACCTCGAAGACCCCCGTCCGGGACGCGCTGACGGCGCTCAGGGGGACGGGTCTCGTGACCTCCAGCAGCCATCGCGGCACGTCGGTCAGAACTGTCGACGCACAGATGGCCTCGTCTGTCTGCGACCTGCGACTGATGCTGGAGCCCGAAGCGGTGCGGCGGACGGCCTGCGGGGCATCGATGCGGAGGCGCTCGGGAAGGCCGTCGCCAGGATGATCGACGCCGAGGGCGGGGATGACTTCCTGGAGCGCAGCTTGGCGAACCGTGCCTTTCACCGCCACCTTTACGCTGGGTGCGAAACTCGCGCTCGTCAAGGTGCTCGACGACCTGAGCGACGTGAACGCCCTCATAAGTGTCACGGTGTGGGGACGCATCGGGAGCTGGGTGGGCGAGGCGGCCGAGCACCGCAAGATGGCCAAGGAAGCGCTCGCAGGACGGGCCGATGCGACCGCCGACCGCCTTCGGCGCCACATCGAGATGTTCCAGCGGCGGGTCTTCCAGGCCCTCGACGCCCGCTGAGGCGACGGGCGACCACCCCATCCAGGGCCACAAGAGAGAGGGAACCGGTATGAACCTCCAGGCCAACAATGATAGCCTGCGCGGCGTCGTCGCCATCCCGACGACCCCGTTCCTGCCCGACGGCGGTGTCGACGAGGCGGCCTACCAACGGGGCATCCGGCGTCTCGTCGAAGGCGGCATCCGCACTGTCACTCCGAACTGCAACACCGGGAAGTCTACGCCCTCGCGCCTCGAGAAGCCAAAGTCGTCACCGCCTTTGCCTGGAGGCCACCGGGCCGGAGACGGCGGTCATGGTCGGCGTCGGCCACGATGTTGCTTCCGCCCGGCAGGAGCGCAGGACGCACAGGCACTCGACGCGGCGATGATCATGATCCACGAGCCCGTGCACCCCTATGTCTCGGTCGAGGGGTGGATCGAGTACCAGCGGGCCATCGCGAGCGAGGTGCCCGAGCTGGGCGTTGTCCTCTACGTGCGCAACGCCGCGACCCCGGCTCGGCCTTCGCACGCCTGGGCGAGCTGTGCCCGAACGTCGTCGGGGTCAAGTACGCCGTGGCGAACCCGACGCACTTCGCCGAGGTCGCCGCCGACGCCGGTGCCGGGAGATTCGTCTGGGTGGCAGGGCTGGCGGAGCTGCATGCGCCGGGTTACTTCGCCGTCGGAGCCACCGGGTTCACCTCGGGTCTCGCGAACGTCGATCCGTCGACGTCGCTTCTTCTCTGGCGGGCGCTCACAGACGGCGACCAGGACGTCGTGGCCGCCACATGGAGCCGGGTCCGACCCTTCGAGGAGCTGCGGGCCTCCAACGGCGGCGCCTACAACGTCTCGGTGGTGAAAGAGGCTCTCTGCCAGCTCGGGATCTGCGCCCGTGACGTGAGACCGCCCAGCTCGCCGCTGCCCGCCGATCTGCGGGGCCGGGTCACCGAGCTTCTCGAGATCTGGGGGCTGCTCAGGTGACGGCCGGGACAGAAGAGCTTCGCAGCAGCCGATGGTTCGATGGGGAGGGGCTTCGTGCCTTCAGCCACCGTTCGCGGCTCGGCAATTGGGCATCGGCGCCGACGAGATGGCCGGGAAACCGGTCATCGGGATCCTCAACACCTGGAGCGACATCAACCCCTGCCACATGCACCTGCGGGAACGTGCCCAGGCCGTCAAGCGCGGCGTCTGGGAGGCGGGAGGCTACCCCGTCGAGATGCCCGTGGCGACGCTGTCGGAGACCTTCCACAAGCTCACCCGATGCTCGACCCGCAACCCGCTGGCGATGGACACCGAGGAGATACTCCGCTCCTACCCCTTCGACGGGGCGGTCCTTTTTGGCGGCTGCGACAAGACGACTCCGGCGCTGTCGATGGGGCCGGCGAGCGCCGACCGGCCCGTGATTTACGTGCCGGCAGGACCGATGCTCACGGGGCACTGGCGCGGAGAGTCATTGGGCAGTGGCACCGACATGTGGCGCTACTGGGACGAAAGGCGCGCCGGGACCCTGGGCGAAGCCGAGTGGAGCACCCTCGAGGCCGCCGCGCGTGCTCGCCCGGACAGTGCATGACCATGGGCACCGCGTCGACCATGACCGCGGCCGCAGAGGCGCTCGGGATGACGCTGCCGGGGGCGTCCTGCACCGGCTGTGGACTCGGCCCACCACCGCATGGCCGCCGCGAGCGGTCGCGGATCGTGGAGATGGCGCGCGGAACCTGACGATCTCGAAGATCGCCGACAGGCGGGCCTTCCTCGATGCCGTCACCACCGTGCTCTGGCCTCGGTGGCTCGACCAATGCCGTCATTCACCTCATCGCCATGGCCGGCCGGTGCCGGGTCGAGCTCGACCTCGACGACTTCGACCGCTTGTCCCGGTGCACGCCCGTGCTGGCCGACATCCGTCCCACCGGTGCGCACCTCATGGAGGACTTCTACTACGTGGGCGGCCTCCCGGCGCTGTTGGCGCAGATCAGGGATCTCCTGCATCTCGAGCGGACCACCTTGTAGCGGCAGGACCCTCGCCGAGAACCGGCCGAGGTCGCCTACTTCGACGAGCGGGTGATCCGGCGCCGGGAGAACCCTCTTTCGGCCGAAGCCGGTCTCGCCGTCCTGCACGGCAACCTCGGCCCCGCGGCGCCGTCATCAAGCACCTCGCCGCCGGCCCGACCTGCTCCACCACACCGGGCCCGCGGTCGTCTTCGAGGACTACCGGGACATGCAACGACGTGTCAATGACCCCGCTCGAGGCCACCGTGGACTCGGTCCTCGTGCTGCGTCACGCGGGCCCGCTGGGCGGCCCCGGCATGCCCGAGTACGGCATGCTCCCGATTCCGGACAAGCTGCTGCGCGAAGGGGTCCGGGACATGGTCCGCATCTCCGACGCAAGGATGAGCGGGACGAGCTACGGCACCTGTGTGCTCCACATCGCGCCCGAGTCGTTCGTCGGGGGACCTCTCGCCCTGGTCGAAAACGGCGACCTAGTATCCCTCGACGTGGGACAAAGGCGCCTTCAGCTCGAGGTCGGGGAAGCCGAGCTCGTCCGGCGCAAGCTGGCGTGGACCCCGCCGCCAAGAATCTTCGAACGGGGGTACGGGGCCCTCACAGCGAGCACATCGGTCAAGCCGACCAAGGGTGCGACTTCGACTTCCTCGCCCGGGAGGGGGCCGCCGTGGAACCGGATGCCGGCTGATGGGTCAGCTCACCCTCGTCATCACGGGAGCGTCCGGGAGGCTCGGGACCTATCTCCGGGCTTCGCTCGACGAGCTGGCCGCGGCGGCGCGCCTCGTGGACATCGTCCGGCCACCGGAGCCGGCAGAGGGCGAGCCGGTGGAGATCTTCGAGGGCTCGGTGACAGACCCGGGGGTGCTCGACGCCGCCTGCCGGGGGGCCGATGCCGTCGTCCACCTCGGGGGCTTCGCCGGTGACGCCCCCTGGCCCGATCTGTCCGAGGTGAACGTCGGCGGCACCCTGCAGGTGCTCGAGGCGGCGCGCCGCCATGATCTGAGGCGGGTCGTCGTCGCGAGCAGCAACCACGCCGTCGGGTTTCACACCCGGGGGGCGGAGCCGCTCGCAGACGACGTGGCGCCCATGCCCGACAGCCTCTACGGCGCGAGCAAGGCTGCAGGAGAGGCCCTTTGTCAGTTCTATGCCGTGAATTTCGCCATGGACGTCGTCTGCTTGCGCATCGGGTCGTGCTTTGACGCTCCCCTGAGCCAGCGCATGTTGTCGACGTGGCTCTCGCCGGCTGACTTCGTCCGCCTCACGAAAGCCTCGTTGAGCGGCTCGAGCCGTGGCTTCCGGCTCGTCTGGGGCGTTTCCGCCAACAGCCGCCGCTGGTGGTCCACGGCCGGTGGCGACGCCATCGGCTTTCGACCGGGGGACGACGCCGAGAGGTTCGCCCAGATGTACCCCGGGCGCCCTCCCGAGCCTGAGTACGTCGGGGGGATCCAGCCATCCAAGGAGCATGCGTGACTGACGACAGGACCGACCTCGCCGATAGCATAGCCTCCAGGTGTTCACAGCCGTCGAAAAGGGCCGTCGCGATCGCGCCGCGGTGGCGGGCGGTCGACCCGGTGACAAGAGCGGGCATGCTCGCCACCGTCGCCGACCGGCTGGACGCGACGTCAGACGAGCTCGTCGCCCTGGCGATCGCCGAGACCCATCTGGGCGAGGCCCGCCTGCGCGGGGAGCTGGCCCGGACGACGTTCCAGCTGCGCTTCCTGGGCGAGGTGATCGCAGAAGGGAGTCACCTCGAGGCCTGCATAGACCGCCCGGACGCGACCTGGCCATCGGGGGCGGGCCGGACCTGCGCCGGGTGCTGCGGCCTTCGGGCCCGTGGCGGTCTTCGCCGCCAGCAACTTCCCGTTCGCCTTCAGCGTCGCGGGCGGCGACTCGGCTTCCGCGCTCGCGGCCGGGTGCCCGGTGCTCCTCAAGGCGCACCCGGGTCACCTGCTGTTGTCCGAGCGGTGCGGCGAGATCGTCCGCGGGGCCTTGTCGGCCGCTTCGGCGCCCGACGGCACCTTTGCCGTCATCAGAGGCGACGAGGCCGGCCGCATGCTGGTCACGCACCCGGACGTGACCGCCGTCGCCTTCACCGGCTCGGGGAGAGTCGGACGGATCCTGTTCGACCTCGCCGCCGGACGCCCGGAGCCGATCCCCTTTTACGGCGAGCTCGGGAGCGTGAACCCCGTTTTCGTGACGCGACGAGCCGCGGCGGCGCGCCTCGAGGAGATCCTCTCCGGCTACGTCGCCTCGTTCAGCCTGGGATCGGGGCAATTCTGCACCCAGCCCGGGATCCTCCTGCTTCCTGCGGGGGTGATCGATCCTTCGCACCTTCGCGCCCTCGTCGGAGCCCAGCCCGCCGCGCGAGCTGCTCAACGAACGCGTCGATCGGACCTACGAGGAGGGCCTCGAGGCCCTGGCGGGCAACCCCCACGTCGAGGTTCTCGTCGAGGGATCAAGGCAGGGCGACGGCACACGGACCCCCACCTTGTTGCGCACGACAGCGGGGGCGATCGCCGCAGACTCCGGGCATCTGCTGGCCGAGTGCTTCGGGCCGGTCTCGCTCGTCGCCGAGTACGACGACGAGGTGCAGCTGATCGAGGTCGCGGACGCTGCTCGAGGGACAGCTCACCGCAACCGTGCACGGGGAGCCGGACGACGCCGTCGTTCCCGGGCTGCTCGACAAGCTTTCGGACAAGGTTGGTCGGGTGGTCTGGAACAGCTGGCCGACGGGTGTGTCGGTCACGTGGGCGATGCAGCACGGCGGCCCCTACCCGGCGGCCACCTCGCCCCTGCACACCTCCGTGGGCCCGGCCGCGATCGGCCGGTTCCTCCGGCCCGTCGCCTACCAGTCGGTCCCCGACCATCTCCTGCCGGCGCCACTCAGGGAGGCGAACCCCCTCGGCGTGCCCCGCCGGGTGGACGGCCGGCCTACGCCGGCACCGGCCGGGCCGCAGGGCGCCCCATGAACAAGCGCCGGATCGGGACGGTCTCGGTCGGTGAGATCGGCCTCGGTGCCTGCCTGCTCTCCAACGAGGGCCGTCCGGACCAAGCCCAGGCCGTGGCGACCATTCACGCCGCCCTGGAGGGCGGCGTCACCCTGGTCGACACCGCGGACGCCTACGCCATATCCAACGCGGACTTCGGGCACAACGAAGTGCTCGTCCGTCGCGCCCTTGAGAGCTACGGAGCCGGGGCCGGTGACGTCCTCGTGGCGACCAAGGGCGGCCACACGCGCCATGGCGTCGCGTGGGGCAGGAACGGTGAGCCCGAGTACCTGAAGCAGGCGTGCCGCGACTCACGGCGACGTCTCGGCGTGGAGGCCATCGGCCTCTACCAGTTGCACTGGCCAGATCCCCGCGTGCCCTACGCCGAGAGCATCGGGGCCCTGCGTGATCTCCTCGACGAGGGCCTCGTGCAGATGGTGGGCATCTCGAACGCCGACGCCTCCCAGATCGGTGTCGCGCTGGAGGTGCTCGGGGGGCGCCTCGCCTCGGTGCAGAACGAGCTCTCGATCTCGGTCCGTGCCGGTGAGGCCGAGATGGCGATCTGTGCCGCGCACGACATCGCCTTTCTCGCCTACCAGCCGCTCGCCGGTCGTGACGCTGCCGCCGGCCTCGGCAGGCGACACAGCCACTTGCAGCAGATCGCCGACGAACGTGGCGTGTCGCCGCAACGCGTGGCCATCGCCTGGCTGTTGGCGAAGTCGCCGAACGTGATCCCCATCCCTGGTGCGCGCAGGCCGGAGACCATCATGGACTCCCTGCAGGCCGCCGAGATCCGCCTCACGCCACGTGAGATGGATGCGCTCGACGAGCCTGGTAGCCGGTCGGAGGTCGGCCCTCCTCATCTGTATCACGAATGGACACAGATGTAATACAATGACGATATGCGAAGCCTTCGGCTTGATCCCGACCTTGACGAGAAGGTCCGGCGGGCGGCTGCTGTCAGGGGCGAGTCGGTGTCGGAGTTCCTCCGCCTTGCCGCCGCGGAACGGGCCGAGGAGACGCTGTCGGCACGTCCAGGCGAGCGTTTCGCCGACGTTGTCGGGTTGGTCCATGGCGGCGGCGGTCGAGCTCGAAGGACCGGGGACGCCTTTGCCGCATCACTGACGGAGGGGCACAAGAGGCAGTGACGCTCACCGACGCCGGTCCGCTCATCGCGATCATCGACGCCGACGAGCCGGATCACGTCGCATGCGTGAAGGCCCTCGACCAGATCGTCATCCCGCTCGTGACCACATGGCCGGCATTCACCGAAGCGATGTACCTGTTAGCCAGGGAAGGGGGCATCAGGGCTCAACGGGCCCTCTGGCACCTGGTGCAGACGGACCGACTCGTCATCGCCGATCTCTCGCCGTCGGCTGTGGATCGCAGCATTCGGCTCGTGGATCAGTACGCGGACCGACCTATGGACCTGGCGGATGCCACCCTCGTCGCGCTCGCCGAGGAGCAGGGTGACAGACGGATCTTCACCCTCGACGCCGACTTTCAGGTCTA
>CAWDPZ010000068.1:0-55506 GCA_963804265.1 uncultured Acidimicrobiaceae bacterium
CGCACCGTTCGCCATGCCCGTCCTCGTCGGGCTGAGAGCTGTCACCTGGTGGGAGTTCGCCGCCTCGGTCGCCTTGAGCCTCGTTTGCACGCTCGGGGTGGCAAAGCTCGCGGCAAGCGTCTATCAAAGAGCCATTCTCCGTACGGGCCAGCGGGTCCGGCTCCGCGAGGTCCTCTCGCGAAGAGCCGCCTGAGCGCGGAAAGCACCGGACGGCGGAGGTGGCATGTCTGCAAGGCTCTATTGCATGCGACCGGGCTGCCTCGTGGGCATCGACGTGGGGTCGACCCGCATCAAGGCTGTTGTCGTCGACCTCGAGGGGCGCGAGCTGGCGGAAGGCCACGTGGAGACGCCCTGGCACCTCGTCTCCTCGGGCGCCGAGGCGGAGCCGGACGACATCTACCAGGCGGCATTGGCGGCGACGAGGTCCGCGTCTCAGCCCGGTGCCGGACTTCGGTGTCATCGGGGTAGGCGTCACGGGCATCGCCGAGACCCTCGCCCTCCTCGGAGCGCACGACCAGACCGTCGCCCCAGCCATCGCCTGGTACGACGACCGGGGCGAGCACGAGCTGGCCGAGCTCGAGCGGCAGTTCGGAGCTGACCGGTTCGCGGGGCTCACGGGGCTGCCCTTTTCGAGGACGCCTTCGATCGTCAAGCTGCGCTGGATCATGCGCCACGTTCCCGGGGCGGCCGCGGCGCGTTGCGCACTGAGCATCCCCGAATACGTCGCCTGTCGCCTCGGGGGCGCCCGCAACAGCGAGCTGTCCCTCGCCTCCCGCACCGGCCTCTTCGACGTCGTCGGGGCGCACTGGGCGACAGAACTGATCGATTGGGCGGGTGTGCCGAGCAACCTCTTCCCGACCGCCATCCCGGCCGGCAGCCCGCTGGGGACCGTGGTGAGCCCGCCGGACGGCCTGCAGCGGCTGCGCGGGGCCTCCATCGCTCTCGGGGGCCATGACCACCTCTGTGCCGCCGTCGGCGCCGGGGTCGTCACGCCGCGGGAGGTGCTGAACTCCTGTGGCACCGCCGAGGCTTATGTGCGAAGCGTCCCGCCCCTCGGGCGCAGTGATCTCGGGGCAGCCGTGAAGAAGGGACTTTGCGTCGGCTGCCACGTCGTTCCCGGCTATCAGGCCATTCTGGGCGCGGGACCACTCGGGCTCGTGCTCGGGCCCATCTACGACCTCCTCGGATGGGACGTGGAGGCCGAGAGCGGGCCGGCGGGCGCGACGTACGACGAAGCGTCCGACGCAAGAACGGCGGCGCCCGCTCAGCTCTCCGGTCCCGAGGAGCTCCGCCATCGCGAGATGGTTCTGACTTTTCGCTTCGACGAGGCGACCGGTCGGTCGTCGTTCTCCGGCATCGGACCCGGCGTGCGCGCAGCCCAGGCGAAGCTGCTCGCTGCCGACGAGATGCTGCGTCGCTCGTTCGCCTTGTTCGAGGCCGTGGAACAACTCGGCGGTCCCGTGGAACGAGTCGTCATGACGGGAGGCTGGGCCCGGCTCGAGCACCTCGAGAGGCGAAAGAACGAGCGCTTCCCCGGCGCGCGTGTGTCATCTCCGTACGCGAGCCGGGCGCCCGCGGGGCGGCGCTCTCAGCGGGATGGGCAGCCGGGCTCATGCCCGGTCCAGAAGCGTTCCCGGCTCCGACCGCCGCAGGGTCTTGACGGCACCCGGCACCACTCAGCCGTGGACGATCCCGTACAGCTCGGCGACGAGCGCGGCCGCCTCGTCCATCGGCCGTCCCCAGACCTTGCGCCCCATGACGATGCCGCTCGCTCCGGCCCGCATGGCGGACTCCACGAACGAGACGAGCTCGGCGCCTGTTGCCGCGCCGCCGCCTCCGAGCAGGACGACCGGTACTCCGAGCTCGGCGCACCAGGAGCGAAGCAGGCCGTCGTCACCGGGATGGGCGATCTTCAAGATGTCCGCGCCCAGCTCCGCGGCAACCCTGCAACCGTGCTCCGCTACATCCACCGCCGTCTCTCCCGTGGCTTGGAGGCGCGACCGGCTCGACCATGACGGGGAGACCGAACTGGTCCGCCTCTTCCACCACGCGGGCGACGAGGGCCGCCGTGCTCGATCGATCCGCCGACGACACGTCCCAGGGCATCAACATCTTCACGCCGTCCACGCCGAGGGCGGCGGCGGTCTCGATGCTCGCCGCCAGCCGATGACCGCTTCCGTTCTCGTCCCGCCAGTACGTGTCGATCGTCATGATCCGCGCAGGCGCCGAACGGAGTCCGAAGAGCTCGGCCGACCGCCGGAGGACGCCCGGACCCAGCAGGAAGCCGTCGCACGGTGTCCTGAGAAGCCGTTCGAGCACAGCCATCGGGTCTTCGAGGCCGGGCACACGACCGAGGATCGTGCCGTGGTCGAGCGGCAGGACGACGCAGCGACCATCGTCGCCGAAGATGCGGCGCAGCCGCGTCGCTTTGCCCGCCTGGCGGGCAGACGGCACAGAGGGGATCTCGCTCACGTCGGGATTATCACACAGCCAGATGATCGGCCCGGGGGCTCGGAACTCCGCCGCCGGCGTAAGAGACCGGCCGGGGTGCACGGTCGTCCTAGGCGGGCGGCTCTCGCCCGTACTGTCGGGTGTCGTGGGAGCGCGAGCCCACGGCGAGCCCGCGCGACCAAGGCCAGCACCCCACCGCTCAAAGAAACTAGGTCCGCCGGCGCGAGCTCGATCTCGAGACCACGGCGGCCGCCGCTAACGAAGACAGTCGGCCAGAGCGAGACGCTCTCGTCGACGATGGTCGCAAGCCGTCGCTTCTGCCCGAGCGGGCTGATCCCCCCGACCACATATCCGGTCGCTCGTTCGGCCGCGGCGGCGATCCGTCAGGGCGACCTTCTTCGCCCCGAGGGCATCTGCCATCGCCTTCAGGTCCAGCTCGCCACTAACAGGGATCACCGCCACCGCCAACCCTCCGGCGTGATCGACGACGAGTGTCTTCAACACCCGAGCCGGGTCGGCGCCGAGTGCCTGCGCAGCCTCCAAGCCGTAGGGCGCCGCCGGGTCGTGCGTGTACTCGTGCACCTGATGCGCCGTACCGGAAGCGGCCAGGACCTCGAGGGCGCGGGTGGCGACCACGATCACATCTTGGCTGGCCGGACTGCCTCCGGCGATGGTGGAACTACCACTACCGCCGATACGCCTGCAGCCCACCTTGGACAGGGGGCGGCGGCGTGCAAGAAAGGAACTGCATGAACAAAGCAGAACCACTGCCTCCTCAGACGACCCGCCCCGGAGAGGTGCGCTGAGATGCGGCGCGCGGTGATGCTGTCGTGGTGGCGCTTCCGGGCCACCTTCCGCGCCCGCCGCGGCGGGTACCTGGCAGTCGTCTTGCTCGTGGGCGCGTTGGGCGGCCTCGCCATGGGCTCGGTGGCAGGCGCTCGGCGCACCCAGTCAGCCTTCCCCGTCTACCTGGCCAGCACCAACCCGTCGGATATGGAGATCTTCACCGAGTTCGCCACCGTCACGAAGGTCGGTTACTCGGCGAAGCTCGACAGGGCGATAGCCCGACTTCCCTACGTCGAGCACGCGGCCGATGTCGTCGGGTTCGACGGCACGCTCTCGCCTCTTCGCCAGCTTCCCCCCGAGTCCGTCGCGGGCGCAGCGCCACCCGCCTTCGAAGGCAGCCCGAACGGCTTCTACCTCACCAACGACCGCGTGACGCTCGTACGGGGCAGGATGGCCGATCCGAACCGTGAGGACGAGTTCGTCATGTCGGCGAGCGGCGCCGCAGGTGAAGGGCTGCACGTCGGCTCGACGCTGCCCCTCGGCTTCTACACCGACGCCCAGGTCGAGTCGTCCAATTTCCAGGGCT
Organism: uncultured Acidimicrobiaceae bacterium; assembly: GCA_963804265.1. GTDB lineage: Bacteria > Actinomycetota > Acidimicrobiia > Acidimicrobiales > Bog-793 > Fen-455. The sequence goes on from CAWDPZ010000068.1 coordinate 3,824, forward strand.
ATCCGGCCGACAAACCTCACTTCTCGATCGACCTCAAGCTGGTCGGGATAGTCGAGTCGAGCAGCCAGGTCGTCCAGGACGACGACGCCGCCCTCGGCTCGCAATTCGCCGTCCTCACGCCCGTCCTGACGCGGAGACTGGCGGGCTGCTGCGCCTACTACTCCTATGTCGCGCTCAAGCTCGAGGGAGGCACGAGCCACATCGCCGCCGTTCGCTCGGAGGTCCAAAAGCTGGTACCGAAGCTCGGCCCGGCCTCGGGAAGCCAGACCTACGCCCCCTTGGTGGCCAAGGTGGAGCGATCGATCCGACCCGCCTCGATCGCCTTCGCAGTCTTCGGGCTCATCGTCGCCGTTGCGGCTTTGATGATCGGTGCCCAGCTCATCGGGCGACTGTCCCGTCGCAACGCCGACGACGGCCAGGTGCTTCGCGCCTTGGGCGCCGAGCCGGCTCTGACAGTCGTCGACGGTCTCATCGGGGTCCTGGCCGCGATCGGCCTCGGGGCGCTGTTGGCGGTCGCCGTTGCCGTCGGCCTCTCGCCTCTCGCCCCGTTCGGGGCGGTGCGAGCCGTCTACCCGGACCCTGGTGTCGCCTTCGACTGGACCGTCCTCGGGCTCGGCTTTGTTGTCCTGCTCGTCGTGCTGAGCCTGGCAGCAATCCTCATGGCCTACCGGACCTCGCCCCACCGCTCGCTGCGGAGACAGCCCGTCGAGCACGCCTCCGGCTTGCGCTCGCGCAGCGAGCGCCTCGGGCTTGCCCCTCGCCGCGGTAACGGGAGTCCGTTCGGCCCTCGGGGCCGGCTCGGGGCGACGACGCGGCGCCGGTGCGCTCGGCCATGGCCGGGACGATCCTCGCCGTGGTAGTCGTCGTCGCGTCGATCACGTTCGGTGCCAGCCTCAACTCGTTGCTCTCCCGGCCCGCCCTCTACGGCTGGAACTGGAATTACGCCCTGCTCTCCGGCTTCTCGGGCGCCGAGGATCTCCCCTCTGCAGAGACGGCAAAACTGCTCGAACACGACCCTGACGTGGCTCATTTCGCCGGTGTCTACTTCCAGCACGCCCGCCTCGACGGCCAGAGCGTGCCCGTGCTCGCCGCCAGCCCGAACGCGGCCGTGACGGCAACGCCGCTGTCGGGCCACGGTCTGCAGTCGTCCCGGCAGGTGGTGCTCGGGCCTGCCACCCTGGCGGCCCTCCACAAGCACATCGGAGACAGCGTCCTCGCCTTCACGGGCGGCTCGCGGCAGTACCGCCTGCGCATCGTCGGAACCGCCACGCTGCCGACGATCGGCGGCTCGGGCAGTCCCGAGCTTCAGATGGGGACCGGGGCCGTGATGGCCTCCTCCCTGTACTCCACCCAGTTCCTCAACCTGCAGGGCTCCACCGTGCCGGGACCGAACGCGGAGCTGATCACGATCCGACCCGGCATCCCGGAAAAGGCGGCACTTGCCTCCCTCGACCGGATCGACAACGTCCTCAACAACTCGCCAGACGGCCCCGTCGGAGGAGTCGTGTCGGTCCTCCGGCCCGCCGAGATAGCCAATTACGGCTCCGTGGGCTCAACTCCATCCTTCCTGGCGGCGATTCTCGCCGCGGGAGCGGTGAGCGCGCTCGGGCTGACTCTCGTCGCCTCGGTCCGCCGGCGACGAAGAGAGCTTGCTCTCCTGAAGACGCTGGGCTTCACAAGGAGGCAACTGGCAGCCACGGTGACATGGCAATCGTCAGTGTCCGCCGGCGTCGGAGTCCTGTTCGGAATGCCGCTCGGCATCGCGCCTTGGAAGATGGCTCTGGACGCTCTTCGCCCGTGGAATATCGGCCGTCCCCGATCCCACCGTGCCCGTCGTCCCGATGGTCCTGATAGCCGTCGGAGGACTCGTCTTCGCCAATCTCGTAGCGGCCGTCCCTGGACAAATTGCCGCCTCCACGCCTACGGCGCTCGCGCTTCGATCCGAGTGACGCGGCGGCTCTCCCGGCCCGCCGTCGCTCTCATCGCCCCGTCCGGGGACGCTCAGATGATGCGCCTGCCCATCTCGGTGGCGTCGTAGCCTCCGAGGGCTTCGACCGCCGCTGCGGAACTCGGTTGAGGCCATCAGCTCCCAGAGCGGCCTGAGCACCGGATCATCCATCCTCGTCAGATCGAGCACGAGGTCGTACGGCTCGCGGGCGACGGGCACAAAGTCGAGACCGAGCGCACGGGCGGCTGACAGCACGCCGAGCCCCGCGTCGGCCCGCCCCGCCGCCACAGCCGCGGCCACGGCCAGAGGTGTGCGCTCCTGCCGCTCGTATCCTGAAAGGGAGCCCGCGTCGATGCCGAGGCGGCGCAGCTCGAAGTCGAGAAGGGCGCGGGTGGCGGATCCTCGCTTGCGGTTGACGTAGCGGAGCTCTTCTCGACCCAGGTCTTCGATGCCCCGTAGGCCGAGGGGATTCCCGGGAGCCACTATCAGCCCCTGGTCCCTTTGCACGAGCCGGACGACCGCCACGTCGCGCCCGGGCAGAACCTGGCGCACGAACGAGGACGTGTACTCGCCGGTGTCAGGATCGACCATGTGCGAGGCCGCGATGTGGCACAAGCCGTCGCGCAGAGCGGACAGGCCCCCGAGCGAACCGGTGTCCGAGGAGACGAGCGAGGCCCGAAGGTCGTGATCGCGCATCATCGATGCTGCCAGGTCCAGCACGATGTCGTGCGAGCCCATCACGACGATGGAGTCCTCGATCTCGTCCCGGCTGCGAAGCAGCCGGATCCTCACGCCGGTCCCGGCGGCGTGTCCCTCGACCCCGGCCGGCACGAGCAACAGCCCGTCGGCCCTGACGAGCGACGTAAGGGCGCCGGCGCCCTCGGGGCAAGCGGAGTCGCCACGAGGCAGCCACCGACCTTCCCGAGCCTGACCCGGACCCAGTCGTCCATCGCCGCCGGCGACGAGAGGCTCCGCGCGAGCGTCGCCTCCGCTACCGGCCGCGAGCGCTCAACGGTGCCCTGCAGGCGGGCGAGCAAGGGAGCGACGAAGACCTCGAAGTGAGAGCTGCCGACACCGGATAGCCGGGCGCTCCCGAGCACCGGCGTGGCTTCGATGGCCCCGAGCACCACAGGATGCCCGGGACGCACCGCCACGCCCTGGACTGCGAGCACGCCGAGTCGTTCGATCACAGTCGAGGTGTAGTCGTCGCGTCCGGCGCTCGACCCGGCCACGACGATGAGGAGGTCGCAGCCCGAGACCGCCTCGAGGACGGCGCGGCTGATGCCGTCAGGGTCGTCGGCCTCGATGGGGAGCACCACGGCTTCGCAACCGATCTCGCGCGGCCTGAGCGGCCAACATGAGCGAGTTGGTGTCGTGGAGCTCGCCCGCGACGATGTCGGTGCCGATCGGCCGCATCTCGTCCCCGGTCGGGATCACCGCAACGACCGGCCGGCGACGGACCAGGAGCTCGGTGAGGCCCGCGGCACCGCAGGCGGCCACGTCCACAGCACGGAGCCGATGCCCTTGGGGCAAGAGGAGCTCGGTGGCGCCGATGTCCTCCCCGATGGGGCGAACGTGCTGGTAGGGAACCGCCGCGCTGCGCAGCTCGGCGCCACCGGCGACGTAGGCGACGTGCTCGCGCATCACCACGGAGTCGAAGCGCTCGAGGAACCTGGTCGCCGGTGTCGACGACCTGGAAGGCGTCGGGAGCAAGCACAACCGGAGTGCTCTCGCTCGCTCCTGCCGTGTCGGACCACCGCAGCGCGATGCCGTCCATGGCCGACGCCTCGAAGGCGGGCGACGACCGCAACGCCCATACGGGCTCGGCTGTGACCAGCCCGACGGCTTCGGAGAGCCCCAACCGGACGGGGTCCAACGCGACCGCGGGCAGCCCGCCGCCGCGCACGCCGAGTACCAGGCCTCGAGCGCCGAGCTCGCGGGCAGGTCGCGAAAGACGGGGGCGGAGGCCATCAGGCGTGCACGGCCCCGTGCTCCGCCCGGACGACCGCTCTCATCGGCTCCGGCGCCGCGCTCGTAAGCGAGATCACGTCGCCCTCCACGGTCGGCTCCTCGGGATCAGGGCCGAGCAGCTCGCCGTTCAAGGCGCCTGTGACGCGATCGCTGAGAGGCGTGCCCACCGCCGCCGCCGCGGCGCCGACAGTGGCCGCTCGGACAAGCGTGCGCCGCGGCGCGCCCGGTCGGTCGCAGATCGCCGAAGCGGTCGACCGCCACCGCCGGTGCCGGTCGGGCCCTTGCGAGCCTCGTAGTCGGACAAGTCGTTCAGGTTCGTCACCGAGTCGAGGCCGGGGTCGAGTCGGGCAAGGTCCGCGTCCGCGAGCAGCCGGGGTTCGTCCAGTTCGACCCACCGACAGGTCTCGAGCAGATCGGCCAGTCGGAGTTGCTCCGCATCGAGCAGGTGCTGGACACGGCCCGCGAGGTCGACCCTGTAGGCCGCCGCCAGCGGTTGACGAAAGCCGCGCACGCACGGAACGCACGCATCCAGTTCGTCGTCGAGCGCGGCAACCACGCGTACGCACGAAGGCCGGATGGAGCATGGGGGCGTCGGTGGAGGACACGTAGGCGACCTCTCCCCGGCCGGCGAGGGCCGCCAGCCCGACGGCCATGCCTGCGAGCGGACCGCGCCCGGTCTCGCGGTCGTCGAGCACCTCGACGCCTCGCGGAAGGCTGGGCAGCGGCTGGCCCGGCGAGCGGACGACGACCACCGGTCCCTCCACGCCGCGGGCGACGATGCCGACGACCCGGCGTGCCATCGAGGAACCATGCCACTCCATGACTGCCTTCGACGTGCCCATCCGTGACGAGAGACCGCCGACGAGCACGATCCCCACACTGCGATGCACAACACCAAACTATCGAGTGCCGTATCAGCCAACGATTGCAGTGTTCGCCAGGTCGGCTGAGTCCCCGGCGACCGTGGAGCCCTCAGCCGTTGGCCCCCGCGGGCGAGAACCGTCCAGACGACGGACGCGGCCCCGTCCACGACGACGAGGAGCTCGTCGGCGAGGTTCACCGCCGCGCAGCAGTGGTTCGGCACGACACCGCAAGACGGCCCCGAGCTCAGGCAGGGCCAACGAGCTCGGCCATTCGACGGTGGCGTGGTGCTCGGACAGGGCGCAGCACGCGCGCTTGCGGATAATCGGCGAGGCGCCCGTACCCGGTCGCCCAGGCAGGACGGTCTGCCCCGAGCACCTTGCCGCCGGCGTCGAGGACCACCTTGCCCGCGGAACGGCTCACGACCGTGGCAACAGCCGTGAGCGCTATGTCCCCGGCTGCGCAGGTGCCCAATTCGAGCTGCTGGGCGTCGTTGAAGACATAGGACCCCGGCCGCATCTCGTTGATCGGCCCGGCAGCTGCGAAACGAGCCGTCGGAGTCGAACCTCCGCTGACCACATCGCACTCCATGCCGGCAGATCTGAAACGAGGCGGCTGCCTGGCTCAGCGCCCGGGCCTCGTCGGCCGCGGCACGCTCGGCCCCGCCCGGGTTGTAGCTGTGGCCGGGGAAGGTGAACACCCCCCGCACACCAAGACCCGCACGAGCGGCCGCGACCGCCAGTTCGCCGGCAGCCTCCGGGACGACCCCAGTGCGGTGGTGGCCGCAGTCGACCTCGATCAGCACCTCGACATCGCCCCGCCCTGAAGTGTTGCGAGCCAGTGCCGCCACCGCTTCGGAGGAATCGACTCCGATGCGGAGCGCGGCAACGCTCACCGAGCGACCGCAACCGCGCGCCACGGGCGGCATCGACCCAGAGCGGGTAGGCGATGAACACGTCCCTGAAGCCCGCGTCGGCGAAGATCTCGGCCTCGGAGATGGTGGCGACGGTTATGCCGACTGCGCCGGCGCCGGTCTGGCGGGTGGCGATCTCGCGGCACTTGTGGGTCTTGACGTGTGGCCTGAGAGACACGCCCCGATCGCGTGCCAGCTTCGCCATCGCCTCCACGTTCCGGTCGAGCACGCCGAGATCGACGGCGAGATAAGGCGTGGACCGGGCAAGCGACTCGTTGGCCACAGGACATCTTTCCACGGGACACGCGCTTGATCAGAACCAGCCGCAAGTTGACTGACGAGGTTCGTCTGCTGTTGTGTGGGCCGGTGAGGGAACTGTTGGCCCCGCTCAGGAGCCGGACCTTCAGGTGGCTCCAGGGCACGGGATTGTTCGCCAACACGGGCGTCTGGATGATCACGCTCGTCGGCGGCTACATCATGGAGCGTCTGACGACGTCTCCGGTGCTCGTCGCGCTCGCTGCGGCCATGAGCCCCTTCGCCGGAGTCCTGGCCGTCGTGTTCTCAGGCGCGGCGGCGGACTCGCGCGACCGGCGCGCCATTCTCCTCCTGGCGAAGCTCCTGCTCATCGGGTCGGTGGCGTTTCTCACGGTGATGTCCTCGGCGCAGCTGCTGACGCCCGCCACGCTGCTCATCGGGATCTCCGGCATGGGGCTCTCGAGCGGGATCTCCTCGCCGTCGTGGTGGACGACGGTCGGGAGCCTGGTCCCGCCCGAGCTCGTCCCGGTCGCGTTCAGCGTGGACAGCTTCCAGTGGAACATCGGGCAGGTTGTCGGGCCCATCCTGGGCGGTGCGGTCCTGCCGGCGCGGGCACGACGGTGTTCTTCGCCCTCTGCGCAGCGGTCATGCTTCCCCTCGTCATCTTTCTCGTCCTCTGGCGGGGCAGGGCCGACCTGCGCCTCTCCACCCGGGGGGCGTCCGCGGCGGAGAGCCTCCTCGGCGCGGTGTCATCGGGCGTGCGCTACTTCTCGAACACGCCCGGGCTCCGGGCGATCGCTGCCCGCACAGCGCTGTTCGTCACCCCGGCCGCCGCGCTCGGGGCGCTTCTGCCCTTGTTCGCCGCCCGGTTCCTGCACATCTCGGCTCTTGGCTACGGCCTGATCGTCGCCTTGAGCGGCGTGGGGGCCATGGCCGCAGCGGTCCTCCTCCCCCGCCTTCACGGCCACTTCCGCCTCGACGCCATCGTCGCGGCAGCGACGCTCGGCAACGCAATTGCGATCGCGGCGCTGGTCGTGTGGCCGACACGCTGGGCGATCGCCCCGGTGCTGCTCGTCACCGGGGCCTGTTGGGTGTGGGCCGTGGTGTCGTTCATCATCGCCGCACGCCAGGTGACCCCTGAGTGGGTGCAAACCCGTTCGCTGTCGCTCTTCTACGTCGTGCTGCAGACGCCGTTCGTCATCGGGGGGCTCGGTTCGGGCGTCATCGACACGTTTCTGCCGCTGCGCGACACCCTCCTCATCGCGGCCATCGCCTTCATCCCCGGAATACTCCTCATCCCGAGATTCCGGTTGCCCGTCGGAGACCGGTCGTCGCTTCAGCTCGTGGCGAGCCCCTCGTTGACGATCGGCGAGCACATCGGCCCCGACGACGGCCCCGTCCTCATCCTCATCGAATATCGACTGGCCGGAGAGGACGTGGACGACTTCCTCGCCGCCATGGCGGACCTGCGCATCGTGCGGCGTCGCCTGGGCGGGACGCGCTGGGGCGTTTTCCAGGACGTGACGGCGTACGGCAAGTTCTTCGAGACCTTCCTGGTGCCTTCCTGGCAGGGGTACCTCCTGCAACGCGCCCACTACACAAAAGGGGACAGAGAAGTAGAGATGCGGGCGTTCGCCTTCCACCGGGGGCCGGACGAGCCCAAGATCACCCGTCTCGTCCATCCCGACACCGTGGAGGCCGCCCACGCCCGCTCCGCATGGCGGCGAGAGATGCTGCGGCTGGTACGGCTGCAATGGGAGGCCTTGGCCTCGTCGTCCTCCGACACCACGACCGAGACGGGCCGAGACCGAGCACCCGACGACCAGGCCGTCGTGCCCGGTCGAACCGCCCCGGGCCCGGAGCCCGACCCCTAGGTCCGCGACGTGATCGAGAACCCGCCCGACGGCGACGCCCGGGAGCTCGCCGACCGGCTCCTCGCGCGGGGGCGGCGCCTCGAAGCGGCCACGCTCGGCTGGAACCTCGTCGGCATCGCGGTCCTGGCCTTCGCCGCTGTGGCGGCGCGTTCGGTCGCCCTCGCCGGCTTCGGGCTCGACAGCCTCATCGAGATCGGGGCGTCGACGGTCGTGCTCTGGGAGCTGTCCGGCGCCGGCAAGGACCGTCAGCTTCACGCCCTACGGCTCATCGGGACCGCGTTCGTGTTCCTGGTCGTCTACCTCGCTGCCCAGAGCACCCTGGTGCTCGTCGTCGGGTTCCACCCCAGGCACAGCCCGGCCGGCATCGTCTGGACGGCGATGACCACGGCGGTCATGTTCCTTCTCGCAGCGGCAAAGGCGAGGACGGGCGCCGCGCTCGGCAATCGCGTGCTCCTGACCGAGGGCAAGGTCACTCTCGTCGACGGCATCCTCGCGACTGCCGTGCTGGTCGCTCTCGTGCTGAACGCGTCGCTTCGGTGGTGGTGGGCGGACCCGGCGGCCGGTTACGTGCTCGTCTACTACGGCGCCCGGGAGGCACGAGCCGCGCTCAAGACCCGCTGACGACGGGTGTCTCATCGAAGCGTCGCCTCGATGCCCCGGGCGTCGCCGTCCTCGTCGAGGAGAACGGAGACCTCCGCAAAACCGAGGCGGTCCAGGTCATCCGCGAGAAGGTCCGCCTGGTCGCCCCCGAGCTCGAGCAGGAGGGCGCCGCCCGGCCGCAGAAAGCCCGCGCTGTCGACGGCGGCACGCCGGAGGACGTCCGTTCCGTCGGCGCCCCCGTCGTAGGAGAGCCTGGACTCGAAAGCCAGGGTGTCGCGTGCCAGCAACGCCAAGGCAGGCGTCGGCACGTACGGGACGACGCCGACGACCACGTCGACACGTCCCTCGAGGCCGGACGGCAACGGCACGAAGAGGTCACCGACATAGGCCTCCACGCCGTTGGCGACCGCACAGGCGACCGCTCGCTCGTCAAGATCGCAGGCAACGACGCGGGCCGAAGGACGCGCCGAGGTCAGGAACTCGCGACGGCCCCGGACCCGGTGCAAAGGTCGATCGCGGTACCGGTCGCCGGCAGACGGTCCGCGGCCGCGACGGGCGAGAGGCTCGCTTTGCCAACGAGGCACGTAGACGCCCGGGTCGACGCGGACCTGCAGGTCGCAGAACGACACGCTCCCGGTGATCCAGGCCAGCGGCTCCCCGGCCAGACGACGCGTGACGAGCGAACGGAGGTGCTGGTCGTCGCCGGCCGCGCAGGCGAGCAGCTCGGCGGCCTCCTCGTCAGCGGCGACGAACCCTGCGGCGCCGCAACAGCGCCGTCAGCGGCTCGTCGTCGTCGGGAGAGCTCACGCCGCCATTGGAGCACGTCGGCCTTACGGCGGACGCTCAGGCGCCGGCCCTCGGTCCGAGGTGCCGCGAGCCCGTAGAATGCAAGAACAGGAGCTCGGCAGTGAAACGCACTCCGAGCGGGGCGGCGCAGCCCAGATGAGGTACATCGATGGTTTCGAGGACGGCAGGTTCCTATACGGCTTGGTCGAAGGAACGAGCTCTCGAGATCGTGGAGAAGCATGCAGGCGAACGCGGGCCGCTGATGCCGATCCTCCACGACCTGCAAGACGTGTTCGGCTACGTCGATCCACGAGCGGTCGAGGTGCTGGCGGAGGCGCTGAACCTCTCCAGAGGCTGACGTCCACGGGGTGGTGAGCTTCTACAAGGACTTCCGACCCGGAGTTCCCCAGGCAGTTCGGTGATCCGGCGTGTGCAGGGGCGAAGCGTGCCAGTCGATGGGAGCCGAGCAGCTCGCCCGTTACGCCCGTGCGCAGCTCGAGGTCGACTTCGGGGGCACGACATCTGACGACACGATCACCCTTGGAGCAGGTGTTCTGCCTGGGGAATTGTGCCCTCTCACCTGCGGTGATGGTGGACGGCCGGCTGAAGGGCAGGGTCGACGAAGCTGGTTCCGACGATCTCGTCGCCGACGTGAGGTCTCAGGCGCTCTGATGAGGTGCCGTCTCGGTCTTCGTTCCCCTCGATTCGGCCGCTCGCTCTGTCGGCGCCGACGAGGTGGCAGATGCCGTCGTCCGGGGAGGCCGCCGGGCGCGGCCACGAAGTTCAGCTCGTGCGAAATGGCTCACGGGGGATGCTCTGGCTCGAGCCGCTCGTGGAGGTCGGCGACTGCGAACGGCAGGGTCGCATACGGCCCGGTCGAGCCCAAAGACGTCGGAGAGCTGCTCGACAAGGAGATGTCCGACGGCGCCCGCCACGGCTCTGCTTTGGGCGAGACGGAGGAGATCGCCCACCTCAAGCGACAGAGCACGCTTCACCTTTGCGAGAGTCGGGGTCATCAGCACCCCCTGTCGGCCCGCGAGCTACGAGGCGAACGGAGGACTCGCGGGTCTGCGCCGGGCTCTCGAGATGACGCCAGCAGGAGATCGTGACCGAGGTGACCCGTCCGGCCTCCGAGGTCGGGGGGGTGCCGGCTTTCCCACGGGCGTCAAATGGCAGACGGTTCTCGATGCCTCCGCGGATCTCAAGTTCATCGCCTGCAACGCGGACGGGGTGACAGCGGCACCTTCGCCGATCGCATGCTCATGGAGGGCGACCCGTTCCTCCTCGTGGAGGCAATGGCCGTCGCCGGTATCGCCATGGGCGCGAGCGAAGGCTACATATATATTCGCTCAAGATCTAACCCGACGCGATCACTACCATGTCGGCCGCGATCGACATCGCCTCCCTGCACGGGTGGATCGGGCCGTCGGTCCTCGGAAGCGGCCGCGCCTTCGATCTGTACCTGCGGGTCGGGGCCGGCGCTTACATCTGCGGTGAAGAGACCGCCATGCTGGAGAGCCTCGAGGGCCGACGGGGGGATGATCCGGGCCAAGCCGCCGCTTCCTGCGATCGCCGGACTGTTCGGCCGGACCGACGGTCGTCAACAAGACGTCCTATCGCTCACGACGGTCCCTCCGATACTCGCCCAGGGTGCCGAGGCCTTCCGAGGGCTCGGCGTGGGCCGCTCCCGAGGGACTCTGGTCTTTCAGCTTGCGGGCAACGTCAAACACGGCGGGATCCTCGGAGCCCGCTTTCGGGCTGACTCTCGGCGAGCTGGTGGAAAAGGTCGGCGGGGGCACGGCCAGCGGACGGCCGGTGCGGGCCGTCCAGGTCGGTGGGCCTCTTGGCGCCTACCTGCCTACCAGCCGGTTCGATCTACCGATGGACTACGAGGCCTTCGCGGCCGTCGGTGCGATGGTGGGCCACGGGGGCGTCGTCGTGTTCGACGACACCGTGGACATGAGCCGTAGGGCTCGATGCGCGATCAAAATATGTGCCGAGGAGTCCTGCGGCAAGTGCACGCCCTGCCGCTTGGGCTCGGTACGTGAAGTCGAGGTCATCGACCGCATCGTCGCCGGGATCGACCGCGAGGCCAACCTGGAGCTGCTCGAAGATCTGTGCGAGACGATGGTCGACGCCTCGCTGTGCGCGAGATGGGCGGCCTGACGCCCTACCCGGTGCGAAGACGCCTTGGAACATTTCCCAGAGGACTTCGCAGCCTTGAAGGCGGTGCCGCTGTGACCGCGCGGTTCACGGCATCGCGGTGGCGTGATTCCACTAGAAGAAGTTCGGGCGGGATGTCGTCGAAGACCCGAGGAGAGAATTCATGACGTTGCTCAAAGAGCACGACCTCGGAACCTGGGGTAGGCCAGGGCCGGCGACAGTCGAGCTGGAGGTCGACGGCTTGCCCGTGACGGTGCCCGAAGGGACATGGGTCATGCGGGCGGCGGCGCTCGCCGGCGTGGACGTGCCCAAAATCTTGGTGCCACCGACAGCCTGGCTTCTTTCGGCTCCTGCCGCCTGTGCCTCGTCGAGATCGCCAGTCGGCGCGGGACGCCTGCGTCGTGCACCACTCCTGTCGAAGCAGGGATGAGGGTCTCGACGCAGACTCCGCGCCTCGAGAGGCTCCGGCGCAACGTCATGGAGCTGTACATCTCGGATCATCCTCTCGATTGCCTGACATGTGCCGCAAACGGCGACTGCGAGCTGCAGGACATGTCCGGCGCCGTCGGCCTGCGCGACGTCCGCTACGGCTACGCAGGAGCCAACCACCTGGACGCCGCAAGCCGACGAGAGCAATCCGTACTTCACCTTCGACGGCTCCAAGTGCATCGTCTGTTCGCGGTGCGTGCGCGCCTGCGAGGAGACCCAGGGGACCTTCGCCCTCACGATCGCAGGGCGCGGCTTCGGCTCGAAGGTCGTGCCCGGGCCCGAGCAATTTCCTCGGATCCGAGTGCGTCTCCTGCGGTGCGTGCGTGCAGGCCTGCCCGACCGCGACGCTGGAGGAGAAGTCGGTCATCAACCTCGGCGTGCCGCGCCGCACCGTGCTCACGACCTGCGCCTACTGCGGGGTCGGGTGCTCGTTCAAGGCCGAGCTGCGCGGCGACGAAGTGGTCCGCATGGTGCCTTACAAGGAAGGCGGGGCGAACGAGGGCCATTCCTGCGTGAAGGGCCGCTTCGCCTGGGGGTACGCCACTCACAAAGAGCGCGTGCTCACCCCGATGGTCCGCGATGCCATCGAAGACCCGTGGCGCGAGGTGAGCCTGGGAAGAGGCCATCTCCTACGCCGCCGACCGCCTGAAGTCGATCCAGGACCGGCTACGGCGTCGAACGCGATCGGCGGGATCACGTCCTCGCGCTGCACCAACGAAGAGGTCTTCGTCGTGCAGAAGATGGTGCGGGCCGGCCTTCGGCAACAACAACGTCGACACCTGCGCGCGGGTCTGCCACTCCCCCACGCGTCTTCGGCCTGAAACAGACATTCGGCACGTCGGCCGGGACGCAGGACTTCAAGTCTGTTGACAGCTGTGACGTCATCGTCGTGATCGGGGCCAACCCAACCCAGGCGCATCCGGTCTTCGCCTCCAGGATGAAGCGCAGGATCCGCGAGGGGTGCGAAGCTGATGGTGATCGACCCTCGCCCCACCGAGATCGTCCGGTCGCCGCACGTGAGGCCGACTTCCACCTGCAACTATCCCCCGGGACCAACGTAGCCGTCGTCAACGCCATGGCACATGTGATCGTCACGGAGGATCTCGTCGACCACGACTTCGTCGCCGACCGGTGCGACCCGGCCGACTTCGCCATCTGGACCTCGTTCATCTCCTCGCCCGAGTCGCCCGGAGGCGACTGAGGAGATCACAGGTGTTCCGGCGGCTGAGCTCAGAGCGGCCGCCCGCTTGTACGCCGGGCGGCGACGCGGCCATCTACTACGGCCTCGGGGTGACCGAGCACAGCCAGGGCTCCACGATGGCCATGGGCATGGCGGAGATCGCCATGGCACCGGCGACATCGGCGGACGGCGTCGGCGTGAATCCGCTCCGGGGCCAGAACAACGTGCAGGGATCCTGCGACATGGCTCTTTCCCCCACGAGCTGCCCGGTTATCGGCACGTCTCGGACGACACCGTCCGCCACAGTTCGAGGAGGCCTGGGGACGCGTCCTCGACGCCAAGCCAGGCCTGCGCATTCCGAACATGTTCGACGGGGCCATCGAGGGGACGTTCAAAGCCCTGTACGTGCAAGGCGAGGACATCGCCCAGTCGGACCCCAACACCCATCACGTCCTAGCCGCCCTCGGCGCGGTCGAGCTGTGCATCGTGCAGGACCTCTTCTTGAACGAGACGGCGAAGTTCGCGCACGTGTTCTTTCCGGGGACTTCGTTTCTCGAGAAGACGGCACGTTCACCAATGCCGAACGGCGCATCAACCGGGTCAGGCCTGTCATGGCGTCGAGGAGGGCAAGCAGGAATGGCAGGTGGTCTGCGACCTCGCCACGGCGCTGGGCTACCCGATGACGTACGAGCAGCTCCAGCGAGATCATGGACAAGATCGCGGCCATGGCACCCACCTTTGCCGGCGTCTCGTTCGCAAAGCTCGACGAAGTCGGCAGCATCCAATGGCCGTGCAACGACGCTGCCCCGCTCGGGACTCCGATCATGCACATCGGCAAGTTCGTCCGCGGGAAGGGACGGTTCGTCGAGACACCGTTCGTGCCGACCGAGGAGAGGACGAACAGGCGCTATCCGCTCATCCTCACGACGGGGCGCATCTTGTCCCAGTACAACGTCGGCGCACAGACGAGAAGAACCGAGAACGTGACCTGGCATCCGGAGGACCTCCTCGAGATCCACCCCTATGACGCCGAGGAGCGAGGCGTGGTCGAAGGTGGCTGGGTAGCACTGGCCAGCCGCGCGGGCGAGACCGAGCTAAGGGCGCACATCACTGACACCGTCCCGCAAGGCGTCGTGTACACGACCTTCCATCACCCGGTCACGGGCGCCAACGTCGTGACGACCGAGCACTCCGACTGGGCGACGAATTGCCCGGAGTACAAGGTGACCGCCGTCCAGGTGAGGGCCAGAGTGCACGCACACCCGCTCCGCAGTCGCCGGGCATAGGTTCGGACCGGTAGCTCCGACGTCCGGCCTTGCGCTGAGGAGCGGCATGGCACGTCCAGACCTCGTCCGCATGGCAAATCAGATCGCGGCAAATTTCCGCCATCATCCCGAGGCACAGGCCGCGGCAGAGGTGGCAAACCACATCCGTATGTTCTGGCCGGCTCTCATGGGACGGAGCTTCTCGACGACATCGGAGCCGGCGGCTTCGACCCCCTCGTGGTCTCGGCTGCGGAACTGCTCCGCGAGGCCGCCCCCGCCTGAGCGAATGTTGCCGGCCGCCGGATGGGCGCGCCCGTCCCCGTCGGCTCAGGACTCCAGGTCGATCCGTTCGGGGTGGCAATAGACGTTGAACTTCTCACCCCTAAGGAAGCCCACGACGGTCATACCCAGACGCTCCCCCGCTTGGACCGCGAGACTGGAAGGCGCTGAAACCGCGCACGTGACGGGGATGCCGGCGACTGCCGCCTTTTGCACGATCTCGAAACTGACCCGTCCGAGACGAGCAGCACCGAGTCCCGCCATGGGGATGCTCCCCGCAAGAAAGGCGTGACCGATGAGCTTGTCGACAGCATTATGGCGGCCGACATCCTTCCCCGGCCGGACTCGAGAAAGTTCCCTTCGGTGTCGAACAGCGCCGCGGCGTGAAGGCCGCCGGTCTGCTCGAAAATGCGCTGGGCGCTGCGCAGAGCTCGGGAAACGAGACGATCGCCGAGTGGGCGACTACGGGCCCGGGCACGATAACCGGGCAGTTGATCACCACCTGGTCGAGCGAGGCCTTCCCGCAGATCCCACAGCTCGATGTCGCAAAGAAGTGCCGCTCTGCGAAGTCCACGCGAAAGGAACAGTCAAATCCACCGTCACGACGTTGAAGTGCTGCATCTCGGGGGCGACGTCGCAGTAGCGGATGGCCGCGACCTCGTGCCGGTCGTGGAGGAGGCCTTCGCTCGCGAGGAACCCGCGGCAAGCTCGAAGTCATTGCCCGGGGTGCGCATCGTCACTGCCACGCTCACAGGTTCTTGATGGCTGCCCCGCACCTGGATCGCCATCGGCTCTTCGGTCGCGAGCCGATCGGGGCGCTCGAGGCCATGACCGAGCCCGTGGGCTGCCAGCACCCGGACCGCGGTGGTCGCATGACGGGCCGCCGGTCGAGTCGACGAGCCAGCAGCCTTGGGCTCGAACGGCCGGGAGCCCCCCGCTGCCAGCTCGCTCATGACTGCGAGTCTAACGACGGCCCCGACACTCGATGCTTGCCGCGGCGCCAGACCGGGGAGAGAGCGCCTGCGAGGCGCTCAGTCAGACACCGGGCGCGCCCGTTCCCAGAGAGCCGACCCGGCGCCCGTCGTGTCACTACTCCAGCAAGGACGCCACGGGTTGGCGGTGCCGCATGGCGACGATGGCGATGGCCGTGAGGGCCACGAGCCCGCAGCCGATCTGGACGACCGTCAGCCTTTGGTCCAAGATGACCACGGCGGCAACGGCAGCGACGACCGGGTTGCTCGAGCCGATCACCGAGGACACCGACGCGTCAACGTATCGGTGGGCCCAGTTCATCGCCAGATGGGCGCCTCCGGGCACGACGGCGAGCAAGGCGATCCAGAGCCAGTCGCCCGCTTCGACCCGGCCGAGGGCCTGGCCCGAGGCGAGAACGATCGGCGTCATCGTCAACGCGGCCACGATCGTCACCCCGGCGGTGTAGTCCAGAGCGTGCTGGGTATCACGGGCGTGCTTGGAGACGAGCCAATAAGCCGACCACGACAGCAGTGACCCCACCGCCAGCAGGTCGCCGGCCAGTTCGTGCTGGCTCGAGACTCCCGGCCCGATGACCGCGGCCGAGACGCCGGCGATGGCCACGAAGACCCAGACGACATCCCACCGGCCCATCCGCTCGCCGAACAACGGACGCGCCGCCACGAGGACGATGGCCGGCTGCACGGCTCCGATGACCGTGCAATCGACGACGCTCGTGAGCTTGACGGCACAGAAGAACATGGCCATGTCACCAGCCAGGAACACGCCGCCGAGCCATGACGCCTTCAGGTTGGCCCAACTCAGGCGGCGGCCCACGCGTACACGAGGACCGTGAGGAGAGCGGCGCCGAGCCACAGGCGATAGAAGGTCAGCACGAGCCCGGGGGCAGACGTGAGCCGCGCGAAGATTGCCCCGAATCCCCAGCCGACAGAGGCGAGCGCCGAGGCCGCGAGACCGATCGCCTGCCGGCGAGCGTCCCCCGGGCGCGCCGCCGTAGCCGTTACGACAGACATTTGCCGACGATCGTACAGGCGCTCGCCATCGGGCTTGTCGGATCGCTTCCGGGGAGCCGGCCCTCCTCCGCCGGCGTTGCAGCCCGCAGTAACGTCGCCGCCATGGACCGGGTGCGGAGGCGGGCGATCATCACCGGCCGAGTTCAGAACGTTTGGACCGCGACAGCTGCCGGACCGAGGCTCTCGCACGGGGGGCTGCCGGCTGGGTGCGAAATCGTCCCGACGGCAGCGTGGAGGCGGTGT
Source organism: uncultured Acidimicrobiaceae bacterium (assembly GCA_963804265.1). Taxonomy (GTDB): domain Bacteria; phylum Actinomycetota; class Acidimicrobiia; order Acidimicrobiales; family Bog-793; genus Fen-455. The sequence continues at coordinate 20,654 of CAWDPZ010000068.1, forward strand.
TCGAGGGCTCGCCGCAGGCCGTGGAGCAGATGGTCGTGTGGTGCCGCACCGGACCTCGCGAGCGCGTCGACTTCGTGAGGTGATCCCCGAGCCGGTGGATGACGAAGTCGGCTTCTCCGTCAAATAGGCCGGCGCCTGGCATGGTGGCCGGCGTTTGGCGATCTTCGAGCAGACCGGTCAGGAGGCGGAAGAAGTCGTCGTCGTCGTCTGTGCATCGGCACGGTGCTCCCGGCGAACTTGTCGACCGCGGCGACAAAGGACGGCTCGTCCTGGACCATCGCCCCGTAGCCTGCCCTCGAGAAGTTGACCTCGGTCGTGTGCTTCAACTCCCGGGCAAGCAGCGCGCGGAGTTCGCGGGAAGGGAAGACGACGTCATAGGCCCCCGAGACCACAAGCGCCGGAACGGTCACCCGCGTCGGAGACCTGCAACAAGAGGAGAGCGTGCCCACAGAGACGCCTGAAGAGCGGCCTCCTGCTCGACCGCGTGTGCCGTCAGCCAGTCCGTGGTCCCGACGAAGAGGCTGCTCTGCCAACTCAGCCGATTCTGCAGTCCGACGGGCGTGGGCGGAAACAGGAGCGTCGACAGCGCCACCGGCGTGGCGCCCGGCCGCGCGAGCAAGCGGACGACTTCGCTCGTAGGCGGACCGACCCGGGGCCGCCTGCGGAGGTGTCGACAAGGATCAGCGACGCGATCAGGCCCGGGTGGCGCTCGGCTAGCGACAGCGCGATCTGGCCTCCCATCCCCCACCCGAGCACGATCGGGTCAGAGAGCCCGACCGTGAGGGAGAGGCCGGCCGTCATGTCGGCCAGCCAGGAAAGAGACAGTCGGCCCCGACACCGGCCCCGAGTAGCCGGCTCCGGGAAGGTCGAAGACTCGTGACCCGGTAGTGCCCGGAGAGGTCCGAGAGAAGGGCCTGGCTCCACCACGACAAAGTGCCGTCCTGACCCGCGATGAGCAGCAGATCCGGGCCGCTCCCGAAGCTCCGGTAGGCGACCGGGACCATCTTCTGCCAGGCCGCGCTCCCGTCCGCGATCGCCGGCAGGGCGAGGCGCCGGGCGGCAAGGGAGCCACCCGGGCACGAAAGAGCGACGTCCCGGCGACACCCACGGGCGAGGTCGTGGTGGTCGTGGTGGTCGAGACCTTGGAGGGCCTGCTGGTCGAGGTCGGCGGCGGGCCGGCCTGCGAGCTGCAGCCCGCGAGGAGCGCGGCGGCGAAGGCGCCGAGGACCGTCGGGACCGAGGGCGACGAGCCGTGGACGCGGCCGCCGGTCCTGCACCGCGGTCAGGCCGCGCCGGATCGGTGCTGCACGAGACAGCGCTCCTCAGGTTCGATCGAGCGCGAGTCGCGGCGCTCCCCGCCGGGGAGCGGCCGTCCTCCCGGTGGCCCGGCGCCATCTCGCCAGTTGATCCTCGCCAGTCGCTTCGCGGAGACATAGCCGTTCTCGGCGTACCAACGCGCCGAGCGCACGATGGCCTCGGCGGCGGGCCTGGAGGTGTAGCCCAGCTCCTGCGGGCGCGGGCGTCGTTGAAGATCATGCGGGTCGTGGCCATCCGGGCGCCCTCCAGCGGGACGCTCGGCTCGCGGTGGAGCAGTCGGCCTTCGAGCAGGCCCGACGCGTGGCCGGCGAGGAGGGCCACGCGGCGGGGCACCTTGATGCTGGCGCCGGGGAAGGCCGGTCGCCGCCGCGAGGACGTCGAGGATCTCGCGAAGCTCGAGGTTCTCGCCTCCGAGCACGTACGAGCGGCCCTGTGCGCCCCGCTCGGCGGCGAGCAGGTGCCCTGCGGCCACGTCGTCCACGTCGACGACGTTGAGGGCCGTGTCGATCCAGCCCGGCATCCGACCGTTCAAGAAGTCGAGCACCGTCTTTCCTGTCGGCGTCGGCGCCCGATCCCCGGGCCGAGCGGCAAGGTGGGCTGCACGAGAACAATGGGAAGCCCCTCGGCCCCCGCACGGAGCATCTCGTGCTCGGCGACGTACTTCGACTGCTTGTAGAGCCCGAACAGGTGGGCGATGCGAGCCCATGCCGTCTCGTCCGCCGAACGACCGTGCTCGGTCCCGTCGAGGCCGATCGTGCCGACGGTGCTCGTGTACACGACCCTCTCCACCCCGGCCGCCCGGGCGGCGCCGACGACGTTCAAGCTCCCGCCGACGTTGACGTCGTAGAAGTCGGACTCGTCGCGGGCCCAGAAGCGGTAGATGGCCGCCACGTGGAAGATCATGCGGCACCCAGCGGCTGCGGCGACGACCGCGGGCAGCGTCACGCAGGTCCGCCACCACCTTGTCGACCTCGAGACCCTCAAGATTGGCCGGCGGCACGCCCGGCTGCACCAGGGCCACGACCCGGGCACCGCGCCCCAGCAGGGCTCTTGTGACCGCGGAGCCGATGAAGCCGTCAGCGCCCGTGACGAGCATCCGGTCGCCCGGCTCGATCGCCATCGAGTGCGCCGCCTTCTGGCGCGGCGGGCTCAGGACGGCTCCCGTCTCATTGCGCTCTTGGCCAGTGTCTTGCCGAATTCGAACAGCAGCGACGAGTTGCGGTGGGCGTCCTCCAGCACGTCGTCCAGCGCGCCGACGAAGTAGTCGACCTCCTCCTGGCCGGCGATGAGCGGGGGAAGGAGCTTCACGACGTTCATGCTGTCGGCAGCCACCTGGGTCAAGATGCGGTGCCGCTGGAACAGCGGCCCGACGACGAGCTGGGAGAACAGCCCCTTGCGGGCGCCCTCCACCATCTTCCAGCGCGACTTCGAGGCGAAGCGAGCTCGGCTCACCGAAGACGAGGCCGATGATGAGGCCCTTGCCGCGCACTTCGTGGAAGAGCTCGTACTTCTCCACCAACGGCGCCAGGCCTTTTTCGAAGGCCTCGCCGGTCACCCGCGCCCGATCGACGATGTCCTCGTCGTCGATCGTCTGGAGGGTGGCGAGCGCCGCCACCATGGCCAGCTGGTTGCGCCCGAAAGTCGAGGAGTGGACGACGGCACGCTCCATCTTCGAGTAGACGCGGTCGAAGACCTCGGCCGAGCACATCATCGCTCCGACCGGGATGTAGCCGCCCGAGAGCGCCTTGGAGACGGTGATGATGTCCGGGCGCAGCCCGTAGTGCTCGTAGGCCCAGAGCCGGCCGGTTCGGCCGAGACCGGTCTGGACCTCGTCGATCACGAGGAGGGTGCCGTGCCTGCGGCAGAGCTCGGCGGCCGTGGCCCAGTACTCGTCCGAGGCGAGGTTCACGCCCTTGCCCTGGATGACCTCCAGGACGAGGGCGGCGACGTCGCCCCGCTGCAGCTCGCGCTCGAGCGGCTCGATCTCGCCGAAAGGCACTTCCTGGCAGCCGGGGAGCAGCGCGCCGAAGCCCTCGCGGAACTCCTTCCCGCCGTTCAGCGAGAGCGCCCCCAGGCTGAGCCCGTGGAAGGCATGATCGGCGTGGAGTACCCGAGGACGCTTCGTCGCGTACCTGGAGAACTTGATGGCAGCCTCGATCGCCTCAGCACCTGAGTTCGAGAAGAAACAACGCTGGATCCCGTCATGGGTCCTTGCCACCATCGCCTCTGCCAGCAGTCCGGGCAAAAGGGCGGCGTCGAGCTGGACAAGGTTCGGGAGGTCCATGTCCAAGGCGTCGTGCAGGGCTTTCTTCACCACGGGATGGCTGCGGCCGAGCGCGTAGACGCCGAAGCCGGCGAGGAAGTCGAGATACCGCTCGCCGTTGCGGTCGTACAGATAGCAGCCTTCGCCCTTGACGTAGAAACGATCAAAGCCCAGCGTCTTCAGCACCTTCACGAGCTGGGGGTTGAGGTACTCGCTGTGAAGGCGGAAGTTCCGCCTTGCCGGGCCTCGATCAACGAGCTGAGCTCGAAGGTCATGTTGTCTCTCCTCAGCAGCCGACTTCTCGCGAAAGCGTAGCCCCGGGGCCAGACGGCCCACCTCCTCCAGGCCGCTCGTCGCACGGCATCCCTCGGTGGCGACACACCCCCCAGGTAGCCTCGCAGCAGTGGAAGAGGCCTTCAGAATCCCCGATTTCAGTTTCGTCCATGCCGCCGACCTTCACCTCGACACTCCGTTCAAAGGCATCGGCTCGACTGCGCCTTTCGTGGCCGGGAGCTTCGCGAGGCCTCGCTGGCCGCCTTCGACTCACTCGTCGAGCTTTGTCTCGAGCGCAAGGCTGCGTTTCTCGTGGTGGCAGGCGACATCTATGACGGACCGGAGCGTGGGCTACGGGCACAGCTGCGCTTCCGTGACGGCCTTCAGCGCCTGTCGGACGCGGGCATCGCCAGCTTCGTCGTTCACGGCAATCACGACCCGGTCGAGACAGGCTGGTCGGCCCTCGGCGACACCTGGCCCGAGCGTGTCACGGTCTTCGGCGCCGGAGCCGCCCAGGCTGTGACGGTCGAGATCGGTGGCATCCCCTTTGCGACCGTCCAGGGCGTGAGCTTCGCGGAACGCAGCGAGACGGAGAACCTGGCGCTGCGCTTCGCCGCCAGGGCGGGTCCCGGCATCCAGGTAGGCGTTCTGCACTGCAACGTCGGCGGCGCCGCCCCCGGCTACGGCGACTACAGCCCCTGCACTCTCGACGACCTGCGGAGCGTCGGCCTCGACTACTGGGCGCTCGGGCACATCCACACCGGGATGGTCCTCTCGGGGCGCCCTGGCTCAGAAGAGCCCTGGGTCGTCTACCCGGGCAACTTGCAGGCGCGCAGCCCCAAGCCGAGCGAGCGAGGACCGAAGGGTGCCGTCGTTGTCCATGTACGGGCTGGCCGCGTCGCCGCCGTGGAACCTGTGAGCTGCGACGTCGTCCGATTCGGGCTTGTCGAGGCCGACGTGGCCGACGTCGTCGATCTCGGGGAGCTGAGAGCTCGCCTCGCATCTGCGTCGCGCGACCGCCTGGCTTCAGCCGACGGACGCTCTCTGGTACTGCGGGGATCACTCGTGGGCCAGAGCGACCTGCACTTCGACCTCCACCGGCCGGGGGCGTTGGACGACCTTCTCAGCAGCGCTGCGCGAGGACTTCGCGGACGAGGACCCCTTCTGCTGGTGGGATTCGATCGAGGACCGTCTCGCGTCCCGCCATCGACGTCGACTCGGCCCGGGCCGGCACCGACTTCGCCGCCGATCTCATCGCCCTCGCCGACGCTCTGGGCCGACGGATCGAGACCGACGAAGACGCCCTCGGCGAGCTCGCCGCCGAGCTGTCGGAGGGCCTGCCCGGACCGTTGCGAACCCAGCGCGTGCTCGAACGGCTCCTCGACTCACACGGCGCGGCCTTGGACGAGCTCGTCGATCGGGCCCTCCTGCTCGCCCTCGGCGAGCTCGACGGCGAGAGACGCTGAGGAGGCGACTGACCGTGCGCATCAGCGGCTTTCACGTCGACGGTTTCGGAACCCTGGCGGACTTCGGGATCGAGGACCTCTCCCCCGGGCTCGTGATCCTGAGCGGGCCGAACGAAGCCGGCAAGTCCACCCTGCATGGACTTCTTCACGGGTACGTTGTTCGGCTTCCCGAGCCGCCGGGACAATCCCCGGTTCCGCGCGCCCCGTGCGAGGCGGACGTCACGGCGGGTGGCTCACTTTGCGCGAGGGAAGCGACCAGCACGACGACGCCGGAGCCCTGGCGGGTCGAACGCTACGCCCAGCCCCGGAGGGAGTCTCGCGATAAGGCGCCCCGGCGGAGGCGCGGCCTCGGAGGAAGACCTGCGCCAAGCGCCTCGGCGGGGCGGACGAGGCCCTCTTCCGGGCAGTGTTCGCAGTCGATCTGACAGATCTCGGGAGCGCCGAGGCGGTCACGCGGGACGAGGTCCGCGAACTTCTCTTCTCCGCCAGCATCCTCGGCCAGCGCCGTTCCGCGGCGCCGTGCGATGGCCAACCTGCACAAGCGGCGCCTCGAGCTCGCCCGGTCGCGCCAGGGCGACGCCCAGGCCAACCGTCTCCTGGCCGAGCTCGACAGCGTCAGGCACAGCCTCGCCGAGGCGGCACGCGAAGCCGTCGGGTACCCCGCCCGCCGAGCCGAGCTGGTGGCGGCTCGAGCTTCGGGTCGCCGAAGCGCGCGACGAGGCTGACCGCATCGACCACCGGAGCCCAGGACATCGACCTGCTCGTGCGCCTCTGGGACGTCCTCGAGCGAAAGCGGGCTGCGCAAGGCGCGGCTGGCGGACTGGGAGGAGCCTGGCCCACGGGCGACGTGGCTCGAGGAGAACGCCACTGAGATCCAGTCGCTGCGATCTGCGTGCTCGGGCCATCTCGAGCGGGTCAAACAGCTGGCCGATCTTTGCAACCAGCGCGGCGGGGATTGAGCAGTCGATCCAGTCCGCGCTCGGCTCACTGGGGCCCGGTTGGGACCGCGACCGCGTCCGCGACGGCGGCGGCTGGATCGGGCTGACCGACGAGGGACGGCGCTTTCGGGCCCTGCTCGCCGACCGCCAGTCGCAGTGGCGCGCCGCAAGCACCGTGGCCGAGGAGGCCGACGCCGCCCCCGAGCTCTCCGGCCTGCCCGATCTCGACGGTGCAGCCGTGTCGAGCGCGACCGGCAACGGTCTCGACGCCGACCCCGAACGACAAGCCAGGATGGTGCGCGAGCTGCGCAAGAACCTCGCCGAGCAGCGACGGCTCGCCGCAGAACGGCGGCTGGACGAACGGCCCGGCGGCTACTACGAGGCCCTCGGGAGAACGACGAGCATCTCGATCGCAACGGCCGCGCTGTTGATCACGGTGCTCGGTGTCGCCTCGGCGCTCGTGGCCGACGCGCCGGCGGTCCGGCTGCTGTGCGCCGGGCTCGCCGCTGCGGGCTGCGCGCTTGTCGCTATGACGCCTGGTGGCGCGACGGCGCCTGTCGGCCAAGGGTCCCGCAAGCGACGCTGACCTTCAGGGCGCGTACCCCCGCGTGTCGGCGAGGGTGGCAGAGCTCGCCGGCCTGCTCGGTCTGCCCAAGGTCCCGAGCGACTCCGACATCGAGACGGTCGCGGAGGAGATAGAGGCGTCGCGCAACTTTGAACGCTCACTCGAGGACGACCGCCGCCGGACGACAGCCGCCCTCGGACGGCGCAAGGTCGCGCACGAATCCTTGGCCCGCGCATCCGAGGAGCTCGCAAACGAGCAGGCGAGATTCGCCGCGTGGAAGGCGGCGTACGGTCTTGGCACGTCTTTGTCTCCCGACGGCGTGCTGGAGAGCCTCGCCGCGCTTCAATCGATCTGGGACCACCTCGGCGCCCTCGATCGGGTGAACACCAAGATCGACGGGCTGGGGAGAGACGTCGCCGGGTTCGCCGACCGCCTCGCAGGGCTGGCGGGAGGATTCCGCGAGCACGCAGGCCGTCTCGAGTCTTCCGAAGCTGATCCGGCAGGGACCCTCGACACCTTGTTCGCCTCGCTCGAGGAGGTCCTCAGCTCACAGGCGGCGAGGAGAGCCCTCTCGGAAGTGGCAGAAGGCGCCCAGTCGGAGCTGGAACGCTCGCTCGGGCTGGGTGCGAGATCCAGGATCCTCCGGGCCGAGCTCGAGGCGGGCGAGCTGCTGGCCTGGACCGAGGAGCAGGAACCAGCTCTCGACAGGTCGCGCTCGGAGGTTCGCCAGGGTCTCGAAGAGCTGGTGCGGGCGCACCAGGACGCCTCGAACGAGCTGAGGGAGCTCGCGAGCTCGACCCGGATCGCAGAGCTCGACCAGCGACGGCACTCGCTCGAGCAGCGAGCTCGACGAGGTGCTCGAGTCCTGGGCGCTCCTCGGATGCGCCCGCCTTCTCCTCGAGCGCACGCTGCGTCGCCACGAAAAAGAGCGCCAGCCGGCGGTGCTCGCTCGCGCCGGCGAGCTCTTCGCGAAGGTGACACAGGGTCGCTACAGGTCATTGCTGCCCTCTGTCGGCGACGAGAACAGCTCACAGGCGATAAGGGTCGTCGCCTCCTCGGGAGCCGAGATCGAAGCGAGCAGCCTGAGCCGCGGGAGCATCGAGCAGCTCTACCTCTGTCTGCGGATCGGACTCGCGGAGACATTCGCCGAGCGCTCCGAGGCGCTGCCGCTCATCTTGGACGACGTGCTCGTGAACTTCGACCCGTCGCGGGCCGCCGCGGTCGTGGAGGTTCTCGCCGAGACCGCCGAGCGTCACCAGGTGCTGTTCTTCACCTGCCACCCGCACCTTGAGAGACCTGGTTCAGTCCGTTGCGCCGCAGGCCCAGGTCGTGGAGCTCGAGCGCGTTTGAGCCGGCAACGGCGGCAGCGCAGGCGGCAGGTCAAAAGTGCGACGTGCAAAACGGCGGCCGCTCCGAGCGGAACATCCGCTCGGCAAGACGGGCCGAGCCTTCGCTGAGCTCCTTGACCCGTCCGACCCTGGCCATGCCCGTGACGGGAACTCCGCCCAGGTAGATCGACCCCAGGGCATCTACCTCGAGCACCAGGTCGGCGGGCCGTCCCGACACGCTCCACGGTGGCGATACCGTCGCCGTCGACGGAGAGGGCGAAACGACCTTCGTTCCAGGGGCAAAAGGCGTCCTCCACCTCGATGACGAGCCGGCCCTGTTCGTCGTAGCGGCGCAGCGACAGCGCCCGCGGCACGTCGACCAGGCGTGCCCAGGTTCGTTCCCCCAAGCCTGCCGTGCGAAGCTGGCGTTGGTCCTCGAGCAGATACCGCGCAGGCTCGTCCACCGGCTGGCTGTCGGCTCGCAGCTCCTCGGTCAGGTCGATCCCGAGCAGGTACCGCCAAAGCGACGTGTAGGCCATGTCGGAAAGCGTGCACAGCTCCTCGAGGAACACCGCCGCGGCGCCAGTGGTCGGCGGGGTCTATCCCCGCCACGCGATAGACCGCGTAGCCGTCGATGCTGCCGTCCCGCTCGTAACAGACGAAGAAACGATCGGCCTCGCGTGGGCTGCGCGTGGTCGCCAAGCACCTCTGCCCATTCCCGGTCGGGCCGGTCGACCTCGCCGGCCCGGGTCAGCGCGTACTCGTTGAAGACGAGAGGGAACGCCTCGGCCGCCTGTGCCCGTTCGAGGAGCCGGACCGAGCCGGAAGGCGCGTCGGCGGCCGGGCTGCTCTTCGGCGCGGCCGGCAGCGAGCCGGGCAAGGCGCTTGTCGACCACGTAGCGCGCCGCGAAGGTCGCCGGCCCGTAGCCGAAACGTCCGTAGATGCCGCCCTCGCTCGCATAGAGAACGGCGACCGGCTCGTCGTTGCGGGACCGGATGTCGTCGAGCTGCCGCCGCATCATCGACGCTGAGCAGGCCGCGCCGCCGATGGGTCGGGGCCACCGATACGTCCGTCACGGCCGCCACCTGGCATCGGACCAGCCCCGGCAGGGTCATGGCGGCCGCGAAGGAGCCGGTGGTCGCCACGAGGTCTCCTCCGTCGAAGACGGCGATCGACCGCTCGAGCTCGAGCCCGGTCGCCAGGCTCTCGAGCTTCTCCGGAGGGTAGACGGCTGCCGAAGGCGGCGCCCTGGCAGGCCGCGTAGGCGCCGATCTCGTGCGCCTCGACTGGTCGAAGCTCGTATTGCGTCACGACTACCGGTCTCTTGCTCCGGGCATCTCGGGCACCTCTACCGGCCGCTTTGCGGGCGGGGCTCCTGCTCTTGGGCGATCGTCTTGCGGATCATCTGGATGCGCTCGCTCGACTGGTTGACGTCGGCGCCCTTCTCCTCGAAGAGCGCCTTGCGGTCTTCCTCGGCCTCCCGTTCGGCCCCCTCGTCTGCCGCCGCCAAGACGAGCCTCGATACCCTCGGCGACGAGCTTCTCCGCCTCGGCGACGAGCGCCTCGACCATCTCGTCCTCCGGCACGACGCGGACGATCTTGCCCTTGATGAACAGGTGACCCTTGTGGCGTCCGGCCGCAATGCCGAGGTCGGCCTCGCGCGCCTCGCCGGGGCCGTTGACGACGCATCCCATGACGGCGACCTGAAGCGGGACGCCGCGGACTCGAAGGCCTCCTGGGCTCGCCTGGCGACGTCGATGACGTCGATCTCGGCGCGGCCGCACGACGGGCAGGCGATGAGGTCGAGGCCCTTGCGCTCGCGAAGTCCGAGCGCCTCGAGCAGCTGGCGACCGGCTCGTGCCTCCTTGACCGGATCGGCGGTGAGCGAGTACCGGATGCGTGTCGCCGATACCTTCGGCGAGGAGGGTCGCGATGCCCGGCGGTGCCCTTGATCAAGCCGGCAGGCGGCGGCCCGGCTTCGGTGACTCCGAGGTGGAGCGGGTGGTCGAAAGTCTCCGACGCCAGCCGGTACGCCTCGATCATGGTCGGCACGTTGGACGCCTTCACCGAGATCTTCACGTCGTCGAAGTCGACCTCCTCGAAGTAGGCGAGTCTCCATCCGCGCCGACTCGACGAGGGCCTCCGGGGTCGCTCCGCCGTAACGCTTGTAGAGATCGGGGTGCAGCGAGCCGGCGTTGACGCCGATGCGGATCGGGACGCCGCGGTCCTTGCCTTCGGACGGCGACGAGCTTGATCTCCTCGGGCTTGCGGAGGTTGCCCGGGTTGAGCCGAAGTCCCTGCACCCCGGCCTCGAGGGCGGCGAGCGCCATCTCGTACGTGGAAGTGGATGTCGGCCACGATCGGCACGGGAGAGCGGGGGATGATCTGCGCCAGACCTTCGGCTGCCTCCTGCTCGTTACAGGTGCAGCGGACGATGTCGGCGCCCGCGGCGGCGAGCGCGTAGATCTGGGCGAGGGTGCCTTCGGCGTCGGCCGTCTTGGTCACGGTCATCGACTGCACCGAGACCGGCGCGCCGCCGCCGACCGGCGACGTTGCCGACCATGATCTGGCGGGTCTTGCGCCGTTCGGCCATTGTCTGCCGTGGTTCTGGGCATCCCTGGCAGCCTAGCGGCGACCGCTCGGCAGTGGGCCCCAAGCGCCGCGTGGCGGTCCTTCGGCACAGTCGGTGACTCGGCGGATACAGGCCCCTCGGCAGATCAGCCGCCCGGGCAGGTGAGCCGGGTTGACGATGTTCGATGTAGAGCGCGCCGAGCCCGACGAGGACGATGAAGAGAGGAAGACGTACGCCGACCGGCATGAGCTTGGCCACGTCGGCGTGGTACTGGCGCCCCTTGCGGCGAGCGCACCCGCTCGTAGACGGCGATCACCACGTGGCCGCCGTCGAGCGGCAGCATCGGGAAGAGGTTGACGATCCCGACGAACAGGTTGATCGCGGCCAGCAGGTACAACAACTCGGGACGTCCTGCTGGGCGGCCTGGGCAGCCGATCTGGACGGCCCCGACGATCGACAGGAGCTGGCCGCCGGAGCTCCCCGAGGAGGACGAGGACCCCGAAGCGCCGTGGTTGCCGGCCGTGGCGACCTGGTGGGCGAAATTGCTCGAGGCCGTGGAAGCGAGAAGACCTGTGCCGATGCCGCTGAAGGTCTGGCCGACGATCGTGCCGAGCCCTGAGCCCGCGCGGCTGCACGGCGATGAGCGGACCGACCGTGACGTTCGTCGGAGTTCGTGAGCTCGACACCGATGATCCCCGTCGCCGGGCCCGACGCGCTGGCGGCCGGGACGCCTGGCCGCCTATCTTCCTCCACGACGTGCCGGCTGTCGACGGGTGTGATCGGCGAGCGTCAGGTCGCGGCCGCCGCGGTCGACGACGAGGCGTCAGGCGCTCGCCCGGGTGCTTGTTCACGATGCTAGATCAGAAGGTCGAGGTTGGGGTATCTTGTGCCCGTCGACGGCAACGATCACGGTCGCCGGGCTTGAGCCCGGCGCGCTGCGCCGGGCGTCAGGCCCTTGGAGAAGTGAGCGAGGCTCGTGATCGTCGGCGCCGTCGAGAGTCGGGGCCCCCGAGAGGCGTAGAGCGAGAACAACAGCACGAACGCCATGACGACGTGCATCGCCGAGCCGGCCACGGCCACGAGCAGACGCCGCGGGAAGGACGCCTGCCGGTAGCTGCGGGCCTCGTCGGCCGGGTCGACCTCCTCGAGCATCGTCATGCCGACGATCCGCACATAGCCGCCCGCCGGGATCGCCTTGACCCCGTATTCGGTCTCACCCCGGCGGATCGACCACAACCTCGGCCCGAAGCCCAGGAAGTACTCGGTGACCTTCATCCCGCTCCACTTCGCCGTCGCGAAGTGGCCGAGCTCGTGCAGCATGACCATGGCGACGAGGGCGAGCACGACGAGGAGCACCGGCAGGCGTGAAGGCGATCGCGACGCGACGAGACCCCCGACCACGACGACGAGCCAGCCGCGACGAGCGGGCCCGGACCGGTCGCCTCGAGGCGGTCGGAGCGGGCGCGACGGAGCGCGGAGGCGTCGTCCATCGACTGACATGTCTGCTCGCTTCGCTGGTCGACTATCTGCAGTCGTCACGTCGCACGGCCTGGCGCGCCTCGACGACCGCTCGACGCCCGGATGCGGGCAAGGGCATCGGCCTCGAGGACGTCTCTCCACCTCGACGAGCTCGGTGGGCTCATGGTGCGCCAGCGTCTCGGCTCACGACCTCGGCGATCGCCGGCCAGGCGAGGCGCCCGTCCAAGAAGGCGGCCACGGCGACCTCGTTGGCGGCGTTCAGCCACGCCGGCGCGCTGCCGCCCGCCCGCCCCGCCTCGAAGGCGAGCGCGAGGCAGGAAAAGGTGACCAGGTCCGGCGGCTCGAAGTCGAGCTGGCCGAGCGCCCTGAAGTCGAGCGAGCCGTAGGGCCGGGTGAGGCGGTCCGGGTAGCCGATGGCATAGCCGATCGGGAGGCGCATGTCGGGGGTCGACAGCTGGGCGATCGTCGTCCCGTCGCAGTACTCCACCATCGAGTGCACTATCGACTGGGGGTGCACCACGACCTCGATGTGGTCGTAGTCGACGCAGAACAGCTCGTGGGCCTCGATGACCTCGAGGCCCTTGTTCATGAGCGTGGAGGAGTCGACGGTGATCTTCGGCCCCATCTGCCAGGTCGGATGGGCGAGGGCGTCAGCCACGGTCACGGAGGCGAGCTCGGCCGCCGCCCTCCCCCGGAACGGACCCCCGCTCGCCGTGAGCACCAGCCTCGACACGGCCTCCGGGCGCCCGCATGCCAGGCACTGGTGGATCGCACCGTGCTCGGAGTCGACCGGGAGCGAGCTCGGCCCCGGCGACGCGCCGGGCAGCGCTGCACCACGGGCGCCCCGGCCACGAGCGATTCCTTGTTCGCCAGGGCGAGCCGCCGCCCTTCGCGCAGCGCCGCCACAGTCACACCGAGGCCGGCGAACCCGACGACGGCGTTGAGCACGACGTCCCCTGTCTCGACGAGGGAGGAGAGCGCTTCGGGCCCTGCGCGGAGCTCGATGCCGGCAGGCAAGCAGCGCGGCGAGCCGCGGCGCCAGGCGTGTCGTCCGCGATCGCGACGACGTCAGGGTGGAACTCGCTCCGCCTGGGCGGCAAGCAGGTCAACCGACGTCGCCGCCCCGAGGGCGCTGACGACGAACCGTTCGGGAGCCGACCGGAGCACGTCGAGGGTCTGGGTGCCGATCGAACCGGTCGATCCGACGACGGCGACCCGCCGTTCGGAACCGTCGCCGGTCGCGGCGAGATCCGCGCCCGCGAGCCGCGGGTGTTCGATGACGCCGGTCACCCGATGTGAGCCAGGCGCACGAAGATGTAGGCCGCAGGCAGGACGAACAACAGCGCGTCGATGCGATCGAACACGCCTCCGTGGCCAGGCAGGAGCGTCCCCATGTCCTTCACCTTCAGGTCCCGCTTTATCATCGACTCGACGAGGTCACCACAAGGCGCCACCACGGCGACGATGAGGCCGAGCCAGATGGCCGTCTGGACATGCCAGGGGTGGATCCGGCTCGTGATGGCCGCGGAGGCCGCGATCGCGATGGCGCAGCCACCGATGAGTCCTTCCCAGGTCTTGTTCGGGCTCACCGAGGGGGCGAGAGGATGGCGACCGAAGCGGCTGCCGATCACGTAGCCGCCGATGTCGTAGCCGACGGCCGCGATGACGGCGCCGAGCATGAAGGCGATCCCGTGACGATCAGGGAAGATCCTCGGGTCGACAAGGAGCCCGGCGAATGCGGCCAACACTCCCGTCCAGGAGAACGCCAGGACCGTGACGGAGAGGTTGACGAGGGGCGACCGTCGTGTGAAACCGGCGAGGTACCAGATCATCGAGGCGACGACGAAGATCACGAACCCGACCAGGACCGCCGTCGGCCCGCGGAAGTAGGCGCCGACGATCACGGCGGGCACCCCGACGAGCCCGAGCAGCGTCGCGGGCCGGTAGCCGCCGAGACGCAGGGAGTTGAAGAGCTCGGCTGCGGCCAAGGTGACCGCCGCCGCGACCAGGGCCAGCACCGCCGGGGGGCCTGCCTTGAAGCTCAGGAGCAGGACGGCGGCCAGCACCACGCCCGTGAGCGTGGCGACGACCGGGTTGCGGGACGACGCCGACGCGACCTGCGGCTGCGGAGCGGCCTCGGCCCGGGCGGGGAGCCGGTTGCGGGAGGACGTCGTCTCGGCACTTGGCTGGGGAGCGGGTTCGGCTCGCAGCCGACGGGGAGGGGCGCTTCCCGAAAGTGGGCAACCCGGCCCGAGCTTTGTGGCGTCGCAGCCGCGGACCGGTCGCAAGCCTTGTCTCCGGCACCGCATGGTGCGCGGTCGATGGCTCGGCGCCCGAGACCGCAGGCTTCACGGGGGCCTGCGGGACGGGTTTGGGCGGCTCAGCCGGTGCGGGGGCGACCGGGGCTCGTGCTGCGGCCTTGGCCTTGTCCGACGTGTCCTCCCGCGCGATCCAGGAGGAGTCGTCGTCCAGGTTCAAGAAGTCGTACGCGAAAGGGTCGTCGGACGAGGACTCTTCGTAGTCGGTGACCGAGGGTCCGGCGCTGGCGAGATGGCCGAGGATGGCGTCGGTGTCGTCCCAGTCCTCCTGGCGCTCGCGCCATACCGGCCCGCCGCGGGCGGAGTGGGGGGGCCGCCGCGCTCGGCGGCCTCCTGCTCGAGATCGAGGATCACACGGGGGACCTGCAAGGTGGGCGGGTCGGTCCAGTCCGGGAGGTCGTAGCCGGGAAGCGCGACCGACGCCAAGGGAAAGGCATCGAGGCCTCGTTCGCCCTCGTCGACCCCGAGACGAGCTCGAGCGGTTCGGAGCCGGCCCGCGCGGCCGCCTCGGCCGGCGGCACCAGCCCAGCCGCCACCCCGGCCTCGACGCCGGCAATCCGGACCCGCCCGGTGACCGGTTCGCCGGCCGCCTGCGGGGCTTTTGCCCTCCTCCAAAATTCCTCCCTTCGCGGTTCCTTCTCCCGCCGTCGGCACACCCTCACGTGCCGCGGCATCGAAGTCCCCGACGGGCAGCTCCGGCATCTGCCGGGCGCCGGGGCTCAAATCTCGAGCAACTCCCGTTCCTTGTGGCTCAACAGCCTGTCGATCTCCGCGATCTGCTCGTGGGTCAGGCTCTCGAGCTCCTTCTCGGCGCGATCGAGGTCGTCCGAGGAGATGTCGCCGTCCTTCTCCAGGGCTTCGAGATCGTGGCGGGTCGCACGGCGGACGTTGCGCACGGCGACCCGTCCCTCCTCGGCGCGGTGCTTGACGACCTTCACGAACTCCTTGCGGCGCTCCTCGGTCAGCTCGGGGAACACGAGCCTGAACACCTGTCCGTCGTTGGACGGGTTGATCCCGAGATCGGAGGTCATGAGCGCCTTCTCGATCGCCTTCATGGCGCCTTTGTCGTAGGGGTTCACGACGAGCACCCGCGGCTCGGGCACGCTGAAGCCCGCGATCTGCTGGAGCGGCACCTCGCTGCCGTAGTAGTCCACCCTGATCTTCTCGACGAGGGCGGGCGAGGCCCGGCCGGTCCTGACCATGGAGAAGTCGGACTTGGTGTGTTCCACAACCTTGTGCATGCGCTCGCCGCTGTCGGCGAGCGCAGCCGGGATGAGCGAGTCGTCGGTCACCTGATAAGCGTACCTATACGCTCGCCCACGAGGGCAGCTCGGATATTGCCTTCTCGCATCAAGTCGAAGACGAGGATCGGGATCTTGTTGTCCCGGCAGAACGTGATCGCCGTGTGGTCCATGACACGGAGATCTCGCGACACGACCTCCATGAAGCCGATCTCCTCGTAGCGGGTCGCGCCGGCGTCGTGGCGCGGATCGGCGCTGTAGACCCCGTCGACCCCCGAGTGGGTGCCTTTCAAGATGGCGTCCGCCTCGATCTCGGCCGCGCGCAGGGCTGCAGGGGTGTCCGTCGTGAAGTACGGGTTGCCCATCCCTGCCGCGAAGATGATCACGCGGCCCTTTTCCAGGTGACGATCGCGCGACGCCGGATGTAGGGCTCGCAGACCTCGGCCATGTGGATTGCCGAGAGCACTCGTGTCGGGCAGCCGACCCGCTCGAGAGCGTCCTGGAGGGCCAGGGCGTTTATGACGGTGCCGAGCATCCCCATGATGTCCGAGGTCGCCCGGTCCATGCCCTGACCGGCCCCTGTCGTGCCTCGCCAGATGTTGCCGCCACCGACGACGATGGCGATCTGGATGTCGAGCTCGGTCCGAGCAGCGCTGATCTCTCTGGCCAGGCGGGCCACCGTCGAGGCGTCGATGGTCTCGTCGGACAACGAGCTCGCGAGCGCCTCCCCGGAGAGCTTGAGCACCACCCGGTGCCAGCGAGGCCGGGCCCGCTCTCGGTCGGGCACCACCTCGGTCACGAGACGCCGCTCGGACCCGCTCACGAGCCGACGACGGCTTGAGCGAACCTGAGCACCTTCGCGCCGGCCCAGCACCTGCGCGATCGTCTGCGACTCGTCGCGCACGAATGGCTGGTCGAGCAGGACGCGCTCTTTGTACCACCCGTTCAGCCTGCCCTCGAGGATCTTGTCCATGGCGGCTTCCGGCTTGCCCTCGTTCCTTGCGATGGCTGCCGCCGTCTGGCGGAAGTCCTCGACCTGCTCGGCGGGCACGTCCTCGCGGCGCAGGTACTCCGGCCGGGCGAAGGCGATGTGAAGAGCTATCTCGTGCGCGAGCGCGTCGTCGGCACCGGTGACCTCCACGAGCACGGCGTTCACCCCGCGGCCGTTCTGCAGGTGCAGGTAGCTGCCGATGATGGCTCCTTGCGGAGCCTCGAATC
Organism: uncultured Acidimicrobiaceae bacterium; assembly: GCA_963804265.1. GTDB lineage: Bacteria > Actinomycetota > Acidimicrobiia > Acidimicrobiales > Bog-793 > Fen-455. The sequence goes on from CAWDPZ010000068.1 coordinate 37,633, forward strand.
GCACGGTCCTGCCGAGAGCGATGTTCTCCTTCAAGGTCGACGGCCAGGTTCTCGATCCGGTCGGAGAACTGCGCCAGCACACCCTCGCCGCCCACGGCGAGCTCGTTGGCGATCTCCTCGACGAGCGAGACGAAGTCGGGCGACTTCGCCACGAAGTCGGTCTCGCACTCGAGCATTGCGATCGCACCTACGGGCGTGTGGTCACCTTGGACGACGACGGCCACGGCTCCCTGGGTGCGCTCGCGGCCCTGGCGCTTCGCGGCACTGATGGTGCCTTCTTCCCGGAGCAGACGCTCGGCGGCCTCTTGGTCCCCGTCGCTCTTCTCGAGCGCACGGCGACAGTCGAGAATCCCGGCGCCTGTCTTCTGGCGCAGCGCCTGCACCTGCTTTGGCGGTGATATCTGCCATCTACTTCAAGCCTCCGTGCTTGTCTCGGTGTCTGAGGCGGCCTCGGCGGCCGTCTCGGCCGCCAACTCGGTGGCAGCTTCTGCTGACTGGATTTCTTGATCAGCCACGCCCGTCTCGGCGGCTGGCGCGGCCTCTGCGACCGGAACGTCTTCCGTCGGCAGATCTGCGGGCGGGGAGGCTGACTCGGCAGCTGCCTGCGCAGGAGCAGTGGCCACCGCTGCCGGCGCAGGTGGCGGGAGCAGTCGCGGCGGGGCCTCGGCGACGGCAGGCGCGGCTCGGCAGGCGCGGCTCGGCAACGGCAGCGGCCTCGGCCGGCCCGGTCTCGACCGCCGTCGGAGCGGGGGCCGGCGTCCGGCTCGGCGAACATGGGTGCTGAGGACTCCTGGCTCGCTCGCCGCGCCCGGTTGGCGGCCTCGACGGCCCGGCGCGAGGCGATGAAGCGCCCTTCGGCCACGGCGTCGGCGATCACCCGGCACATGAGCCGGCCGGCGCGGATGGCGTCGTCGTTGCCCGGGATCACGTAGTCGATGACGTCGGGGTCGCAGTTCGTGTCGACCACGGCGACAACCGGAAGGTGCAGCTTGTTCGCCTCGGTTACTGCGATGTGCTCCTTTTTGGTGTCGATCACGAAGATCGCGTCCGGCGGGCGGTCGAGCCGGCGCAGACCGCCGAGGTTCCGGTCGAGCTTCTCGAGCTCACGCTCGTGCGAGAGGGCTTCTTTCTTCGGCATGGCGGCGAAGTCACCGGCCGCACGTGACGACTCGAGCTCCACGAGCTTGCGGACGCGGCCCGCGACGGTCTGGAAGTTGGTAAGCATCCCGCCCAGCCACCGCTGGTTGACATAGGGCATCCCGCAGGCGGTGGCGAACTCGGCCACCGGGTCCTGGGTCTGCTTCTTCGTGCCCACGAAGAGGATCACGCCTCCGCCGGCGACGAGATCCCGGACGTAGGAGTAGGCGGTGTCGACGCCGCCAAGGTCTGGTTGAGATCGATGATGTAAATGCCGTTGCGCTCTCCGAAGATGAACCTCTTCATCTTCGGGTTCCAGCGGCGGGTCTGATGACCGAAATGGACTCCGGCCTCGAGCAGTTGCTTCATCGTGACAACGGCCACGTGATTCTCCCTCCCGACGGTTTGGGCTCGTCCAGGCACCGCGCCCCGAAGGACGACCGCGGGCATGCCGGGACGTACGGTGAAAGAGACCCGGGCGGGCCTCGCGGTCCATCGCTAGCGGGTCAGTCACGAGCGGCTTCACCTTGCAGCAACACCCGGACGGCCGGCGAGCGGTCCGGGTGCGCAAATGCAGGTTGTCGTCCGCCGGGCGGTCGCGGATTGCGGGCTGGCCGGCGGCGCTGGGCGCGGCATGCGCTCAGCTCAGCTCGTCGCGCAGTCGTTGCCTCAGGTGGAGCACCGCCTTGGTGTGGATCTGGCACGCGCGGCTCTCGGTGACACCGAGGATCTCGCCGATCTCCGCGAGGTTGAGGCCCTCGTAGTAGTACAGGGTCAGCACCTTGCGCTCACGATCGTCGAGGCGCTGGATGGCTTTCGCGAGTTGGCGCCGGGTCTCTTCGAGCTCGATGGTGGCGCCCGGGAGCGTCCCCCTGGTCCTGAAGGGTGTCGCCGAGAGTCTGGCCGCCGGCGCCGCCCTGGCGGAACAGGACGTCGTCGAGCTGGAGCAGGCCGGCCCGCGAGGTCTGGCGCAAGATGTCGTTCAGGTCGTCGGTGCTCATCTCGAGCTCGTCGGCGAGCTCGCGGTCCGACGGCGAACGACCGAGAGTGCCTTCGAGCTTGGAGAAGGCCGAGTCGACGGCACGCGCCTTGGCCCGGACCGATCGAGGTACCCAGTCGATGGACCGCAGCTCGTCCAGGATCGCCCCACGGACGCGAGGCACGCCGTAGGTCTCGAACTTGATCGCCCTCGACGGGTCGAACTTCTCGATGGCGTCGATCAGCCCGAGGATGCCGTAGCTGACGAGGTCCGCGTAGTCGACGTGACTCGGCATCGCAGCCGCGACACGGCCCGCCACGTACTTCACGAGCGGGGAGTAGTGCAGGATCAGGCGGTCGCGCGCCGACTGGTCCGCCGTCGCCTTGAAGTCCGCCCACAGCTCCTCGACAGACTGGAGGCGGTCGGTCCCGGTCTGGCTCATCACGCTCTCGGGTGAGCGCTGCGATAGGCGCTGACCAGCCGCTCGGTTGACACGTGGGTGTAGATCTCGGTCGTCCTCAGGCTCGAGTGACCGAGAAGCTCCTGGACGACCCGCAGGTCCGCGCCGCCGTCGAGGAGATGGGTGGCGTAGGTGTGGCGCAGCGCGTGGGGATGGGTCGGCACCGGCGAACGCCGGTCGAGGACTCGGCGCACGTCCCGCGGCGTCATCTGTCGGCCCCGGCGATTCAAGAAGAGCGAGCCCGCCGGGCTCGACGGCGTTCAGGAGCGCCGCCCGCCCTGAGCTGACATAGCGCGTTGAACGCCTCGGCGGCCGCACAGCTCATCGGCACACGGCGCTGCTTGTCGCCCTTGCCCCAGACGGTGACCGACCGGGACCTGAGGTCGAGGTCGCCAGGCTCGAGCCCGCACAGCTCGGCGACGCGCAGGCCGCTGCCGTAGAGCAGCTCCAGGAGGGCATCGTCTCTGCGACGGTCGACGCCGGGTCGCCGCTCCGGGCGCCGTGCAGCGACGGCTCGAGCAGGGCCTGCAGCTCCGACGTGGCGAGAACCCGCGGCAGGCGCGCCTCGCCGACGGCGCAGAAAGGCGCCGCGAAGGGTCGACCGCTATGAGCTCGTGGCGGCGCAGCCAGGCGAAATAGCAGCGGATGGCCGCCGCTTTGCGGGCGATGGTCCGGCGGGAGTACCGCCGCGTGGCGAGGTATGCCAGATAGCGCCGCAACATGAGGCGGTCGACCTCGGCCGGGTCCGCAGACCCCGGCCCGGCCGGCCCACGTCACGAACGCCTCGACGTCGCGCCGATACGCCTGGCGAGTCGCCAGCGCGTCCGACGCGAGCGAGCGCAGGAATCCATCGAGCTCAAAGCCCACAGCTCCACGGTACCCGACTGGACGCGCGAAGGTGCTGTTCCATCGTCAATTTCCCCGGGCGGCCAGACGCGGCCACATCGAGCCTCAGCCGGAGCTCGACGCCGCCACGGCCTCGAAGAGGCTCGGGAACCTGACCGCGGCCCCGACGTGTCCGCGCTGCGGCGATTCTCGGGCGCCCAAGACACTGCTAGCCGGAGCTCCCTGAGTGAGGGACAATGGAGCCATGGCTCACAGAGTGCTGCTCGTCGAAGACGACGAACGAATCCGCACGTCCATGCGTCTTTCCCTCGAGGACGAAGGATACGAGGTCGAAGAGGCGGGGACGCGGGGAGGAGGCGCTCGAGCTGCAGACCCGGGCGCTCGTCTCGAACCCGTTCGACCTGCTGGTGGTCGACATCATGCTGCCGGGAATGGACGGCTTCGAGTGCTGCCGTGAGCTGCGCAAGACGAGCGCGGTGCCGATCATCATGGTCACCGCCCGCACCGACACCCACGACGTCGTGGCCGGCCTCGAGGCGGGAGCCGACGACTACGTCACCAAGCCGTTCGAGCCGAAGGAGCTCGCGGCCCGCATCCGGGCGCTGCTCCGCCGGGCCCGCGACCAACGAGCCGGGGCTCGTGCAGCTCGAGTTCGGTGACCTCGAGATCCTGCCCGAGGCCGGCGTCGTACGCCGCGGCGGCGAGGAGGTCCACCTGACCCGGACCGAGTTCCTGCTGCTGTGCGAGCTTGCCGCCAACGCGGGCAAGGTCCTGTCGCGCGAACAGCTGCTGGAGCGGGTCTGGAGCTACGACTACTTCGGGGACGGGCGCCTCGTCGACGTCCACGTGCGGAGGCTGCGCACGAAGATCGAGTAGGAACCGAGTGAGCCGCGGCACGTGCTCACGGTGCGCGGCCTCGGATACAAGCTCGCGCCGTAGCCGTGAAGGCTGCCGGCAAGCCGATGGATGCGGTTCCGAGCCCTCCGGAGGCGAACGAAGCCGGTATCCCGACAGAGCCGGCGGGGCCCGAGACCGTCGTCGTCGCGACCATCCCGCCTCCCTACCCCCAACATCCGAGGCGCCGCCTCGGGCTTCGCGCCAGGGTCACGACCGCCTTTGCCCTCGGGGCGCTCGCCCTTTCGGGCGCGCTCGCGGGGATCGGCTACGTCGCCGTGCGGAGCTCGATCGTCAACCAACAGGTGGACTCCTTGCGGCACCAGGCCCTGGCCAACGCCGTGCTGTTGCGCGGGGAGCTCCTCGGGCACCGAAGTCGTAGATCCCGCTACTGCTCACCACGCTCGACTCCGGTCCCAACACCGAGTCGCTGGTCTTCAGCGCGGACCGTTGGTACCGATCGTTCGGGACGCTGTCTCCCAGTCAGCTCCCGAAGCTGCTCAAAGCCCGGGTCCTGCTCGGCGGCGCCCCGTCCCAGCAGCTCGTCATCGTGCAAGGGACGCTCCGAGCTCCTCGTGGGCGTGCCGATCCCGGCCCAGGACATCAAAGCCACGGACGACGACCGCGTATTTCGAGATCTTCGATCTGTCGGCTCTCGTCCGCACGCTGCACACGCTTTTCGCGGCGCTCTCGATCGCCGCCCTCATCACAACCGTCGCCGGGGCCATTCTCGGGCAGCTGGGCGGCCGCGCGCGCGCTGCGGCCGCTCAAGGAGACCACCCGCGCCGCGCTCGCCATCGCCGGAGGGAGCCTCAACACGAGGCTCGAGAGCGCCCACTTCGCCGACCTCGCCGCTCTCGCCGCCGCCTTCAACCACATGGTGGACCAGCTGCAAGAGCGCATAGAACGAGAGGCGCGCTTCAGCTCGGACGTCAATCACGAGCTGCGTTCCCCCTCACGACACTCGCCAATTCGCTCGTCGGTCCTCGAGGCGAGACGCGAGGAGCTGCCCCCGAAGGCTCTCCAGGCGCTCGACCTGCTCGGGGCCGAGGTCCGCAGGTTCAGGCGGCTCGTCGACGAGCTCCTGGAGATCTCCCGGTTCGATGCCGCGCCCGCGGACATCTCCCGGGACGAGGTGACCATTGGAGCCCTCGTCGAGCACACGGTTCGCGGCGACCGGAACCGACGTGCCGATCCAGTTCGCCCCCGGCATGGCTTCTCGTCACATCTTCGTCGACAAGCGACGCTTCGAGCGCATCTTCGCCAACCTTTTCGAGAACGCGCAGCGTTATGGCGGCGGAGCGACGCTGCTCGCCGTCGAGGATCACGGCGCCTGGGTACGTTTTCTCGTCGAGGACAGCGGGCCCGGCATCGCCCCCGAGGAGCGGGAAAGGATCTTCGAGAGGTTCTCGCGTGGTTCGACGGGCCGGCGGCGCGGGCTGGGTGACGGCACGGGACTCGGGCTGGCTATCGTCTCCCAGCACGTGCAGCAACACGGCGGGCGGGTGTGGGTGGAGGACCGCCCGGACGGCGGGGCGAGATTCGTCGTGGAGCTCCCGGGTTAGGTGGAGGAGCGAGGCATGAGACTTCGTCGGCTTGCTGTCCTCGGATGCCTGGCGGTCGCTCTCGCCTCCGCGGCCGGCTGCGGGCTCTCCGTCGACGCCCTGCCCCAGCCGATCCCCTCGGACGAGGTGCCGCCCGCGCTGCGGTGCCGACGTCGACCGTGGTCAACCCGGGCCAGCACGGCGGAATGATTCCCTTCTCAGGGGTCTATTTCATCGCACCCGACGGCACGCAGCTCGTGAAGACGACCCAGTGGGTCCACCCGAAGATAACGCCGCAGAAGTTGCTGGACACCCTCGACAGCGGGCCGTCCTCGGTGGAGTTCGACCAGGGCATCCAGAGCGCGCTACCACCGAACGCCAGCCTCCTGAGCGGCGGGGTGACCAACGGCGTGCTCGCCGTGCTACCTGGACCCGAGCTACGAGTCGCTGTTCGCCAACCAGGAGGGCTTGTACTTCGCGCAGATCGTCTGGACAGCCACGTCCCTGCCGGAGATCAAGAGCCTCGTCTTCTATTTCGACGACGCAGCCGTGTCGCCCGTGACGGGCAATGGCGCGATCGCGGCCGCCTATCTCGTGTGACAGGTGCGACTACCAGGAGCTGGCACCGCCGAAGACACCGTCGACCTGCCCGACGACCTGAGCACCCGAGACTGGACTCCGGGCACTGGGCATCGACGCAGTGGGCAGCCCGGGAAGCGGCTGGACGAGGCGCCGGAACGACCGGTCTCAGGCCGCGAGCGGGCAGCCGGCCTAGAGCTCCACTCCGACGCGCCGGCCCTCCGAGAAGGGCTGCTCCACCCGGGGGGCGTCGGCCCAGAGACGCTCGAGGTTGTAGTAGTGGCGCGCCTCGTCGAGGAAGACGTGGACGACGAACTGGCCGTAGTCGAGCAGCACCCAGCGGGCGTCGTCGAGACCCTCCACATAGCGGGGGGCGTCGCCAGCCTGCTCCTTGACCCGCAGCTCGACCTCCTCCGCGATCGTCCGGACCTGGCGGACGTTGGTGCCGCTCGTGATCACGAAGTGGTCGGTGATCCCGAGCAGGTCGCCGACGTCCAGCACCACGGTCGGGTCGTCGGTCTTCGAAGAGGCGGCGCCTGCTGCCACCAGCACGCGTTCGAGGCTCAACGCGATCCGGAGGCCCTCTTGTAGAGCCGACCCGGACCGGCGACGGCCGATCGCACACGGCGGAATGCTCCCTCGGCTGCGAACCGGAGCATCGTGTGGCGGCTCATCTGGTCACACCGTACAGGCCGTGCTCTCGGATCTGGCGGATGGCTGGCATCGGTACGAGGAAGTCTAGGGGGCGGCCGGACGCGACCCGATCACGAAGCTCGGTGCTCGAGATCTCGAGCGCGGGCACCTCGACCATGCGGAGGTCCCAGCCCTTGAGCGGGCTGTCCGGGGCCGAGGCGTCGATGGTCGTGCCGGGACGATTGACGACGACGAGGACGACCCTCGAGCGGACCTCTTCGAGGCGTTCCCAGCCGTTGAGCCCGGCGGCGGCGTCGGCGCCGACGATGAGGTGCAGCTCGGTGCCGGGCCAGCGGGCCTCGAGCTCGGCGACCGTGTCGGCGGTGTACGAAGGGCCGCCTCGCTCGATCTCGATCCCGCTCGCCTCGAGCCCCTCGACGCCCTCGACGGCGGCCTCGACCAGCGCCAGCCGGTCTCTGGCCGGCGACACCGGGCGCATGCCCACCTTCTGCCAGGGCTCGTTGGCGACGACGAGCAGCACCCGGTCGAGGCTGAGCTCGTGTCGCGCGTTCACGGCCGCGACAAGGTGCCCGACGTGCACGGGATCGAATGTCCCCCCGAGGAGGCCGAGTCGCCGGGGGTTGCCCACGCCCGCAGCGTAGCGAGACCGTCCCGCGAGATCGCTCCCGGGTCGCGGCCGACGCCGCACCAGAGACCGCGTCCCCACTTCGGGCAACGTTCCCCGCGATATGCGGCCGTCGCTCCCACGTACGCTGTGGGGGTGAGCGCCACACCGGACCCGGTGATCGAGACGAGTCTCGACGGTGCCGCCTCGGTCGCCGCCGAGCCGGCACGAGAGGCGGCCTGGCATCCGGCTTCCTGGCGCACGCGTCCTGCCGCCCAGCAACCTCCGTGGCCCGATCCGGTCTCCTACGAGGAGGCCCTTGCCGAGCTCGCCAAGCAGCCGCCCCTCGTCTTCGCCGGCGAGGCGCGCCGTCTCACCCGTGCCCTCGCCGAGGTTGCCGCCGGCAAGGCCTTCCTGCTCCAGGCCGGCGACTGCGCCGAGTCGTTCGACGACTTCTCGGCCGACGGCATCAGGGACAAGCTGAAGGTCATCTTGCAGATGGCCGTCGTGCTCACCTACGGCTCGGGGGTCCCTGTCGTGAAGGTGGGCCGTATCGCCGGGCAGTTCGCCAAGCCCCGCTCCTCGCTGACAGAGCGCGGTCGGCTCCGTCGAGCTTCCCGTCTTCCGGGGTCACATGATCAACGACGACCTCCAGACCGCGTCGGCGCGCGTGCCCGACCCGGCGAGGATGCTGCGCGCCTACCACCAGTCGGCCTCGACGCTGAACCTCTTGCGTGCCTTCACCAAGGGAGGCTTCGCCGACCTGTCGCAGGTCCACTCCTGGAACCTCGAGTTCCTCGCGACGAGCGCCGAGGGGCGGCGTTTCGAGGCCATCGCCGAGGAGATCGACCGGGCGTTGCGCTTCATGAACGCCTGCGGCGTCGACCTGACGGCCGACTCGACGATCCATCAGGTCGACTTCTTCACCAGCCACGAGGCATTGCTGCTCGAGTACGAGGAAGCCCTGACGCGCAGGGACTCGCTCACCGGCGACTGGTACGACTGCTCGGCCCACCTGGTCTGGATCGGCGAGCGGACGCGCGAGATCGACGGGGCCCACGTCGAGTTCGCCTCGGGCATCGGCAACCCGGTTCAGGTCAAGCTCGGGCCGACCACGACGCCCGACGACGCGCTGGCGCTCTGCGAGCGGCTGAACCCCGATCGAAAGCCCGGCCGGCTCACCTTCGTCACCCGCATGGGGCGTCGACAAGGTCCGAAGCGCCCTTCCTCCCCTCGTCCGCGCCGTGACCGAGGCGGGTCACCCGGTGGGCTGGGTCTGCGACCCGATGCACGGCAACACCTTCGCGAGCGAGTCCGGGCGCAAGACGCGGCGTTTTGACGACGTCCTCGGCGAGATCCAGGGATTCTTCGCCGTCCACAAAGCCGAGGGGACCTGGCCCGGAGGCGTTCACATCGAGCTCACGGGTGACGACGTGACCGAGTGTCTCGGTGGGATAGGTGGCATAGTTGAGGACCAGTTGCCGTTGCGGTACACGACGACGTGTGACCCGCGGCTGAACGCTCTCCAGTCGACCGACCTCGCCTTTCGGGTCGCCGAACTGCTGCAAGGGGGATAGTGGCGGAACTTCTTGCCATGTGGCCAGTGATGGTGACGGGTCAAGAGTTCGCCAAAGATGACGATAAGTGCTTTATAGTGCACTCTCAGCGTTCACACCCTTGGCCGACTCTGCCTGCCCCTCGCCGGGGTCGCCTCGCGGTCGTCGCGGCCGTCGGGATCGCGCTCGGTGTCGCTCTGAGCACCTGTTCACTCCTCGCCCCAGGTCGGGCGGGCGCTGCGCCGCCGCGTGCCCTCGGCTCCATGACCACCGTCCCGGGCGATCCTCCCTCCGCCGCCATGCCGGCGGGAGCGCCGCCGAGCTCCGGATCGACCCTGCTGCCCGCGCCCGGCCTCGGCTACGACGTCGCCGAGGCCGACGGGCTCGTCGAGCCCCTGGGCGGGGCCGCCTATTACGGCGACGAGTACGGCAAGCCCCTGGCCGCTCCCATCGTCGCCCTCGTTGCCACCCCGGACCGCCACGGCTACTGGCTGGTCGGCGCCGAACGGCAGCGTCTTCGCCTTCGGGGACGCCAAGGAGGAAGGCGGGGCCGGCGGCTCCCCGCTCGCCCAGAGCGTCGTGGGCGCCGCCTCCACCGCCGATGGCGGCGGCTACTGGCTCGTCACCTCGGGCGGCCAGGTGCTCGCCTTCGGGGACGCGAGGAACTACGGCTCTGTCTCCAGCCCCTTTGCCGACCAGGTCGTCGGAATAGTCGCCACCCCGGACGCCAAGGGCTACTGGCTCGCCGACAGCTCCGGTGCCGTCTTCAGCTTCGGCGACGCCAAGACCTACAGCGCCGTTGGCGAAGGGCCGGCCGCGCAACCCGTCGTCGCCATGGCGGCGACGCCCGACGGCGGCGGCTACTGGCTCGCGGCTGCGGACGGGACCGTCTACAACTACGGCGACGCCGTCCGGCTCGGCCTCGGCCCCTCGATGAGGATCACCTCGCCCGTGGTCGGCCTGTCCGTCACGCCGCAGGGAACCGGCGGATGGCTCGCCGAGCAGGACGGGGCGGTCGTGAGCGTGGGCATCGCCGCCTTCCACGGCTCGCTCACCGGCGTGACGACAAGCTCTTCGGTCATCTCGATCGCCGGGATCGCCGTGCTGCCGCCGAGCACGCTTTCCTACGACGTCGCCCAGGCCAACGGGCAGGTCGCCGCCCTCGGAGGGGCAGCCTTCTTCGGCTCCGCCTTCGGGATACACCTCGTCGCCCCGGTCACCGCCCTCGTCCCGACGCCGGACCGGCTGGGCTACTGGCTGATCGGCGGCGACGGCAGCGTGTTCCCCTACGGGGACGCGAAGTACGAGGGCGACGCCGGCGGCAGCGTGCGGGCCTCCCCGGTGGAGTCGGCGGCGGCGACGCCCGACGGCGGCGGGTACTGGCTCGTCACCGCGGCCGGCCGCGTCCTGCCCTTCGGTGACGCCGTCAACTACGGCCAGGTCAGCTCGCCCGTAAAGGGCGAGGCCGTGGCGATAGTGGCCACGGCTGACGGCAAGGGGTACTGGATCGCCTTCAGCACGGGCCAGGTCTTCGCCTACGGCGACGCCAAGGCCTGCATCCCGACTGGGCCCACCCCCGGCGGCCAGCGGATCGTCGCCATGGCCGCGACCAGCGACAGCGCCGGGTACTGGCTGGCGGCCGCCAACGGGACCGTGTTCTCCTACGGCGACGCCCCGCAACTGCTGGCGGCCTCCCCTCTCCCGCTCAAGTCACCGGTCGTGGACTTCACCGTCACCTCGCAGGAGACGGGCGCCTGGCTCGCCGAGCAGGACGGGACGGTCCTGAGCCTCGGGACCGCGACCGCCCACGGCTCGCTCACCGGCGTGACGACCCCGGTCGCCGCCATCGCGGCCATAGTTCTCCCGCCGGCCAACTCGCTCGGCTACGACCTCGTCGAGTCGAACGGCATGGTGATCGCGCTCGGCAAGGCCGCGTACTACGGCTCGGAGTACGGCAAGCACCTGGTGGCCCCCGTGATCGCCCTTGTCCCCACACCTGATCGCAAGGGCTACTGGCTGGTCGGCGCGGACGGCAGCGTCTACCCGTTCGGGGACGCCAGATACGAGGGCGGCGCGGGCGGCCGGGTCCGCCAGGACCCCATCGTGGCGGCGGCGGCGACTCCCGACGGCCACGGCTACTGGCTCGTGACCGGGCACGGCCGCGTGAAGCCGTTCGGCGACGCCCGCTCCTTCGGCTCGATCAGGCCGCCGCTCACCAACCAGGTCGTCGGGATCGCCGGCACACCCGACGGCCAGGGCTATTGGATCGCCTGCAAGTCCGGCAAGGTCTTCCACTTCGGTGACGCCGGTTACTACGGCTCGGCCGGAGCCAAGTCGGCCGCGCAATCGGTCGTCGCCCTGGCGGCGACGCCCGACGGCGGCGGGTACTGGCTGGCGAGGTCGAACGGGAATGTCGCCCGGTTCGGCGACGCGGTCCATCTCGCGGCTCCGGCGAGGACCACCTCACCGGTCGTCGGGCTGGCCGTCACCCCGGACGGGACCGGGGACTGGGTCGCCACCGAGGACGGCGCCGTGATCGGCGCGGGCAGCGCTGTCGGCCGGGGCTCGCTGGCCGCGGTGCCGGCCACGGCGCACGTGACCTCCATCGCCGCCATGCCGCTCGCGGCCGCCTCGCCGCTGCAGTACCCGAGCGGCTCTTTCGGCTACGACATCAACTGGCCCCAGTGCAAGGGGCCGACGTCCTCGCAGACGGTGTCGCTTCCCGGGCCGCCCGCCTATCCCGCCGGGACGGCCGACTACACCATCGCCGTCGTCGGGGTCGACGGATGGGCGGTGGGCTCGCCCAATCCCTGCCTGCGGGCTCAGATCGCCTGGGCCAAGTCGGCCAAGGGCACCGCAGGCGCGCCCTTCGACCTCTACATGTTCCTCAACTCGCCCTCGGCCTCCGACACGATCGACCAGCAGGGCCCCTACGGGAGCTGCGGCACCTTCTCCGGCTCAAAGCAATCGGCCTGCCTGGCCTACAACTACGGCTACAACTCGGCCAAAGGTGCGGTGGCCTACGCCGCCTCTCAGGGAGCCGCCTCCCCCATGTGGTGGCTGGACATCGAGAACGACCTCTGCGGCCAGTACTGGTCCTGCAACCAGACGAACAACTCGCTCACCATCCAGGGAGCGATCGACTTCCTCCATGGGCAGAAGCTGACCGTCGGCATCTACTCGACCGCCGTGCAGTGGCAGGGCATCACAGGCGGGTTCGTGCCCTCGGGCCCGCAGATCCCGATCTGGGTCGCGGGCGCCTACTGGACCTCGCCCCCCTATCCCTCGAGCTACGGCTACTGGCCGCCCTCGACGCTCGCGCCCTACTGCAGCGCCAAGTTCGCCTTCGCGGGCGGGAAGACCTGGATGCTGCAGGAGACGCCGGGCCCGAACAACTACCCCTTCGACCCCGACTACGCCTGCTGAGGCGCGCCCGGCGGGCCGCGCCGCGGCTCAGGCCTCCGCAGCGAGGACCGGCTCGGAACGCACCCAGACCGGAGGGGTTATGCGCAGACCGTCGGAACCCCCGGGACCGTTCGGGTCGAGGTGGGCGGCGTCGTTGAACCTCATCAGCCACCAGCGGGCCCCGGTGAAGGCCCACTCGGTCATCGAGGCGTTGTCCGGGAAGAAACGGACCAGGCCGCCATGGGCGGGCAGCCCCAGGAACCGGATGAGCGACGCGTCGACGACGCCTCCGTGGGCGGAGATCACGACCAGCTCCCCGGGGTGCGCCACCGCCACGGCGTAGAGGGCGTCCTCCGCCCTGTCCAGGAACTCGAGCCAGCTCTCCCCGCCGGGCGACAAGGGGCGCTCGGGGTCCTCGCCGGGGAGCCGGCGCCCGTAGCGCCTGTCGCACTCGACCCAGCTCAGTCCGTCCGCCTCGCCCGGGTGCCGCTCGCAGAGGGCGCACCTCGCCTCGTAGGCGACGTCACCGAGGGCCGGGTGCAGGATCTCGGCGGTCTCCACCGCCCGTCGGAGCACGCTCGAATAGTGCGCGGCTGCTCCCGCGAGCTCGCCGGTGCGCCGGACACGTTCCGCCAGCGCCCCGACCTGGCGGCGGCCCCGCTCGGTGAGACCGGTGCAGCCGAGGTGCCCCGCCACCATGTCCTCGGCGTTGCTCACCGCCTCGCCGTGGCGGACGATCACGAGCCGGGTCCCGGGCGCGACCTGCCGGGCGGGCGCGACCGCCTGCCCGGATGCGATCGCCATGGCCACCAGATTACCGGCCGGGTCATAGGGCAGGACACGCCCGGCGCGAGCCCGCTCCCGCCGGGCACCGCGAGAGACGGCGCCCGTTCCGCCTCAGGCCAGGTGCTCCACGAAGGCCTCGAGCTGGCGCAGGTTCCGGCACTCATAGGCGGCGTCGCAGTGCTGGGCGTACTGCTCGACGATGGAGTCGCCGCTCCCCCAGTACGAGCGCGGCTCTGGATTGAGCCAGAAGACTCTCCGGGCGCGACGGCGCAGCTCACCGATCACCCACGCCTGGGAGGCGTGGTAGTTGTTGCGGGCGTCGCCCAAAAGCAGGATGCTCGCCTTCGGCCCGATCTCGTCGCCCCAGCGCTCGTAGAACGTCGTAAGGGCGTGCCCGTAGTCGGAATGACCGTCGGCCCAGACGACGTCCGCCTCCACGTTGACCCTCGAGATGGCCTCGGTCACGGTCTCGGACCGCTCGAAGATCCCGGTCACCTCGTCGATGCCGTCGATGAACACGAAGCTGCGCACCCGCGAGAACTGCGAGGAGATGGCGTGCACGAGATGCAAGGTGAAGCGGGCGAAGGCCGCCACCGAGCCCGAGACGTCCGCGATCACCCAGATCTCGGGCTTGGCCTGATGCGGGTGCTTGTAGCGCGGCTCGACGGGCACCCCGCCGTAAGAGAGGGAATGGCGCATCGTGGCGCGGAAGTCGAGCGCCCCCCGGCGGAGGTGGCGCCGCTTGCGGGCGAGTCGCGTGGCGAGCTTTCGCGTGAGCGGCTGGATGGCCTTGCGCATCGACACGAGCTCCTCGCGCGTGGCGTGCATGAACTCGACGTCCTCGGGCAGCGGCTTGCGCAGGCGCGGGCGAGCGCCTCGGCGCCCCTGTCCGCCACGAGGCGGCGGCGGATCTCGGCTTCGATCTCCGCTCTCAGCTGCTCGATGCGGGACTTGTACTCGTCCTCGAGGAGACGCTCCTCGAGCGCGGTGAGCTGCCCGGGCCGCCGGCCCTTCAGCACGGCCCCTCCGGGCCCGTCGCCTGCGGCCGTCTGCCGGCTCGCTGCCGGCCTCGGCACGCGCCTCGGACAGGAGGCGCCCGAGCACGCCTTCGAGGTCGAGACCGCGAAGGGTCCGGTACAGGTAGTAGGTGCCGCCGACGGGGCGCCCCGGCTCTATGGCCGAGTACCGCGCCACCGCAAGTCGCGCGGCGGCGTTGAGCATGGCCCTGTCGCCCTCGCGGATCGCCTTTAGGACCATGGCGGCGATCTCCTCCGAGCTCACGGGCTCGCCGCCCCCCGCGCCCTCGGTGTCGTGACCCTCGCCCGTCTCCTCGCCCTGGCTGTCGCTCCCGCCCGGAGACAGGTCCGTCCGGCCGGGCGAGAACTGCGGCCCGCGCATCGAGAAGTAGACCTCGAAGGCGGTCTCGAAGGCGCGCCAGTGGTTGGCCGACTTCACCAACGTCGCGCCCAGGGCGAATTTGACCGCCTCCCTGTCCTCGCAATGGCAGGTGGCCGATCGCCTCGGCGGCGTCGGCCTCCTCGGACACCGAGACCGGCAGGCCGGCCTGGCGCAGCTCGGCCACGAAGCCGATCAGGACGTCGAGCATCGGATCGACGCCGCGGCTGCGGCGCTCAGAGCCCGGAGGCGACGGCGAGCTCCTTGGCCGCGACCTCGATGTCCGACTGGTACTTGAGGAGGATGTGCAAGGTGGCGCGTCGCCGTGCTCGGCGTCCACGGCCTCGATGCCGAGGAGCACGAGGGTCCGGGCCCAGTCGATGGTCTCGGAGATGGAGGGGTGCTTCTTGAGATCGAGCGAGCGGAGCGAGCGGACGATACGGGCGATCTGGTCGGCGAGCTCGGAGGTGACGCCGGGGACCTTGGCGAGCACGATCGCCCGCTCGCGCTCGAGCGAGGGGTAGTCGAGGTGGAGGAAAAGGCAGCGGCGCTTCAGGGCCTCCGACAGCTCACGGGTGTTGTTGGAGGTGAGGAACACGAGCGGTATCTGGTTGGCCGAGATGGTGCCGAGCTCGGGGATCGAGACCTGATAGTCCGAGAGGACCTCGAGCAGGAGCGCCTCGGTCTCGATCTCGAGACGATCGACCTCGTCCACGAGGAGCACGACCGGATCGGTGGCGCGGATCGCCTCGAGCAGCGGGCGGGTCGAGCAGGAACTCCTCGGAGAAGAGGTCCTCCTCGAGCGACTCCCATCCGGGCGGCGCCGGCCCCGTCGGAGCCCTCGGCACGGCGCTCGACCTGGATGCGCAGCAGCTGCTTTTTGTAGTTCCACTCGTAGAGCGCCTTGGCCTCGTCCAGGCCCTCGTAGCACTGGAGGCGGATGAGCCGGGCGCCGAGGACGGCCGCGGTGGACTTCGCGAGCTCGGTCTTGCCCGTCCCGGCCGGGCCCTCGACGAGGACCGGCTTCGCGAGACGGTCGGCGAGGTACACGACGCCGGAAAGCCCGTCGTCGGCCAGGTAGCCGACGGCGTTCAGCCCGTCGCGCACCTCCTCGAGCGAGCCGAAGCGCGGCTCACCGGCCCTCGACCGGTGCGATCACGACCTGATCTGGCCTTCGCCGTAGACGACGTACTTCACGCAAGTCAGCTCGCGCAGCCCCATCGGCCCGCGGGCGTGCAGCTTCTGGGTCGAGATGCCCACCTCGGCGCCGAGACCGAGCTCGCCTCCGTCGATGAACCGGGTGGAGGCGTTGACGAGCACTGCGGCCGCGTCGACCTCGCGGACAAAGCGCGTCGCGGCGCCAGGTCCGAGGTGACGATCGCCTCCGAATGTCCGGAGCCGTACGGGCGATGTGGGCGATCGCCCCGTCGAGGTCGTCGACGACGCCGACGGCAAGCTCGAGGGCGAGGAACTCCGTGGCGAAGTCCGCCTCCGTGGCCGGGCGCGAGCCCGGGAGCAGGGGACGGGCGCGCCCGTCGGCCGCGAGGACGACGCCCTCGAGCGCCCTGTGCGATCTGCGGCAGGAAGCGCGTCCGCCACGTCACTGTGCACGAGCAGCGTCTCGGCCGCGTTGCAGACGCTCGGTCGCTGCATCTTCGCGTTCACGACGATGCGCTCCGCCATGGCGAGGTCGGCCGAGGCATCGACATAGACGTGGCAATTGCCGTCCCCGTCGAGCACGTAGGGAACCGTGGCGTGCTCGAGGATCATCGAGAGCAGCGCCGGGCCGCCCCGCGGGATGAGGCAGTCGATCGCGCCGCGGAGGCGAACGAACTCGACGGCCGTCTCGTGCGCGGTGTCCTCGACGAGGAGGACCCCGTCCGCGGGGAGGCCGGCCTTCTCGATGGCCTGGCTCAAGGCCGAGGCGATGACCCGGTTGGACTCGAGTGCCCCGGCCGATCCCCGCAGCAGCGCGGCGTTGCCCGACTTGAGGCACAGGGCGGCGGCGTCGGCCGTGACGTTCGGTCGGTTCTCGTAGATGATCCCGACGACGCCGAGCGGGACGCGCACTCTTCTCGCACGCGAAGCCCGTTCGGCCTGACATAGCCCTCGACGACCTCGCCCACGGGATCGGGGAGGGCGGCCACGGCGCGCAGCCCATCGGCCATGGCCGCGACGCGCCCCTCGGAGAGCCGGAGCCGGTCGACGACCGTCGACGACGCCCCCGATTCGACGGTGCGGGCGACGTCTGCGGCGTTGGCGTCGAGGATCTCGTCGGAGCGCTCGGCCAGGCGGTCAGCGGCCTGGGCGAGCGCCTCGTTCTTGGCCGAGGAAGAGGTCGGTCGCGAGCAGCCGGGCGGCCGCTTTCGCGCGCAGGCCGAGCTCGGGGAGGGAGAGGGTCGACATGGCCCAAGGTTACCGGCAAGGCGGTCCGGTTATTCGGGAGCGAGCAGCTCCAGGAGCCGCCCGACCTGCCAGAGTGCGCTCTGTCTCGCCGGCTCCGGATCCTTCGAGGTCGGCGGCCGCCTCGCGGGACCGCTCGGCCGCGTCGCGCGCCGACACCCAGGCCGGGGCGTACTTCGGCCCCCCGCCCCCGACGGCGTAGCGGCCCCACGGGAGTGTCGATCTCGTCGATGTCGGCCCCGGCCTTGCGCTCCTCGTGTGCCTCGTACCGGCGCGTCTCCCGGTCGGCGAGAAACGGGAGCGCGACGTGCCTCACGGCCTCCACCGCGGCCAGCACGGCGTCGTGTGCGGCGGCGAGCGTCTCCCAAGCCGGGTCGCTCAAGATGTCGAGCCCCTCGCCCTCGGCCTCGACGGCAGCGGCGAAGGCGGCGTCGCCGATGGTGGTGCTCTCGCGCCGGAGGCGCCGGGCAGCTGCTATCCGCGAAACGAACCCCAGTCTTTGGGTATCGTGCCGGCTCCGTCGGCGAGGTACTCGTGGGCCGAGGCGATGATCTCACCCAGCGTCCCGCCGCCGGAAAGCTCGGCGTCGGCGCTCCCGGGCACCACCTCGAGCACGTGCTCCACGCATTGGA
>CAWDPZ010000069.1:0-12182 GCA_963804265.1 uncultured Acidimicrobiaceae bacterium
GTACGGCAAGTTCTTCGAGACCTTCCTGGTGCCTTCCTGGCAGGGGTACCTCCTGCGGCGCCGCGCCACTACACAAAAGGGGACAAGAAGTAGAGATGCGGCCCGTCGCCTTCCACCGGGGGCCGGACGAGCCCAAGATCACCCGTCTCGTCCATCCGGACACCCGTCGGAGCCGCCCGCGCCCGCTCGGCATGGCGGCGAGAGATGCTGCGGCTGGTACGGCTGCAATGGGAGGCCTTGGCCTCGTCGTCCTCCGACACCACGACCGAGACGGGCCGAGACCGAGCACCCGACGACCAGGCCGTCGTGCCCGGTGGAAAACTCACCCCGGGCCCCGAGCCCGACCCCTAGGTCCACGACGTGGTCGAGAACACGCCCGACGGCGACGCCCGGGAGCTCGCCGACCGGCTCCTCCGCGGGGGCGGCGCCTCGAATCCGCCACGCTCGGCTGGAACCTCGTCGGCATCGCGGTCCTGGCCTTTGCCGCTGTGGCGGCGAGTTCGGTCGCCCTCGCCGGCTTCGGGCTCGACAGCCTCATCGAGATCGGGGCGTCGACGGTCGTGCTCTGGGAGCTGTCCGGGACCGGCAAGGACTCAGCTTCACGCCCTACGGCTCATCGGGACCGTGTTCGGTTCCTGGTCGTCTACCTCGCTGCCCAGAGCACCCTGGTGCTCGTCGTCGGGTTCCACCCCAGGCACAGCCCGGCCGGCATCGTCTGGACGGCGATGACCGCGGCGGTCATGTTCCTTCTCGCAGCGGCAAAGGCGAGGACGGGCGCCGCGCTGCGCAATCGCGTGCTCCTGACCGAGGGCAAGGTCACTCTCGTCGACGGCATCCTCGCGACTGCCGTGCTGGTCGCTCTCGTGCTGAACGCGTCACTTCGGTGGTGGTGGGCGGACCCGGCGGCCGGTTACGTGCTCGTCTACTACGGCGCCCGGGAGGCACGAGCCGCGCTCAAGACCCGCTGACGACGGGTGTCTCATCGAAGCGTCGCCTCGATGCCCCGGGCGTCGCCGTCCTCGTCGAGGAGAACGGAGACCTCCGCAAAACCGAGGCGGTCCAGGTCATCCGCGAGAAGGTCCGCCTGGTCGCCCCCGAGCTCGAGCAGGAGGGCGCCGCCCGGCCGCAGAAAGCCCGCGCTGTCGACGGCGGCGCGCCGGAGGACGTCCGTTCCGTCGGCGCCCCCGTCGTAGGAGAGCCTGGACTCGAATGCCAGGGTGTCGCGTGCCAGCAACGCCAGGGCGGGCGTCGGCACGTACGGGACGACGCCGACGACCACGTCGACACGTCCCTCGAGGCCGGACGGCAACGGCACGAAGAGGTCACCGACATAGGCCTCCACGCCGTTGGCGACCGCACAGGCGACCGCTCGCTCGTCAAGATCGCAGGCAACGACGCGGGCCGAAGGACGCGCCGAGGTCAGGAATCTCGCGATGGCCCCGGACCCGGTGCAAAGGTCGATCGCGGTACCGGTCGCCGGCAGACGGTCCACGGCGACGGCGAGAGGCTCGCTTTGCCAACGAGGCACGTAGACGCCCGGGTCGACGCGGACCTGCAGGTCGCAGAACGACACGCTCCCGGTGATCCAGGCCAGCGGCTCCCCGGCCAGACGACGCGTGACGAGCGAACGGAGGTGCTGGTCGTCGCCGGCCGCGCAGGCGAGCAGCTCGGCGGCCTCCTCGTCAGCGGCGACGAACCCTGCGCGCCGCAACAGCGCCGTCAGCGGCTCGTCGTCGTCGGGAGAGCTCACGCCGCCATTGGAGCACGTCGGCTCTTCACCCGAACAGTTGACATGTGACTTCTTGGTCACGTATGGTTTCTGATCAAGGGATACGCCGGCCTCGGCGTTCTCGCCGGGGGCCATGTTCGAGGGGGACCTGCATGAATGCGACCACATCGCCTGAGGCGCGAGCCGCCGTGGGACTCCACTGAGACCGTGGCGAGAGCGACGCAGGAGCCGGAGGACGACGACCTTGTCTTCAAGGCGCTCGCCGACCCGACGCGTCGCTTCCTGCTCGACGCCCTCTTCGTGCAAGACGGCGTGAGCCTGACAGCGCTCGAGTCCAAGCTCGAGATGTCGCGTTTTGGCGTGATGAAGCATCTGCGCATCCTCGAGGAGGCGGCCGTAGTCGTCACCCGCCACTCCGGCCGACAAAAGCTCCACTTCTTGAACCCGGTCCCCATCCGACTGATCCATGACCGCTGGATCGACAAGTACACAGAACCCTGGGCCGCGGGACTCAGCGACCTCAAGCACAGACTGGAGACACCGATGGAGAAGGTCTACGAGATCTACATCCGTACCACCCCGGAACGGCTCTGGGAGGCCATCACGGACCCGGAGACGAGAGCCAAGTACACCTTCGGCGCCCGGGTCGACTCGGACTGGAAGCCCGGGTCTCGCCTGGAGATGGGTGCGCCCGGTGCGGGCGGGCTCCTCGGGGAGGGCGAAGTGCTCGAGGTGGATCGCCCCAACCGGCTCGTGCACACCCTCGTCGCCCTCTGGAGCGACGACGTGCGGAGCGAGGGCGCCTCGAGGGTCACCTGGCAGATCGAACCTGTGGGCGACTCCTGTCACCTCACCGTGACCCACGACCAGATCCGCGACGGAGCGCACCCCGAGATCTACGGCGGCTGGCCGATGATCCTCTCCGGGCTCAAGACCTGGTTGGAGACCGGCGAGCTGCTCACCACACCCGGCTCGCTCATGTACGGCTGAGGAGCCGGCATTAGTCGAAGTCGCCGGGAGCCCGTAGAATGCAAAAGCAGGAGCTCGGCAGTGAAACGCACTCCGAGCGGGGCGGCGCAGCCCGATGAGGTGCATCGATGGTTTCGAGGACGGCAGGCCCCCATGCGGATTGGTCGGAGGAGGCCGAGCTCTCGAAATCGTGGAGAAGCACCCGGGCGAGCGCGGGCCGCTGATGCCGGTCCTCCACGAGCTGCAGGACGTCTTCGGCTACGTCGATCCGCGAGCGGTCGGGGTGCTGGCGGAGGCGCTGAACCTCTCCAGAGGCTGACGTCCACGGCGTGGTGAGCTTCTACAAGGACTTCCGGACCGAGCTCCCGGGCAGTTCGGTATCCAGGTGTGCAGGGGGGAGGCATGCCAGTCGATGGGCGCCGAGAGCTCGCCAGTCACGCCCACGAGCACCTCGGCGTCGAATTCGGGGGCACGACCTCTGACGGCGCGGTCACGCTCGAGCAGGTCTTCTGCCTGGGCAAATGCGCCTCTGTCTCCTGCGGTGATGGTGGACGGCCGGCTGAGGGGCAGGGTCGACGAAGCTCGCTTCGACGATCTCGTCGCCGACGTCGAGGTCTCAGGCGCTCCGATGAGTGCCGTCTTCCGTCTTCGTCCCCCTCGACTCGGCCGCCCGCTCCGTCGGCGCCGACGAGGTCACAGAGGCCGTCGTCCAGGAGGCCGCCGGCGCGGCCTGCAGGTTCAGCTCGTGCGAAACGGCTCACGAGGCATGTTCTGGCTCGAGCCGCTCGTGGAGGTCACGACGCCGACGGCCGGGTCGCCTACGGCCCGGTCGAGGCAAAGACGTCGGAGAGCTGCTCGACGCCGGGATGCTCGACGGCTCGCGCCACAGGCTCTTTCTGGGCGAGACGGAGGAGATTGCCCACCTCAAGCGACAGACGCGCTTCACCTTTGCGAGAGTGGGGGTCATACGACCCCTGTCGGTCACGGACTACGAGGCGAACGGGGGGCTCGCAGGCCTGCGCCGGGCCTCGAGATGACACCGCAGGAGATCGTGACCGAGGTGACCGAGTCCGGGCTCAGAGGTCGGGGCGGTGCGGCTTCCCCACCGGCGTCAAGTGGCAGACGGTGCTCGACGCCTCGGCGGATTCAAGTTCATCGCCTGCAACGCGGACGAGGGCGACAGCGGCACCTTCGCCGATCGCATGCTCATGGAGGGCGACCCGTTCCTCCTGGTGGAGGGAATGGCCATCGCCGGCCTGGCCGTCGGCGCGAGCGAAGGCTACATATACCTCCGCTCGGAGTACCCGGACGCCATAAGCACCATGGCGTCCGCGATCGACATCGCCTACCTGAACGGCTGGGTCGGGCCGTCGGTGCTCGGAAGCGGACCACGCCTTCGAGCTGTACCTGCGGGTCGGCGCCGGCGCTTACATCTGCGGCGAGGAGACCGCCATGCTGGAGAGCCTCGAGGGCCGACGGGGCATGATCCGGGCCAAGCCGCCGCTTCCCGCGATCGCCGGGCTGTTCGGCGAACCGACGGTAGTCAACAACGTCCTGTCGCTCGCCACCGTCCCTCCGATACTCGCCAAGGGCGCCGAGGCCTTCCGGGGCCTCGGCGTAGGACGCTCGCGGGGGACCCAGGTCTTCCAGCTCGCTGGCAACATCAAGCACGGCGGCATCTTCGAGATCGCCTTCGGCGTCAGCCTCGGCGAGCTCGTCGAGGAGTCGGCGGCGGCACGGCCAGCGGGCGGCCGGTGCGAGCCGTCCAGGTCGGCGGGCCCCTCGGCGCCTACCTGCCGACGAGCCGGTTCGACCTGCCGATGGACTACGAGGCCTTCGCCGCCGCCGGCGCGATGGTGGGCCACGGGGGCGTCGTGGTCTTCGACGACACAGTGGACATGAGCCGTCAGGCACGCTTTGCGATGGAGTTCTGCGCCGAGGAGTCCTGCGGCAAGTGCACGCCCTGCCGGCCTGGGCTCCGTGCGTGGTGTCGAGGTCATCGACCGCATCATCGCCGGAGATCGACCAAGAGGCCAACCTTGAGCTGCTCGAAGATCTCTGCGAGACGATGGTCGACGCGCTCGCTGTGCGCGATGGGCGGCCTGACGCCCTTCCCGGTGCGCAGCGCCCTGCAACACTTCCCGGAGGACTTCGAACGGCGCCAAGGCGGTGTCCCTGTGACCTGCACACGGTTGGCGGCACCACGGTGCCATAATTTCCCTCAGCCGGATGTTCGGACGACGAAGTCGTCGATGACCCGAGGAGAGCAGTCATGACGTTGCTCAAAGAGCACGACCTCGGGACACCGGGCAGCGGGCTGGCGACACGTCGAGCTGGAGATCGACGGTCTGGCGGTGACGGTGCCCGAGGGCACCTCGGTCATGCGGGCCGCGGCGCTCGCCGGCGTCGACGTGCCCAAGCTGTGCGCCACCGAAAGCCTGGCCTCTTTCGGCTCGTGCCGCCTGTGCCTGGTCGAGATCGACGGCCGGCGGGGACGCCTGCCTCGTGCACGACTCCGGTCGAGGCTGGGATGAAGGTCTCGACCCAGACTCCGCGCCTCGAGAGGCTCCGTCGCAACGTCATGGAGCTGTACATCTCGGATCATCCCCTCGACTGTCTGACATGTGCCGCAAACGGCGACTGCGAACTTCAGGACATGGCCGGCGCTGTCGGGCTCCGCGATGTCCGCTACGGCTACGCAGGAGAGAACCACCTGGACGCCGAGGCCGATGAGAGCAATCCGTATTTCACCTTCGACAGCTCCAAGTGCATCGTCTGCTCGGGATGCGTCCGCGCCTGCGAGGAGACCCAGGGAACCTTTGCCCTCACGATCCCGGGCGCGGCTTCGCCTCGAAGGTCGTTCCCGGGCCGAGCAATTTCTTAGGGTCCGAATGCGTCTCGTGCGGTGCGTGCGTGCAGGCCTGCCCGACTGCGACGCTCGAGGAGAAGACGGTCATCGACCTCGGGGTGCCACACCGGACAGTGCTCACGACGTGTGCCTACTGCGGGGTCGGTTGCTCGTTCAAGGCCGAGCTGCGCGGCGACGAAGTGGTCCGCATGGTGCCTTACAAGCACGGCGGGGCGAACGAGGGCCACTCGTGCGTGAAAGGCCGTTTTGCTTGGGGGTACGCCACCCACAAAGACGCGTGCTCGACACCGATGATCCGCGAGGCCATCGAAGACCGCCTGGCGCGTGGTGAGCTGGCAAGAAGCCATCTCCACGCCGCTGACAAGCCAGGCGATCCAGGCCGCTACGGCGTCGGCGCGATCGGTGGGATCACCTCGTCGCGCTGCACGCGAAGAGGTCTTCGTCGTACAAAAGATGTCAGGGCCGGCTTTCGGCAACAACAACGTGGACACCTGCGCCGCGGGTCTGCCACTCCCCCACCGGATTCGGCCTGAAGCAGACATTCGGCACATCCGCCGGCACCAGGACTTCAAGTCGGTCGACAGCTCCGACGTCATCGTCGTGATCGGGGCCAACCCGACCGCCGCGCACCCCGTGTTCGCCTCGCGGATGAAGCGCCGGATCCGCGCAGAGGGCCAAGCTCATCGTGATCGACCCGCGCCGCACCGAGATCGTCCGTTCGCCTCACGTCGAGGCGGACTTCCATCTCCAGGTGTCACCCGGGCCAACGTGGCGGTCATGAACGCCTGGCTCACGTAGTCGTGACCGAGGACCTCGTAGACCACGAGTTCGTGACCGAACGCTGCGACGCGGAGGACTTCGCGACCTGGGCGTCGTTCATCTCCTCGCCCGAGTACAGCCCCGAGGCGACAGAGGAGATCACCGGGGTGCCGGCAGCCGAGCTGCGCGCGGCCGCCCGCCTGTACGCCACGGGCGGCAATGCGGCCATCTACTACGGCCTCGGGGTCACCGAGCACAGCCAGGGCTCGACGATGGTCATGGGCATGGCGAACCTCGCGATGGCGACCGGCAACATCGGCCGCGAAGGCGTCGGAGTGAACCCGCTGCGGGGCCAGAACAACGTGCAGGGTTCATGTGACATGGGCTCGTTCCCGCACGAGTTGCCCGGTTACCGCCATGTTCTGACGACACCGTCCGCCATCAGTTCGAGGAGCTCTGGGGGCGCAAGCTCGACTCCGAGCCCGGGCTTCGATCCCGAACATGTTCGACGGGGCTGTCGAGGGAACATTCAAAGGCCTCTATGTCCAAGGCGAGGACATCGCCCAGTCGGACCCAACACCCATCACGTCAGGCCGCTCTCGCGGCGCTCGAGCTTGCATCGTCCAGGACCTCTTCTTGAACGAGACGGCAAGTTCGCTCACGTGTTCTTCCCCGGGACTTCGTTTCTCGAAAAGGACGGCACGTTCACCAATGCCGAACGGCGCATCAACCGGGTCCGGCCCGTCATGGCGCCGAGGACCGGCAAGCAGGAATGGCAGGTGGTCTGCGACCTCGCCACGGCGCTCGGCTACCCGATGGCTACGAGAGTTCCAGCGAGATCATGGACGAGATCGCGGCGATGACACCCACTTTTGCCGGCGTTTCGTTCGCAAGCTCGACGAGGTCGGCAGCATCCAATGGCCGTGCAACGATGCCGCCCCCTAGGGACGCCGATCATGCACATCGGCAAGTTCGTCCGCGGAAGGGGCGATTCGTCGAGACGCCGTTCGTGCCGACCGAGGAGAGGACGAACAGGCGTTACCCCTCATTCTCACGACAGGGCGCATCTTGTCCCAGTACAACGTCGGCGCACAGACAAGAAGAACCGAGAACGTCGCCTGGCATCCGGAGGACCTCCTCGAGATCCACCCCTACGACGCCGAGGAACGCGGCGTGGTCGACGGCGGCTGGTTGGCCCTGGCGAGCCGCGCGGCGAGACCGAGCTGAGGGCGCGCATCACAGACCGCGTGCCGCAAGGGGTCGTGTACACGACCTTCCATCACCCGGTCACGGGCGCCAACGTCGTGACGACCAGCATTCCGACTGGGCGACGAATTGCCCCGAGTACAAGGTGACCGCCGTCCAGGTGAGGGCAAGAGTGCACGCCACTCCCGCTGCGCAGTCACCGGGCCTCGCGTCCGGACCGGGCGAGCTCCGACATGCCCGGCCCTGCGCTGTGGAGCGGAATGGCACGTCCGGACCTCGTCCGCATGGCGAACCAGATCGCGGCCAATTTCCGCCATCATCCCGAGGCACAGGCCACGGCGGAGGCGGCAGACCACATCCGTATGTTCTGGCCGGCTCTAAGTGACGCGAGCTTCTCGACGACATCGCAACCGGCGGCTTCGACCCCCTCGTGGTCTCAGCGGCGGACCTGCTCCGTGAGGCCGCCCCCGCCTGAGAGGCGGCACCCGCCTGAGAAAATGTTGCCGGCCGCCGACGGATGAGCCCGTGCCGATCGGCTCAGGACTTGAGGTCGATCCGTTCGGGGTGGCAGTAGACGTTGAACTTCTCGCCCCTGAGGAAGCCAACGACGGTCATGCCGAGACGCTCCCCCGCTTGGACCGCGAGACTGGAAGGCGCCGAAACCGCGCAGGTGACCGGGATGCCGGCGACGGCGGCCTTCTGCACGATCTCGAAGCTGACCCGCCCCGAAACGAGGAGCACGCACTCTCGTAGAGGGATCCTGCCGGCGAGGAAGGCGTGCCCGATGAGCTTGTCGACGGCATTGTGGCGGCCCACGTCCTCGCGAGACTCGAGCAGGTTCCCCTCGGGGTCGAACAAAGCGGCGGCGTGCAGTCCGCCTGTCTGCTCGAAGATCCGCTGGGCGCTGCGCAGGGCACCGGGCAGCGAGACGATGACCGAGTGGGCGACGACGGGACCGGGCACGATGACCGGGCAGCTGATCTCCACCTGGTCGAGCGACGCCTTCCCGCAGATCCCGCAGCTCGACGCGAAGAAGTGCCGCTCTGCGAAGTCCGCCACGAAAGGAACCGTCAGGTCAACCGTCACGACGTTGAAGTGCTGCATCTCGGGGGCGACGTCGCGGTAGCGGATGCCCACGACCTGCGTGCAGGTCGTGGAGGAGGCCTTCGCTCGCGAGGAAGCCCGCGGCGAGCTCGAAGTCATTGCCCGGGGTGCGCATCGTCACGGCCACGCTCACAGGTTCTTGACGGCTGCCCCGCACCTGGATCGCCATCGGCTCTTCAGTCGCGAGCCGGTCGGGGCGCTCGAGACCATGACCGGGCCCGTGGGCTGCCAGCACCCGGACCGGGGTCGTCGCATGACGGGCCGCCGGTCGGCTCGACGAGCCGGCGGCCTCGGGCTCGAACGGCCACGAGCCCGCTGCCAGCTCGCTCATGACGAAGAGTCTAACGACGAGCCCCGACCACTCGATGCTCGCCGCGGTACCGGACCGGGGAGACAGGCCCATGTGAAGCCCCGTTCAGACCCCGAACCACGCCCGGTCGCAGAGCCGGGGCGCGGTAGGGCCACTACTCCAGCAAGGACGCCACAGGTTGGCGGTGCCGCATGGCGACGATGGTGATGGCCGTGAGGGCCACGAGCCCGCAGCCGATCTGGACGACCGTCAGCCGCTGGCCCAAGATGACCACGGCGGCCGCGGCGGCGACGACCGGGTTGCTCGAGCCGATCACCGAGGACACCGACGCGTCGACGTACCGGTGGGCCCAGTTCATCGCCAGATGGGCGCCTCCGGGCACGACGGCGAGCAAGGCGATCCAGAGCCAGTCGCCCGCTTCGATCCGGCCGAGGGCCTCGCCCGAGGCGAGAACGATCGGCGTCATCGTCAAGGCGGCCACGATCGTCACCCCGGCGGTGTAGTCGACGGCGTGCTGGGTCTCACGGGCGTGCTTGGAGACGAGCCAATAGGCGGACCACGACAGCAGCGACCCCACCGCCAAAAGGTCGCCGGCCAGTTCGTGCCGGCTCGGGACTCCCGGCCCAATGACCGCGGCGGAGACGCCGGCGATGGCAACGAAGATCCAGCAGACATCCCAGCGGCCCATCCGCTCGCCGAACAACGGACGCGCCGCCACGAGGACGATGGCCGGCTGCACGGCTCCGATGACCGTGCAGTCGACGACGCTCGTGAGCTTGACGGCACAGAAGAACATGGCCATGTCACCAGCCAGGAACACGCCGCCGAGCCAGGAAGCCTTCAGGTTGGCCCAACTCAGGCGGCGGCCCGACGCGTACACGAGGACCGTGAGGAGAGCCGCGCCGAGCCACAGGCGGTAGAAGGTCAGCACGAGCCCGGGGGCGGAGGTGAGCCGCGCGAAGATGGCTCCGAATCCCCAGCCGACAGAGGCGAGCGCTGAAGCCGCGAGACCGGTCGCCTGCCGGCGAGCGTCGCCCGGGCGCGCCGCCGTAGCCGTTACGACAGACATTTCCCGACGATCGTACAGGCGCCCGTCATCGGTCCTGGCGGATCGCCGCGGCGCCGGCCTTCTTCCGCCGGCGTCGCGCCCCACGGTAGCGTCGCCGCCGTGGACCGGGTGCGGAGGCGGGTGATCATCACCGGCCGAGTACAGAACGTCTGGTACCACGACAGCTGCCGGACCGAGGCTCTCGCACGGGGGGCCGCGGGATGGGTGCGGAACCGTCCCGACGGCAGCGTGGAGGCGGTGTTCGAGGGCTCGCCGCAGACCGTGGAGCAAATGGTCGTGTCGTGCCGCACCGGACCTCCGCGAGCCCGCGTCGACTTCGTGGAAGTGATCCCCGAGCCGGTGGGCGACGAAGTCGGCTTCTGCGTCAAATAGGCCGGCGCCTGGCATCCTGGGCGGCGCCCGGCTACACGAAAGGCGCAGGCGACCGGACAGGGCCCTCAAGAAGGCAGGGGAATCCTGGACCAGATGTTCTCGCACTCGGCACAGATCTCGCGAGGCACGAGTCCGAGCCTCATGCCGAGCCCGAAGATCTTGCAGCCGACGCAGATCCCGAACATGGACTCGAGCAACACGAAGATGCCGAGCAGCGCAAGAAGGCCATAGGTTGCCGTGGAGAGACCGAAACCGAAGTAGCAGATGGTGCCCGCCAAGGTGACGACGGCGCCGATCGATTGGGCGAAACGCTTGGGAGGACCGGCCACCGGCCGCGTCGGCAACTTCAGCCGAGGCACCACCACCCGCGTGACCACCAACCGCGAGCGGGCTCAGTCGCGGACCGGCAAGGACGCGGGCGACGAAGCCGTAAGCGAGCACAGCGACGACCCAAGGCTGGCCGAGCACGAGCGCCAAGACGGCGCTGGCGGCGATCACCGATGCCGTTATCCTCGTGGCCACGTCGTTCACCGGATTCGGGAAGCTGAAGAACTTCGGCGTGCCCGACATTGTTTCTAGTTTAGAGATCGTTCGAGTAGATCGGTCAGGAAGCCGAAGAGGTCGTGGTCGTGGTCGTCGTCGTAGTCGTAGTCGTCACGGTGCTCCCGGCGAACTTGTCGACCGCGGCCACAAATGACGGCTCGTCCTGGACCATCGCCCCGTAGGCCGCCCTCGAGAAGTTGACCTCGGTCGCGTGCTTCAACTCCCGGGCCAGCAGCGCCGAGTTCGCGGAAGGGAAGACTACGTCATAGGCCCCCGAGACCACGAGCGCCGGGATGCTCACCCGCTTCAGACCTGCGACAAGAGGAGAGCGTGCCCACAGGGACGCCTGAAGAGCGGCCTCCTGCTCGACCGCGTGTGCCGTCAGCCAGTCCGTGGTCCCGACGAAGAGACTGCTCTGCCAACTCAGCCGATTCTGCAGTCCGACGGGCGTGGGCGGGAACAGCAGCGTCGACAGCGCCACCGGCGTGGCGCCCGGCCGCGCCAACAAGCGGACGGCTTCGCTCGTAGGCGGGACCGACCCGGGGCCGCCTGCGGAGGTGTCGACAAGGATCAGCGACGCGATCAGGCCCGGGTGGCGCTCGGCTAGCGACAGCGCGATCTGGCCTCCCATCCCCCACCCGAGCACGATCGGGTCAGAGAGCCCGACCGTGAGGGAGAGGCCGGCCGTCATGTCGGCCAGCCAGGAAAGAGACAGTCGCCCCGACACCGGCCCCGAGTAGCCGGCTCCGGGAAGGTCGAAGACCGTGACCCGGTAGTGCCCGGAGAGGTCCGAGAGAAGGGTCTGGCTCCACCACGACAAAGTGCCGTCCTGACCCTCGATGAGCAGCAGATCCGGGCCGCTCCCGAAGCTCCGGTAGGCGACCGGGACCATCTTCTGCCAGGCCGCGCTCCCGTCCGCGATCGCCGGCAGGGCGAGGGCGCCGGGCGGCAAGGGAGCCACCCGGGCACGAAGGAGCGACGTCCCGGCGACACCCACGGGCGAGGTCGTGGTGGTCGTGGTGGTCGAGACCTTGGAGGGCCTGCTGGTCGAGGTCGGCGGCGGGCCGGCCTGCGAGCTGCAGCCCGCGAGGAGCGCGGCGGCGACGGCGGCGAGGACCGTCGGGACCAAGAGGGCGACGAGCCGTGGACGCGGCCTGCCGGTCCTGCCGCGCGGTCAGGCCGCGCCCGGATCGGTGCTGCACGAGACAGCGCTCCTCAGGTTCGATCGAGCGCGGTCAGCGGCGCTCCCCGC
>CAWDPZ010000070.1:0-138444 GCA_963804265.1 uncultured Acidimicrobiaceae bacterium
CCCTGTTCGACCAGGACCGCTTCACGGTGATCGAGGGCCGCATAGCCGATCCCCGACGTGCCGGTGAGGTCATGGTCAGCGAGGTGGCGGCCCAGGTACTGCGTCTGCATGTCGGCCAGGTGCTCACAGTCGGCTTTCCCACGGGCGCCTCGGGCCTGGGTCACAGGACCCGCCTGAGCGTCGTGGGGATCGGATTCCTGAACAACCAGGTGGTGCAGGACAACATCGAGCGGCTGCCGAGCTTCATCATCGCTACGCCGGCGTTGACGGCGAGCCTGCCCGCTCAAGACGTCGGGTCGCGGTGGTACGAGATCCAGGTCGACGGAGGCACCCACAACGTGCCGGCGGTGGAGGACGAGATATTCCGTCATGTCCGGGCCTACCTCGTGTTCCACGTCACCTCGGTCTTCGCCCAACAGGCGGAGCTGGCGATAAAGCCCGACGCCATCGCGCTCTGGGGGTTCGGAGCCATCGCCGCACTGGCCGGGCTCCTGCTCGCTCTGCAGGCGATCTCCCGCCAGCTCAAGGCGCGCAGAGGGGATCTCGGCGTGTTGCGGGCCCTCGGGGCCGATCGCGCCATGACCGCCACCGACGGGCTGATTGCTTCCCTGGGAGCGGTCGTCGTCGGATCCGTGCTCGCCGTGGTCGTGGACGTCGCCTTCTCGCCGCTGTCGCCGATCGGTCCCGCGAGACCGGTCTATCCGACGCGGGAGTCAGCTTCGACTGGACCGTGATCAGCCTCGGCCTTGTCGCCCTCGTCGGAGGTCTCGGCGCTATGACGGTCGTCATGGCCTACCGGGGGGCGCCGCATCGCACCGCTGGGCGGTCGGCATCCTTCAGGCGCCCGTCTGGCGTGGCCCGCAGAGCAGCTACGGCCGGCCTTCCGCCTTCGGCCGCCATCGGCGTGCACTTCGCCCTGGAGCCCGGTGCCCCGCGCAACGCATCTCCGGTTCGCTCGGCCCTGTTCGGAGCGGTGCTCGCAGTGACGATCGTCGTCGCCACCCTGACCTTCGGCAGCGGGCTGTCCACGTTGATCTCGCATCCGTCGCTTTACGGATGGAACTGGGACTCCGCCCTCGACAGCTCCCTCGGCTACGGCCCCATTCCACCGAAGGCGGAAGAGATGCTCGATCACGACCCGCAGGTAGCTGGCGTGGACGGGGGTGACGTTCTTTACGATGCAGCTCGACGGCATCGCCACCCGGTGCTGTTCGTTGCAGCGCCCGCCGCCTTCTCGTCGCCGATCCTGTCGGGCCACGCCCTTACCGCTCCCGGTCAGATCGTCCTCGGCCCGGCTACCCTCGTCGGTCTGCACAAGCGGGTCGGCGACCGGGTGCTTGTCAGCTACGGGACGGCCGCACAATCCGTGTCGAGATCGCTGGTGATCGTGGGCACGACGACCCTCCCCGCGATAGGGATCTCCGAAGGGCTGCACACCTCGATGGGCACCGGGGCTCTCGTGCCCAACGCGGCGTTCAAGGCGCTGAGCGAAAACGGCTACCCCCCGCAGTGCAACGGGCCGAACATGGACCTTGTGCGGTTCCGTGCAGGCGTCTCCCCCGCGGCGGGCAAAGCGTCCCTGCAGCGGATCGCGGACGCCGCCAATGCCGAGTTCGCGAATGTCCCCAACAGCGGCAGCTGCAGCCTGATCGTCTCCGTGCTCGGCGTGCAGCAGCCCGCTCAGATCAGGGACTACGGAACGGTCGGCGCCTCGCCGGCGGTGCTGGCGGCCGGGCTGGCGGGCGGGGCCATCGTCGCTCTCGGCTTCACGCTTGTGGCCTCCGTCCGGCGCCGGCGCCGTGAGCTCGCTCTGCTGAAGGCGCTCGGTTTCACCCAGCGCCAACTGGCGTCGGCCATCGCCTGGCAGGCATCGGTCGTCGGCGTCGTCGGCGTCGTGGCCGGCCTGCCCTCGGGATCGCCCTCGGGCGCTGGTTGTGGACGCTCTTTGCCGATGAGGTCTTTGCCGTTCCTGCGCCCGACCGTGCCCGTCGGATCGGTGGTCCTCGTCGCTGTCGGGACACTGGCTCTCGTCAACGTGGTGGCGGCGCTGCCCGGACTCTCGGCTGCGCGCACCCGCATCGCGCTCGTGCTGCGCGCCGAGTGAGGTGATCCGCAACGGCCGGTGCGAAGCTCAGCGCCTGACCCGGCGCGAGATCGGGTCCAGGGCGTAGTACGCGGCCAGCGCAGCCTGGAACGCGAGGAAGACGTAGGGACTGATCAGCGCCAGGCCGATCGAGGAGATGTAGACGAACGAGCCGGCAATGAAGAGCACCGTTGCCGTCCTGCGCTCAGATTCCGGGAAGTCGGGCTCGAGGAGGCGCCGCCCGAGCGAGGCGTACAGCCATAGCCCGACCCAGATGCTCGCGTTGACCGCCATGACCGCGCCGTAAAAGACGGCGGCCGTTCTGGCGTCTTGCCCCTTCTGCAGGGCAGTCCCGAAGACCTCCGTCGGGTACGGGATGAACACGATCGTCATCAGGAGAACAAGGTTGAGATAGAACAGGCCCCGGTCGAGGCGCTCGAGGTGGCTGAAGATCGTGTGATGGTTGAGCCACATGATTCCGATGACGAGGAAGCTGACTACGTACGCGGCGAGCGACGGCCACTTGTCGGCCAGCTCATGGCCGAGAGACCTGTAGTCGGTCGGCTGGGCGATCGTGAGCACCAAAAGTGTGATGGCGATGGCGAAGACGCCGTCGCTGAAGGTCTCGACGCGTTCTTTGTTCACGGCGCGGTCATGGGGAGGCTCTTCCAAGCACGAATTGAGAGCCGACCCCAAGCGCCGGCCCGGATCCCGGATTGTAGCCAAGGAAAGACCGTGCGCCCTGGGCCAAGGTATCCTCGCCGTCCGAGCCCAGGGCACCCAGTCGCTGACGAATCTAACGAAGCCCGCCCGGGACGAAGCCCACCCGGGGTGAACGTTGCCCAAATCTCATGTGAATACTTCCGGACCGCGACGGGCGACGCTGTGGTTGATGGGTGGGTGCACGACCCCCTGATGCCTTGCGAGGGAAGCCGGGAGCCGTGCCCCCGCTTCGAGTATCTCGCGAGACACGACCGCGTGCACGCCTTCTTGCGGCCCGAAGGCTTCTCACGCCGTCCGGCCGTCCCGTGTCACCGCCGGCGAAGCTCCCTCAGGGCTCGGACGAGCTGGGCGAGGATCGCCATCGCCCGTTCGCCGGCTGAGGCCGCTGGGCGCCTGCGGCGGCAGCATGGCGATCGACCGCCGCAGGACCTCGGCTTGTTCGGGCGACAGATCTGGCACGCGGTCAACGGTATCGAACATACGTTCGTCCCGCTCGAAGGGCCGGTCGTCCGGCGGCGGCTCCCGGCGTGGCGGGACGGCGGCGCACGCCGTGGCTAAGCGGGTGTGTAGACCTGGTTCACGTAGTCGTCGAGCATGCGGGTGGCGCAGTACCGCGGCGCAAGGGTCCGCATCGAAGCGCGCACGCGCTCGAGCCAGAGGCTCGGGATCCCACCGGCGTCGCGCCGGAAGAACAACGGCCTCACGTCGTTCTCGAACAGGCCGTACAGGGCGGCCGCGTCGCGGTCGTCCTTGGCCTCCTCGTCCGGGTCGACGTCACCGTCGATGGCCCATCCGTTCGAGCCGTCGTAGGCCTCCGCCCACCAGCCGTCCAGCACGCTCAGGTTCAGGCATCCGTTCAGGGCCGCTTTCATGCCGCTCGTACCACTCGCCTCGAACGGCGGCCGGGGCAGATTGAGCCAGACGTCGCAGCCGGCGATCAGGGTGCCGGCGATGCTCAGGTCGTAGTCCTCTATGAAGACCACCCTGTTGCGGATCTCCGGGGCGTGCTTGAGGGCGAACATGTCCCGGGCGATAGCTTTCGCGGCGTCGTCCAGCGGATGAGCCTTGCCGGCGAAGACGAACTGGGTGGGCTGGTCGTGGTCGAGCAGCTCCAGGGCCCGGGCGGTGTCGTGAAGAACCAGGTTGAGACGCTTGTAGGTGGCAAGCCGGCGGGCGAAGCCGATGGTCAGGAAAGACGGGTCGAAAGCGTCTGCGCCGGCTTGCACGAAGTCGATGTCCTCCCCGCGGGTGAGGCGGTTCACGACGACCTTTCGCCTGATGAGAGAGACAAGGTCGCGCCTTTGCTCGCAGCGGGCCGCCCAGAGCGCTTCGTCCGGATCGCCTCGACGCCCTTCCAGAGGTCCGGGTCGGTCGCGTGCCGCTCCCAGCCCTCGCCGAAATGCCGGGTGAGCACGGCCCGCATGGGGGGCGCCATCCACGTCGGCAGGTGCACGCCGTTGGTGACGTGGCTGATGGGCACCCTGTCGACCGGCTCGTCCGGGAACATCTCGTGCCACATCTCGCGCGCCACTCCTCCGTGGCGCGTGCTCACCGCATTCGTGGAGCGGGCGGCGCGGATCGCAAGGGGCGTGAGGCCGCTGCGCTCGCCCGCGTCGTCCGGATGGACGCGGCCCATCGCGATGAGCGACTCGGGGTCGAAACCGAGCTGGGCGGTGAGCGACCCGAGCGTCGCCAGTATCTCGCCGCGGTCGTAGGTCTCGTTGCCCGCCTGCACGGGCGTATGTGTCGTGAAGACGAAGCGATCTCGGCCAAGTGCCAGTGCCGTGGCAAGGTCATGGGCGCGGCTCGGTGCTCGCGAACCTTTGCGACGCCACGCCCACTGTGGCGAGAGCAGCGTGTCCTTCGTTGAGGTGGAAAAGAGTGGGCGTGATCGACATCGCCTCGAGCGCTCGGACCGCTCCCACCCCCAGCAAGGCGTACTGCGCCAGACGGATGGTGTGGCTGCCCTCGTACAGCCGGGCGCTGACCCAGCGGTGCAGGGGGGTGTTCTCGGCGATCTCGGTGTCGAGCAGGTACAGGGGCACCCGGCCGACGTCGGTGCGCCAGACGTGCGCGGCGACATGGCCGTCCCACACCGGGATACGGATCGTGAGGGGCAGGCCGTCGGCACCCGTCACCCGCACGGTCGGCAGCATCTCCGGGTCGACTTCGATCCAGTACTCCTGCTGCCACCCAGTGCGGTCGACGCGCTGATGGAAGTAACCGCGGCGATAGAGCAGACCGACGCCGACGAGCGGCAGCGCCTGGTCAGAAGCTTCTTTCAGCATGTCGCCCGCAAGCACGCCGAGCCCGCCCGAGTAGACGGGCAGCGACGGGTGCACGCCGAACTCGGCACACAAGAAGGCGACCGGCCCGTCTCCGAGGTCCGTGCGGGCGGGCCGGGCGAGATCGTCGTCGACCATCCGCGCCACGGCTTCGACGCGGCTCAGGTACTCGTCGTCGGTTGCGGCCTCCAGCAGCAAGCGTTCGGGCAGGTCGCGGAGGAAGCGGACGGGACTCTCGCCGCTCAGGTTGAAGCGGTGGGCACCGAACTGACGGAAGAGGTCCCGGCCACCGGGCGTCCACGACCAGCGGTAGTTGTAGGCGATCCGGGCGAGGGGGGACAAGGGTTCGGGCAGCCGACGCGCCAGCTGCTCCACGGCGCGAGCCATGTCGTTCGTGCCGTCGAGGCGAGGAGTGCGATCGGGATGCTCGTTCATCAGACAGAAACCTAGTTGTTCGGTGCCCGCCGGCTCACCGCCGGGGCAGGGACCGGCCGATCAGCGGAGAGCCGAGCAGCCGGTCGGCGTCACTGCTCCTTACGCAAGCAGGCCCAAGACGACGATCGCAAGCGGCGGAAGCACGAGCGAGGCACTGTGGTCGCGGCCGTGCCAAGGCGTCGGGGTGGCTTCGAACGACTCAGGCACCCGGTAGGCGCTCCCGCCGTACTCGGCCGCGTCGACTGTTGGCGAGCACCTCCCACCGCCCGGCGCGTGGCATGCCCACCCGGTAGCCGTCGCGCGGCACTCGGCGTGAAGTTCGCGACGGCCACCAGCACGCCGCCGCTGCCGTCGTCGGCGCTCGTAGCAAAGGACGCTCTGTGCCCGGTCCTCGCAATCGATCCAGGCGAACCCGCCGTCGGGGAGGTCGTCGCGGTGAAGAGCCGGTTCGGAGCGGTAGAGCTCGTTGAGCTTGCGCACCCAGGCGGACACGCCTTGGTGCGAAGGCGCGTCGAGCAGGTGCCAGTCGAGACTGGCGTCGTGGTCCCATTCGGAGCGCTGGCCGAACTCGCCCCCCATGAAGAGCAGTTTCTTGCCGGGCTGGGCGAACTGGTAGCCGAAGAGGAGTCGCAGATTGGCGAACTGCTGCCATTCGTCGCCGGCCATCTGGCCGAGCAGGGAGCCCTTTCCGTGCACGACCTCGTCGTGCGAGAGCGGGAGCACGAAGTGCTCGCTGGTGGCATAGATGCTGCGGAAGGTCAGCTCGTCGTGATGCCACGGCCGGTGGACAGGATCGTGGCTCAGGTAGTCGAGCGTGTCGTGCATCCAGCCCATGTCCCACTTGAACCCGAAGCCCAGGCCGCCGGCGTCCGACGGGCTGCGAGACGCCCGGCCAGGCCGTCGACTCTTCGGCGATGGTGACGACGTCGGGGTAACGCGCGGTAGACCTCGTGTTGCAGGCCTGCAGGACCTCGACGGCCTCGAGGTTCTCGTTGCCGCCGAAGCGGTTCGGGACCCACTCGCCGGGCCGGCGCGAGTAGTCGAGGTAGAGCATCGAGGCGACGCCGTCGATGCGCAGGCCGTCGGCATGGAAGCGGTCGAGCCAGAACAGCGCGCTCGAGAGAGGAAGCTGCGGACCTCGTCGCGCCCGTAGTTGAAGATCCAGCTTGCCAGTCGGGGTGAACGCCCTGGCGGGAGTCGGAGTGCTCGTAGAGATGCGTGCCGTCGAAGCTGCCGAGCGCGAGCGCGTCGGTAGGGGAAGTGCGACGGGACCCAGTCGAGGATCACGCCGATGCCCGCCTGGTGC
Source organism: uncultured Acidimicrobiaceae bacterium (assembly GCA_963804265.1). GTDB lineage: Bacteria > Actinomycetota > Acidimicrobiia > Acidimicrobiales > Bog-793 > Fen-455. The sequence continues at coordinate 6,833 of CAWDPZ010000070.1, forward strand.
AGCGCGTCGACGAAGGCGGCGAAGTCGTCCGGCGTGCCGTAGCGGGCGGTCGGGGCGAAGTAGCCCGTGATCTGGTATCCCCACGAGCCGTAGAAGGGGTGCTCCATGACCGGGAGGATCTCCACGTGCGTGAAGCCGTGATGGCGAACGTGCTCGATCAGTCGCGGAGCCAGCTCGGCATAGGTGAGGAAGCGGTCGTTCTCCTCGGCACCCGGCGCCACGAGCCGAGGTGGACCTCGTAGATCGACATCGGCTCGTCGAGGCGCTGTATCCCCGAGCGGCCCTGCATCCACTCGGAATCGAGCCAGACGTGGCCCGGTTCCCAGACGATCGAGGCGGTGTTCGGAGGTGTCTCGTCGGCGAAAGCGAAAGGATCGGCCTTGTCGAACTCGGCGCCCCCGAGCCGGGACAGCAGGCGGTACTTGTAGCGCGTCTCGGCGGTGACCCCGGGAGCGAAGCCCTCCCAGATGCCCGAATCGCCGTGTGGCCAGAGCGGGTGCCTCGTCCCGTCCCAGTTGTTGAAGTCGCCGACGACAGCGACGCGCTCGGCGTTCGGCGCCCAGACCGCGAAGAGGACCCCCGGGACGCCGCCGACGGTCATCGGGTGCGCGCCGAGCTTGTCGTACAGGCGGAAGTGGCGTCCTTCGTTGAACAGGTACACGTCGGTGTCGTCGAGCAGGCTGACCCCGAGCACGGTCTCTGTCGCGCGGGGCAGCCGGCCGACGGAGTCGGACGAGGCTCGCCCCCGGTGCTCGCGAAGCGGCGCCAACGCGTCGTGGACGGCGGGATCTTCGATGATCTCCTCCAGCTCGCGCTCGTGAGACGCTTCCAGTTGGCGTGTTCGGTGCTCGTCCCGGGCAGGTTGACCGAGTCCTCCTGGCCGAGCACGTCGTCGAGCTGCACGAGGACCAGACCGGCGTCGCTGCGGGCCAGTGCGTCGTTGACTGCGGCGAGGACCGCGCCGGGCTTCTCGAGGCCACCGGCCCCGCCGTCACCGGTCCCGGCCGTCACCGCGCCCCGGTCCGCTGGCCCGGTCTCGCCGTCACCGGTCCCCGCCGAGCAAGCTCGAAAGCCGGTCTCGCAGGCGCGTCCGTTCTGACCGCACCTCTTCGGCCGAGCCCGGGTCCAACTGGCCGCAGTCGAGCCGCTCGTCGATGTCGCGACCGGTCCACCATCCCGTGAACGTGGGCAGGTCGTGGGTCGCGAAAGATGCGACAGAACCCGAGGGCGGTGGTTCGAGCACCGGCTGCGCCCTCACCACGGATCGAGAACTGGGCCACGTACGAGCGCCGCATGCCGGCCCGCGCGATGCCTGCGCGCACCTCGTCGGCGACGGTACCGAGGTCTTCGCCGATGACGTCCGCCCGGTTGCGCTGCGCCTCGATCCCGCACCACCGCCAGCAGCTCTTCGAAGGGCATCTTCACATAGACGCCGTCTCGGGGCTCGCTGCCGCCCGGAATCCAGAAGAGTCGCTGCAGGCCCATGACATGGTCGATGCGCAACATCCCGGCCACGCGCAGGTGGTGGGCCAGGGCCGCGCGAACTTCGCGTGACCGCTCTCGCGGAGTGCCTCCGGTCGCGAGGGAGGAAAGCCCCACGACTGGCCCTGGGCGAAGAAGCTGTCCGGCGGGGCGCCGACCGACACGTCGGTGGCGTACTGCTCACGCCGGCGCCAGACGTCGTAGCCGTTGGGATGGATCCCGACAGGAAGGTCGAGGGAGAGCACCTGGCCCCGCTGCGACAATCGTTCGGAAAGCTGGACCACCTGTTCCCTGGCGACCCACTGGGCATAGATGCGATAGCGGAAGTTGACCGGGTCGACGTCACTCCAGCGGAGCAGGCCGCCGCGAAGAGGTCCCGGCCAGGCCCGCCAACGACCCCGAAGCGATCGACGGCGGCGCGAAAGCGCGCGTAGTCGACAAGTTCGGGCCGTTCGAACATGAAGTTGTTGAGCGCCGATTCGCGGCGCCATCGGCGACGAGCCCACTGCCTCGGCCATGGCGCTGAGCACGGCGCGCTTGGAGGCCGTCACGGCTGCGCCGTCGACGCTCGAACCGTGGACCCAGCTCGCTCGCAGTGGCGCGGCCTGGGGGCCGGACGCCAGACGACGTGCCGCCGCTGACCAGGCGAATTCCGGCACCCGTTCGACGTCTATCCAGCGTTCGTGCCAAAAGCGCCGGCTCACGGGCCGGAACGGACTCTCCTCGAACGAGTCCGGGCCGAAGCCGGCGAGCAAAGGGAGGGTCGCGATCACGCTCGCCTGCTCCCGGGCGGCGAACCGGGAGAGCTCGTCGAGATCGCTCAGATCACCCGATCCCCAGCTACGGGCAGAGTGCAGGGAGAACAGAGGCGCAAAGAGCCCATATGCGTGCCAGCCCTCGGCGAATCGCCCCCGGGCGCCGGCGTGGGGGCCACGATGAGCAGCGCTTTGCCTCTGCGGTTCCGGACGCTGACCGTGAAGGTGTGATAGCCGCTCTGCAAGACACTCGGCAGGGCGACGGAGGCCTTGTAGACGTAGCGGCCGTCGATACTCTCCCGCGACGACGACGCCAGTTCCTCACGGGTGATGCGCCATTCGACCCGCTCGCCGTCTTCTGTCTCGATGGCACATTCGAGGTCCCTGTCCGCTTCCCGCAGAACGACGAGCACCTCGCCGGCCGATTCGTCGTTGAGGACGGTGACGGGCTCCACGATCCGCTCGTGGCGCGTCGCGTGGCGATCCTTCAGGACTGCCGTAGCGGATCCGACCTGCGCGATCGGAATCCCGAGGCCGTTCAAGACGGCGAGCAGCGCCTCCGGCCGGGCGCTCCGGTGCGAGCCGGTGCTGTCGAGGTACTCGAGGAGGATCCCGGCATCGTCTGCGAGCGCTCGCAACGGGGCCGGTACCGAGGGGCGTCGGTCACGGTCGGATCAGTCGGACCATGTGATCAGGCCGGGAACGTAATGGGTCGTCCAGCACGTCCGGCGAGGGTATGACGCGGACGGCGAGCTCGGCCCCAGCGCCGTCCTCGTCGGTGAGAGTGCCCGGGAGCGGGTGGTGAACCCGATGCGCCCGACGAGCTCGGACTCCATCGGGTAGGGCCCGCCGAGCAGGGGTGCGACCCAGAGCTGGACGGCGACGTCGGAAGGTCGAGCGCTCCGAGCTCGGCCGTGATGACGGCCTCTACGGCGCCACCCGGCTCGACGGTGAGGAGCTCGAGGGCCACCCGGACCGCGGGCCAAGCGTCGCTGCAAGCCGCTCGAGGGCCGTGCACAGCTCAAGCTGCCCTCGAGTGAGCCTTCGCGGCGAGCTTTCGCCCGCGATGCGCACCCCGCAGGTAGAAAAGGTCTCGACGTAGTCGCGAACCATCCGGTGGGAGTGCCAGGTGGGGGCCAAGGTCCCCATGGACTGGCGAACCGAGGCCAGCCAGGCGCGGGGAAGACCGTCTGCGCCACGGTCGTAGAAGCAGGGAACGATCCTGTGCTCGAGGGCGTCGTAGAGCGACTCGGCGTCACCCGCGTCCTGGGCGTCGAGGTCGTCGTAGCGCATGCCGGTCCCGATGCACCAGCCGATCGGTGGCGCCCAGGGTCGGCGTCGTTCCACACCTCGTCCCACCAGCCGTCGAGCGTGCTGAGATTCAAAGCGCCGTTCGCGCCGGCTTTCATTCCCCCGATCCCGCACGCCTCGAGGGGCCGCCGCGGCGTGTCGAGCCACAGGTCGACCGGGCGATACAGGGTCCATCGTGATGTCGAAGTCCTCTATGAATACGACGCGGTGCTCGAGGTGGTGCTGATGGGCGAACTCGATCACGGCGCGAGCAGACGCTTTCCGCCCTCGTCGCGGGGATGGGCCTTCCCGGCGAAGATGATCTGCACCGGCCGGTCCGGATCACCGAGGACGCGCCAGGCGCTCCGGGTCGCGAAGGAAGAGCGTGGGTCGCTTGTAGGCGACGAATCTGCCGACAAAGCCGATCGTGAGCACGCCGGAGTCCAAGAGCCCGTCCGTGGCGGCCAGGACCTCCGCCCCGGCTCCCCGGCGGGCAAGCTGCTCTTTTTGGTGCTGACGGGTGTACTCGACGAGCCGGGACCTTGCATGGCAGCGAGCCTCCCAAAGGCCCTCGTCCTCGGCCCCGATGAGATGGCGCCATGATTCGGGCGATCCCGGTGTTGTCTTCCAATCGGGGCCGAGCTGGCGATCCACGAGCTGCTCGATGTCGTTCGAGATCCATGACTTGAAGTGAATGCCGTTCGTGACGTGTCCGATCGGCACCTGGGGCTGAGGGGCAGCCTCGGCCAGAGGCCACCCCACTGCTGTGATCGCGTCACGGCCCCGTGCAGACGGCTCACGCCGTTGCGGGCCCCGGCGAGCCGCAGGGCGAGGACGGTGGGACAGAACGAGTCACTCGGGTCTTCGGGCTGGTACTTGCTGAGTGAGCTGAGCGTCTCGAGCTCGACGCCGAGCCGCGTCCGTGCAAGGGCGTGAGTACCGATTCGCCAGCTCAGGAGGAAAGTAGTCGTGACCGGCGGCGACCGGAGTGTGCGTCGTGAAGAGCAGACCGGGCGCAGCAGCGAGGCGGGCCTCGGCGAAAGACAGACCGTCGTGAACCATGATCTGGCGAATCCGTTCCAGAGCCGCGAAGCCGGCATGGCCCTCGTTGAGGTGGGCTATTTCGGGCTGGTGGCCGAGCGCCGCGAGCACCCGCACCCCCCCGATCCCGAGAACCAGCTCCTGCTGGATACGCGTCTCTTGGTCGCCTCCGTAGAGCCTCGCGGATATGTCACGGTCGCCACGGCGGTTCTGTCTGAGGTCGGTGTCGAGCAGGTAGAGCCTGTTGCGTCCTACTAGGACGGTCCATACCTGGGCGACCACGTCGCGCAACGGAAGCCTGACCCTGACACGAACCGGGTGACCGGCTGCGTCCTGTGCCGGCTCGACAGGCAGCCGGTCAAAGGCGAGGACGTCCCATGACTCCTGCTGAAGTCCGTTGTTCGTCGAGCCATTGGTGGGAGCTCTCCCGGTAGAGCAGACCGATCCCGACGAGGTGGACTCCGAGTGCGCTGGCGGACTTGAGGAACTCGCCGGCAACGGCCCCGAGCCCCCCGGCGTAGATGGGCAACGAGTCGGTGAGGGCGAACTCGGCGGCGAAATAGGCGACCTCGAAGTTGCGGTCCTTGCGGTGGTTCTCCGGGAACCAGGTATGAGGGCCGTTGGCTCGGGGAAGCTGGCCGTGTTCTCTACGACGACGGCTGCGAGCGCCGCCAGCTCGGGGTTGATGCCAGCCCGCTCCTCGACCGTGGCCCGCCCGAGGCCCAGCAAGAGGCGGCGCGGCCATTCGAGCGCAGACGGGCTGGCCGCGGGGTCGAGCCGCGTGAACAACGACCGGCTCGGTCCGCCAGGTCCACCGCAGGTTCGCCGCCACCTCGAGGAGGTCGTCGAAGCCTACGACTTGCTGGCTCGATCTCTTCTGAGTCGACCGACGAGCCGCGTACTCGACACCTCCTAGGCGCCATGATCTCGCTGGATGTCGGTACCGCCGACAACCGGAGAGTGCCCGAGCCGTGCCCGGCGTCGTGTCCCGGATGAATAACTGCTGCTCCGGTTGTGATTTCGGGGTCGCCGGGAAGGGGTCCCGGTCGCCGGTATCCCTCCGGCTGCGATCAGGGCTCTCTGGCCAAGTGCCTGCCTGCGGGCGCCGTGGCGCGACGAGCTCTGCTTGATCGGAGCGAGACGGACGAGAGCGTTGTAGGTCACGACAGCGATGGCTACGTGCATGACCATGAGCACGAGGACGGCCTTTTTTGAGTCGCCCCTCGCGAGGAGGTAGAGGTCCGGCAGGAAAAGGACCACGGTCACGAGGATGGCGGACCGAAAGAAGACCCAGCGCGGCGCCGAGGAGACACGAGTCACGATGGGCCAGCCCGCGGAGGCGATGATGACCCCGACGATCGTGAGCTTCGCGTAGTCGGAGAACGCGAAATGCACGTAGCCCTTCGTGGCGGGGAAGACGGCCGTGCCGATGGCGACGATGGCAGCGTCGGCCGCCAGCGAGCCGATGAGCGGACACGATCGTCGCGAGCACGAGGCGGCCATGGGTCGGCTGCCTGTGCTTGGGCTCGAAGTCGACCTTGAAGATCCCCAACAGCTTGAGCACATTCTCGAGCTGTCGGCGTCGCGCGGGGCTGAGAGGCGGCCTCATGCGAATATCCCGCAGATAAGGAGCGCCACCCATGCCAGTCCGAGGACCTGCAGCCCGCGGTCTTTGAGCGCGAGCTCCTCCGGCTCGCCGGCGCGGCCACGCTCGATGGCGAGCTCGACGAGAAGCACCGCCAGCACGAAGGGCACGATCGACAGCTCGAACCAGACGATGTCCTCGGCCCGGTCCCGGAGCCCCAGTCCGCCGGCACGTTCGAACGCCCACAAGCAGTACGTGGTCACCGTCACCGACATCGCCAGCATCCGGAGGCTCCGCAAGAACGCTGTCGGGTAGGCGGCGAGCGTGGCACGGTGCGATCTCGCGGTCCTCCATGACCGACTGCTCGACGCTGCGCTTGCCGGCGACGACGAACAGGGAGCCGAACGAGGCCACCATGAGGAACCACGGCGAGAGGGCGACGTGGGTCGCCGCGCCCCCGGCAACCGCGCGCAGTGTGAAACCGGCCGCCACGCAGGCCAGCTCGATGATCGGCGTCCGCTTCAGCACGAGGGAGTAGGTAACGCTGATCACCAGGTAGGCGGCGATGACGGCGGCCAGGGCGCTCCCGGAGACGACCGCGGCGACCATGACCGCCGCAAAAGCAAGCGCCACGGCCGCCGAGAGGGCCAATCGGGGTGAAAGAAGTCCTGCCGCCACCGGCCGGTACATCTTGACGGGGTGGAGCTGGTCCGACTTCCCGTCCAAGACATCGTTGACGAGGTAGGTCGCGGACGAGGCGGCGACGAACACGAGGAACGCCACGGCACTGCGGGCGGCGGCAACGGGCTGGGTGATCGTGCCCGCCGCCGTCGGGGCCGCGAAGACGAGCAGGTTCTTCACCCACTGGCGGGGCCTGGTGGCAAGGAACAGGGCCGCCGACTGGCTCGGACCCGGAGCCGCCATGCGAGCCGACCCCGTCCGGTCGGGCTCCCGGGACAGCGCGTCCGCAGTTAGGAAGGGGGGTTCGAGTCACCGAAGGCCCTCGGCAGGCGATCCGGGGCGAGGCCGGGCGGCGGCTCCGGCGCGAGCGGGCGCGGAAGTTGTGCACACCGGTGTTGCGTCGGGCTCCATCGATCTCCTTGGCGGCTCTAGGTGAAGGCAAGGCTAGGTGGCCGATTGACAAGCTCCGCGGCAGCAACAGGTAAAGATTCGTCCAAGGAGCCGAAGACGATCCCGTCGGTGGCGTGCTCGCTGCCGTCGCTGCGGACGATGTAGGCCTCGTAGCCCACGAGCGTGCGCGCCATCTCCGGCCCCTGTTCGTCCGCCACCACGAGCGCGGTGGCCAGGGCGTCGCACATCGCCAGGCACGACCCGACCACGGTCGCCGATGCTGTCTCGAAGAGCATCCGTCCCGTCGCGCGGATCGACGAGATGCGGCCCCCGTTCGTAGCAACCTGAGGTGGCGACGGCGCGGTCCGTCTCGAGCACGCAGGCCAGAGCATCCGGCCGCCACGGGTGGCGGATACCGATCCGCCAGGCTCTCGCGCCCGCGGGCAGTCCGAGAAGAGCGATGTCGCCGCCGCCGTTGACCATGGCCGCTTCGACTCCGGCGAGCTCCAGCACGGCGAGTGCCTGCTCGGCCGCCCAGCCCTTGACGAGCCCCGTCGGGTCGAACCCGCCCGGCATGGCCCACGGATCGAACCAACCTTTCGAGAGCTCCCGCGCGCTCTCGCACAGGGCTGAGACCACGGTCATCTCGGGGGGAACAGCCTCGCGGCTCAACAGCCCGGAGCGAAAGCGGGTCATCGGGCTCTCCGGCTTCCAGGTGCTGAAGATGTCGTCCAGCTCATGCAGTCTCGTGCAGGCGGAGGCGATCGCGGGCGTAGGCCTCGGGCTCGCGTCGCTCGCCCGGTGCGACATGGAACGAGAAGACGGTCCCCATGACCGGCTCGGCGTGGGTGATCACGCCGGCGGGCCTCACTTCACGCCGAGCTTGTCGAGAGCAGACTGGACCGAGTAGGCGTAGGCCTCGCTCGTGTAGGTCGCGCCCGAGATGCCGTTGATACGCGCGCTCTGGGCCGAGAGGACCTCGCCCTTGAGCGTCGGGATGACCTGTTGGGCCAGGCTCTGTGAGTACTGCTCGGCCGTTTGCAGGTTCGCCACCGAGACCTCGGTGATGCGGGAGCCCTGGACGGTCACCTTGACGGCAAGGACCCCGTAGCCGTAGTTCTCGCCGGTGCCGGTCGCGCTCCGGGCCGCTCCAGTCGGGGGCGGCGTGGTCGTGGTCGTGGGGCCCGAGCCTGGGGGGACCGTGGTGGTCGGAGTCGAGTTGACCGGGGGAGTGGTGGCTCGAAGGATCGAGGGAGCGCTCCCCGCGTGCATCGCGACGATGCCTGCGAAACCCACCGCGCCGGCCATGACAGCTGGGACACGTCTCATTCGCTGCCGGTCTCCTGTTCTTCCCGGTGTGCGCCCGGCGGTGCCAAGCGACCCGCAAGGTCGTCGGGTCAAGGGTCGCCGGGTCATATTCCGTCGGGTCATAGGGAGTAGACCTCGAAGTGGACGGAGTCGTCGGGGACCCCGAGCCGCGCCAGCGTCGCCACGACGCGGTTGACGAAGCTTTCCGGCCCCGACACGTAGACGTCCCGCTCCTTAAGGTCGGGCACCAGCTCCACGAGCCGGTCCATCCGCACCTCCGCACGCGAGCCGACGAGCTCGTGCACCCGTCCCTTACGGTGACGCACGAGCTCGGCGACCTCAGGGCCGAGGACGAGCTCCTCGGCCGTCGAGGCGCGCAGGACCACGACCGGGTCGCAGTCCCGGGGAAGATCCTCGAGCAGGGATCGGACGGCTGTCACGCCGACTCCGCCGGCGATGAGGGCGACCTTGGCCCGCCGACGCGCATGAGTCGTGAAGGACCCGTAAGGGCCCTCGATGGCGACGCGGGTTCCGGGCCGGAGTCGCGCCACGGCCGAGGAGTAGTCGCCGATGCCTTTCACGGTGAGGCGCAGGAACGGCGGCCGCGGCCGTGCCGAGAGCGAAAAGGGGTGTGCCTGCCACCACATTCCCCGTGTGAGGAAACGCCACTCGAAGAACTGTCCTCCGGCGACCGCGAGGCGGTCGAGGTTCCTGCCGCGACAGATGACCGAGACGGTGTCGGGGCCTTCCTGGTGGATCTCGGCGACCTCGAGACGGTGGCGCAAAGTGCGGTAGAGGGGCTGGCCGAACCGGAAGAAGATCACCACGCCGGCCGTGGAGGCCCAGACGACCGACCAGACAAGTCTCGTGAGGGGATGTCCTACGAACGACGGTCCGAGGGCGATCTCGTGGGCGAACGCGAGAGCGAGGGCAAGGTACATGAAAAGGTGGATGGCCCACCACCTCTCCCTGCGCATCCGGCGCCGGACAGAGTAGATGGAGGTGACAGCGATGGCGACCATCACGACGAGGGCGATCGTCGCCGTCAACATGTTCGGGTACGACTTTATGAACGCCCAGATCTGGTGGAGAACGCCGGTGCGGGCGACCTCCGCGTAGGCGAGCGTCAGCAAGATGGCGTGGGCGACGATGAGCGAGATTGGCCAAGGGGCGAGCTTGCGGTGCAGCCCGAGGAGCTTGTCCTGTCCAAGGACGCGCTCGACCACGGAGACGCGGCTCACGAGAAGGACCATGATCAGGGCGAGATAGGTGCCGGCAAGGCCGGTCAGGTTCCCGAGGAACATGAGGACGCCGCCGGTCGCACCGAGCTGTTTCCAGCTCTCAGCTGTGACCGCGAGGGCGAGGCACACTCCAAGACCGAGGCCGGCGAGGGTTGTCGCGATCTCTGCGACGACCGGCCGCGGCACCGGTCCGGGCCGCGACGTGACAGTGCGCTTGCGTGCCTTGCCGCGATGTGAGGTCTCGACCGGGTCGAAGGTGAGGGAGGCCATATCAGTTGCAAACATACGAAACCGGGTTCCAAGCGCAGGCCAGCAACGGGTAAAGATTTGGCTATCACGCCGCAGGGGCGGAAGACCCGTTGCCACGGCCGGAGCTTGTGTCTTGGCGGCGGAGGTGTCGCGACCCGACCATCTCGGTCGGCTGTGGAAAGCTAAGACGTCAGTGCAGGTCCTCGTGGTGGAAGACGACGAAGCCATCGGCGAACCTTTGGCAACGGGGCTTCGCCGGGAAGGTTTCGATGTGACCGTCGTGCAGACGGCCGCGGCCGCGCTGTCGGCCCCGCCGGCCGACCTCGTGCTCTTGGACCTCGGACTGCCGGACGCCCGTGGCTTCGAGGTCTGCCGGCAGCTGCGGGCACGGTCCTCGGTGCCCATCATCATCGTCACGGCGCGCGACGACGAGACCGACAGGGTGGTCGGGCTCGAGCTCGGCGCGGACGACTACGTCGTGAAGCCTTTCGGGTTCCGCGAGCTCGTCGCGCGGATACGGGCCGTGAGTCGGCGGAGCTCGGCATCGCCGTCGCCGATCCCGGGCATCCAGGTGATCGGCGAGCTCGAGATCGATCGTCGTTCCCACCGGGTTCTGCTCGCCGGTGAGGAGATACAGCTGACGCCGAAGGAGTTCGACCTCCTCGCCTTCCTCGCTGTCGACCCGGGGGCGATGGTCACGCGTCGGGAGATCCTCGCCGAGGTGTGGGACCCGCACTGGTACGGCACCTCGAAGACGGTGGACGTCCACATCGCGTCGCTCCGGAAGAAGCTGGGCAATCCCGCCTGGATCGAGACGAGCAGGGGCGTCGGTTTCCGGCTCACCGCTCCTCAATGAGGCGCCGGCTTCTCGCGGGCTTCTTCATCTTTGCGCTCGTCCTCGTTGTCGCGCTCGAGGTTCCGCTCGGCCTGAGCCTGGCCCGCAACGACCGGGTGACGTCCATGGAGGAGGTGCAGCGCGACGCGTCCTCTCTGGCCGTGCTCGTCGCGGCGGAGCTGAACCACGCCAGCAGGACCCGCCTTCAAGACGCCGTGCGCCAATTCGCAGACGCCGACGGCGCGGTCGTGGCGGTTGTCTCGGCGGGAAAGGTCCTGGCGGCGGCGGGAAGCGGCGCCGTCGAGGAGCTGAACGACGCCCGCACGAAGGCCATCATCAACTCGGCCGCTTCCGGCCACACCTCGGGCGAGGAGGGGTCGAACGACCCTGACGACGATCTCCTCTACGTCGCGCAGCCCGTGGCGGTAGCGCTCGGCGCGGGAGGAGGCTCGTCCGCCGGTGCCGGGCCCGACGTCGTCCTGCTCGTCGCCGAGTCGGCTTCGCCGCTGCACGCCCGCATCCGCAACCACTGGCTCGCGCTCTTTCTGTTCGGGCTGGGGGTCCTCGCGGTCGCCGCGACGCTCGGGACCTTCCTCGCCCGGTCGCTCACTCGGCCCCTCGAGGGCATCGAGGCAGCGGTGGCGGCGGTCGGCGCCGGTCGCCTGTCGGAGCGGGCGCCCGTCGCCCGGGGCCCGGGCGAGCTCAAGGCGCTCGGCGAGACCGTGAACGAGATGGCTGACCGTCTCGAGGAGCTCGTCCACACGCAAAGGGCTTTCCTCGCCGACGCCTCCCACCAGCTGCGCACGCCTCTGACGGCGCTACGCCTGCGGCTCGAGAATCTCGAGGACACCCTCGAGGGCGACGATCGGGCCGATCTCTCGGCGGCTCTCGCCGAGGCCGACCGGCTCTCCAGGATCGTCGACGGCCTGTTGACGCTCGCGCGTGCCGAGGGAGGTGTCCGCCCCCCAGGGAGGCGGTCGATGTCGCGGCGACGCTTCGCGACCGGGTCGAGGCCTGGACCGCTCTTGCCGAGGAGCGTCAGGTGAGCCTCGTCGCGCCCGGGTCTGCGCCGGGTCTTCGCCCGCGCGGCCGCTACGGGCTGTGGCGTGCCAGGGTCATCTGGAGCAGGTCCTCGACAATCTGCTCGCCAACGCCCTCGAGGCAACTCCGTCCGGTGGAGCCGTGTCACTTGAAGCGCTCCGCGCAGGCGACCACATCGAGATCCACGTCGTCGACAACGGGCCGGGAATGAGCCCGACGGACCGGACGATGGCCTTCGCCCGCTTCTGGCGGAAGGAAGGTGCGCCACACGGGGGACAGGGCTGGGGCTGGCCATCGTCGCTCAGCTCGCCAGGATGTCAGGTGGGACGGCGTGGCTCGACGCCTCCCCGACTGGCGGGGTCGACGCGGTGGTTCGGCTCGAGGCCCTGGATGAGTGAGCCCGCCCCTGCCCCGCCCCGGACCCGTCGAAGACCCCGATCGCGGCTCGTCCGGGTCATCGCCGTCCTGCTCGCAGTGATGGCGGCGTTCGTGTTCTCCGGACTCGGTTACGAACTGAGCCTTCCGAGCGTCTCGGACGCCCCGGCACTTGTGGCCGCCATCGTGAAGGCGCATGGGGGCGAGATCGGGCACCTTCCCCTTCCCGCCAAGCTGGGCGAGGCGGTCGTGGCGGTCGAGGACGAGCACTTCTTCGCGAATGTCATGGTGAACATCGTCGACGGCGCGGCCCGTGGCGCTCTGACGGCGCTCCACACAAGTGGCGATCCCGGGGGCAGCACCATCGCTCAGCAGCTGGCGAAGCAGCTCTACGGGTCGGGCACCGGCTTCGGAGCGACGTTGGAGCAGGTTGGGCTCGGGCTGAAGCTCTCCCTGAGCTTCTCCAAGCCCGAGATCCTCGAGATGTACCTCAACGCCATCTATTTCGGAAACGGCTACTGGGGATATGTGAACGCGGCGCGGGGCTATTTCGGTGTCAGCCCGAGCAGCCTCGATTGGGCGCAGGCCGCCATGCTCGCCGGCCTTCCGCAGGCGCCGTCCGATTACGATCCGGTCGGGCACTTCCGCCTCGCCAAGGAACGCCAGCGGCAGGTGCTCAACCAGTTGGTCGCGAACCATGTTCTGAGCGCCGCGCAGGCCTTGGCCGCCTACCGGTCGCCCCTTCAACTGCATCGATGATCGATCTCAGGCGGATTGCGGGAGCCCACCTTCGGACCGGTGGACGACCGGACCGGCCCGGCGTGGCGGATCAGCGGGCGGACATCGTGATGAAGTCACGCGCCCACCATGTGGTGAAGTACCTGGTGGGCGGGCCGGCCATGTCCGCCAGGGGCAACAGGTCGGTGCCGTTGGCCGCCGAGGCGAGCGCCGTTCGGCGTCGCAGGGGAGAAGGTGGCGAAGTTCACCCAGTCGGCGTTTATGTCCAGTTCCATGGCCCGAACCGCGCCGGCGCGGACCAACAGGTTGGCGAGGTCGGTGATGTTGAGGTTCGGCCCTCCGACATAGACGAGGGCTCCTTCACTGGTCACGCCGATGCCCGAACGCGACACGTAGACCTGGTTCCCGAGTGTGTTGCCCCACTTGGTCGTGTCGTTGGCGTTGAGCCCGGCCACGGGCTTGCCGTTGTCGACCAGCAGCGAGAGGTTCTGCCGGACGGCGACCACTTCCGGGGTCATCTTCACGTCGGTGCCCCACGCACCGACGGTGGCGCTGCCGTTCTTGTAGACGACGAAGGACGCGCCGCCCGGCCGCAGCGGGATGATGAGCCTGCCCTGGGTGTAGTAGCCGCCGCCGGCGTCCTGCATGCGGAAGCCCGCGTTGAAGGCCGCCACGAGCGAGCGGGCCGGCCCTGGTTGAACCGGGGCGGTGTAGGTGAACGGTCCGTGCCCGGGGATGTAGCTGCCCGAGTACAAGGTCGCGGAGAGCAGCTTCGTGTCGAGCCAGGCGACGCCGTCGACCACGCTCGTGTGGATGGCGTCTGGTCGCATGAAGGTCTCGTAGATGGCCGGAACGCCTCTCACGAGCCGCCCGGAGGGCCTCCAGACGCCTTCGCCCGGCAATGCGGGGGTGGCGAAGGGCGCGAGCGGCGCCGGCGTGTCGAGATAGCCGGGCTAGCTCGATGGCGGGACCGGGTGACCCTGGCTTGGACGTGCTGTCGCGGCGAGACAGACGGGATGGCTCCCGGCTGGGGACGGCCGCCGACAGGTGGCGGATGGTGTGAGTACCACCAATTTTCGACTGTGTTGACGACCGAGCCCGCCCCGTTGTTGCGGAGCCACTCTGCAAAGCGCGCCGGGACGGAGAACCCGAGCGCAGGGCTCGCGAGGGCGCTGGCGAGGGATACCTCCACCGGGGTGAGGACCACGCAGAAGCGCCATCAGGCCGGCGGCCAGCGGGTGACGGCCGGGCCATGTCCGTCGCGCGCGGCGCCGGAGCCCGGCGGCGGTCCTTGCGGGCGCGAACGTATGTGCGGTGTGTCTGCCACGAGGGCCAATGAATCTGGGCGTATCTCGGCCGCCATGTCCCTGAGCATGCCCGAGGGCCCGGTCGGGCCGGCCGGCGGCTGGGGCGCTTCTTTCCCAGATCTTTGCCGATTCTTTTCCATAGCAGGGGAGAGTCTTCCCATGACCCGCCTCGGCGCCGCCCCGGCCAGGTGGAGACGATCTGACATGTCGGAGGCGCCTCCTCCTCGCCAGCGCCGCGATGAGCGCTAATACTCAGCGGCGCCGCTTGCCTGCCTGGACCTGTCCGGGAGGCCGGGCAGAGTCCGCGACGTCTCCCCGACGAACAGCGCCGCCCGGGTCCCGGGCAAGTAGGAGCCACGGCAGGTGGGCGAGGGCATCGAGGAAGAAGACGGCGCCTGCGCCCACCCAGACTCCACCGATCACGTCGGTGGGGTAGTGCCACCGGAGCACCAGCACGGCCCACCCGACGCCGATCACGACGAGGGGCCCGATGACGGCACTTACCGGACGCAAAAGGCGCGGGGTGACGAGAAAGACCGCGGCCGCAAGCGCCGCAACAGCGGCCACCGTCCCGGACGGATAGGTGAAGCTGCCCGCACCGATCTCCCGGCCGACCATGGGCTTGGCGATGTGCTCCACGACCAACACCGCCACTATCGGGCCGACGGCGCAAGCAAAGGCGCGCACCCAGTCGCGGAAGATCTCCGCGAGGAATATGACCGCCACACCGATGATCAGAACGGGGAGCGAGCCGATCCTCACCAGCTCGTGCGCCAGATGTGAACCGGGGTCCGACGGTACGTAGAAATACCCTGCGGCATCCACCCGGTTGGGCCCCGGTCGCTTGGCGAGCAGGAGGCCCGCCAAGGCCGCCGCCGCGAGGAGGCCGAGGCCCAATAGGAGCTCGATCGCGGTCCAGGCACGGGAGGCCGCGCCCGGCCCCCTGCTCGGCCGGCGCGGATCGGACATCGCGACCAGGCTAATTCCCGCGTCGTCGCTCATGTCGTCGCGGTCCCGGGACCCACGCGATGGCCTGTTAGCGTCCTCCAGGTTCGTGGGCCGTGCAGAATCGTAACGGTCCAGCTAGGGAGGGACATTGCCGGCATATGTGATCTACCAGGGCGAGGTATTCGACCCGGAGCGCTACGAGGAGTACAAGCAGCTGGTGACTCCGAACATCGCGGCTGCCGGAGGTCGTTACCTCGTGCGAGGGGGCCAGGCCGAGGCCCTGGAGGGCGACCTGCCCGGCGGACGCACCGTCGTGGTGGAGTTCCCGACCATGCAGGCCGCCAAGGACTGGTACTGGGGTGAGGAGTACACGGCCATCCGGAAGGTTCGCGAGAACGCCGCGCGGGCGATCCTCTACGTCGTAGAGGGGATCTGACGAGCAGGGCCGAACCCAAGCACGGCCGCGCACGACGAGGAGCGGCGTGCCGGACGAGCCGGCGCCCACCGCACACCGCACACAGCTGCCGACCTGCTCCGGCAGCCGGCCGGTGCCGACGACGCGACCGGTCGGGCTACCCATGCGGCTCGGCGCAGCGCTGCTGTATCGTTGGCCGGCTCGCGCTGGCGGACCATGTTCTGAGAAAGGAAAACTCCCGGTGATCAAGGGATTCAAGAACTTCTTGTTGCGAGGCGATGTCGTTGTGCTGGCCATCGGCCTGACGGTCGCCTTGGCCTTCAGCACCCTCGTCAAAGCGTTCACCGACTCGGTGATCAACCCGCTTGTCGCCCGGGCCCAGGGCGGTGGGTCCGTCGGCCTCGGTGTGCAGCTCGGCCAGACGGGGAACACCTCCACCTTCCTCAACATCGGGTCGTTCATCTCGGCGATCATCTACTTCATGATCTTCATGGCCGTGCTGTACTTCGCCGTGGTGATTCCCTACAAGTCCGTTTCCGCGAAGCGCGGCGCCGTCGTCTTCGGGGACCCGCCGGCGACCAAGGTCTGCCCCGCGTGCCTGTCCGACGACCTGCCCGCCGCGGCCAGCAAGTGCAAGTACTGCGGGACCGACCAACCGGGTGCGGCGACCGGAGGGACCCCCGGCTGAGTGCGGCTCAGCGGGGCGGGCCAGCGAGGACGACCTCTTCGACCTCGGCGGGGGGGTGAGCTGGGGCGAACGACTCGAGCCACCATGTCATGCCGGCTGACTCGAGCTCGGAGAACCTCGAGGCGAGCCCACCAGCGGGGGTCGAGGTGGTCTCGCCCCGGCAGACGATGTCGATTCCGGGCGAAGCCCCTCGGGCCGCGAGCTCGTCGCGCACGTCGGAGACCTGCTCTGGCTCGGGAAGGCCGGGAATCACCGACCCGTCCGCGTCGAAGATCGGGAAGCAGCCTTGGTACCTGGCCGCCCGGGCGAGCGGCCGGCGGTGCGGCAAGCGGCAGGCGACCCAGACGGGAAGCGGTTCCTGGACGGGTCTCGGGAGAAACGCAGCGCTGTGCACCTTGATCTTCTCCCCCTCGTAATCGACCGGCTCGCCGGACCAGAAGCGGACTATCACCTCGAGCGACTCGTCGAGCACCAATGCCCTCTCGACCGGGTCCAGCACCTCGCCCGTGAACGAGCTGAGCTCTCCCCGGCTGTCGTGACCGAGGCCGACACCGACGACCAGCCGCCCCTCGGAGAGCTGGTCGAGAGTCGCGCACTGGCGGGCGAACACCCACGGGCGGCGCCGGGCAAGGGGAGTGACCATCATGCCGATACGGACCCGCCCGGTCGCCTGGGCGATGGCGGAGGCCATGACGAACGAGTCGGCGACGGGGAGATTCGAGCCCTCGAGGACATGGTCCCAGAGGAACACGCCGTCCCAGCCGGCACTTTCGGCTTGCTCGGCCAAGGCGACGAGGCGCCTCGGCTCCGCGTACTCGGCGAACGGCGGGAGGAAGATTCCGTAGGAAAGGCTCACAGTCTCGGGACCGTACTCGATGAAGCCGGAGTGCGCGGCGACACGACGGAGCGCCTGCTCGACGCGGGCGGCAGCCGCTCGCACGGGGTGCTACCACGAACCCGAACGAGGCATCCACCCACCTCGACACTGCTGGCCGCAGACGCCACACTTCCGATAGGCAGCGGCGGCCGAAACCAATCGGGGGACTTGGTGACATGGCATGAGGCAGGTATTCGGCGTCGGCTGGTACAGGTTCAGCAAGACGTTCCCGCGGCGCTGGACCGGCTACTTGGGCGTCGTGGTCCTCGTCGGCCTGCTCGGTGGGATCGCCATGGCCTCCATCGCGGGGCGCGGCGCACCCAGGCCTCCTACCCGAGCTTCCTCGCCAGTACCAATCCGTCGGACCTCACCTTGACGGTCTACGGCATCGGCGGCGACCCCGGTCCGAGCCTGGTGAAGACGATTCGTCGCCTGCCGGGCGTCAAAGATGTCGCCTCGCTGTACTCCCCGGCCTTTGCGCCCCTGTCGCCGAGCGGCAGCCCGGTACTGGCCGATTGGCGCAGGTGACCTTTCGTCGGGAGCCTGGGCACGATGTTCTACGAGCCAGGATCGGCTCACGGTCATCGACGGCCGGAGGGCGGACCCGAACCGACCGGACGAGATCATGCTGACTCCAGCGGCGGCCCGGCTCTGGAACCTTCACGTCGGCCAGTCCGTGCCGCTCGGTTTCAAGGCTCCACGGTTCCGCGTCGATGCCCGGGTGACCGGGATCGTGGACTTCAACAACGAGATCGTCCAAGACGACATCGACAGGGCATTCGGCTTCGCGGTGGTGACTCCGGCGCTGATGCGAAAAGCTGTCGCTCTGGCCCCGAGCAGCGCATTGCCGGCGGCCTACGAGCTGCAGCTCGAACATGGCAGCGGGGACGTCGCCGCCGTCGAGCGCGAGATCGTCGGGATCATCCCGCGCGGATATATCTACGAGTTCCACGTGACTTCTCGTGTCGTGACCCAGGTCGAGCTGGCCGTCAAACCGGAGTCGGTGGCCCTGGGAGCCTTCGGAGCGATAGCCGCCCTTGTCTGTCTGGTTCTCGGGCTCCAGGCGGTCGCGCGCCAGGTCGGCCTGGAGGACGAGGAGCGCCGGGTGATGCGATCCTTCGGAGCCAGTCCGTTCGTGACGGTCGCCGGGAGCCTGATCGGTGTCATCGCGGCCGTGCTCCTCGGTTCACTGCTTGCCTTCGCCTTGGCCGTGCTCGTCTCCCCGCTGGCTCCACTCGGGCCGGTCCGCGCTGTGTATCCCAATAGCGGGATCGCTTTTGACTGGACGGTGCTCGGCACCGGCCTGGGGTTGCTGGTCCTCGGGCTCGGCGCGGCGGCGACCGCTCTCGCGATCCGGAGCGCCCCTCACCGCGCGGCCGACGTGGTCCGGGGAAGGACGCGAAGCTCGAACATCGCCGGGCGCGGAGGCCGCCGGCCTTCCCGTAGCCGGAGTAGTGGGGGTCCGTCTCGCCCTCGAGCAGGGACGAGGGCGAAGCGCGTGCCGGTTCGATCGGCGTTGATCGGGACGGTCCTCGCGGTGACCCTGGTCGTGGCGACCTTGACCTTCGCGAGCGGCCTCGGCACTCTCGTCTCGCATCCCCCTCTGTACGGGTGGAATTTGGAGCTACACGCTCAGCCCGACCAACGACGTCCCACCCAAGACCCTCTCGGTCCTCGACCGCGACCGCGACGTGGCGGCTTGGAGCGGCGCCGACTACACGAATGTCGGGATCGACGGGGAGAACGTCCCTGTGCTCCTGGAGAACCCGCATCCGAGCGTCGCCCCGCCTGTGCTTTCGGGGCACGGGCTCGATGCGGACAACCAGATCGTCCTCGGGACCGCCACGCTGGCCGAGCTGAACAAGCACGTCGGCGACACGGTCGAGCTCAGCCTCGGGACACCGAGGGACGGCCCTTTCTACGTCCCGCCCACGCCGCTCGTGATCGTGGGGACGGCCACTTTCCCGGCGGTCGGCTTCTCGAGCACCGTCGCCGATCACACATCCATGGGCACCGGGGCGCTCGTCTCGACCGGGATCAAGCCGACGGCTCTCGGGCCTGGCCAGAGCAAGGACCCGAATCTCCTCGGTCCTGAGCTGGTTTTCGTCCGGCTGCGGGCGAACGTGAGCGCCTCGGCCGGGTTGCTCGACATGGAACGGGTTGCCCGCTCGGCTGACAAGTTGTTCGCCGCCGACCCCAACGGCGCCAACAACGCTGTGGCCGTCCTCGGCGTGCAACGTCCCGCTCAGATCGTCAATTACCCGCAGCATCGGCTCGACCCCGGTCATCCTCGCCGCCGGCCTCGCACTCGGGGCCATCGTCGCCCTCGCCCTCACCCTGGCCGCCTCGGTCCGCCGCCGCAGGCGGGACCTCGGGTTGCTGAAGGCGCTCGGCTTCGTCGGCAGGCAGCTTGCCGCAGCGGTCGCTTGGCAGGCGACGGTCATCTCTGTGATCGGCGCTGTCGTCGGGATCCCGCTCGGCATCGCCCTCGGACGCGAGCTGTGGACCCTGTTCGCCCGGGGCATAGACGCCGTGCCGGACGCCACGGTGCCGGTGTTGGCAGTTGTGCTCGTTGGCATCGGTGCCCTCGCGTTCGCCAACCTTGTCGCGGCGCTCCCTGGACGAAGCGCCGCCCGTACGCCGACCGCGCTCGCCCTCCGAGCCGAATAGGGCTCGTCCGGCTGTCCCGCTGCGGCCGCGTTTCGTCCCCGGTTCGAGAAGAAGCGCTTGGGGCATGCTTGTCCCGTGACCACCGCCATGCCGGCAAGGGGGCGGCCTCCTGCGGGCGATCCCGCTGCTGACGGGCAGCAGCCGAGAAGGCGCCGCTCCGATCTGCTGCTCGGCGGCTTCGGTGTCGTCGGCCTTGTCGCGGCCGCGGCCGCCCGTCCAGCCGAGGCCCGCGCGGCGGCATCCCAGGACTGGCCACCGTTCGTCCTCGTCGCCGGCCTTCTGCTCATCGGCCTGGTCGCCAACAGCGACGGCCTCTTCGCCGCCGCCGGGTACCGGCTCTCGCGCCTTGCGAACAGCGGCGTCGCCCTCTTTGCCGGCTCGGTCGTCATGGTGGGCGTCGTCACGGCCGTCTTGAATCTCGACACCTCGGTCGCGTTCCTCACGCCCGGTGCTCGTCTACACGGCCAGGAGTCGGGGAGGGGGCGAGGCTCCGCTGCTCTACGGATGCCTTCTCCTCTCCAATGCCGGCTCGTTGTTCCTCCCGGGCTCGAACCTGACCAACCTGATCGTCCTCGGACAACTGCACCTGAGCGGGGCCCGTTTCTTCTCGCGTGATGTGGGCGCCGGCCCTGGCCGCGCTGCTGGTCACCGCGCTCGCCGTGGCCGTTCTCGAGCGCCGAGGGCTACGCGTCGACCGGGGCGACGCGGCTCGAACCTCCTCGACGATCCTTCGGCCTGGGGCTGGTCGCCATGGCCGCGGCCACGGCTGCTCATCGTGCTGCCTGGCGGCTCCCGCGCTCCCGGTTGCGGCCGTGGGCATCGCGGCCGTCGGGATCCGCCTCGCCGCGGAAGGAGCACCCGGCGGGAGGTGTCCGAGGTGCTCGGGATGCCGGTGCTCGTCGGTCTGTTCGGGGTGGCGGTCGCCCTCGGGACGCTCGGACGGGCCTGGTCGGGCCCGTCCACGCTCGTCGGGAGCCTGGACACCTGGGGAACGGCCTTGGTCGCCGCGCTGGGCGCGGTGCTGTTCAACAACCTCCCGGCAGCCTCGCTCCTCGCGGCGCGGGTGCCCGAGCGGCCCTTGTCCCTTCTGATCGGGCTCGATCTCGGACCGAACCTGTGCGTGACCGGGTCCCTCGCCTGGCTGCTCTGGCTCCGGTCGGCGCGGAGCGCCGGCGCCCGCCCGTCGCTCGCCCGGGCGAGCCGGATCGGGGTGGTCGCTGTCCCGCTCTCGATGGCGGCCGCGCTCGGTGTGCTCGCCCTCGGCAGCTTCCGGTGAGGCCGTAGCAGCCCGCCAAGGCGGGAGCCCGCTCAGTCCGCCCGGCGGTGGCTAGCTTGGCAGGCACCACGGAGTTGCGAGCACCTACGGAATTGGAGGTTCGGATGCTGATCTCGACCATGAACGACCTGCCGGGCTACGAGGTCACGGAGGTTCTCGGGGAGGTGTTCGGGCTGACGGTTCGCAGCCGCAACATCGGTTCCCAGCTCGGGGCCGGGCTCAAGTCCCTGGCCGGAGGCGAGCTCAAGGGGATGACGAAGAACCTGATCGCGAGCCGCGAGGAGGTGCAGGGGCGCATGGTGACAGAGGCCCAGGCCAAGGGGGCGGACGCCATCTTGGCGATGCGCTTCGACACCTCTGAGATGGGCGGCAACTGGACCGAGATCTGTGCGTACGGCACGGCCGTGAGGACGAGGAAGATCTAGGTCACCGACCGCAAGACGGCCGCTGAGCGCAGGTCGCGGTGGCACAGCCGCCCAGGTGAGCCAGCCGTTTGCTCAGAGAGTCCCGCTCCGCGTCAGCGAGACGTAGGCGATCCACCCGGCCGGGATCGGCAGCCAGAACGTGGCCGTACGGAAGACCAGCACGCCCGGGATCGCCTCGTGCGCCGGGACGCCTATGGCCGTGAGCCCGGCGGACAACACGGCCTCGACTGCGCCGAGCCCCCCTGGAGTCGGCGCCGCCGATCCGATGGCGTTCCCGGCCAGGTAGACGATCGCGGCCGCGAGAATCGGCGGGTGGGCGCCGAGTGCCCGCAGGGATGCGATGAAGGCCACCAGGTACCCGAGGGTGAGGACCAGGTTGGCGAGGACCCCGAGCGCGAGGCGCAACGGCTGCGACACGGCGTCGAACACGTGCGGCCACACGCTGCGCAGCCGCGGCCAGACCGCCTGGGCGAGACGGGAACGGCTCTGGGGGACGAGGAGGAGCACGGCGGCGAGGAACGCGATCGCGGCAAGCCCGATGAGGACGTTGGCGCCCGGGACGAGCCTGAACCGGCTTATCCCCGAGCCGGTGAGGAGTCCGAACGCGATCATCAAAAGGAGCGTCGTCACGACGTTGATGATCTGGGAGATCGCGATGGCGGCCGTGATCGATCCTGCGTCGACGTCCTGCCGGCTCAGGTAGCGGGCGTTGACGGTGACGTGACCCACCGTCACCGGCAGAGCGAGACCCACGAACGCCGTCGACAGCTGCACGAGAAAGCCCCTGAGGACCGACAGTCGCTTGGGTACGAAGGCGGCGAGGTTCTCGGCCGCGGCGAGATAGGTGAGAGCCGATCCGGCGATGGCGATCGCGAACCAACCGAGATTCGTCTCGCGAAGTGCCCCGAGCAGGTTGACTTTGGAGAGCTGCCCGATGAGCAAGAAGGCGGCGACGGTGAGCGCGATGGTGCTCACGACCGTGCGCCAGCGGAATCGCTCAAGATTTGCCGTCGGGATGGTCGGCGTCGGCGCCGATCAGCTCGTGACGAACCTCGGCGAGACAGCCGCGCGCCTCGCGCATCGCGGACCAGCCCCAGGGAGCCAGGGCGATCGGCTGGAGCGTGGCGGCGATGGCGCTCTCCTCCGCCGGGCGGTAGGCGGTCCGCAACGCCTCGACGGCCCTCTCCGCGCCGACGATCCCGCCGAGCGTCGTGAGCAGCTGGGTGACGTCCAGGCGACGAACCAGCTCTCCGGCGCCCGGGAGGGCGGAGTCCAACGACGAGAACCCGGCACGTCCTTCGGCCAGGACGAGGTTCCCGGCGCGGAGGTCCCGATGCGCCACTCCGGCGTCGTGGAGGGCGCGCAGCGCCTCGAAGGCGGACGCGGCGCCCTGCACGCCGTCGGCCCTCTCGAGCGGCGCACCGACCGGGTCGGCGGTGACGAGCACCAGCGTCTCGGGGGCCATCTCCCCCAGCAGGAGAACCGAAGGGCTGAGCGCGCCGGCACTGCCGGCCAGGTAGGCAGCCAGGGCGACCCTCTCGAGCTGGGCTCGCGAGCTGAGTGCGACACGGCCCCTCACGAGCGGGCGGAGACGGGCATAAGCCCAGAGCCGTCGCGCCAGTCCCGATCCCCGCGTGTCGCGGTTGGCCATGCGGACCTCGACGGCCGTGCCGTCGGCGAGCGTGCCATGGAGCCGGGCGCGCCGTCGCGGGTCGCCGCCGTCGAGCTCCCGGACATCGAGGCGGCGGTCTTTGAGCCAAACCGTGAGCTCGTTGTTGCTCGGCCGGACCGACGCCGCTCCGAGCAGCCAGCGCACCGCCCACCCGAAGAAGAGCGCCCCGAACACCCCAGCCACGACAGCGAACGGCGTGAGCGAGTCGACCGCGAGTCCCGTGAGAAGAAGAGCCGCGCCGGACAGGACGCACCAGCGCGACCAGCGTGAGCGCCTGACGAGGTCGCTTCCGATCAAAAAGGCGATAAAGGCGGTGTCGATGACGAGCGTGGTGGGGTTCCTGCCATGCAGCACCGCTCGGGCAACGGTTCCGTGCTCGCCGTGCCAGATGCTCGCGGCGGCACGGCGCCCGCTACCAGCGGCGACCGCGGCGACCGCGGCGTTGAGGGCGCTTCGCGCCTCGCTGCGCAAGAGGGTGAACAGCGCCACGGCCACGAACGCCACGGCGCCGATGGTCGCGGCCACCGACGAGGTGAGCGACAGCCGAGCGCGGGATGTGGACAAGCCACCGCGAGACGTCGTTGGAGACCTCCGTGCTGCCTGTGGGGAGCTCCCGGATGAGGCCGAGGGTGATCACGACGACGCCAGCGCCAACAGCGATAGGAGCAAGTCGGCCGGGCGTCGAACTCGCTCCGAGCTTCTCGCGCCCTTCTGCGCCGGTGTCTTCACGCCTCTTTGCTCACCTGTGCTGCGCCCCCGTGACCGGGCCGGAGGGGACCGTCACGGCCCATCGGGCGCGCTTTGACGGCGGCCGTCGGAGGTGACGAACATGATTCGAAGCTACTGCGGTGACGGCTGCGCCGATGACCCTGCAACAGCGCCGCCACACGATCGGGCGGTCCTTTCGCGGCCGTGGCGCGGAGAGGGCGGAGAAGGTTGCCCTCCTCCGCCCTTGTTCTGCCCAGTCCCGGGGACTCAGCTCAGAGGCGTCATCACGTGCTTGATCTGGGTGTAGTCCTCGAGGGAGTACATCGACATGTCCTTACCGTAGCCGGACTCCTTGTAGCCGCCGTGCGGCATCTCGGGCGTGATCCAAAAGTGCGTGTTGATCCACACGGCCCCGTACTGGAGCTTTCGCGAGACGCGCATCGCCCGGGAGATGTCGCGGGTCCACACCGAGGAGGCGAGCCCGTAGTCGACATCGTTGGCCCATCTCACGGCCTCGTCCTCGTCCGAGAAACGCTGCACGGTGACGACGGGTCCGAAGACCTCGCGCTGGATGATCTCGGCCTTCTGGTCGACGTCGGTGACGACGGTCGGCTTGTAGAAGAAGCCGGCTCCGGCGATCTCCCCACCGCCGGTCAGGACCTTGCCTCCGGCGCTTTGGGCCCGCTCGACGAAGCCCTCCACGCTCTCGCGCTGTTTGGCCGAGACGAGCGGCCCCATCTCGACCTCTGGATCGGCGGTGTCGCCTACCTTGATCGACGCGACGGCGGGCACGAGGCTCGCGAGGAGGTCGTCGTAGATCTTCGGGCCGGCGACGACGCGGCACGACGCGGTGCAGTCCTGGCCGGTGTTCGCATAGCCGGCGAATTTGAGCGTCTCGACGAGGGCCTCGACATCGGCGTCGTCAAAGACGACGACAGGGGCCTTTCCGCCGAGCTCGAGATGGGCGCGCTTGACCGTTTCGGCACAGGCGGCAGCGATGAGCTTGCCCGGTCGCGGTGTCACCGGTCACCGATACGAGGCGCACCGCAGGGTGACGGGTGATGGCGTCGCCTATGACGGCGCCGCGTCCGGTGACGACGTTGAAGACTCCGGGCGGGAAGATGTCGGCCGCGAGCTCGGCGAGGTAGAGCGTCGTCAGCGGGGTGATCTGCGCCGGCTTGATGATCGAGGTGTTGCCGGCGGCGAAGGCCGGGCCGATCTTCCAGACCGCCATCATCAACGGGTAGTTCCACGGGCAGATACCGGCGACGACCCCGAGCGGCTCCCTGCGGATCATGCTCGTGAAGCCCCGCTCGTACTCACCGCTCGCCTTGCCCTCCTGGCAGCGGGCCGCGCCGGCGAAGAAACGCAGGTTGTCCGAGATGAAGGGGATGTCGCCCTTCGAGAGCGTGATCGGCTTGCCGACATCTATGGACTCGAGCCTTGCCAGCTCGTCGCCGTTGGCGTCGATGGCGTCGGCCAGCTTCAAGAGCATGCCGGCCCGCTCTTTGGGGGGCGTGTCGAACCAGACGTCATCGAAAGCCTTCTGGGCCGCGGCGACGGCGCGGTCGATGTCCTGTTTGTCTGCGACTGCGATCTTCGCGATCACGTTCCCGGTTGCGGGATCGATGTCGTCCTGGGTCTCGCCCTGGGCCGGGTCGACCCACTCACCACCTATGAACAGGGGGCGGTACTTCTCGAGCTTCTGATCCATCGTCGTGCTCCTTTTCGCCGGTCGTGTCCCCGGTAGCTGGGAAAGTAGTCGCGGTGCGGCACCGAAGTGCCGGACCAGGGTTCAGCTGCCAGATTCACACACGGATCGTGTCTGTGGTCGGTTGTCGCTGAGAGTGATTGTGGTCGAAGGTAGTGAGATCGGTGTCGTCACCGGACCTGAGCCGGGCCGTCGCCGACGCCGCCGTCGGTGGGAGACGTGTCGCCTCCGACCGGGACGAGAGGCACGTCGGCGCCCTCGGGCACCAGGGTCGGGGTCGAGCGGTTGAGGGTCTCCCCCTTGAAGAAGGCGGGTGCGGCCAATCGCCAGGCCACGGCGCACACGAGGCCGATGAGGGCGCTGACGAGGACGATCAGGAACACGCCGCCGATGTCCCAGTGCGGGCTGAACGGCAGCTGCAATGACGTCCAGCTCTGGTTGCTCGAGTAGAGGAAGTCGTTCTTCAGGCTCCAGCCACCGGCGCCGAAGAGGATCAACCCACCCAGACCGGGCAGGATCCCCCTCATGAACAGGTCGCGCCCGCTCTGGGTGAGGGTCTTGCGGTAGAACCAGAGGCAGGTCCATCCCGTGAGCCCGTAGTAGAAGGCGATCCACACGCCGATCGCAGTGACCGCATCGGTGACCACGTTCCCACCGGACAGGTAGTTCATGACCGCGTACATCACGATCGAGACTGCGCCCATGACCACCGTCGAGACCGTCGGCGTCAGGTATCTGCGGTGCAGCTTGCCGAAGGCGTCGGGCACGGCCTTGTAGACGCTCATCGAGAGCGTCGTGCGGGCGGTGGGCAGGATCGTCGTCTGGGTCGAGGCGACGGCGGAGGCGAACACCATGAGGATGAGGAGGTGGGACCCCACTGTGCCGATCCATGAGGACCCGAAGACGGCCGTGCCCTGTACCGACAGCACGTCGGTGAGGTGGGCCGGGTTCGCGAGGCCGATGCCTGCGGTCCCCACGCCTGCGAAGGACACCGCCGCGATGGTCACGAGGGCGTAGGTGGTCAGCAGGAGGATGGTGGAGACGATGCCCGCCAGACCGGGGAGCCGCTCTTTGTCACTCGTCTCCTCGTTGACCGAAAGGGAGGTGTCCCAGCCCCAGTAGATGAACAGCATGAGGACGAGACCGTTGATGAGGGCCGAGGAGGACAGTGTCGTCGGGTTGAACCACGAGATGCTCGGTACCACATGGCCCTTGGGGGCGCTGCCGATGGCGACCCGGACCAGGGCCACGATGGCGTAGACCGCCAGCATGACGAGCTCGATCGCCAGCAGGATCTGCTGGACCAGCGCGGAGACCTCGATGCCGCGGTAGCAGATGTAGGTGAGGACGACGATGAAAACGACGCCGACGAGCAGGACCCAGATGCTGGTCGGGTTGTTCCCGATGCCCTTGGCATTGAAGAGCAGGAACCCGTACTGGCCGGCAACCTGCGCCAGGCTCGCCATGACGAGCACGTCGGAGGCGATGATCCCCCAGCCTCCTGCCCAGCCTGTCTTCGGGCCGAAGGCGCGGGTCGCCCAGGTGAAGGTCGTCCCGCAGTCGGGGTCGGCCTTGTTGAGCTCGCTGTAGCCGATGGATATGAGGAGCATCGGCACAAAGGCACCGATCGCGATCAGCGGGGCGTGCAGGCCCACGCCCACGACGAGAGCGCCGACCGTCGCCGCCAGGCTGTAGGCCGGAGCGGTCGAGGCGGTCCCGATGACGACGCTTGACACGAGGCCTATCGCCCCGGACTTGAGGCCCTTTTCGACGTGGTCATCGGAGATCTGCGGCACGACGTCGGCGGACATCAGATCACCCTCTTGTCTTGCAGGATCTCCGGCTCGCCACAGTTGCGCGTCACGCGACCGTTCAAGGTCGCCCCGATTTCGCCCACGGCAGTTGCCTCCTTGTGCACTCCGTTGTGCGTGCCCAGCCGATGCCGGCGGGTCCTTTTTGCGATTGTCGCATCGGGGACTACTTATTAATAGGGACTTTCGGCCTATGGGGAAAAAGGCAGGTTTCCTCTAAACTGACTCAGCGGACACCAATAGGTGCAACAACGGAGTTGTAACCATTTCCGACCCTCTGGATCGGATTTTGAGAAAGGACGTGCTGTGCGAGTTCTTGTCGTGGGAGCCGGGGGTGTCGGGAGCGCGTTCGCCCATATAGCGGCGCGCAGGGGTAGCTTCGAAAAGCTTGTGATAGCCGACTACGACCGCGAGCGTGCCGAGAAGGCGGCCTCCGTGGCCGACCGTTTCTCGGGTGTGAAGCTCGACGCCTCGAACGAGGCCTCGATCGCTGAGCTGCTCAAGGCCGAGAATTGCGACGTCGTCCTGAATGCGGTCGACCCTCGCTTCGTCATGCCGATCTACCGGGCCGCTCTGGCAGCCGGGGTCACATACCTGGACATGGCGATGTCCCTGTCGCATCCGCACAGCACGGACCCGTACTCGCTGACGGGCGTGAAGCTCGGAGACGAGCAATTCGAGCTCGCCCCGCAGTGGGAAGAGCGCGGCCTGCTGGCCCTCGCCGGCATGGGTGTGGAGCCCGGGCTGTCCGACGTGTTCGCCCGCCACGCGGCGGACAAGCTCTTCAGCTCCATCGACGAGCTCGGCGTGAGGGACGGGGCGAACCTCGTTGTCGAGGGCTACGACTTCTGCCCGACGTTCTCGATCTGGACGACGATCGAGGAGTGCCTGAACCCGCCCGTCGTCTGGGAGAAGGACCGCGGTTGGTTCACGACCCCACCGTTCAGCGAGCCGGAGACCTTCCAGTTCCCCGCCGGCGTCGGGCCGGTCGAGTGCGTGAACGTCGAGCACGAAGAGGTTCTCCTCATGCCGCGTTGGGTCGATGCCAAGCGCGTCACGTTCAAGTACGGCCTGGGGGACGAATTCATCGGCGTTCTCAAGGTCATCCACATGCTCGGGCTCGACTCGACCAAGCTCGTCTCGGTCGGCGCGGAGAAAGTCTCCCCTCGCGACGTCGTGGCTGCCTGCCTTCCCGACCCGGCCGAGATTGGGCACCTCATGCACGGTGTCACTTGCGCCGGCACCTGGGTTACCGGCACCGGCAAGGACGGCGCCCCGCGCGAGGTCTACCTGTACCACGCCGTCGACAACGACTGGTGCATGTCGGAGTACGACTCGCAGGCTGTCGTCTGGCAGACCGCCATCAACCCCGCCCTGGCGCTCGAGCTGATCGAGTCCGGAGCCTGGTCCGGCGTCGGCCTCCTCGGTCCCGAGGCGCTTCCGTCCGAGCCGTTCCTCGACCTGTTGGCCGATTGCGGAGCACCGTGGGGCCTCGACGAGAGGAAGCCGGGCGCAACCGTTTAGCAACGGGGCTAGCAACGGGGCTTGAGCTACTGGAGCTCCCAGGGCGGCCGCTTTTTGGCCGACTGGGAGCTGTAGCTCGCTCCCGTCTGTACAGAGGGCCGTCCTGGCGGTAGGGCCCCTGACCGGGCTTACAGTCTCTCCGGCAGATGCTGAAGCGTGTCGGCCAGAGAGCCGCACCGCTGCACGACGAAGCTCTGTGTCGAGCCGCGGGCCAAAGTGAGCACGAGCGAGCCGGCGAGGGGTGCGTAGCTGATCGGACTCAGCCGAATGTGGCTCATCTCGTGCCATTTGAAGCTGAAGCTGTTTGCTGGAGTTTCTCGTTTCGCCAGGAACGAGAGACCCGTCGCGTCCAATATGATCTCCCCTGGGACAGGTCGGCCGGCACCGGATCCCGGCGGGCTCTCGGCTCTTGCCGGCCCCGCGTATACGGTGTCCGCGGGCAGGCTCGCGAGCCGCCCCGCCTCGAGCCGGCGCCACCGTCGCTGCAGAAGCGGCACCTGGATGGCGGCGATCAAGGCGATGGCCGCCAAGAAGATGACAGCCGCGATCGTGCCTTTCTTCGAGTCGCTCAGCGCCCACACCATGACGAGGGCGATCACTGCCACGAGGAGGAGGCGCTTGGCTACGAACTGCCACAGGCCCCTCGGTGGCACCACTTCTGTGGTGGGCAGCTTCGACCCACGCGGCTGTGCGGTCACGCAGAGCACGCTAGTAACTCAGGCTGCTCCGGGGAGGATACGCGGCTCGATTCTCTCCTCCAGAGCCTGTTCGCCGCTTCGGCGCACCGAATAGGCCCCTTTGCCCTTGATCTCTGTGACGGCCTCCACGAGCTCGGTGCCCCGATAGACGAGACCGACCCCGTCGTCGGTGGCGAAGCCGTCGGGAAGGGCACCGCTTGCGATCAGCTGTTGGAAGAGGGGACGCCTTTGAGCCTCGGAGTCGTAATGGACCCCGTTGGAGTAGGGGAGCAGGGCCAGTGCGTCGAGCACGGGGCGCAGGTCGGGGCCGAAGGAGTCCGTCGTTCCGCCGACGTGCCAGCACAGTGAGCCGGCGGACACGCCCCCGAGCACGACGCCCGCCCGCCAAACCTCGGGGAAGATCCTGTCGAGGCCGTGGAGCCGCCAGAGCGCCAGCAGGTTCGCCACGCTGCCACCGCCGACCCAGACCACGTCCTGTTCCATCAGCAGCGCGGACATGTCGTCGACGCTCGGCATCGGGAACAGGTTCAGGTGCACAAGCTCGAGTCCGGCCGCGTCGGCGGCCTCGCTGATCAGGGCGTTCCAGGACCGCTCGTCGCCGGCGGCGGTGCCGACGTGGCAGAGGCGAGGACGGCGGCCGCTCACGCCGGACAGCTCAATGGCGTGAAAGACGAGCGGGGCGAAAGCCAATGTGGTCCGGGACCCTCGTTGGAAGCCCCCGGAGGTCGCAAGGATCGTCGGTGCGTCAGCTGGCACCTTGCGATGGTACCGGGCGGTGACGCCGGAAGAAGGCGGTCGGCAAGCCGTGCCGGTCAGCGGCAATACGGGTCTGCTCGAAGCCGAGACTCTCGAGTATGCGTACGCTCGCCGAGTTAGCTGGATCCGCGGTCGCGAGCAGGATCTCGAGGAAGCCGTCCGCGTAGGCGACGACGGCCGCGGCGGCCTCGAGAGCGAGCCCCTTTCCCCAGTGCTCCGGCAAGAGCGCGTAGGTCAGCTCCAGCTCGCCGGTGTCCTCTCCGACCTCGACTCCGCAGTAGCCGATCACGAGGTCGTTCGTCTTCAGCACCACCGCGAGCGCGCCCGTGCCGTCGGCGCGAAAGGAGGTCTGCGATCTTCGAAGCCACGCTGCTCCCGCACTCCTGTCGATGGGCCGTCCCGATCCGACATAGCGCATGGCGACGGGATCGCCCAAGAGGGAGGCGATCGTGTCGATGTCGCCGTCCTGGAAAGGCCTCAGCGAGAGTCGCTCGGTGGAGAGCACGGCGAGATCAGGAGGCTCCGGCGCCGGATCGGGCAGCGACCTTTTCGGCGGGCCCCTCGTCGCGGGGGGCGGCGCGGTTGGGCAGCGCGAGGAGGACCACGATCGCGGCGATGCCGACCACGCTCGCCCCGACGCTCACGGCGAGGTCCAGGCCGCTCACGAACGACTGCCGGGCCAAGGACGCGAGCCCGGCCCCCAAGGCGCCGCCGAGGTGGTGACTGACGCCGAGCGCGCCGCCGAGCGAGCCGGTGATCAGGTGCAGGATTGATTTCGGCATCGTGTAATGGGCCAACACCGGGGAGAGTCTGTCCTGGTAGCGAGTATTGAGGAGGCTTCCGAGGATGCCGACCCCCAAGGCGCCGCCGGTCTGCAACGAGGAACCGTTGGTGGCTGAGCCGACCCCGGCTTGCGCGACCGGCAGGGAGCCCATCACGGACTCTGTAGCCGGTGCAAAGGCGAGGCCCGTTCCGAGACCAATGACCATGAAGGCCGGAAGCACGTCCAAGTAGGAGTCTCGGACAGTGACCTGCGACAGAAGCCCGAAGCCCACGCCGATGAGGGCCATGCCGGCGAACAGGACCGGTTTGGTCCCGACTATGCGCTCCACCAGCACGGACAGGGGTGCCACGACCAGCAGGACCCCGGCGATCGGCGCGATCCGCAGGCCGGTTTGGAAGGCGGAGTAGTCGAGAGAGAACTGCAGGTACTGGGTGAGGAGGAAGAGCCCGCCCATCAAGGCGAACATGATGAAGGCCATGGCGCCCATTGCCGCCGAGAACCGTCGTGACCTGAAGAACGACACCTCGAGCATCGGGTGCGTCGAGTACCGCTCCCAGGTCGCGAACCCGGCGAGCACCGCCACCGCCGCGCCGATGGCGCCGAGGATGAGCGGGGAGCTCCACGACCGGTCGGGTGCTTCGATGATGCCCCAGAGGAGTAGCCCCATCCCGAGGATCGAGAGCCCGGCGCCGATCGGGTCGGGACGCTTGGCTGCGGGGTTCTTCGAGTTGGGGACGACCCAGATGGCAGCCAGAAGCCCTGTTACTGCTATGGGGACATTGACGAGGAACACCGACCCCCACCAGAAGTGAGCCAGGAGCCAGCCGCCGACGACGGGACCGATTGCGACACCGAGCCCGGTGGTGCCCGACCAGATCCCGATCGCCCTCGCCCGGTCGTGGGCTTGCGGTGAAGGTGTTGGTGAGGATCGAGAGCGTGGAAGGCATGATGGCCGCTCCGCCGATGCCCATGAAGCCACGCGCCGCTATCAGGCGATCAGGGCTACCGGAGAAAGCGGACATTGCCGAACCTGCGGCGAAGACGCCCAGTCCGGCGATGAACACCCACTTGCGGCCCAGGCGGTCACCGAGGCTGCCGACAACGAGGAGCAGGCCGGCGAAGACGATCGCGTAGGAATCGACGATCCACTGCAGCGAGCTCGACGAGGCATGCAGCGTGCGGACTATGACCGGCAAGGCGACGTTCAGGATCGTGTTGTCGAGGCTGACGAGCAGGAGGCTCACGCAGAGGACGGCGAGTATCGCCGGCCGTTTGCGGTGGCCCGGAGCGGGCGGGGGTTCCGGCGGTCCGAACGGGCCGTCCCGCACTCCCGACGGTGACGCGCGAGGCACAGCGATCACTACTGTACCCAGCGACTTTGTTCCGTCCCAATCCGGCCGCCGGAGATCGGCCCTCGACTCGGCGGTGGCGGGGGAGGGTGCGACAGGCCCGGGGAAGGTTCTCAGCTATCGCGTAGGCGTCACTCAGCTAATCCCCAGACGCGGCCGATGTACTGAAGGTGCGCAGTCGGGCGAACGCTACCGTTCCGCAAGAGGAGAGGGCGATGAACGAGGAACACGAGAACGGCGAGTCAGGTGCCCCCGGCAGTGAGTGGTCACTCGCCGGGCAGACGACCCCCGGAGGGCAAATGCACCCGGAAGAAGAGATGACTCCCGCGGAGCCTGTAACCCCGATCGTGCCGTCAGCCCCTGTGAGCCCGGCACCGCAGGACGTGGCAGCCGATGCGAGTGGACCGGTCAGTGGAGTGGGCTGGACCTGGGTACCGACTTCGCCTCCTTCCGGCACGCCAGCACCACCGCCCTACGGCATGCCGGCGCCGCCCCCTCCCGGCGCGCCCGTGCCGCCCCCTCCCTACGGCGCGCCCGCGTCACCCCCCTACGGCATGCCGGCGCCGCCCCCTCCCGGCGCGCCCGTGCCGCCCCCTCCCTACGGCGCGCCCGGCGGGTTCCCAGGCGCAGGCGGCTGGAGCTGGGTACCCTCGCCGCCTCCCCCTGGCACCGGCGCGGCCGCGGGCGGCGGACCGCACTGGGTCTACTCGCCGCCGCCCTACTGGGTCGCGCCTCCCGCCACGCCCGGGGTATCGACCGCGCCTCCACGACGGAGTGCGGCGTGGACCGTTGCCGTGGTGGTGCTGGTCGTGATGCTCGCCATGGCGGCCGGGTTCGGCATCGGTCGGATCGCCTGGCGCTCGAGCTCCGCCTCTTCCTTGGCGCCGGCCTCGCCGTCGACAACGCTCCCCTCGTCGGGTTCGGGCGGGTTCCCCTTCGGGTCGGGCACGGGATTGCCCGGCTCAGGCTCTTCAGCCTCGGGGGGCCCGGCTGATGCGTCGGCCATCGCCTCTGGGGTCGACCCGGCTCTCGTCGACGTGAACACCACTCTCGGCTACCAGTCAGCGGAAGCAGCGGGCACGGGCATCGTCCTCACCTCCAACGGTGAAGTGCTCACGAACAACCATGTCATCGACGGTGCCACGAGCATCAGCGTGACCGATGTCGGCAACGGCCGTGTCTACGCCGCGACGGTGGTCGGTTACGACAGGTCGAGTGACATCGCCGTGCTGCGTCTAAAGGGTGCTTCGGGACTGAAGGTCGCCTCGATCGGAAACTCCTCCAGGGTTCGGGTCGGACAGGCGGTCGTGGGGATCGGGAACGCCGGTGGCGTCGGAGGGACCCCCGAGGTCGCAGGCGGTTCCGTGGTCGCGCTGAACAGGTCGATCACCGCCACCGAGCAGGACGGCGGCAACCCCGAGAACCTGAAGGGTCTCATCGAGGTCAACGCGGGCATCCAGCCGGGCGACTCGGGTGGCCCTCTCGTGGACACAGCCGGACGGGTGCTCGGGATGGACACCGCCGCGTCGGCCGGCTTCTCCTTCCAGACCTCGGGCACGCAGGGATACGCCATCCCCATCAACACTGCGATCGCGATCGCGGACAAGATCGTCTCGGGTCGCGCTTCGAGCACCATTCACCTCGGGCGCACCGGCTTCCTCGGCGTAGGCGTGCTGGCGACCCAGGGCGGGTCGCCCGGCGCCCTCGTCGTCCGGGTGGAGCAAGGCGCCCCCGCGGCTTCCGCCGGCCTGGTGGCCGGTGACGTCATCAGATCCCTCGACGGCAGGGCGGTCGCCACTCCCCAAGGTCTGACGACGCTGATTCAGCAGTACCACCCTGGTGACAGGGTCCAGCTGACCTGGACAGACTCCTCGGGAGCGCGGCACAGCGCGAAATTGAGACTCGCCGTCGGTCCGGCTGCGTAACCTCGTGCAACCTGGCGTGCGTCGCGTCCTGTGACGGACTGCGCGGTGCCTGCGGCGCCAAGATGGCTTCGCACGAAGCGCTGGCTGCAGGTCTGGTCGCAAGAGCCGCTCAAGGGCCCGGCCGGTAGCTGTCGATACCTGATGACGAGCTAGCCTCATGTGCACGACCCCCAGCCACCCCCCCTGGCCTGGGGGTCGCTGCACATCAGGACCCGGGTCGTGAGCTTGGCGGCGCGGCCGCGGCTCGCCGCCGATTCCACGAACCGCTTGTGCGGCCGTCTCGGCGCGGGCTTGGGACGCGCCTGGTCATCGGAGAGGACCGGGCTCCGCCGACGACTGACGACTATGGTCACGTTCAGGCGCCCGCCATGGCGGCCGCTTTGGGAGATCGGTCTCCGCTGGTTAGGGTCGAATGACCCTGTTCATGCGTTCGTAAAGTTGTGCATCCTTTGCTATGAGCCGGTAAGCCGGGGCGACCCGGTCGGCGAACAACGGAGGTGGCTGTCGGTCTCCGGCGGTCATCTCGAGAGGAGAGACAGGTCATGAGCAGGACGAGACAAGTGTTGGGCGTCTGTGCCGCCCTCGCGATGGTCGGAGCGCTGGCCGTTGTGAACCTTTCGGCCTCGGCCGCGAGCACGAAGACCAATGCCAAGCCCGCAACGTCGCTCGGTGCCCCGGGCAGCCAGTGGACCAAGGCGCACCCGTTCGTCGCTGGGTTCATATACGTCGGCGCCCCGAGCGACGCCGGCTGGACGCACGCCCACGACGTCGGCCGCCAACAGGTTCAGAGCTACTTCGGTGGACGCGTCAAGACGCTTTTCAAGGAGGACGTTCCTGAAGGCCCGCAGTGCGACCAGGTCATCACGCAGCTGGTCAACTCCGGAGCGGACATCATCTTCGCCACCTCATACGGCTATCAGGACTCGCTCATCAGGGCCGCCAAGAAGTACCCGAAGGTGCTCTTCGAGCAGGCGACCGGCACGACGGTGACCAAGACCCTGTCCGAGTACTACGGAGCGGGCGAGGACGGCGACTACCTCGGCGGCATGGCTGCCGGCGCGGCCGCACTGGCAGCTCACAACAACAAGATCGGCTTTGTCGCTCCCTTCGCCATCCCGGAGTGCCTCCGCGAGGTCGACGCCTTCACGATGGGCGCCCAGGCGATGGACCCGAAGGCCACAGTGCAGGTCGTCTGGACCAACACCTGGTTCGGACCGGCGACCGAGCGCACCGCTGCTCAGAGCCTCGTAGATGCCAAGGTCGGCGTTCTCGCCGACGGACAGGACAGCCCCACCACCGGACAGGTCGCCAAGGCGGCCGGACTGAAGTGGGTCGGCTACGACTCCAACCAGGAGTCGTTCGCGAAGAGCTCCTGGCTGACCGGCACCACCTACAACTGGGGCCCGTACTACATCCAGGAAGTCAAGGCGGCCATGAACGGCACCTGGAAGAGCCAGTTCTGGTACGGCAGCCTGGCGGACGGCTTCGTGCAGCTGGCCCCGTTCGGCCCGTCTGTCACCGCGGCCACCCGCACGGCGATCCTCGCCAAGGAGCACGCCATCATCAAGGGCAGCTTCGACCCCTTCACCGGGCCGATCTACGGCCAGAACGGCAAGGTCGTCGTCAAAAAGGGCGTCACCCTCACCGTGATGCAGAAGTACTCGATCACGTGGTTCGTAAAGGGCGTCATCGGCAACCCGAAGGGCTAACGGTCTCATGACCGACTCCGTTCCCGGTGCCGGTGCGGATCAAGCGGCCCCGGTCGCAGCCTCCGCCCCGGTGCCGGGCCTCTCGGCGAACGCCTCCGCCCGACGGCGGGGGCGTTGGCGGTGCAGGTCGTCGAGATGACGAAGCGCTTCCCCGGCGTCGTCGCGAACGACTGCGTGTCGTTCGAGGCGGCCGAGGGGGAGGTGCACGCCCTGCTCGGCGAGAACGGGGCGGGCAAGACGACCCTTTGCAATCTCCTGATGGGCCTCTACCGCCCGGACGCGGGAAAGCTCTTCGTCGGTGGGCGAGCGGTGAGGTTCCACTCTCCGAGAGACGCCCAGGATGCGGGGATCTTCATGGTCCACCAGCACCTGCGTCTCGTGGAGTCCATGACGGTGGCGGAGAACGTGGTGCTGGGCTGGTCCCCGTCACGACAGTTCCGTTTCTCGCCCGGGAAAGTCGAAAAGGTGGTCGCCGAGGCTTCTGAACGATTTCAGATGCCCGTCGACCCGCGGGCGAGGATCTGGCAGCTTTCGCTCGGCGAGCGCCAGCGGGTCGAGATCCTGAAGGCCCTCTATCGAGGCGCCAAGGTCCTCATCCTCGACGAGCCGACCACCGTGCTCACCCCCCAAGAGGCGGACCAGCTCTTCTCGAGCGTGCGGGACATGACCGCCGAGGGCCGGACGGTGATCTTCATCTCCCACAAGCTGCCTGAGGTGCTGGCCGTGGCCGACCGGGTGACGATCCTGCGCCAGGGCCGATCGATCACGACGGTCCCGACCGCCGGCACCGACGCCGACCATCTGGCCGGGTTGATGGTGGGGCACGATGTCTCCCTCGAAGCGGCCGCCAAGCTCGCCGAGGAGGCGGGTCCGGTCGTGCTCGAGCTCACGGGCGTCTCAGCGCGGGGGGATCTCGGCGCCGAGGCGTTGAAGGACGTCACGCTCGAGGTGCGGGCCGGGGAGATCCTCGGGATCGCCGGCGTGGCAGGTAACGGGCAACGCGAGCTGGCCGAGGTCATCACCGGTCTGCGAGAGACCACGGCGGGCAGCATCACGCCTCGGCGGGAGCCGGCTTCCCGCCGGCGATCCACGCGCGGCCATCGACCTCGGCATCGCCTACGTGCCCGAAGACCGCATGGGCACGGGCATCTCGCCCAACTTGTCGATTGCCGAGAACCTGATGCTCAAGTCCTACCGGAGAAAGGCGATGCGTTCCGGCCCGGTCCTCTCGAGCCGAAAGGCGATCGCGAACGCGAAGGTGGCGATCGAGCGTTTCGACATCCACGCGCCGGGACCTCGCACGCTCATCCGGCAGCTCTCGGGCGGCAACATCCAAAAGGTCCTGCTTGCCCGGGAGCTGTCCTCGGAGCCGCGAGTGCTCGTCGCAGCCTCGCCGACCCGCGGCCTCGACGTCGGCGCCACTCAGTACGTGCGGCGAACCCTGTCGGAGACGGCCAAGAGCGGGGTGGCGGTGATGATGGTGAGCGAGGACCTCGACGAGGTCCTCGAGCTCTCCGATCGAATCGCCGTCT
Organism: uncultured Acidimicrobiaceae bacterium; assembly: GCA_963804265.1. Classification (GTDB taxonomy): domain Bacteria; phylum Actinomycetota; class Acidimicrobiia; order Acidimicrobiales; family Bog-793; genus Fen-455. The sequence goes on from CAWDPZ010000070.1 coordinate 44,629, forward strand.
TCTACAACGGCCGGGTCGTGGGGGTGGTCGAGGCCGCCGACGCCAACCGGCAGCAGATAGGCCTCATGATGGCGGGGGCGTCGTGACCGGCCCGCTGCGCATCGAAAGGCGTCTCGACACGCCGAAGTGGCTCAAGGTCGCCGTGCCGCTGGCGTCGCTCCTGCTTGGCTGCGATCCTCGCCGGCATCCTGCTCGCATCCACCGGCCACAACCCGATCTCCACCTACCACCAGATGTACTCGGCGGCGGTCACCGCACCCGGCGGTCTCACGTCCACGTTCGTCTACGCCACGCCGATGCTCTTCACGGGTCTTTGTGCCGCGTTCGCATTCCGGATGCGGACCTGGAACATCGGCGGGGAGGGCCAGCTCTACATGGGCGCGGTGGGAGCGGCGGCGGTAGGCCTCTGCCTCGGCGACTGGCCGCGCCCGTTGCTCATCATCGCCATGATCCTCGGCGGTGCCCTGAGCGGGATGATCTGGGCCGCGATACCCGCGCTCTTGCGCGCCTACCTGCGCACCAACGAGATCCTCACCTCTTTGATGCTGAACTACGTGGCCGGCTTCTTCATGTACTACCTGATCTACGACAGCACCTCTTACTGGAGGGACCTGTCCTCGCCGGGGGCGTCGGTGTTCCCGACCGGTAAGACGCTCGGCCCCAACGCCACCTGGCCCGGGATCAACATCGGATCGTTCACCTTGCCCATGGGCTTCGTGCTCGGTATCGGTCTGGCCGTCGGGCTGCTCGTGCTGATCCAGAAGACCCGTTACGGCTTCGAGATGCGGGTCATGGGCGATTCCCCCAATGCGGCCAATTACTCGGGCATCCGCACGAAGCGGAAGATCGTCTCGGTCATGGCGATCTCCGGCGGTATCGCCGGTATCGCCGGATCCAGCCAGATCGGCGACTTCGGCCATGTGCTCGATCCCCGCGGTCTCCAGCAGGCCCAGTACGGCTACACCGGGATCGTCGTCGCCGCGCTCGCCCTTTACAACCCCCTCGCGGTCGTGCTCGTGTCGCTCTTGATCGGCGGCCTCACCAACGCCGGCTTCGCCCTCGAGGGCCCCTCGTTCCCGACCGGCCTCGTCGGCACCATGGAAGGGATCATCCTGTTCACGGTGCTCGGGGGCGAGATCCTCGCCCGGTACCGGATCGCGATCCGCCGCCGCGCCGTTCCGGCCGCGACCGCGGCACAGCGACCACCAGCGGGGTGGCGTCGTGAACTCGAACATCGTCCTCGCCGTGGTCGTCTCTGCCATCGCCTTCGGGACTCCCCTCGTGCTCGCCGGCCTCGGGGAGCTGCTGGCGGAGCGCTCGGGCGTGCTCAACCTCGGCGTCGAGGGCATGATGCTCATGGGAGCGGTGACCGCCTTCTTCGTCTCGCAGAAGCTGCACGTGGCGACGGCCCTGGCGCTGCTGCTGGCCGTGCTCGCCTCCATGGTTGCCGGCGCCGCCATGGCGCTCATCCACGCCTTTTTGTCCATCACGATCCGGGTGAACCAGATCGTCTCCGGTCTGGCGATCACCATCTTCGCCGGCATCATCGGCCTGTCCTCTTACCTGGGCCAGGTCTGGAACATCGGTGGCATCGCCGGGCACCACTCGTTCAACAACGTCAACCTTTTCGGACTCAAGCACCTGCTGATCGTCGGGCCGCTCATCTTCGACCAGGACGCCTTCGTCTACGCCTCCTGGGTGCTGGTCATCGCCGTCATGTACTACCTGTACCGGACGCGTCCAGGCCTCTACCTGCGAGCGGTGGGGGAGAACCCGGCTGCCGCGGACGCCATGGGGATCAACGTGATCGCCTACCGCTACGTGCACACGCTGATCGGCGGGGCGCTCGCCGGCCTCGGGGGCGCCTACTTCACCCTGGCTCTCGCTCCCTTCTGGACCGACGGCCTGACGGCCGGCGTCGGCTGGATCGCCATCGCCCTTGTGATCTTCGCCTTCTGGCGCCCGGATCTGCTCGTGCTCGGGGCATACCTGTTCGGTGCCTTCTCCGCTCTCGGACCGACGCTACAGACCCGGCACATAACCGTCCTCCCGTCGGAGTTCTACTCGGCGCTCCCGTTCCTGATGACCGTCATCGCCCTGGCGGCGGCGTCGACGAGCTGGGCCAACCGACGGATCGGGACGCCCGCCTCCCTCGGGATCCCCTACACCCGTGAGGAGGGCTGAGCCCGAGCGGCTCGGAGCTCACCCGACCGGCTCGGCTCACCCGACCGGCTCGGCTCATTTGTCGCCGGGACGGATCGTCTCGACCTGCGTCGTGAGTCCCTCGAGGACCGAGAGTCGGACCTCGACCCCGAGACCGGGACCGTCCGGGACCGCGATCTTGCCGTCGTGGAGCACGAAGGGCGCGGTGATGTCTTCGCTGAAGTAGCGGTCCGAGGCGGAGATGTCGCCCGGCAGGGTGAACCCGGGCAGTGAGGCCAAGGCAAGATTGGCCGCCCGCCCGACGCCGGTCTCGAGCATGCCCCCGCACCAGACGGGCACCGAGTGGTCCACGCAGAGGTCATGGACGGCACGCGCCTCCAGCAAGCCGCCGACGCGGCCTGGCTTGATGTTCACGATCGAGCACGCCCCGAGCGCGAGAGCGGTGGCCGCGCTGTCGACCGAGACGATCGACTCGTCGAGACAGACCGGTGTGGCGATCCGGCGTGCCAGCTGGGCGTGGCCTACGCAGGTCCTCCTCGCCGAGAGGTTGCTCGAGGAGGAGGAGGGAGAACTCGTCCAACTGGGCAAGATGCTCGAAGTCAGACCGCCCGTAGGAACCGTTGGCGTCGGCTTGGAGCATCAAGGCGTCTCCGAAGCGCTCTCGAACGGCTTGGACGGGCTGCAGGTCCCAGCCCGGCTCGATCTTCAGCTTGACCCTCCGGTAGCCGGCGGCGAGATACCCGCCGACCGAATCGAGCAGCTCCTCGATCGAGCCCACGATGCCGACGGCGACACCGGCGGTGACCGAGTCGGCGACACCACCGAGGAAGCTCCGGAGGGAGACGCCCGCGGAACGCAGCTCGGCGTCGAGAATCGCCATCTCCAGGGCAGCCTTGGCCATGCGGTGACCCTTGAACCGGCGGAGAAGCGACTGGACGCCGGTCCCGTCGAGCTCTCCGGCGCCCAAGAGGGCGGGCGCCAGACAGCGTTCGATCGTCAGCCAGGCCGAGTCGATGTACTCCGAGGAGTAGCTCGGCTGAGAGCCCGCGACGCACTCGCCCCAGCCCTCGGCCTCGTCACATTCCGCGCGGACAAGCAGCACCTCGCGTACCTGCTCAGACCCGAGGGCGGTGTGGAAGCCGTGACCAGGGGCAGGCGGGCCCGACGTAGTTCCAAGATCCGAAGCTTCACGGCCAGCCCATCGTATTGCCCGGCAGGTGCCGGTCCACCGGCGCGACGGGGCCGGCGGAGAGGCGTACCGGGAGCCGGGGCGATGCGTCCTGTCGCGCCTCGCCTAGAGTGGCGACGTGGTTGCGGCGATCGTCCTCATAAACGCGGCCCCTGCGCAGCTGGCGCACCTGGGCCGGGCGCTGGCCGACGTGCCCGGAGTCTCGGCGGCGTACTCGGTCGCCGGCGACGAGGACTTCGTCGCAGTGGTCCGGGTGGCCAATCACGAGGAGCTGGCCGAGGTCGTCACGAAGCGCATCGCCGTCCTGGAAGGCGTCACCCGGCTGCGGACGCTCATCGCCTTCCGCAGCTACGGCACAGAGGACGAGCGCTACTTCTGAGCACGGCGAGGCTCGGGGTGCCGGATCGCAACGCCGGCGTGGGAATTCCACCGTGCCCTGAATGCCGCCCGCCCGTCTCGGGCCGTAGCCTCTCGCCGTGGCCTTGGGCTCCTCCTCCCAGACGCGCGTGCTCGCAGAGGCGGGCTTTGCGCCGTCGTGAGCTGTGGCGGTGGCGGCGTCGGTTGGCGGCGTGCGGTCCCGCAGCCTCCCAGCGTCCGGGCACGACGACGAGCCTTTCCGCCGTGACGACGAGCAGCTCGTCGGTCACGACGACCAGCGCGCAAGCTCCACCGACCACGCTCTTGCATCCTCGTGCCAGGCCACGGTTCGACGACGGCTCGCTCGGAAGCCAGGTGACTCGGGTCGCCTGCAGGCTGCTGAGCCGCGCACAGATCCGGGCCGAGTTCGGGGGTCCGGTCAGCCCGGCCACCCCGACCTATCCCTACTGCCAATGGCTCGTGGGCGAGAGACGCGTTCCTGGCGCTCGCTGTCGAGCCGCACACCTCCTTCCAGGCGGCGACGCAGTACGTGACCACGCTCCAGACGATCACCGGGCTCGGCGATCAAGCCATCATCGCCAACAACCGCTACCTCTACTTCACCGTCGTCCGGCACCTCCTACTGGCTCTTGTGGCAGCAGGTTGGCGACTTCTCGGAGCTTCACAGCGACCAGCTCGTGGCCCTCGCGCACGACGTGCTGGCTCATGACCTCTCCACGCAAGCCGCGGCCGCGCCCGTGCCGGGGCCGGTCGGACCTCCCATCTACTTCGCGGGCGACTCGACCGCGGCCGGGCCGGAGTGGGCGTGGGACACCTATCACGTCTCGTCGCCGAGGCTCAGGACCCTGGCGGAGTACCAGGTCGGCTCCGGCCTCGTCAGCCCCGGCTATTTCGACTGGTCACGGCACCTGCTCGCGGTCGTGGCCGCGCGCCGCCCGAAGCTCGTCATCTACATGGGCAGCGCCAATGACGGCCAGGCTCTGCTGATCGACGGCGCCATCCAGCCTGTCGGGAGCCCGCTGTGGAGGAAGGTCTACGGCGCCAGGGTCGGGGCCATCATGAGCTCGCTCGTCCGCGAAGGCTCCAAGGTGCTCTGGATCGGAGAGCCGGCGATGCAGGATCCGCAGCTGTCCGGCGACATGAAGGCGATGGACGCCGTCTGCTCTCAGCAGGCGGCGAGGTACCCGGGCGTGACCTTCTTCAACCCCGGATCGCGTGCTCAACGGTCCCCGCTGGAGCTATGCGGCGACGCCGCCTGATCGGGGGACAGGAGATCGCTCTGCGGCTCGACGGAGTCCACCTGAACATGGCCGGGAGCATCTATCTCGCCGACTACATCGCCACTTACGTAAGGCGCATCCTGCCCCCGGTCGAGGTGCGAACCGCTCCGGCGGGCAAGGCCGTCCAGATCCGCAGCTGAGCTTCCGCGCGCGTCGTGGGCCCACGGCGGCGAGCGCAGATATTCTCTTCGCTAATCGTTTGCGACACGGGAGGACTGGAGCTCGAGGCGAGCGCGCCGCAGGTGGGCGGCGCACCAAGACACTGCGGGAGGTATCCAATGGCCATGGAACGGTCGTCGATGGCGAGGGTCGGTGGGTCTGTCGAGCCTGAGCCGCCATCGCCGAGATCTTCAGGTGCCGCCTCGAGGAACCGTCCGAGCGCGGCGCGCGCGCTCGCCCCCCTCGTACGTGGTCTGCTCGGCGACGAGATCCCGGTTCGTTTCGAGCTATGGGACGGCAGTGGCTTCGGTCCCGACCGACGGTCCGGGAACGCTTCACGTCCGTTCTGCAGACGCCCTGCGCCGCATCGTCTGGGCCCCGGGCGAGCTCGGCTTCGGGCGGGCGTACGTAGCCGGGGACATCGAGATCGAGGGCGACGTCATCGGCATGCTCACCGCCTTGCAGTCGGTCGCTCCGCGCGATTGCCGCGTCGGACTTCGCGGCCGTGCCGGCTGCCTTGGGAGCGGCCGTGCGGGCCGGTGCCGATGGGGCTGCCCTTGCCCGCTCCGCCCGAAGAGGCCCGGGTGGGGGGCTTGCGGCACTCCCTCCGTCGGGACACACGGGCGGTCACGCATCACTACGACGTGGGCAACGACTTCTACGAGATGGTGCTCGGGCCGACGATGACGTACTCCTGCGCCCGCTTTGTCGACGAGGCGACGAGCCTTGAACAGGCCCAAGAGTCGAAACACGAGTTGATCTGCCGCAAGCTCGGACTCCGTGACTCGGCCCCGATGCGCCTTCTCGACGTCGGGTGCGGATGGGGAACGATGGCGATGCATGCCGCGTCGAGCTCCGGAGCGACCGTCGTCGGGATCACCTTGAGCGAGGTGCAGGCGAACTACGCCCGCCAAAGGGTGGCGGCCTCCGGCCTCGAGGACCGGGTGGAGATCCGCGTGCAGGACTACCGCGAGATGAGAGGCGAACGGTTCGACGCCATCTCCTCGATCGGGATGTTCGAGCATGTCGGCAAGGTCCGCACCGCCCGGTACTTCGAGACCTTGCGGGGCTTGCTCGTGCCGGGGGGCAGGTTGCTGAACCACGCCATCTCAGAGGTTGGCGGATCGAGGATCCGGTCGTGGAGCTTCTTCGGGCGCTATGTCTTCCCCGACGGCGAGCTCTTGGATGTCGGAGACGTGGTGCTCTCGATGGAGCGGGCCGGTTTCGAGTGCCGCGACGTCGAGTCCCTGCGGGAGCACTACGCACGCACCTTGCGCGCCTGGCTCGCCAATCTGGAGCGCCAACTGGGACTCGGCCGTCGAGGAGGTCGGGCCTCGCCCACGCCCGGATCTGGAGGATCTACATGGCGGCGTCTGTCGTCGGCTTCGAGAACGCGCGGCATCTCGGTGCACCAGGTGCTCGGCGTCGTGCCCGAGAAAGGCCGCAGCGGTATGCCGCCCACCCGGGCTGCCTGGGGCTGAGGGCTGGGGAAGAGCTCCGAGCGCCGGCAGCCCCGGTCAGACTTCTCCGCCAAGGTCACGAGGCACAAGAGCGGGTCCTGCTGAACAAAGGGGTGGAATCCCGTCACTTCGAGCGGGGCGTCGAGGCGCTCCAACGTCGCCTTCAGCATGCCGAGGTGCATCCCGCAGACGACCGGCCGCGGCTCCTCTGGCGACCTCCACATAGGGGCAGGCGTGAAGCAGGATCCGGCCATGCTCGGGGACCAGCTCCGGGTCGAACCCGAGCCTCTCGAAGAGGCCCGCGACGGTGGTCATCGCCTCGCCTGGAGAAGGGGCCCCAGCTTGGAGCGGTGAGGAGTCCACGGCCGCTGCCCAGCGGCGCCCGGCCCGTACCGCCTTCGCCGGGGCATCTTCCATCTCGGTCAGCTGGCCGGCAAGCAGCTGGGCCAGCTCGAGGTAGGCGGTTCCGGTCTGCGCCGGGGAGGCGCAAAGGGGTCTTCCGGGCCGGTGGCGCTCTCGTAGAGGACACGAGGACGCCCACGGGTAGCTCGCCGTTCGACGACGCGGCGGGCAAGCCCGACCGACACGAGCGCGTCGAGATGGGCACGGGCGCTGTTGCGGTGAAGGCCGACTTCGCGACCGGCCTCGGCGGCGTCGAGAGCCCGTGGCGAGCCTCGGAGAAGAGCGAGCAGTGACTGGCGGCGCTCACCGGAGCGGGCACGGCCCGCTCCGGGCGCGTCACCATCCGTCGGCACGTCGTCAATATTAACCGTTGTCGTCACAAATAGTCGGCAATGCGTGCAGAAACTGCATGTGAGCAGCTGTGATCCGACGTGAGGCGGCCGATGGGAGTCCGTCGATAAGCACGTCCGGGTTTAATCCGGGCCTTTTGCTCACGGCGGGGGGCCTTTCTACCCTGTGCGCGCAGGTCGGGCGTCATTTATATGGGTTCATGAGTGCTGATCAGCAGGCGCAACAAGGCGGGGAGGCATGATGTCCAAGTTCTCGAGACGCTCCTTTCTCGGTGGCAGCGCGGCGGCGGTGGGCGGACTGGTGGTGGCGGACCACCTCCGTTTCTTGGAGCCCACCAATGGTGATCTTGCAAGCGAGGACGAATTCCTGACGGGCAAGGAGGTCGTCTACCGCACGGGGCACTCCAACAACTGCGACGGGGCGTGCGGGCACCTGGTGCACGTCACCGACGGACGTGTGACGATGATCGGTCCCGCCGCTTTCGGAACGAAGACCGTCTCCGGCGAGCAGGCGCCCACCTTCCACCCCCGCATCTGCCTGCGGGGGCTCTCGCAGATCTCGAACACCTACAGCCCGGACCGGATCAAGTACCCCTACAAGCGCGTCGGCGAGCGGGGGTCGGGAGGTGGCAGCGGATCACCTGGGACGAGGCGACGACGCTGATCGCCACGAAATTCAAGGAGATCCAGGCCAAGTACGGCAAGACGTCCGTCTGGGTCGCCCCCTACACCGGCTCGTTGGCCCTGATCGAGGGCGTGGTCGGGGCCGGTTTCCGCTTCGCGAGCGTCATCGGCGCTTCAGCGGGCGACTCCGAGGGCGACAACGAGGGCGACTCGGCGACGCCGGCGGGATGGAATTACGTCCTCGTCGACCCGACCAACCCTTCCAATGCCGGCGGTTTTTTCACAGGCCACGAGTCGGTCGACTTCATGAGCGCCGAGACGATCGTCTTCTGGGCCAACAACGTGGCCGAGACCTCGATCCCGGACTGGCGGGTGATGTGCGACGCAGGGACCAGAACGGCACCAGGCTCATCTCCGTCGACCCACGCTTCACGGTCACGTGCGCCCAGAGCGACGATTTCGTGACCGATCCGGCCGGGCGCCGACACGGCCCTCATCGACGGCATCATCCACCAGATCTTCGAGAACGGCACCTACGACGCCGCCTACATCCGTGCCAACACGGTCGGGCCCTACCTCATCGACCCGACAGACGGGAAGTGGCTCCGGGCCAAGAAGGTCATCCCGGGGGCGAAGGACGACTACGTCGTCTTCGACGAGTCCGACAAGAAGATCAAGGCTGCGAGCGACCCGTCGCTCAAGTCCGCGGCGATCCTCGGGACGCACGCCGTGGGCAAGCTGCAGGCCCGGACCGCCTTGCAGGCGCTGGCGGACATGGCGGCGAAATATACGCCGGAGCACACTTCCAAGCTGACCGACGTGCCTGCCGCCCAGGTGGTCGAGCTCGGCCGGATCTGGGGGTCGAGCAAGCCTCTGGCGGTGAGGGTCGGTTTTGGCCTTTCCCACTGGTACCACGGCGACCTGCACATGCAGGCGCTTGCTCACCTTGCAGGCGATAACGGGCAACATCGGGGTCCACGGCGGTGGCGTGACCACCTTCGCCGGCGGGATAGCGGCGACTTTCGCGCCGTTCGACCTGCTCGATTTCTGGGCCCCGAAGGGGACCAAGCTCTACACCGTGCTCGAGCCGATGAACTTCTGCGACGCCGTCGAAAAGAGCGATCCGTTCCCTGTCAAGGCCGCCTGGTTCCCCATCGACAACTTCGCCCAGCAGATGTCGGACCGTAACCGGGTGAGGGCGGCGATGGAGAAGCTCGAGTTCATCGTGGTGTCCGACTACTCCCTCACGGCAACGGCGGACATGGCGGACGTCATCTTGCCGGCGTGCACCTACTTCGAGAAGACGGACCTGCTTTCCTCCAACAACTTCTACCTGCAGTACATGCCGAAGATCATCGACCCGCTCTTCGAGTCGAAGTCCGATCTCGACGCGATCAGGATGATCGCCGAGAAGATGGGCTACGGGGAGTACTTCACAGAGACGCCCGAGCAGTACCTCAAGCAGCTGCTGCGGCTGGGGCAGTCCGACGCCGACCCGTCGGTGCAGGGCCTCACCTGGGAGCAGCTCACGACCGAGTGCGTCCATCTCAACACCGACCCCATGCCGTACGTGCCCTTCTTCAACCAGCAGTACCCGACCAAGAGCGGCAAGATCGAGTTCTACGTCGAGATGCTGCTGCCCTACGACCAGGAGCTCTGCGACCACAAGGAGCCCATCGAGGCTTCTCCCACCAACGTGCTCTACGCCAAGTACCCCCTCGTCTTCCTCTCCACGCACACCAAGTTCCGTACGCACTCGCAGTTCGTCAACCTCCCCTGGCTGAAGGAGGTCAACAACGGCGGGGACGGCTTCTTGGAGATCAATCCCCGTGACGCCGCCCCCCGGGGCATCGCCGACGGTGATGTCGTGAGGGTGTTCAACGACCGGGGCCAGATGAAGGTGCGGGCCCGCCTCACCGAGTCGATGAAGCCCGGGGTGGTCAACTGCTACCAGGGCGGCTGGGACACGATCCGGGTCAAGCACTACATCGAAGGCCACCCGAACAACTTGACCCATCAGATCGCCAAGCCCGCCCAGTCGCTCATCCCCAACTTCCCGTCGAACGCGGCGTACTACGACGTCCTCGTCCAAGTCGAGCCAGGAGCGTAATCGTCATGGCTGCCAAGAAGAACTCCGTCCCGCACCACGTCATGGTGATCGACACGAACCGCTGCGTCGGGTGCTGGAGCTGTGCCATCGCTTGCAAACAGGTGAACAACGAGCCCCTCGGCTACTTCTGGAACAGGGTGCTCACGACCGCCCCGAACCAGTCGACGACGGCCAAGCCGCCCGCGAGCGACAACATGGACGTGCCCTGGGGCACCTACCCCGACTGCGAGCTGGCATATCTGCCGGTCGCCTGCCAGCACTGCGAGGATGCGCCCTGCGTGAAGGTCTGCCCGGTGGGGGCCACGTTCCGCCGCGACGACGGGACCGTGCTCGTCGACTACAACCGTTGCATCGGCTGCCGCTACTGCATGGCGGCGTGCCCCTACGGCGTGCGTATCTTCAACTGGGGTGACTCGGACTACGCCCCTGGCGGCGTGGTCGGCTACGGCAAGGAGTACTCGACCGGCGGCCGCCTCGTGTTCACCCCGGAGCGCCCGAAGGGCGTCGTGGAAAAGTGCACCTTCTGCGTCGAGCGCATCGACGTGGGCGAGCTGCCCTTCTGCGTCGAGGCGTGCCCGCTCGGCGCCCGGGTCTTCGGCGACCTGAACGACCCGGAATCACAGGTGAGCGAGCTCGTCAACGTCGGGGGAGCCGAGCAGCTCCACGCCGAGCTCGGCACGAACCCGAACGTCTACTACCTCCCGGTCGCCAAGCGCGTGCCGGGCGAGAGCTGAGGAGGCGGCCATGGCCACAACTACGGCGGCACTTCCCGTTCGCGCGACACGTAGTTTCCGGCCCATCTGGGCCTGGTACGCGGTGCTCGTCGCCTTCATGGTCTGGGGGCTGGCTGCCTGGATCGACGAGCTCCACTACGGCCTTGCCGCGACCGGCATGCGCGACGTCGTCTCGTGGGGAATGTACATCTTCACCTTCGCCTTTTTCATCGGACTGTCCGCGGGCGGGCTCATAATGGCCTCGAGCGCCGAGGTCTTCGGCATCAAGGCTCTGAAGCCGCTCTCGCGCCTCGGCGTGCTCTCGGCCGCGGCGTGTGTGGCGGTGGCTGCTCTCATGATCATCCCTGATCTCGGCCAGCCGTTCCGGGTGCTGAACATCTTCGTCCATCCGAACTGGACCTCTCCTTTGATCTGGGACATCTTGATCATCACCGTCTACTTTGTCTTCTCGGTCGTCGACCTCTACGTTCTCCAGCGCCAGGCCGCCGAGCCGAGCCGTTGGAAGCAAGTGGCCCGGGTCATGGCCTACGTCGGGCTGCCGACGGCGATCCTGCTGCATTCGGTCACGGCCTGGATCTTCGGCCTGCAGATCGCTCGCAGCTGGTGGAACACCTCGCTCATGGCGCCGCTGTTCGTCGTCTCAGCAGTTCTGTCGGGCACGGCGCTCGTGACCCTGCTCGCCCTGTGCGCAGAGCGCTACGGCAAGGTCGAGCTTGCCGAGGAGACGCGCCAGCTGGCTCCGGGGATTCATCGCCATCAGCCTGCTGGTCGATCTGTTCTTCGTGGGTGCCGACTACATAACCGTGTTGTGGGGGAACGTCCCGGCGGACCGCTCGGCTCTCAACCTCGTGCTCCCCGGCGGCTCCTGGGCCGAGCTGTTCTGGATCGAGTGGATCGTCGGCGGGGTGATCCCCCTCGCCTTCCTCCTCGTCCCCAGGCTCAAGAAGCTGCCCGGAGCGCTCGGACTGGCGGCGTTCCTCGCGATCGTCGGGGTCTTCGCCTTCCGCATCGAGCTCGTCGTCCTCGGCTTCATAAACCCGCTCACCCAGTTCCCGCCCGGGAACGCCGTCGGGACCTACAACCCCCAGACGACCTCGTTCCAGCTCATCGGCCGGTACCACCCGACCTGGATCGAGATCGGCATCGTGCTCGGCCTGGTCGCCCTGTTCGCGACGCTGGTCACTCTCGGCTACCAGAAGCTCCACGTCATGCAGACCTCGCCGGTCGGGTCGCCATCGCGCCAAGCCGGCGGTGTCGGAAGCCAAGACGGTCTCATGAGCACGGGGGAGGTTGTCTACAACGGAGCCGGAGGCGGCGCAGGCGCCGGGACCAGCACGGTGGAGGAGATCGCCTCGGGCAGTGTCCGGCCATCCAGGGAGACCGTCGTCGCGGCCGTTGACCTGCTGAGCCACTTCTGGAGCAGGCCGGTGGCCGCGGAGGTCGAGATCTGGTCGGAGGCCGGTGACCTGACCGCAGAGATCCACCGCCTCCTCTCGTCCGCCGGCGTGGTCGAGGCGGTCAAGGCGCCCCGCAGCCTCGAGGAGGCCCTCGAGCTTCTGGACGAGTACGAGCGCCTCTTCGTGGGACCCGGACAGGTGCCCTGTCCGCCCTATGAGTCGTTCTGGCGCGAGGACGTGCCCGTCGACATCCGGCGAACCTTGTTGGGGCCGTGCACGGCCGAGCTGAAGGAGCTCTATCTCGAGCTGTCGCTGCAGGTGTCGTCGCAGTCTGGGGAACTGCCGGACCATGTCGCCATCGAGCTCGAGGCGATCGGGTACGCGTTGGCCTTCGAGGAGACCGGGACGGTCGCGAAGAGGCTGTTCGACGAGCACCTCAGCCGCTTCCTCCCGCGTCTTTGCCGGGCGGTGTCGCACGACGCCGAAAGCCCCTTCTACCGGGACTTGGCTGCCCTCACCTTGAACTGGCTGCCAGCGATCAAGGCTTTCTTCGCCGCCGACTCGGACTGATGCCCGTCGTGGAGGTGCCCGCCCTCGTCATCTGCGATGACGTGGGTCGGGCACCGGCTCCGCTGTGCCTCGAGGGGGTGGCCGGACGATTGAGGCGGGAGCTGCCCGGCGCGGCCGTGGTCACGGTCGCCGGTCTGTGCGCCTCGCCGGAGGCTGTGTCCGGCGCGCTCGCCGGCACCGGCCGAAAGCGCGTCGTCCTCGGGTGCCGGGACGGCTCGGAGAAGCGGGGAGATCTGCTCGCAGCATTGCGGCGGGCCGGCCTCGCCGCAGGGGCCGTGGACATAGTGGACCTCCGGCCGGCCGCGGCCTCGGGTGGCCGGGTCATCGACGAGCCGACGGTCTTCGAGCAGTCGGTTGCTCTTCTTCTCGCTTCGGCCGCTCTCGTGTCGGCGGCCGATCTCGAGGTGCCGACGCCGGAGCGGACGAGCCTGTGCTCCGGGAAGATCTCGCGCAGGTCCCTGCTGCGCGGCGCCAACGTCGTCCGCCAGCCTGTGGCGGTCTGGCAGGCAGGTCACTGCGAAGGGCGGGCCGGGTGCACGGCGTGCGTCCTGGCCTGCCGGCAGGGGGCCCTGAGCCGGGAGAGCGGGCGCCTCGTTGTCTCGGCCGAGCTTTGCAACGGTGCGGGGCGTGCGTGAGCGCTTGCCGGAGCGGCGCCTTCGCCCTCGCCGGCGCGGGACTGGAGGCACTGGCGGCGGCGGCCGGGGTTCTGGTCGAGAACGATCGCGCGCGGAGTTGGAGCGACCGGTATCGCCATCGTGTGCCGCCAATCCGAGGTCGGCACCGAGACCGGGGGAGCGCTGGCTGGCCCTGCGGGTGCCGTCGCTCAAGATGGTGACGGCGGGCTGGCTCCTCAGCCTTGTTTCTGCCGGCGTCGAGACCCGCGTCGTTGCTTGCGAAGATGACCGCTGTGAGGCGCGAGGTGGAGATCTCGGCGACTTCCTCGTTGTTCTGCAGGAGGCGCTCGGGCACGCGGCCGCCCCGTCCGGCCTTTCGTCGGTCTTGAGGCGCGTCGCCGCGGACCGGGACCCGGTGATCGAGCTGCGCGAGCCGGAGGCGACCATGCGGTCCCTCGAGGCGCTTGGATCCCTGCGACCCGGCCGGAGGGCCTGGCGCGCCGATGGTGCGGGTTGTCCGCTCGGGGAAATGAGAATCGACCCGGTCGCCTGTTCCTTCTGTGAGGTGTGCGCCGGGGCTTGCCCGACGGGCGCGCTGGCCGCCCGTCACGACGAGTCGGGCTCTCTCTCGCTCAGCTTCGACCCGGGGTGCTGCACGGCGTGCGGCGCCTGCGAAGCGTGCTGTCCCGAGCGTGCCCTCGAGACTGTCAGGGGCATGGACGGGGCTTCGCTGGCCGCGGGCCGCCGGATCCTCGCAACCCGACCAGCCCTCGCCAGCTGCGCGTCCTGCGGAGCGCCGCTCGACGCCGGGCTGTCGGCGGCTGCGCTGAGCAGAGCTGCCTCGCGGGACACATCGGGCCTGTGACAGGCACGAATCTGCGCTGACTGCCGTCTCGGCGGCAGGACGGTGAGGTCCCGCCGCACCGGTTGAGGCGTTCAGGTCCTCGAGGCGAGCACGTCCTCGACCCAGGAATAGGCCGCTACGGCGGCAGGGAAACCCCGCGTCGTCACCGTGAGGGCGACCACGTGGAGCAGCTCCTCGGGAGTCGCACCAGCCTCGAGGGCGCGTCTGGCGTTGGACCTCACGGCACCCTCGGCCATCGCCCCGATGGCGATGCCGAGCTTGACGAGGCGGCTGGTTCGCTCGTCGAGAGGACCGGCGTTGGCGGACTCGGCCAGGGAGTCAAGGTCCTCGGACAGCTTGGGAAAGCGCTCGCGAAAGCGCGAGTAGATCTCAGGCAGGTAAGTCTCGGTCATTGCTTCCTCCCCATGGGTCCCCGGCCCGTTGCCTTCGACCGTGGGCAGTTCGAGGCTACATCTCCGCGTCGCCGGCCGGTCGGTATCGAGCCCGGTCGGGCAGGCGTTGGTCCAGCCGGACTTGCGTTACGGCGGCGTGACTTGCGCACAACCTCTTGCTCGGCCGGAAAAGGCAGGTTGACGAGCGCTATCAGTGCCTTTCGGCCCTCATCGGATCTTGATAGGGCGGGTTACAAGTAAGTGGAAGGCAAGCAGCGCCACTCTGTAGGCGCATAGGAGGAAGTTCCATGACCGATCAAGCTTCGTGGCTCCCTGAGGTCGCACAGGAAGATTTGTCCCGGCGGAGCTTCCTCAAATGGAGCGCCGTCGTGGGCGGCGGCGCGGCCGTGGCCGGCGCCGGCTGGAAGCTGGGGCTCGTCCCGATAGGCGAGGACGCCGCGCAGGCGTCTTTGCTCGGAGGAAGCTCCGTAGCCGGCAAGATGGTCTGGAGCTCCTGCAACGTCAACTGCGGAAGCCGCTGCCCGCTGCGGCTCAGCGTCGTCAACGGGCAGATCGTACGGGTCGAGCCGGACAACACCGGGGACAACGAGCTCGGCAGCCAGCAGATTCGCGCCTGTCTGCGCGGGCGGAGCATCCGCAAGAGGATCTACAACCCGAACCGGCTGAAGTACCCGATGAAGCGCGTCGGTCCGCGCGGCTCCGGTGAGTTCGCGTGGATCTCGTGGGACGAGGCGTTCAACACCGTCGCTGCCTCCCTCAAGCACACGATCTCCAAGTACGGCAACGAAGCGGTGTTCATCAACTACGGAACCGGGACCATCGGGGGCACGATCACCTCGAGCTGGCCGCCCGGCGGCTCACTTGTCGCAAGGCTGATGAACTGCGTCGGCGGATTCCTGGACGAGTACGGGGACTACAGCGCCGCACAGATCGAAGCCGTCGTCGGCTACTACTACGGCGGTTGGGTGAGCAGCAACAGCTTCGACGACGTGGTGAACTCCAGCCTCGTCGTGCTGTGGGGCAACAATCCCCAAGAGACGCGCATGAGCGGCGGAGGCGAGACCTTCGTCCTCGAGCAGGCGCACAAGATCTCCGGAGCGAAGGTGATCGTCGTCGATCCGCGCTACAGCGACAGCGCGGTGACGCTCACCGACGAGTGGGTGCCGCTCCGGCCGGGCACCGACCCGGCACTGGTCGCCGGGATGGCCTACGTGATGATCGCCGAGAACCTCCACGACCAGGCGTTCTTGGACAAGTACTGCGTTGGCTTCGACGAGGAGCACATGCCTGCCGGAGTACCTGCTGGCAGTTCCTACAAGAGCTACGTGCTCGGCCTCGGACCGGACAAGACGCCGAAGACGCCCGAGTGGGCGCAGTCGATAACAGGTCTGCCGGCCGACAGAGAATCGTCCAGCTGGCCCGAGAGATCGCCACCACAAAGCCCTGCTCCATCAGCCAAGGGTGGGGCCCCCAGCGCACCTTCAACGGGGACGCCACCGCCCGGGCCGTGTTCCTCCTCGCCACGATGACGGGCAATGTCGGAATACCCGGCGGCGGCACCGGTGCCCGAGAGGGCGACTATGGCATCGCGACAGCCGTGATGCCGGTGGGGGAGAACCCCGTGAAGGCCTCGATCTCCTTCTTCACCTGGACCGAGGCCATCGAGCGTGGGCCGGAGATGACCGCCCTCGCGGACGGTGTGCAAGGCGCCGACCGCCTGAAGGCCCCGATCAAGTTCGTCTGGCAGTACGCCGGGAACGCCCTGATCAACCAGCACGGCGACGCCAACCGCACGGCCAAGATCCTCGAGGACACCACCAAGTGCGAGATGATCGTCGTGATCGACAATCAGATGACGCCGTCCTGCCGGTATGCGGACATCATCCTGCCCGACGCCAGCAATGCGGAGCAGGAGGACCTGATCCAGCAAGGAGCGGCTGGCCCGCTCGGGTACACGATCCTCGCAAGCAAGGCCATCGAGCCGCTCTTCGAGTCGAAGACGATCTACGAGATGTGCACCGGGATCGCCAAGAAGATGGGCGTCGAGCAGGCTTTCACCGAGGGCAAGACACAGCACCAGTGGCTGGTTGAGCTTGTGGCGGAGAGCCAGAAGACGGTCCCCGGCCTTCCGGGCTTCGACGAGCTCGCCCGGATGGGGATATGGCGCCAGCCGAATGCACCGGATCACACGGTGGTCGCACTGGACACCTTCCGTCAGGACCCGAAGAAGAACAAGCTCGGCACGCCCTCGGGCAAGATCGAGATCTTCTCCAAGCAGCTCTGGGACCTGAATCGCACCTGGCAACTGCCCAAGGGAGAGCAGATCGCAGCCCTACCTGCTTGGTACGACTATCCGGAAGGCGTTACCGATCCCCTCATCCACAAATACCCGTTGCAGGCCATCGGGCACCACTACAAGGGCCGCACGCACTCCACCTACGGCAACGTGGCATGGCTGCAGGAAGCCGCTCCGCAGGTTGTCTGGATCAACCCGTCGGACGCCGCGCGGCGAGGGATCTCCAACGACGACACGGTCCATGTCTTCAATGACCGCGGGCGCATCAAGATCACAGCCAGGGTGACAGAGCGCATCGCTCCCGGGGTGGTGTCGGTTCCCGAAGGGGCCTGGTACACGCCGAGCGCTCAGAACGTGGACACGGGCGGGTGCGTCAACACCCTGACGTCGCAGCACCCAACGCCTTTGGCCAAGGGAAATGGCCAACACACGATATTGGTCCAAGTCGAGATGGCGTAAGGGAAGAGGTCGGATCATGGCAAAGCAACTTGGTTTCTTCATTGACCAGAACTACTGCACCGGATGCAAGACGTGTCAGATCGCCTGCAAGGACAAGAACGACCTACCCATAGGCGTGGTCTGGAGGCATGTGGCGGAATGGGTCGGTGGCTCCACGAACCGGTTCAACGGCGCCGTGGAGACGTCTGCGTTCGCCTACTACACCTCGATCGCGTGCAACCACTGCGAGGACCCGATCTGCATAAAGGTGTGTCCCACCACGGCCATACACAAGGGCGACGATGGCATCGTCTCGATCGACGACAGCCTCTGTGTCGGCTGCCGGCTGTGCGAATGGGCCTGCCCGTACGGAGCGCCGCAGTTCGACGCCGCCCGCGGCGTCGAGACAAAGTGCAACTTCTGCGCCGACTACCTCGCAGAAGGAAGAGAGCCCGCGTGCGTGGCTGCTTGCCCGAGCCGGGCCATCGAGTTCGGCGAGCTCTCCGAGCTGCGGTCCAAGTACGGGACGATCAACGACATCGCACCCCTGCCCGACTCCTCGATCACGCGTCCCTCGCTCGTGATCGCCCCTTCCCGAAACGCCCAGCCGAACGGATCCTCGAACGGCTCCGTCGTCAACCCCAAGGAACTGGTGTAGGAGATGGATACCCAAGAAACCCCCCTCGTCATATTCACGATCCTGGCGCAGATGTCTGTCGGCGCGTTCGTGGTGAACGGCATCTTGCACTTGTTCGCCCGGCGCAAGAACGCCAAAGCGGGGATCGACAAGTTGTCGGATCCGGCGCTTTACGCCATAGGCCCGGTGATGGTCGTCGCGCTGCTCATCAGCCTCGCCCACCTCGGTGACCCGCTCCACGCGCTCAATACGATGAACAACTTCGGCCGCAGCTGGCTGAGCAGGGAGATCGTCTTCGGGGTCGCCTTCGCCGGCCTCGCCATCGCCTTCTCGGTCGTGCACAAGCGCGAGTGGCTCACTCCGCTCCTGCACGAGATCCTGGCCGCAGTCACGGCCCTTTTCGGGCTGGCCTTCATCTTCTCCCAGGCGATGATCTATGTGATCCCGACCATCCCCGCCTGGGACTCGTGGGCGACTCCGGTCAGCTTCTTCGTCACGACGTTCCTGCTCGGCAGCCTCGCCGTCGGGGTCGACTTCGTCGCCGTCACGACACTGCCCGGGATGCGTTCTCGTCACGGAGGCGACACGAGGCCGTTGCTCTACCAGTCACTCAGGTGGATCTCAGCCTCGGCTCTGATCCTCCTCGGCGTACAGTTCGTCATCGAGCCCACGTACGCCCTCGAGCTCTCCTCGAAGGGGGGAGCCGCGCGCTCGGTCAGCCAACCTCCTGCTCTTCGGCGGTGGTTCGGCTTTCGTCGCCGAGATGATCCTCTTCTTCGCCGGCGGTGCCCTCATCGCCCTGTTCCTTCACCTGATCAGAGCTGGGACGCCTGACGCGCCGGCTGAGGCCACGGCGGCGAGCGGTGGCGCCGGTGTTGCGGGTGCCGGTCTGAGCCAGAGGGTCATGGTGTACGCGGTCAGCACGGCGTTCGTGTGCGTACTGGCTTCGGAGGTTCTCGGTCGGATGCTGTTCTACACGAGCAACGTGCGGATCGGGTTCTGAGTCCTGTGCCTGCCCCGGCCGTAGAGCATTCGCGAGGCTGCTTCTCGTCTCGACGGCATTGGCGCCGCTTACGGCGCCATGGCGCGCTTTGTGCTCGCCCCGGCCGACGAGTCGCTGCAGCGCCAGCTCGCCGAGCCGGGGCAGCTCGAGTCCTGGCCGATGCCGCGCGATCCGCATACCACTCGAGGTCTCGAGCTGCTCGGGTCCTCGACGAGCGAGAGCGAGGCCGCAGCGGACTTGAACCGGGACTACCAGCGGCTCTTCGTCGGGCCCGACTCGCTTCTCGCCCCGCCCTATGAGTCCGTCTACAGGACGGCCGACCGGCTCTTGTTCGACGAGCCGACCTTCGAGGTTCGTGCCGCTTACCGAGCCCTGGGGTTGCAGGCTCCCAACCTCAACCGCGAGCCCGATGACCACATCGGGCTCGAATTCTCGTTCCTTTCCTCGCTTTGCGAGCAGGCTCTGGTGGCGCTGGCACGAGACGACCGCCCTCGGTTCGACGAGGTCCTGGACATTCACCGTCGCTTTTTGTGCGGGCACCTGTTGGTATGGGGCGGAGACTGCCTCGGCCTTGTCGAGGCGAATTCGCAGACGCACTTTTACAAAGGTGTCGGGGCCCTCGGCCTCGGCGTCCTCCTTCCACGCCGCGAAATGGTGAGGGGAACTCGGCGACCCGGGGCGCCGGCGTCGAGAGCGCGGCCGCGGGGACGACATGCCCCGACGATGACCTCAGCCCGCTGCTGCGCTGGCTCGGCGACCAGCCCGATGCGCGCAAGGTCTGGCTCGTATGCCGTGACGGGGCACGCTCGGTGCACGCCCCGCCAGAGGTGACCGTCGTGCGCCTCCTCGGTTGTGCAGGCGAGCTGACTGCGGCCTCCTACCTCGAGGCCGCCGCCGCCGGCGCGACCTTGGGGCTCGAGCTGAAGGTCCTCGTCTGCTCATGCCCACAGGCCTGGCGCATCGGGGCGTCCGTCGCTCTCGCCAGCACGCTCCTCGCCGCTTGGCCCGGCGGGCCGACCGTGGGCTGCAACGCGGCGGAAAAGGGTCATCGCCGTGCCCGCGTGAACGACATCAGTCGACTGGCCCTGTCGCGCCGGCGCTTGCTGATGTTGTCGCGGCTCGACCATGTCTGGATGCCAGATGTCCAGCGCGACCAGCGCTGCCGTACCTTGGCTGCGCTGCGGTGCCTCAGGACCAAGCTCGGCTCCCCGGAGGCGTTGTCCGAGCTCGACGCACCTTCCGCCCTCCTCGCGGCGGCCGGGTGCACGGCCTGCGGCGTCTGTGTGCGCGCGTGCCCGAGCGGGGCCCTGTGCATACACCAGGCCGATACCGGTGCGGGCGGCTTTGCGCTCAGCGTGTCCCTCGCGAGCTGTGTCGACTGCGATCGTTGCCTGGAGCTCTGCCCCTCGGGCACGCTGACCAAGATCGGTCAAGCCGCCTGGGCGCGCCTGATCGACGACGAGTCCGAGGTGGTCGCTGTGGGCAGTACCGATCGATGCTCCCATTGCGGAGGGGTGTTCGCGGGTGGAGCGGGAGGCTCGTTGTGCCCCCTGTGCCGCTTCAAGATGGAGAACCCCTTCGGATCGCGGATGCCGCGCGGGCTCGCAAGCTTCACGCCGAGCGTGCCACGTGACAAGGCGTGGCTCTCGTAGTCGCGCAAGATCGGCGATTATCCTCTCCGCAGTGAGCGGGCGCGGATCTTGAACAAAGGCCGCACCGCCGCCGGGGGAGTTGCCCTTGGCGCCCTCGCCCTGTGCGGATGGTTCGAGGCGGCGATGAGGCCCTTCGGCCTCGCCTCGAGCGTCGTCACTGTGTCCGCGGCCGGGGCCGTCGGACTGGCGGGGGCCATCGCCCGTGCCAGCCGGCGCGACCCAGCCGCCCGGGGACCGACGGGGCCTGCCCCGGACACGTCGCGGCGTCTCGCTGGCCTCGTCGCCTGGGTGCTCGCGACCGGGCTCGCTTTGGCTGTCGAGCTCTGGGAGCTCTTTCACAGCCCGAGGAACCTCTACCCGACGCTCAGCTCGCTGGCCAATGAGGTGATCGGCCCCGGCCATCGGATCGGACGCGCCCTGGCCTTCGTCTGCTGGGGCGCTGTGGGACTCGCGATGGCGGCGTCGCCGAGGACGCGGCCATGAGCACCGGCCTGTTCCTGGCCGCGGCCGTCGCGCTCGCGGCGTGCGAGGCGGTCGGCCGCCGGTCCGATCGGGCTGGCCGACCCTCGCCCAGCTCGTCGGGGACCTACGGGCCAATCTCGTGGGCCGCATCGTCCTGGGCGCCGTGTGGCTCTGGCTGGGGTGGCACACCTTCGCTCGCTGAGCGGGCTCGCCGGGGACTGCGGGCGCCACGGGGCGCTGGAGGCAGATCAGTCGACGGCCGTCCAGAGATCCTCGGGCTCCCTGCCCCGGGTCTCGGGCAGCAGGGCGAACAAAGCGGTTGCCGGGATCGTGGCGGCGAACACCACCACCGCCGCCAGGCCGAAATGGTTGCCGACGTCCGCCACCGCACCGAAGGCCAACAAACCGGCTATCGCCCCGAAGACGCCGATGGCGATCTCCCAGCCGATGACCGACGCCCTGACCGCGGTCGGGAAGAGCTCGTTTGTCAACGCGCCGGCGGCGGGCGCGAACACCGAGGCGGCGAGCACTGCGAGGAGGTATCCGACCGAGGCACCGAGCTTCGAGCCGCTGTAGGTCACCATGCCCAACAGCGCCATGGCGATCATTGCGCCTCCGGCCGCCAGTCGGCGCCCGACTCGATCAGCCAGGAAACGTCCGAGAAGGAGCCCCGCGAGCCCGGTGATGCCGGCCGAGGCGACGAGCAGCGCCGTGACCGCTCCGGAGAAGTGCAGCACGTTCTGGGCATAGAGGAAGAAGAAGCTGTTCGCGGGGCCCGTCACGACCGACAGGGCGAAGGTCAGGGCGGCGACGATGACCAACCGGCGCCTGTAGCGGCGCCCGACCGCCCCGAGGACGGGCAGCGGGTGGTCGCCCGAGGCGGCGGCGACCTTGAAGCGATCGGGCTCGACCACCCAGCGGGCGACGAATGGCAAGGCGGCAAGGGGCACGAGCGCGAGCAGGACGACGCCGCGGAAACCGAGGGTGGATGCCCCGAGGCTGTGAACGATGGCGATGATCCCTGACCCGATCCCGTAGCCGGCGGCGATGAGAGCGACGGCCTTGGCCCGTTGCGAGGATGCGGTTTGCTCGGCGGCGGCGACCTGTGCCACCCCGGAGGTGGCGCTCAACAGCGGGCGCCCGAGAGCAAAGAGGGCGACGAACCACCAATACGTCGGGCTGACAGCGGAGACGGCGGTGAGCGCAAGGCCGACAGCACAGCACATGAGCATCATCCGGCGCCGCCCGAAGCGGTCGGCGAGGCCGGCGAGGGGAAGGCCCGCGAGAGAGGCAAGGCGGAGCACCGCGAGCCCGATGCCGAGCTTGGTCCCCGACAAGCCGGCCTGCTCGGCGATGGTCGCCCCGTGCGTGACGTGCCCGAAGTGCTTGGCGACGTCGCCCAGGGCCGCCACGGCCCCGAACTGGCCGAAACCAGAAGCCGCGGCCAACAGCGCCACCCCCACCACCGCCGGCTCGCGCCAGCCGTGCAGGTGCAGCCGGGAACCGGTCTGCGGCGGTCGCCTCCGGTTTCGCCTGCTCAACCATGGCGGTGACGGGCGATCCAGAACGGGAGGTTGAGCGCCCCGAGCAGGGCGAGGGCGACGACGGCGGCGCTCAGCAGGTACCACGGCCAAGGCCCGAGCACTCTCAGCAGGGTCCAGTTGCCGGGCGGCCGTCGCAAGAACATGTAGTTGGCTCCGCTCAGCGTGTCGACAAGTCCAACGATTGCGGTGTATGCGAGAGTAATCGCGAAGACGGTCCTGACAGATCCGGGGCGCGGGACGATTCTCAGTCCGACGACCAGGTAGAAGGCTGCGAGCACGATTCCGAGGTGCCCGGCCAGGTACTGAAAGAAGACGAGGTGGGGGAAGCCTCCGTTCAGGTCGGGTGTGATGACGGCCTGCAGGGTGCCCGCGAGGCCCCAGAAGTAGGTCAGCTCGACGAGAAGCGGCCTGCGCCACCAGCAGGCGGCGGCGGCGACGAGAACAGCCGCGTCGCACAGGGCGAGGGGAAGGTCCGTCGCCGGTGACCAGGTCCTCGCCAACAGCTCCGAGACCACGTAGCTGACGGCATCGGCGACGAGGACGAGCGAGATCATCCTGCCTGTGCGAACGACCCATCGGCCCGGGGAGCGCCTCGCCGCGACACAGAGAGCACCGCCGCCCGCCAGCACTGTCAGGACGGCCACGAGATAGGGCACCGGAGTGACGATGCCGACCATCGCGCCTCCTCCCTCGTGCCCGGCCTTGCCCGGAGCACCCCTGTCATCGTGGCAGAGCCCGAAGTGGCGTGGACGGGGGGTCCTAGGTCTACGCTCGCCTGTAAGGCGGGTGGTCCGTGCCTGGCTCTGGTGCCCTGTGACCGCACCCGTGAGGAGGCAGTCGAACGTGAGTGTTCTGGCCGCTGCGCAAAGAGAAGAGTCGGATCCGGCGGGCTTGTGTTCGGACTCGTATTCGTGCTGATCGTGCTCATCCCCGCGGGCCGGATCCTCCGCAGGACCGGTTACTCGCCGTGGTACTGCCTCTTGCTGTTGATACCGCTCGTCAACATCGTCATGATCTTCGTGTTCGCATTCTCGACCTGGCCGGTGGACCGGGGGCTCCAGGGCTACCGCCAGGGTGGTCCCGGGGGAGGTCCGGGGGGATTTCCCGAGCCGCCTTGGCCCGGTCGGCCGCAGCAGGGCCATGATCCCGGGCGGACCTCAGGGGCCCCCACAGGGTTGGCCGTCTCCGGGAACATACACGCCGCCCCCCCCGGGGACATACACGCCGCCCCCTTCCTCGTACCCGCCGCCCCCTCCCTCATACCCGCCGCCCCCGCCGGCGTGGCCGGGCGCCCCGCCGCCACCGGACGCCTGAGGGCCCTCAGCTTCTCGACGGAGCGGGCCGCTCGTCGACGAGCTGGTAGCCGACACCAGGGTTGGTGCGAAGGAGAGGACCCGCCTCGTCGCCGAGCTTGCGCCTCAGCCGGCTCGCGTAGACGCGCAGGTAGTGCGTCTCGTTCCCGTAGCCGGGTCCCCAGACCTCCCGCAGGATGCTCCGGTGGGTACAGACCTTGCCCGCGTTGCGAGCCAGGTAGGCGAGCAGGTCGAACTCGCGGGCGGTCAGCTCGATCGGCGCCTGTCCGACCTCGACGACGCGTGCCGCGAGGTCGACGTGCACTGGTCCGACCGTCAAGCTCGAGACGGCGGCGGCGGGATTGCGGGCCGCGGCGTGCCTGAGGGCGACCCTGAGGCGGGCTTCCAGCTCGTGCATCCCGAACGGCTTGGTGACGTAGTCGTCGGCACCGCTGTCGAGGGCGAGCACCTTGCGGTCCTCGCTGTCAAGGGCGGAGAGAACGATGACGGGCACTTCGGTCCATTGTCGCAACCGCCTGCACACCTCGACGCCGTCGACGTCGGGAAGCCCGAGGTCGAGCACGATGAGATCGGGGATGGCTTGGGAGGCGCGCGAAAGCCCTCGGCACCGGTGTGAGCCACCATGACCTCGAAGCCCCTTGCCTCGAGACCGATGCGAAGCGCCCGCAAGAGGGCGGGGTCGTCGTCGACGACCAGGACCTTGGTCACGAAAAGACCTTCTCCTCGCTCGGCAGTTCCCGCGACGGTCCGGACGTCGCTGGCAGGGTCAGCACGAAGCGGGCGCCCCCTGCCGCGTGAGACGCCGACTCCGACACGGCCGCCGTGGGCCTCCACGAACGCCTTCGCGATGGCCAGGCCCAGACCGGCCCGGCCGCCGCCGGCACCCCGGTGGAAGAGGTCGAATATCAGCTCCCGTTGGTCGGGCGGAACTCCCGGGCCGGAGTCGGAGACGGCGAGCTCTATCGCGTCCGGTGATCCCCGCCGGCGCGTGGCCTCGACCAGGATCTCGCGCGCCGGGCGGGCTGTGCCTGGAGGCGTTCTCGAGCAGGTTCGCCAGCGCCTGGGCGATGAGGGTGGGGTCGACCTCGGCCGGAGGGAGGTCGGGGGCGATCACCTTTCGCAGGCGGGAGGCGTCGAGTGTGCTGTCCACGAGCGCAGCGGCTTCGTCGATGAGGTCCTCCACCACGACCGACTCGCGTTTCGGGCGTCGGGCACCTGCCTCGAGCCTCCAGAGGTCGAGCACGGTGCTGACGAGGCGGGTCAGGCGATCGGTCTGCTCCTCGATCGTCTCGAGCAGTTCACGACGGGCCGCGTCTGCGAGCACTATCCCCGGCTCTCGCAGGTCGGATACAGCGACTTTGATCGAGGCGAGCGGCGTGCGCAGATCGTGGGCGACCGTGCCGACGAGCGCGGCGCGCCACGCGTCGACCTCCTGGAGAAGATCGGCGCGCAGTGCCTGGTGGCGCAGCTGCGCCCGCTCGATGGCGAGGGCGGCGTGGTTGGCGTAGGTCGCGAGCAGGGCACGATCGTGGACGTCGAGCGCCCGGCCTCTCAGCACGAGAAGGCCAACCGGGCGCCCGGCGGCTGCGAGGGGAATCTGGCGCAGCAGAGCACCGGCGACGACGCTTCCGGTCAAAGAAGCGGGCGTGCCAGGAGCGGGCATGAGCCGTTCGAGCGACTCACCCTTAAGGGCGACGCCCACAGATGCCACCACCTCGAGATAACCCGTCTCCTCCGAAGGAAGCATCAAGGCGACCGTCTCGAGGTCGAAGGCTCCGAGGACGCTCGAGGCCACGACCCCGAGCATCTCGCGAGACCGGCTTGTCAGCCACGAGCAGCTCCGACAGCTCGAGGAGCCGACGCGAGTCGGTGGCGTTGCGGGCGGCATCGGCCCGGAGCTGCTGAAGACGCGAGACAACCTTGGCCACGAGGAGCGACGACGGCGACGTAGGCGACGAGCGCCACCCAGTTCTGGCCGTTCCCCACGTCAAGGTGCCGTACGGCGGGATGAAGGCGACGTCGAGGACGACGAAGCCGACGACGACGGCGATGATGCCACCCATGCCCCGCCGATGACCATCGCGGCCACGACCGGCAAGACGAAGACCAGCGCCGCCACCGCTAGGCTCAAGTGGCTCCGGAACGGGAGCATGGCGGCGGTCGCAACTCCCATGCACGACACGAGGGCGAGGATCCCGGCCCTGACACGGCGCCAAACAGGGGCTTGTTGCACGCTTGGAGGAGTCTAGGGCCTGCTCGAGGCCTCCGGCCCGCCCCGAGGTCCGCGGCCGGAACCCCGCGGTGACCTACACCGAGGACAGGAAGACTGCGGTCGCGGAGGATGTGCTCGTGAACCAAGACCCTGGAGGCGCCGAGGAGCTGTCGCGGCCCGATGCTGGTGGGGAACCCGGGTCGACGGCCGCAAGCGGCCCTGGCGCCGCCGTGCAGGCGCGGCTCGCTGACGAAGCGTTTCGGGGAGTTCACCGCCGTCGAGTCCGTCGACTTCGAGATCCGGGCCGGGGAGGCCTTCGGCTTCCTCGGCCCGAACGGCGCCGGCAAGACCTCGACGATGCGGATGATCGCCTGCCTGTCGCCGATCTCGAGCGGGACGCTGCGGGTTCTCGGCCTGGACCCGATCCGCGACGGCTCGCAGATACGGAGCCGGATCGGCCTCGTTCCGCAAGAGGACACGTTGGACCTCGAGCTGAGCGTGCGGGACAACCTGTACCTCTACGGCCGGTACTTCGGCCTCCCGAAGAAGCAGCTTCGCGAACGGGTCGACGAGCTCTTGGAGTTCGCGCGGCTGACCGAACGTGCCGGCGACCGGGTCGACCCGTTGTCGGGGGGCATGCGGCGCCGGCTCACGATCGCGAGAGCACTCGTCTCCTCGCCCGACCTCGTCATCTTGGACGAGCCGACGACGGGCCTCGACCCTCAGGCGCGCCACCTGCTCTGGGATCGCCTTTACCGCCTGAAGCGGGAGGGTGTGACCCTTGTGATCACCACCCACTACATGGACGAGGCCGAGCAGCTCTGCGATCGCCTCGTGGTCATGGACGCCGGGCGGATCGCAGCTTCCGGGTCGCCCCGCGAGCTGATCGACCAATGGTCGACCCGCGAGGTGGTGGAGTTGCGCTTCGGAGCAGGGGGCCACGAGGTCCACGGCGAGACACTGGCCGATCTCGCGGAGCGGGTCGAGGTCCTGCCCGACCGGCTCCTGCTCTACACCGACGAGGGTGACGCCACGCTCGACGCGGTGCGCTCCCGAGGCAAGTCGCCCATCGCGGCCCTGGTGAGGCGTTCGACTCTCGAGGACGTCTTCCTGCACCTGACCGGAAGGAGCCTCGTCGATTGACCGCGACGACTTCGCCGCGGCCCACGGTCGCGCCGCGGCGTCGCGCCGGGCGGGCCCCGTTGGCGTTCCGCGCCTATCAGTACAACCTTCTCTCCTACAGAAGGACCTGGAGAGGGTCCCTCACGACGACCTTCCTCTACCCGGTCCTCTACCTAGCGGCGATGGGGGAGGGCCTCGGTCACCTGATCAACGCACGGTTCGAGCACGGCTTTTGAGGGCTTGCCTTACATCTGGTTCCTCGCCCCCGGTCTTTGGCCGGCACGGCGATGCAGATCGGGGCGAACGAGGCGACCTTCCCCGTGATGGCTGGGATCAAGTGGCTGAAGACGTACCTGGCGATGCTCGCCACTCCCCTCGAGGTGACCGACGTCCTCTATCGGGCACCTGCTCTGGATCCTGACGCGCATCGCCACGGCGGCAGGCGTCTTCCTCGGCGTGATGGCCGCCTTCGGCATCGTGCCCTCCCCGTGGGCCCTGCTGGCGTTTCCGGCGGCGATCCTGACAGGCGCGGCTTTCGCGGCCCCGGTCATGGCCTTCAGCGCCACCCGCGACACCGACCAATCTTTCGTGGTGCTCTACCGATTCGGTATCGTGCCGCTCTTTCTGTTCTCGGGGACCTTCTTCCCCGTCTCGCAGCTGCCGGGCTGGCTGCAGGTCGTCGCGCGTTGCACGCCGCTCTACCAAGGCGTCACCCTCTGTCGAGCCTTCGTGCTCGGACGTCCGGGGGAGCTGGGACAGCGTCGCGCACGGGGCCTACCTGCTCGTGATGTTCGCGGGCGGGGTCCTGGCCGGGCGCGTGACATATCGTCGGCGGCTCGTGCGATGAAGGGGCCGTCATGAGCGTCGCCGAAGTGCCGCCGATGTGGCCGCCGCTCAGGGTGGTGCCGCCCCTCAGAGCCGGCCACGGCCACGCGAGGCGGCTCGTCGAGCGCAACGTGGTGGCCTACCGGCGGGGATGGCTGATGCTCCTGTCCGGCTTCTTCGAGCCGCTCTTCTACCTGCTCTCCGTCGGCCTGGGCCTGAACCACCTGGTCGGTCACCTCTCGATCGGTGGGCGGTCGATTCCCTACACCGACTACGTCGCGCCCGGACTGCTCGCTTCCTCGGCCATGAACGGGGCCATCTTCGACGCTACGTTCGGGATCTTCTTCAAGCTGAAGATCGCGAAGACCTATGACGCCGTCCTCGCCACGCCTCTCGGGGTTCGCGACGTCGCCATCGGGGAGCTGACGTGGTCGCTCATCCGGGGAACCGTCTACTCGTTCGCGTCTTGGTGGTGATGGCCTCGCTCGGCCTGGTCGCCTCGTGGTGGGCCCTCGCATGCCTGCCCGCGGCGATGCTCGTCAGCTTCGCCTTCGGAGGCGTCGGCATGTTCGGCACCTGCTACATGCGCAGCTGGCAGGACTTTGACATGATCTCGCTCGCGCTCATGCCGCTGTTCTTGTTCAGCGGCGTGTTCTATCCGCTCTCGCTGTACCCGGAGTGGTTGCGCCTCGTTGTCACCGTGACCCCTCTTTATCAAGGTGTCGCACTCCTGCGCGGGCTCGACACGGGCGCGGTCGGCCCGCTGCTTTCAGTCCACGCGGCCTACCTGGGCACCCTGGGCACGATCGGCCTGCTAGGCGCTTCGCGCAAGCTGGGTCGCCTGCTGCTCGCCTGAGAGGGCGTGCTTGGGACCGACCGGCAGACACGGGCAGGCACACGGGCGACGGTCGAATGGCTCTCCTGCCTGGCGCGCCCAGAGGGCGCCCGTCGCCCGGTTGTGCCCGGGGTGGACGAGCCGTCCGACGGGGACTCTCGCCACCACCTCCGCTCCGGCATCGGACAGCGCCGCGGCGAGGCTCTGCGAGCGGGCGCCCGAGGTGTACGTGTCGTCTACGACGAGCGTCCGTCGCCCGGCGAGGTCGAGGGCGGAAACCTCTCGGGTCGGCGTGCAGGTGCCCGACCGGCTCGCCTCCTTTCACCGCGACCGCCGCCGGGGACACCGCCCGGGGTGTTGGCCAGAGCGGTCCCGAGGATCTCGGCGAGGGGGTGCGTGCCGCCCCACGACGGGCGCGGACGCGGCAGCTTGACGGCACGGGCACCGCCAGCACCGACGCTGGGCCCGGGTCGTTCTCGCCGAGAAGGCAGCCCAGGTGCAGGTTGAAGAACCTGCCGATCAGACGCGACAGCTGGGCCTGTCGGCGACGCCGTGCTCCGGCCGAAGCGGCCGCCTTGTAGCCGACGAGGAGCTCATGAAGAGGTGAGCGAGGGGAACAGAGCGAGATCGGCACGACCCGGGTGAGCTCCTGTCGAGCTGTCGCCCGATCATGCGGCAGCTCCAGCACGTCTGCAGGCCACGTGCCGCCGCTCCGCGGCAGGTCAGGCAGATGCCGAAGTCCTCCTCGTGTCTCCGGGCGGGTACCTGGCACCGGGACGAGCCGCGGGACGGGGACGAGGCGGGCGTAATCGACGTCGGTGTTCGGCACGCCGGCGAAGCTAGGTGCATGGTGCGCGCCGGGGCCTGCGCCGGCCGCCTCCCGGCGGCACGACGCGGAGGAAAGCCGATTAATGTCATCGCCGATAGGTCACGGCCCGGAGCGGCCGGGGGAACGCACGAGGACAGGAGAGTGACAGATGGCACTACAGCTGGGCGATGTCGCCCCGGATTTCACTGCCGAGACCACCGACGGGACGATCAGCTTCCATGAGTGGCTGGGCGACGGATGGGGAGTTCTCTTCTCCCACCCGAAGGACTTCACGCCGGTGTGCACGACCGAGCTCGGAGAGGTCTCTCGCCTCAAGGGGGAGTTCGACAGGCGCAATGCGAAGGTGATCGGACTGTCGGTCGACCCTCTCGACTCGCATGAGCGCTGGGTGGGAGACATCGCTGACGCCACCGGTCACAAGCTCAACTTCCCCCTGATCGCGGATCCGGACCGTAAGGTCGCCGACCTGTACGGGATGATCCACCCGAACGCCGACAACACCTTGACGGTGCGCTCGGTGTTCGTGATCGGCCCGGACAAGAAGGTGAAGCTGACCATCACCTACCCCGCCAGCACGGGCCGCAACTTCGAGGAGATCCTCCGCGTGATCGACTCGCTGCAGCTCACCGCGGGCTACTCCGTCGCCACCCCTGTCAACTGGCACGACGGCGAGGACGTGATCATCGTGCCGGCTGTCAGCGACGAGGACGCGAAGGAGAAGTTCCCGAAGGGATTCCGCGCCATCAAGCCTTACCTGCGCTACACGCCGCAGCCCAACCGCTGATCAACAGGTCGGGCCGGGGGGCCGCCCTTCTGCGCGGGCGGCCCCGACTTGAACGTCGCGCGACACCCTGGCCCGATACTCTCTGGGTGATGGCCGCGGTCACGCGCTGGGCGCTTCGCGGGCGGGACCGGCTGGGGGCCATTTCCGTCCTGGACCAGGACGCACTTCTCTATTCTCCTCGCAGCGGTCCTTGCCTTCGGCACGATCCTGCTGGGCGAGAGCGCCGACTACCGGGAGTGGGCCGAGATAGCGGTAGGCCCTTATGTCGCCGCGGCTGTGGTCTGCTTCGCCGTGGCGCGCCACCGGTCCCGCCGGGCCAAGGGCCAGGTACGCGAGCGGGACACGCTGCGGCGCGGGGTCATCATCGGCCTCCTTTTGACGGTCGTGCTCCTGCCGCTCAGCTGGGAGGTGGTGTTGCGGGCGGAGAACAAGCCGGGCAACCAGGTACAGAACGAGATCACCGGAATCGAGGCCTGCGCCCACCGCGTCGTGCATCACAAGCCCTGCTACCTGCCGCATCCGAAGAACATCGGCTCGTCGGCGGTCAGCGGCTCGGAGGACTCGTTCTTCCCTTACCTGCCGGGCATGATCGTCTTCGGGCTCATCCCGGCTCTTTCGAAGGCGGCCGTCCTCAAGGACGCGAGAATTCCCCTCACGGGCTTCTCCCTCCTCGTGATCACCGGGGCGCTGCTCATCGCGGGGATTCCCTCGAAACGCCGGTGGCGCATCTTCCAGGTCGTCATCATCCTTCCGAGCGGAGCCCTGCCGATGGTGACCGGTGGCGACGACCTGCCTGTGATCGCCTTGATGATCCTCGGGCTCGCGCTGGCCGCCCGGCGAAGACCGCTCTGGTCCGGGCTGGCGATGGGCCTGGCCGGCACGCTCAAGTTCACGGCTTGGCCCCTGCTCGTCCTGTTGGCCCTCGGCGAATGGGACCGGCAGGGGCGTCGTGCCATCCTGCGGTACTCGGCCGCCGTCATAGCCGTGGTGACGCCGGTGCTCGCCCTCGGGGTAGGCCCCAACTTGCACGCCTTCGTGCTGAACGCCATCCGGTTCCCGCTCGGGCTGACGAGGGTCAAGTCGCCCGCGGCAAGCCCGTTGCTGGGCCAGGAGCTCGTCAAGCTCTTCCCGTCCGCGAAACCTGAGCTGGTCGCGATCC
Organism: uncultured Acidimicrobiaceae bacterium; assembly: GCA_963804265.1. Lineage (GTDB taxonomy): Bacteria > Actinomycetota > Acidimicrobiia > Acidimicrobiales > Bog-793 > Fen-455. Next base: position 76,427 of record CAWDPZ010000070.1, read on the forward strand.
TCGGGCTGGTGGGGCTGGCGGCGATGCTGTACGGGCTTAAGCGCTGGACGCCTTCGACCCCGCAGAGCGCAGCAGGCTTCAGCGGTCTCGCCATGCTCTTTGCGACAGTGCTCGCGCCCGCCACGCGCTTTGGGTACCTGATCTACCCGCTCGACCTTTTGACCTGTGCGGTTCTGCTCACGCCCCTTGCCCTGAGCCCTGTCGGGCGACACGAGCCTCGGCCGGAGGCCCAAGAGCAGCTGCCGGGGGCTCAGGAGCCGTCTGAGATCTCGAATAGCCGCAATGTCAGTCCCATCACGGCCGAAGTCTGACCGTCGCCGGCGAGGGAAGGCGATATGGCGGGATTGAGCGGCGTCACCTCCACCCCGATCTCCCATTCGTAGCCGTCGGAGGAGGCTCGCTGGGCAAGGACCTCCGACCCTGTCGTCGGCAGCGGGTAAGTGCCGAGCACCGACCAGCGGGCGCGCCTCAGCTCGGTTCTGTAGAACTTCAAGAGCTCGCCTGAGCTGGTCGTGACCTGCAGCTCGAGGCTGCGGTCGTACTGATCGACCCCGGCGTCGTGGGTCGTCGTACCGACTATCCGTGCCCCGTTCGGCACCACGAGCCCCGCAAGGACGTCAGAGGGCGGGACGCCCCCGCTCGAGATGCGCTGCAGGACGCCCGCCGCGGCCACAGCGGAGAGGTTCACGCCAGGGACGGGGGTCGCCAGGCCGGCCACGATGGGTGGGCCGGTCCGGCCGCCCAGGAGGGCGACGGCGAAACCGCCGAAGGTGATCACGATCGCGCAGGCGAGCACGACGAGCGCCGGCCGCAGCGACGGGGGTTTCGCCCGGGCGGGGCGAGTCGGCTCGAGCTGTTGGGCTAGCTGGAGCTCGAGGTCCGGCGGGGTGGTCACAAGGTGGCTCTTTCTGGCGTCGCGGATGCGGGCGGCGGATCGTCACTCGCCTTACCAGGAAGTTTAGTTGGCAAAGAGCCCGCCACGACTGGCCGTCCGGAGCGGACTCGCAGGTCCGGCGCCCCTCAGCGGGTAGATTCAGGCTATGTCCGCGGCCGATCCCGTTGTGCCCGGGCCTGCCGCTGAGCTCGCCGAGGCGGCTCCGGAGAACCCGGCTCGCGCCCTCGTCCCGCCGGTGACATCGGAGGTCGACGGCATCTTGTCGACCCTGAGCGCGAGGCGCGGCGGCGAGGACCTCGAGCTTGTGCGGCGGGCGCACGCCTACGCGTCCAAGGCCCACGCGGGCCAGCGCAGGCTCTCGGGTGAGCCCTACATAACCCACCCCGTCGCTGTCGCCACGATCATCGCCGATCTCGGGCTCGACACGGTGAGCGCCGCCGCGGCGCTCCTCCACGACGCCGTCGAGGACACCGGCGTGACTCTCGCCCAGATCGAGGCCGAGTTCGGCCCGGCGGTGGCGGGGATCGTGGACGGGGTCACGAAGCTGGACAGATTGCGGTTCGACTCGAAAGAGGCGCAACAGGCCGCGACGATGCGAAAGATGCTCGTCGCCATGGCGAGCGACTGGCGTGTCCTCGTCATCAAGCTGGCAGACCGGCTCCACAACATGCGGACCTTGTCGGTGATGCCCGAGTGGAAGCAACGCCGTACCGCTGAAGAGACGCGCGACATCTACGCGCCCTTGGCGCACCGTCTGGGCATCCAGGAGGTCAAGTGGCAGCTCGAGGACCTCGCCTTTGAGACCTTGCACCCGAAACGGTTCGCGGAGATCGCCCAGATGGTGGCCACCCGCGGCCCCGCGGCGCGAGCTGGAGCTGGCCGACGTTCTCGCCGTCGTGCGCTCGCGACTCGCCGAGGCGGGGATCGAGGCCGAGGTCACGGGACGCCCGAAGAACCTCTGGAGCATCTACGAGAAGATGGTCGTGCGGGGCAAGGAGTTCGACGAGATCCACGACCTCGTGGCGATACGCGTGATCGTCACGGCCGAGAAGGACTGCTGGGCGGCGCTCGGCACGGTGCACGCTCTTTGGCCCCCGGTGCAGGGCCGCTTCAAGGACTACATCAACTCCCCGAAGTTCAATCTCTACCAGTCCCTGCACACGACTGTCGTCGGGCCGCGCGTCAAGCCGCTCGAGATCCAGATACGCACCCAAGAGATGCACCGCCGGGCGGAGTTCGGCATCGCCGCCCACTGGGGGTACAAGGAGGCGTCCGCCGCCAGGCCGGGGTCCGGTGGCAAGGCCGGGGCGGCGGGCAAGCCGGGTGCCCAACGGGGCGCCAACTCGACCGACGAGATCGCCTGGCTGCAGCGGATCGTCGACTGGGAGCGCGAGACCCCCGATCCGGTCGAGTTCCTCGAGATGCTCAAGGTCGACCTCGAACAGGACGAGGTCTACGTCTTCACGCCGAAGGGCCTGATCGTGACGCTGCCGGCGGGTGCGACGCCGGTCGACTTCGCCTACGCCATCCACACCGAGGTCGGGCACCGCTGCGTCGGGGCGCGCGTCAACGGGCGCCTTCTGCCGCTGGACTCGAAGCTCCATTCGGGTGACACGGTCGAGATCGTCACCTCGAAGACGGCCTCGGCAGGCCCGTCCCGCGACTGGCTGCAGGTCGCCACCTCGCCGCGGGCGCGCAACAAGATCCGGCAGTGGTTCTCCCGCGAGCGCCGGGAGGATGCCATCGAAACCGGCCGCGAGGAGCTCGCCCGGTCGCTCAGGCGGGGCGGCCTGCCTGTGCAGAAGCTGCAGAACTCGCCCACCCTGCTCGCCATAGCCGCTTCGATGGGTTACGCCGACCTCGACGCGCTGCATGCCGCCATCGGCGAAGGGCACGTCTCGGGCCAGGCGCTCGTGCAGCGGATCGATCGTGACCTGCGCGGGGGCGAGGGTGAAGAACAGCTGCCCTCGACGGCTCTTCAGCCGAGGCGCACCTCGGCTCGCCGCGTCTCTTCGGGCATCTACGTCGAGGGGCTCGACGACGTCATGGTGCGGCTGTCTCGTTGCTGTACCCCGGTGCCCGGGGACCGCGTCATCGGATTCGTCACCCGGGGACGGGGCGTATCGGTGCACCGGGAGGACTGCGCGAACGCCATCTCGCTCTCGGCCGACGCCAAGGAGCGGCTCATAGAAGTCGAGTGGGACGAGGACCGCACGGGTGTCTTCGTCGCCGCCATCGAGGTGAAGGCGCTGGACCGGACCCGCCTCCTTGCTGATGTCGCGAAGGTGCTCTCGGAGCACCACGTGAGCATCATCTCCGCGACGACCCACACGACACCGGATATGGTGAGCCGCATGCGCTTCGAATTCGAGCTCGCGGATCCGGAGCATCTCGACTCGCTCCTGGAAGCTCTCAGGATGCTCGACAGCGTCTACGACGCCTACCGCCTCGTTCCCGGGAGGGGCGAAGCGCCCGCGCCGGCTGACAGGTGACGCGCTTTCAGTCCCCCAAGGGGACCCAGGACATCCTCCCGCCCGAGAGCGCGCGGTGGGTGGAGCTCGTGGGGCGCTTCGCCGATTTGGCGCGGCGGTCCGGTTACGGGCTCGTCGTGAGCCCGACCTTCGAGGACACCGATGTCTTCCGCCGGTCCTCGGGCGACTCCTCGGACGTGGTCACCAAGGAGATGTACGAGTTCAAGGACAAGGGCGGGCGCGAAGTCGCCCTCCGCCCCGAAGGCACGGCGTCGGTCGTGCGCGCCTTCGTGCAGCATTCGCCGACGCCGCCCTTCAAAGCCTGGTACGCGGCGCCCATGTTCCGCTACGAGCAGCCGCAGGCGGGTCGCTTCCGTCAGCACCACCAGCTCGGTGTCGAGATCCTCGGGACGAACGACGCGATGGCCGACGTCGAGGTGATCGCCCTGCTCGCAGGGTTGTACGCGGATCTCGGCCTTCGCTCGCTGCGCCTGCGGGTGAACTCGCTCGGCGACGCCAAGTGCGCGCCCGGCTATCGCGAGCAGCTGGCGGCCTATCTCGAGGCCCGCGCCGAGGAGCTTTGCGACGAGCACCGCTACAAATGGTCGGTCAACCCGCTGCGGGTCCTCGACTGCAAGAAGGCCGAGTGCCGGAAGGTGAGCGAAGGGGCGCCGAGGCTGCGCGACTGGCTCTGCGAGGACTGCCGCCTCCACTTCGCCGAGGTTCTCGGCGGTCTGGACCGGCTCTCCATCGCCTATGAGCAGGACGACTTCTTGGTCAGGGGCCTCGACTACTACACGCGGACGACCTTCGAGTACGGCTCAGACATCATCGACGGCGTCGGTGGGGGCGGCCGCTATGACGGGCTCGTCGCCGCCCTCGGCGGCCCGGAGCTCTCCGGCGTCGGTTTCGGGGCCGGCATCGAAAGGGTGCTGCTCGCCTGCGACGCGGACGGCGTCTTGTCCCCGGGCGAGCTGAGGCTCAGTCCGGCGCTCGAGGTGTTCGTGGTGGACGCGACGAGATCGGGGGTCGCGCTCGAGCTGTGTGCCGAACTCCGGGCGGCGGGCCTGAGCGTCGACCGGGCCTTCGACGGGCGCTCGATGAAAGCCCAGCTGAAGGCGGCGGACCGCTCCGGCGCGAAGGTGGCATGCATTGTCGGTGAGGAAGATCTTGCCTCCGGGCTCGTCACCGTCCGGGTGCTGCGCGGCGAGGCGCATGGGCAGGAGAAGGTGGCGCGCGGTGCCGTCGCGGCCCGCGTTCAGGAGATCACGAGGTCACCATGAGCTTCACCGCCGATGAAGAGCTGGTCCCGGCCGGACTGCGCACCGCCTACTGCGGGGCGCTTCGGTCCTCGGACGCAGGGCGCAGCGTCAGCGTCTGCGGCTGGGTGGCGCGCCGGCGCGAGCACGGCGAGCACCTGGCCTTCGTGGACCTGCGCGATCACACCGGCATCATCCAGTGCGTGGTCGACGGGGCGAGCGACCTTCGTTCCGAGCAGGTGCTCCGCGTCACGGGCACGGTCCGGCGCCGCCCGGAGGGCACGGTGAACCCGGCCCTGCCGACGGGCGAGGTCGAGCTCGGCGACTGCGAGGTCGAGCTCCTCTCGGCCGCGGAGCCGCCGCCGTTCTCCCTCGACGCACGGGCGGAGACCGACGAGGCCGTCAGGCTCAAGTATCGCTACCTGGATCTTCGCACCGTGCGGATGCAGCGCAACCTGCGCTTGCGGGCGCGGGTGAACAGCGCCTTGCGTGCCTCGATGGAGCGCCAGGGTTTCGTCGAGGTCGAGACGCCGATGCTCTGGACGCCGACTCCCGAGGGGGCGCGTGAGTTCGCCATCCCGTCCCGGTTGCAGCACGGCTCGTTCTACGTGCTTCCCCAGAGCCCGCAGATCGCGAAGCAGCTGTTGATGGTCGGAGGGCTCGACCGCTACTACCAGATCGCCCGCTGCATGCGGGACGAGGACCTGAGGGCGGACCGCCAGTTCGAGTTCACCCAGCTCGACATCGAGGCCTCCTTCGTGAGCCAGGCGGACATCCACCGGTTCGTGAGCGAGGCGGTGATCGAGGCGACGACCGCCGTGAGCGGCGAGGTGCCGCCCGAGATCGTGACGATGACCTGGAACGAAGCTCTCGACCGGTTCGGGACCGACAAGCCCGACCTGCGTTTTTCGATGGAGCTCGTCGACCTGCGCGAGGCGACGGCGGGGACCGAGTTCAAGGCGTTCAGCACGGCCGAGCACGTCCGGGCGATCCGCGTCGCTGGAGGAGGGGAGTCGTCCCGCAGCCGGCTCGACTCGCTCGTCGAGCGGGCGGTACAGCTCGGCGCCGCCGGCCTGGTCTGGATGCGCGTGCGGGCCGAGGGGGTTCTCGAGTCGCCGGTGGCCAAGTTCCTGAGCGAGGCTCACCAGCGCCAGATCGTGTCGGCGACTTCAGCGGAGCCGGGCGACCTGGTCCTGATCGTCGCCGGCGAGCGGGCCCGCAGCTGCAAGGTGCTGGGCCAGCTGCGCCTCGACATCGGCCAGCCGGCCGTGAGCGAGCGGCCCTACCGTTTCTGTTGGATCACCGAGTTCCCGCTCTTTGAGGGCTTCGACGACGAGGGGCACCTGATCGCTGCGCATCATCCCTTCACCATGCCCCACCCTGAGGACATCTGCCTGCTCGAGACCGATCCCTTGGCGGTGCGTTCCCAGAGCTACGACCTGGTCTTGAACGGGTGGGAGCTCGGCTCTGGGAGCATCCGGATCCATAAGGCCGACATCCAGCGACGGGTGTTCAGCGCCCTCGGGATCTCGGACGAGGACGCAGAGGCACGTTTCGGCTTCCTGCTCGGCGCGTTCCGGTACGGAGCGCCCCCCCACGGAGGGTTCGCCGTCGGTCTCGACCGCCTCGTGGCGCTGCTGGCGGGCGAGGACAACATCCGCGAGGTGATCGCCTATCCGAAGACCCAGTCGGGTGCTGACCTGATGTCGGGCGCGCCGCAGCCGATCGGGTCCAGGCAGCTGACCGAGCTCGGCATCCGTGTCGTCACGCCGATGCGCTCAGGTTCGCGACGGCGCCCCGGGCCAGAGCGGGGCGTGACGCCGGGCCCTCCCAGCCGGGCGGGCAGCAACCGACCGCCCGACTTGTTCGACATGGCTGCCGCACAAGAGCTCACGGCGCGGGCGCCGCTCGCGGCGCGCCTGCGGCCCACGCAGTTGGACCAGGTCGTGGGGCAGCGCCACCTCCTCGGGCCCGGGGCGCCGCTTCGCGCCCTCGTCGAAGACGACCGGCTGAGCTCGGCGGTGTTCTTCGGTCCGCCCGGGACAGGCAAGACGACGGTCGCCCGCCTGCTCGCCGAGCACACCTCGCGCCGGTTCCGGGCGCTGTCGGCGGTCGATGCCGGCGTGAAAGACGTGCGTAACGAGCTCGATGACGCCCGCCGCGGCTCTCGGTGCCGAGGGCAAGGGGCACGATTCTCTTCCTCGACGAGGTGCACCGCTTCAACAAGGCTCAACAGGACGCGCTCTTGCACGGCGTCGAGGAGGGCGTCATCGTGCTCGTGGGCGCGACGACCGAGAACCCTTTCTTTGCCTTGAACGCGCCTTTGCTGAGCCGTTCGACGCTTTGGAGGTTCGAGGCACTCACTCCGGACGACCTTCGCGAGCTCGCGGAACGGGCGCTCGTGGTCGAGGGCTTCGGCGCCGATCCGGACGCCATCTCCCGGCTTGTCGACCTCGCCGAAGGGGATGCCCGCGCCGTCCTCACGACCCTCGAGGTGGCGATGGCGCTCGCCCATGCGCGGGCGCGGGGCCGCGCGGACGAGGCCGCAAGGCTCCCGGGCCCCTCGGCGACGATCACGATGGACGACATCGAAGGCGCCCGGGAGACGCGGGCCTTCCGCCACGGCCGCGAGGAGCACTACGACCTGATCTCGGCTCTCATCAAGAGCGTGCGGGGATCGGACCCGGACGCGGGCCTCTACTGGATGGCCCGGCTCATCGAGGCGGGCGAGGATCCGCGCTATGTCGCGAGGCGTCTCGTCATCCTCGCGAGCGAGGACGTCGGGATGGCCGATCCGCACGCCCTCGGTATCGCCACGGCGGCGGCCCAGGCCGTGGAGTTCGTCGGGCTGCCTGAGGCAGGTCTGAACCTCGCCCAGGCGGTCGTGCATCTCGCGCTCGCGCCGAAGTCGAACCGGTCGGCGCTCGCCTGGTGGGCGGCGCAGGCCGATGTGCGCGAGCACCCGCTCGGGGCCGTGCCCCCCGAATTGCCGCGACGCCCACTACCGCGGTGCGAAGGCTTTGGGGCACGGCGTGGGCTACGAGTATCCTCACGATGACCCGCGTGGGTTCGTGGAAGCCGTCTACCTGCCCGAAGGGCTCAGCGGTCGGCGTTACTACGAGCCGTCCGAGCATGGTGCCGAAAGGACGCTCGCCGAGCGTTGGCGCCAACGCCGGGGAGACGGTCCACGCGGCGAGACAGGGTCACAGACGGCGTCCGGTCCACAGGGCGAGGCGGAAGAAGAGAAGCGAGGCGAGAGGTGAACGCCGACCAGTTGCGCAACACGTTCACGGAGTTCTTCGTGGAACGTGGCCATCTCGCGCTCCCGGCCGCGAGCCTGGTGCCGAACGATCCGTCGATGCTCTTCACGATCGCGGGCATGGTCCAGTTCAAGCCGTACTTCCTCGGCCGAGTCCCCGCCGCCCGGGCCGCGGGCGACCACCGTGCAGCCGTGCGTGCGCACCGTCGACATCGACGTGATCGGCACGACCTCGCGCCACGTCACCTTCTTCGAGATGCTCGGGAACTTCAGCTTCGGGGACTACTTCAAGGACCTGGCGATCGCGTACGCCTGGGAGCTGTTCACAGAGCGGCTCGGCCTCGACCCCGAACGTCTCTGGGTCACGGTGCACGTCTCCGACGACGAGGCCGATGCCTTGTGGCGCGACGTGCCCGGCCTGCTCCCGGGGCGCCTGCAGCGACTCGACGAGGACAACTTCTGGAAGATGGGCGAGACCGGTCCGTGCGGGCCGAGCTCGGAGATCTTCTACGACCGTGGATCGGAGTACGGCGCCGACGGGGGACCGGCCCAGGGGGGCGAGCGCTACGTCGAGCTCTGGAACCTGGTGTTCATGCAGTACGACCGGCACGCCGACGGCTCGCTGACCCCGCTTCCCCAGCGGAACATCGACACCGGGGCCGGGCTGGACCGGATCCTCACCCAGATCCAGGGCGTCGAGTCGGTGTTCGACACCGACCTCGTCGCGCCCATCCTCGAGGCGGCGTCGGCCGTCACCGGGCGCGTCGTACGGGAGCACCGAGGAGAGCGACGTCGGCCTCCGCATCGTCGCCGACCACGCCCGCACCCTCACCTTCTTGATCGCCGACGGCGTCTTTCCCTCCAACGAGGGCCGTGGCTACGTGCTTCGAAGGCTCATCCGCCGGGCCGTGCTGGTGGCCCAGCGCCTCGGTGCCAGGGACCTCGTGACGCCCGGCGTCATCGACGTCGTGGCAGAGGTGATGGGCGGCGCCTACCCGAAGCTGCTGCGCGACCGGGACCTGATCAAGCGCATTGCCGTGCACGAGGAGGAGGCGTTCTTGCGCACGCTACGGGCCGGGACGACGCTGCTCGAGGCCGAGCTCGCCACGGGCAAGCCGGCTGTCGGCGGTGAGGTCGCCTTCCAGCTGCACGACACCTACGGCTTCAACATCGAGCTGACCGAGGAGATAGCGCGCGAGCGGGGGATCGCCGTCGACCGCCCCGGCTTCGAGCTGGCGATGAAGGGCCAACGCGATCGTGCCCGCGAGGCGGGCCGCGCGGGTGTCGCGGGGGCCTCGGGGGCAGAGGAGGTCGCCGCCGCCTGGAGCGAGATACGGTTCGAGTTCGGTCCGACCCAGTTCCTCGGCTACGGGGAGACCGAGGTGGAGGCGCACGTCCTCGCCGTCCTTCCGAGCTCGGTCGAGCGTTCGTTCGCCAACATCGACGGTGAGCAGGCTCCCGACTCCGCCGATCTGATCGAGGTCTTCCTCGACCGGACTCCCTTCTACGCCGAGGGCGGCGGTCAGGTGGGCGACACCGGTTCGATCACGACGGTCACCGGCCGTGTCCGCGTCCTGGACACGACGGCGGTGGTGGAGGGGCTCACGCGTCACCTCGGCTATCTCGTCGAGGGCTCCGTCGAGGCCGGCCAGGAAGCGAGGGCGGTGATCGACCGGGAGCGCCGCGACGCCATACGGCGCAACCACACCGGGACCCATCTGCTGCACTGGGCGCTGCGCCAGGTGCTCGGCGACCACGTGCGCCAGCAGGGCTCGCTCGTGGCTCCCGACCGGCTGCGGTTCGACTTCAGCCATTTCGGGCCGATGTCCGATGAGGAGATCGGGCGCGTGGAGGACCTCGTCAACGCAGAGGTACTGAGCAACGAGCCCGTATCGACGACGGAGACGACGCGCCAACAGGCCGAGGAGGCCGGGGCGATCGCCTTCTTCGGCGAAAAATACGGCGAGGTCGTGCGCGTGGTCGAAGCGGGTCACGACTCGGTCGAGCTGTGCGGCGGCACCCATGTGAACGCGCTCGGGACCATCGGGCCGCTGCAGGTGGTCTCGGAGGCGTCGATCGGCTCCAACACGCGCCGCATCGAGGCCGTGACGGGCAAGGCGTCCCTGGAGCGGCTGCGTCTCTTGGCGCGCACGGTCGAGTCCGCGGCGGAACGGCTGCGTTCTCAGCCCTTCGACCTGGATTTGGCGGTCGAACGGCTGCTGGCGAGCCAGCGCCTGGCCGAGGAGCAGTTGCGGACGCTGCGGGCCGGGCAGCTTCGCCGCGAGGCCGACGAGCTCGCCTCCGGCGCGGACGGGCGTGTGGTCGCACGGCGAGACGGCCTCGAGGCGGGGGAGCTGCGCGAGCTGGCGATCGCCGTCCGCGACCACCCCGGCGTCGAGGTGGTCGGCCTTGTGGGCGCGACGGGCGCCGACCGAGTCGCGGTGGTCGTGGCGGCCAAGAAGGACTCGGGCATCGACGCCCGGCCGCCGGCGGTCGCGGCCGCCTCAGCGGTCGGTGGTGGAGGAGGCGGGACGCCAGAGCTCGCCACGGCGGGCGGCCGGAACGTCGCCGGCATCGAAGAGGCGTTGCGCAAGATGCGTGAAGCGTTGGACCGAGGCCCGGGCGAGCCCGAGGCTGGCGGCCAGGCGTCAGATTGACCGGCGATCCGCCAGACGCGGGGGCCCACGAGACCGGGACCGCGAGAAAGCGGGTCATCGGGATCGACCTCGGCCATCGCCGTATCGGAGTCTCGGTCAGCGATTCGCGCCGGGTCCTCGCAAGCCCGCATTCGGTGATCGTACGAAGCGGCCTGCCAAAGGTTGATCACAAGGCGATTGCGGCGCTCGTGTCGGAGTTCGACGCCGGTCTTGTCGTGATCGGGCTCCCGCTCAGCCTTTCGGGAGACCGGGGCCCGGCCGCCCAGGCGGCGGCCCAGGAAGCCTTGGTGCTCGAGGCCGAGCTCGACGTCCCCGTTGTGCTCCACGACGAGAGGCTGACGACCGTCGAAGCCGAACGGCGCCGGCACCTTCCCGTGGACGTTGTCCGCGTCCGAGGTCGCGAGCGGGGGCGGCCAAGACCGGACCAGACGCGTTCGGCTGTCGGCGGGGGCGGCCATGTCGGGATCGACGCCCTGGCCGCGACGATCCTGCTGCAGTCCTGGCTTGACCAGAAGAGGGGTGAATCGTGAGCGAATTCGAGGAGCGGGGCGACTCCGGCGGGCCGGTCGAGATCCCGGCGGGCGCCCGTCCGAAGGCGTTATGGCCTTCTCCGAGGACTCTGGTCGCGGGCGTGGTCGGGTTCCCGGTCCGCCATTCGCTCTCGCCCCGCCTCCAGAACGCCGCCTATGCCGCCATGGGCCTCGACTGGTGCTATCTGGCCTTCGAGGTGCCACCAGGGTCACTGGAGCGCGCGGTCGTCGGGTGCCGCGGCGCTCGGGCTTCGCGGCCTGTCGGTGACGATGCCCCACAAGGACGCGGCCGCACGATTGGCAACCCGGCACTCGCGCCAGGTCCGGCGCCTCGGAGCCGCGAACACGCTGATCTTCGAGCCGGACGGCGTCCGCGCGGAGAGCTGCGACGGGGACGGGTTGCTCGACGACCTGCGGGAGGGCGCGGGCTTCGACCCCGACGGCCGGCGCTGCGGGGTCATCGGTGCCGGCGGCGCAGGCAGGGCGGCCGTGCTCGCCCTGGCGGAGGCCGGCGCGGCCGAGATCGTCGTCGTCAACAGGACGGCCACACGAGCTTGGAAGTCGGTCTCGCTGGCGCCGCGTGTGGCTCATGTAGGCCGCCCGGAGGAGCTGAAGGCGATGGACCTCGTCGTGCAGGCCACACCGATGGGCATGCCCGGTGCCGAAGCCTCGAGCCTGTCTTCTCCCCGCCTCATGGCTGGCTCCAAAGGCTCTAGTAGTCGTGCCCAGATGGGCCAGCCAAAAGGTGAGCAACGGGGTTCTTCCCGCCAGCGTGCAACTGCTTTGGAACCGGCAGGTCCCGAGCTCGTCGCAGAGCGCGGGGTGCTGGGCGTCTTCGGCTTTCGCCGACCGGTCGAGGCGACGGCGCAACCGGCTCCAGAAGGGGCCGGCGCTGAGAGCGGGGCGAGAAATGCTGGCCGTCCCCTCCACCCGGTCGGTGTCGCTGCGGGCGGCTACTCGCCTGCCGGGTGGCGAAGCGGGGTTGGCGCGAGGGCGGACGCCCTTGTCGCCGGTGTGGATCCGTCCTGGTTCGGAGCAGGTCAGCTTGTCGTCGACCTCGTGTACGACCCGGCCCGGACACCGTTTCTCCTGGAGGCCGAGCGTCACGGTGCCGCGGTCCGAAGCGGGTTGGGCATGCTCGTGCACCAGGCCGCCCGTCAGGTCATCCTCTGGACCGGTGCCGCCCCTCCGCTCGAGGTCATGTGGAAGGTCGTCGAGCACCGGCCCGCCTGATGGGCTAGCTGTCCGGTAGCTGATCGGGCCAGCAGATAGGCCGGGTGAGATGAGGCTGTAACGATACTCCACTGACCCGGGGGCCGGGCTCGATCGGCTCCTGTGATCATCTGGCCCGAGCTCGGGCCGGACGGTCGCGCGGAGAGCTCAGAAGCCGGCATGGTTATCCTTGCGGACCATGGCCGTTCACTCCCCGAGCGTTCCGGCTCGGTGGAGCCATCGCAGGGAGCGCCACCCCGCCTGGGAGCTGCTGCGGCGGTGCGACGTCGTTCTCGTGGCGAGCGCCGTGCTGCTCTCGCTCATCGGCGCTGTCATGGTCTACTCGGCGACACGGGTGGCGCAGCTCGACGCCGGCCTCGACCCGAAGTACTACCTGAAGCGCCAGCTCCTCTGGTTGGCGATGGGCCTTGTGGTGATGGTGGTGGCGGCCCTGGTCGACTACCACTGGCTCGAGCAGTGGGCCTATGTGCTCTACGGCCTGGTGGTCCTGTCCCTCATAGCCGTGCTCACCCATTTCGGCCATACCTCCCTCGGCGCGCAAAGATGGTTCGCGCTCGGGGCCTTTAGAGCTGCAGCCTTCTGAGTTCGCGGCTCTGGCGCTCATCGTGGTCGTGGCGGTCTACTGCAGCCGGCAAGAGACGATGTTCCCGCGCAACCTCGCCGTCGTGCTCGTCCTCGCCGGAGTGCCGATCCTGCTCGTCTACAAGCAGCCGGACCTGGGCACCGCGCTCATAATGAGCGTCATCCTCACCGTCATGATCATCTCCTCGGGTGCCCGGCTCAGGTACCTGGTGATCCTGACCGGTCTCGGCATCGTGGGCTTGGCCGGCGCGGTCCACTTCAGGTTGATCCACGCCTACCAGCTCGGCCGCCTGTCGTCGTTCCTCCACCAGAACACCGCCACGAGCGGGGCGAACTACAACCTGGCCCAGTCCATCCTCGCCATCGGCGCCGGAGGCTTGTTCGGGACCGGGATCTTCCATGGCGCAGCTACCAACGGGGGATTCGTGCCCGCTCAGCAGACCGACTTCATCTTCACCGCGGTGGGCGAGCAGCTCGGCTTCGCCGGAGGCCTGCTCGTTATCGCTCTGTTCGGGGTGATCGCCCTGCGGTTCTTGCGGGCGGCGCAGATCGCCAGGGACCCCCTCGGCCGGCTGCTCTGCTCGGGGGCGCTGGCACTGCTGGCGTTCTCGGTGTTCCAGAATGTCGGCATGACAGTCGGGCTGATACCCATAGCAGGCATTCCGCTCCCGTTCGTGAGCTACGGTGGCTCGGCCATGCTCGTGTTCTTCGCTACGGTCGGGCTAGTGGTCAACGTCGAGATGCGCAGGGCCGTGAGGCGATGAGAGCTACGAGCACGGAAAAGGACGACATCGATGCCGAGGCGGGCGGTGCATTGACCGATCCTGTCGATCCCGGCTCCCCCGAGCGCGCAGACGACCGGTCGGCAGTCACCGCAACGCCGGAGGGAGCCTCGCCGGCCGGCCCGGGCGAGCCTTCGGCGGGAGCGGGCAACGATCCCGCCATCGCCGAGGACGCCTCCGGAGAGCCCGACCACCCTGCCGAGAGCATCGACGATCCCGGCGCGGTCCAAGACGAGTCCCCGGGTCTCGACGAGGCTCGGGCGAGGACCCGGGTGGGGACGACGGGGCCGAGGAGCCGCCCGACCCGCCTGCCTTCCTGGACGACCTCGAGACCGGGTCTCCGGACATGGACTTCGAGGAAGATCCCCTGTTGGCGCCCCCCGAGATGTCGCAGATGCTGTTCGTCGACGTCGTGTTGCTCCTCCCGGCCACACACCCGGTCGTCGTGCTCCAAGAAGCCGACCCCCCCTTCCGGGAGCTGCGGATTCCCATCGGTGGCGCCGAAGGCATCGCCATCGGTTACGCGGCGAGAGGGATCGCGACCCCGCGGCCGCTCACCCACGAGCTTTTCGCCCGCGTCCTCGAGGAATTCGGGATGACGATCGACGTCGTGCGCATCACCGATGTCAACGGTGCAGCCTTCAGCGCCGAGATCGTCGTCTCCGGCCCTCAAGGGGTGCGGGAGATCGACTGCCGTCCGTCCGATGCCATCGCCTTGGCGCTTCGCCAACGCCTCCCCGTTCCGATCGTGGCCTCGCCCATCGTGCTCGCGATCGCCGGGACCGACCCCCTGGGGGCGAACTAAGCCCCTGCGGAGCTGGACAGCCGGCCTTCCAGCGCGGCGCATCAGGGGAGCGAGCCGTTCGTCGGAAAGACGCCCTCCGCCACGGTCTCGGGGCGGAGGTCCGGCCCTGCGCCGGTCCTGGCCGTGGCGAGAGCGCGCCGGCGTATCCGCGTCGAGAGCTGGTGGGGACCGACGGGGACCCTGAGTGGAGTGGCCCCCTCATGCGAGATGCGCACGAGCAAGCGCCATCAGGACGTAGTTCGCGAGCAGGGAAGAACCGCCGTAGCCGATGAAGGGCAGCGACACCCCGGTGAGGGGGAGCAGGCGCACGACGCCGGCCATGATGAAAAAGGACTGGAAACCGAGGATGGCGGTGAGCCCGACTGCGGCCAATTGCGAGAACTCCGAGCGGGCGCGGATCGCCGCCCGTATCCCGGCGCCTACGAGCAGGAGGAAGCCGACGACGACCGCGGTCGTGCCGAGCAGGCCGAGCTCCTCGCCGATGGCCGCGAAGATGAAGTCGCTGTAGGCGACGGGGATGTTGTAGGGACTGCCGAGGCCGAGGCCCGATCCCGTGAGACCGCCCCGGGCGAGGGCGAACTCTCCTTGGACCGTCTGGTAGCCGTAGGAGCCGTAATGCGGCCAGGGGTTGATCCAGGCGCCCACGCGCTGGTCGATCAGGACCTTCGCGAACGGCAGGTGCGCGGCGAGATAGGTGCCCGCGACGAAGGCGACGAGCCCTCCGACGACGTAGGTCAAGCGGCCCGTAGCCACCCACAGCATGGCGATGAACATGACGAACAGCAGCAGGGAGAAGCCGATGTCGTGCTCGAAGAGGATGACGAGGATCGAGACCACCCAGGCGACCGCGATCGGCCCGAGGGGACGGATGTCGGGCAGCAGCCGGTTACCGAAGCGCCGTGTCGAAAGGGACAGCATCTCGCGCTTTTCCACGAAGTAGGAAGCGAAGAAGATGACGAGCAGGAGCTTCGCGATCTCGACCGGCTGGAAGGTGATGCGGCCGACGTGGATCCACAGCTTGACGCCGTTCAGCTGGGCTTCCGGCGTACGGCCGAAATACGGCGCCAACGGCAGGACGAGCATGATCAAAGCGGCGAACATGAGCATGTACCGGTAGCGCTCGAGGTCGCGAGAGCGGCGGACGACCGCGAGCGTGACGACGTAGGCAACTATGCCGAACACCGACCAGACCGCCTGGTAGTGCCAGGGCGCCACGCCGGCCACGTAGGGCGAGGCGTCGAGGCGGTAGATCATCACGAAGCCGAGGCCGTTGAGCAGGAGGACCACCGGCATGATGACGGGGTCCGCCTCGGGGGCGAGGTACCGGTTGGCGAGGTGGACGATGAGAGCCAGGCCCGCGGTCACGCAGATGAACTCCAGGGCGTTGGCGGGCAGCACTCCGTAGGTGCCGAGCGACGCGAGCAGGTACGCCAGCGTGAGCACCACGATTGCGACGAGGAGCAGACCGAGCTCGCTCCGGCGGCGCTGTCGCACCCCTGGGGCGATTGCGAGGGGCTGCACGACTTCACGGTAGCGTCTGGGTCGTGAAAGTCGATGTCACAGCTCCTGAGAGCCTTCTCGCGAGCCCTGCCCGTTTCTTCAACCGGGAGCTGTCGTGGCTGGATTTCGCCGATCGCCTCGTCGATCTTGCCGCCGATACGTCGCTGCCGCTGCTGGAGCGGGTGAAGTTCCTGGCCATCCTTTCCTCGGGGCTCGACGAGTTCTTCCAGGTGCGGGTAGGAGGCCTGAAGGACCACGTGGCCGCCGGCGTCCGGTCACGTTCGCCCGACGGGCGTACCGCCGCCCAGCAGCTCCAGGACATAAGGGTCAAGCTCCTCGGCCTGCAGGCGCGCAGCGACGACGTGTTCGAGTCGTCCATCGTGCCCGCGTCTTGCGAAGGCCGGCCTTTACCTCACGAGCATCGACGAGCTCGACTCCGCGGAGAAGGCGGCTGTCCTCGGGGTCTTCGAGAGGGAGATCTTCCCGGTCCTCACTCCGCTCGCGGTGGACCCGGGACATCCGTTTCCCTACATCTCGAACCTCTCGCTCAACCTCGCCGTGCTCGTCGTCGATCCCGGCACGCGCGAGCAGCGGTTCGCGAGGGTCAAGGTGCCGCCGCTTCTGCCCCGCTTCGTCCCCCTCGGCAGCGGCAGCCGCTTCGTCGCCCTCGAGCAGCTGATCGCCGCCAACCTGCCCAGGCTGTTCCCGCACATGGAGATCGGGCGGCACCACGCCTTCAGGGTCACGCGCAACGCCGATCTCGACCTCGAGGAGAGCGAGGCAGACGACCTCCTCGCCGCCGTCGAGACCGAGCTTCGCCGCCGTCGCTTCGGCCGGGCTGTCCGGCTCGAGGTCGACCGGGACATGCCGGCGTCCGTGCGCGAGCTGCTCTTGGAGGAGCTCGAGCTCGGGTCGGACGACGTGTACGAGAGCTCCGCCCCTCTCGGGCTGGGCCAGCTCTGGGCCTTGCACGCCATCGACCGGCCCGACCTCCACGAGCAGCCCTGGGTGCCCATGACCCAGCCCCGCCTCGCCGCCGCAGGCGACGGGCCGGTGGACCTGTTCGCCGTGCTGCGAGACAGGGACGTGCTCGTCCACCATCCCTACGACTCGTTCACGACATCGGTGGAGGCCTTCATCACCGAGGCGGCCGACGACCCGAACGTGCTCGCCATCAAACAGACGCTGTATCGCACGTCCGAGGACACGGCCATCGTCTCGGCGCTTGTCCGTGCCGCCGAGCAGGGAAAGCAGGTGGCGGCCCTCGTCGAGGTGAAAGCGCGCTTCGACGAGCAGGCGAACATCGTCTGGGCGCGTCAGCTGGAGCGAGCCGGAGTCCATGTCGTCTATGGCCTGGTGGGCCTGAAGACCCACTCGAAGATCGTCCTCGTGGTGCGGCGCGAGGAGGACGGGCTCCGGCGCTACTGCCACATAGGTACGGGCAACTACAACTCCGAGACGGCAAAGGTCTACGAGGACCTCGGGCTGTTCACCTCCGACCCGGACATCGGCGAGGACCTGACGGACCTGTTCAACCACCTCACCGGGTACGGACGGCCGGTCACGCACCGTCGCATCGTCGTGGCTCCGCAGGGCATGAGGCCCTGGATCCTGGGTGAGATCGGCGCAGAAGCGGCCTTAGGGGAGGCAGGCCACATCACGATCAAGGTGAACGGCCTCACCGATCCGGAGGTGATCGACGCTTTGTACGCCGCCTCGCAGGCGGGCGTCGAGATCGACCTCATCGTAAGGGGCCTCTGCTGTCTGCGGCCCGGAGTGCCCGGCCTGTCCGACCGCATCACCGTGCGCTCGATCATGGGCCGCTTCCTCGAGCACTCCCGCATCTTCCGCTTCGGCGACCCCGAGGGCGACCGCCCTGTCCGCTACACGATGGGCTCGGGCGACTTGATGGAGAGGAACCTCGACCGTCGCATCGAGGTACTCGTGCCCGTGCTCGACCCCGAGCTGCAGGTGCGCCTGGCGGAGACGATCGAGCTCAACCTCGCCGACGACACGAATTCCTGGGTGCTCGGACCCGACGGTGACTGGGTACGGGTGACGTCGGTGCTCGGTCTGAGCGCACAGCAGCGGCTGCAGGAGCTCGCGCTGGAGCGCGCCCGCCGGCGCCGTTCCTCCGAGAAGCTGGGCTGAGCGTCAGGCCGTGCGAATTGCTGCGCTGGACCTGGGCAGCAACTCATTCCATCTTCTGGTGGTCGAGGCGAGGCCCGACGGCAGCTTCCTCCCCTTGGCGCGGGAGAAAGAGATGCTCCGGCTGGGAGATGTGGTCGCCCGCGGGGGCAGCCTGACCGAGGAGTCGATCGAGGCGGCCATCGACACCGTCAGGCGGTTCAAGACGATCGCGGACCTGCAGCACTCCGACGAGATCGTCGCGATGGCCACAGCGGCGATGCGCCAGGCGCTCAACGGGCCTGAGGCCGCCGAGCGGATCGAGGCGGCCACCGGCGTCAGGATCCAGGTCGTCAGCGGGATTCGCGAGGCTCAGCTCGTGTTCGACGCCGTTCGCGGCAGCGTGCTCATCGACCCGAGCCCGGCGCTCTGCGCCGATCTCGGAGGCGGGAGCCTCGAGCTTTCGGTCGGGGACCGGTTCGGGCTCAGCTATGCGACGAGCCTCCATCTCGGCGTCGGTAGGCTGACCGCCGAGTACGTGCGGACGGACCCTCCCAGCAAGAAGGACCGGGCGAGGCTGAGGGACCACATCTCGAAATCGCTCGATGTCGTCGTCGAGGACATACTCGCCTGCGGACCGAAGCTCCTGGTCGGGACATCCGGCACCTTCTGCGCTCTGGCCCGGGCCGCCGCCGCCAAGCGCGACGGCATCGTGCCCTACTCGGTCAACCAGCTGACCGTGAGCGCACGGGAGCTCTCCGCCCTCAACGAGCAGATCAACTCCATGCCCAGCTACGAGCGCGCCCGTGTCGCGGGCATCGACGCGAGGCGCGCCGAGCTGATGCCGGCCGGGTCAGCGGTGGCGGAGGTGCTCATGGAGATGACCGGGATGCGCGATCTCACGGTCTCGGAGTGGGGGCTCAGGGAAGGGATCATCATCTCCACGATCGCCAAGCACGACCGCGTCGAGTTCAGCGACGACCCGCGGGCGATACGTCTTGCCTCCGTGATGTCGCTGTGCATCAGGTCGAGATGGCCCGAGGCCCATTCGCGCCAGGTCGCGAAGCTGGCGACCGAACTGTTCGACTCGACTGCGGCCCTGCACGGTCTCGACGCCGAGGACCGGGAGCTGCTCGAGCTCGGGGCCCTGCTGCACGACATCGGCGAGCACGTGAGCCGCGACGGCCACGCTCGGCACACCGCCTACCTGATCGAGAACGGCGACCTGCGGGGATTCTCCCCTGATGAGATCCACATGCTCTCGTGCCTGGGTCGCTACCACGTGAGGGGACGGCCCCGGGAGAGCTTCCAGGCGTGGGAGGCGCTGGAGCGCAAGGACCGCGACCGGGTCACCAAGATGCTCTCGATGCTGCGCCTTGCCGACGGTCTCGATGCGAGCCACGACGCCGTCATAGGCCACCTCGGCGTCGAGCTGAACGGGCCCGCCGTGGAGATAGTCGTCAGTGCGAGGGGCGATGCGGAGCTCGAGCGGTGGATGCTTCAGCGAAAGAAGACTTTGTTCCAGGAACTGTTCGAGCTGCCGATCAGCCTTGAGGTGGTGCCGACGGGGCCGGAGGAGATGCAGGGCCTGGGCTCCGAGGAGGCTGGTCTCGCCTGACCAAGGGGAGCTCGACGGTCAACGGGATCGACGGGTGGCTCTGCCTTGTCATGCCGCCGAGAGCGTCGCGGCGCTCTTTTAGGCCGGCCCCACGGCGCACCCGCAGGGAAAGGTAGGCCCCGGCGCCGACAGGTATGGGGAGCCAGAAGTTGAACAGCCGCCAGGAGATCACGCCGAGCCAGGCGACGGCCGTGGGAACCCCGAAGCCCGTAAGGGAGGTTGCCGCGACGGCCTCGACGATCCCGAGGCCGCCCGGGGTGAGCGGCACCGCCGCCAGCACGTTGGCCACGCCGTAGGCGACGAAAAGGTCGATCGGCTCGCTGACGTGCCCGTAGGCGGCGACGAAGGCCCAGAGCGACGCGGCGTCGAAGAGCCAGTTCGCAGCCGCCCAGGAGACGGCTTCTCGAAGCAGGTGACGATCAGAGCCGAGGGTCCGCAACCGGTTGGCGAGCCGTTGGACGAGCCGCTCCATCTGCTCCTCGGTGACCCGGGGCACGCGCCTCGCGAGGGATCGCAGGGCCCGGGTGGCGTGTGCCTCGCCCCGAGTCAGGCCGAGGACGAGGGCGCCGAATGCGGCCAGCAGCACGGCGCCGACGATGGCAACGGTGACATATGCGCTGTTGAAGCCGTGCAGGGGGATGGAGATGACAAGAGCCATCCAGAGCATGGCGTTGAGCACGACGGCCGAGCCGATGCCCTGGGTGGCGAGGGCGAAACCGGCGTCGGCCCCGGCAACCCCGTTGGCGGTGAGAAGGCGATAGCCGAGCCCGGTGCCCCCGGCCGTGCCGCCCGGGATGACGTGGCTCACCGCCAGGGTGGACAGGTCGATCCGGAACACCTTGGAGAACTCGGGCCCGTCCTCGGGAAGAACCGACTTCGTGAGCCGGCCGTAGGCGACCAGGGCGGCCGACTCGAGAGCGAAGCCGGCAAGCAGCCACGCCGGGTTCACGCGGCTCAGCTGGCTCAGCGAGGAACGGGCCTTGGAGTGCAGGAAGCTCGGGATGGCGACGTACTCCACGAACACGAGGAGCACGAAGAGGGTTATGCCGTGCCGCAGCGGGCGCGGTATCCACCCGAGCAGCTTGTGGCGACTCGCGGCGCGCCCGGGTCGGCCGGTGGGCCGTCGAGCTCGGGCGGGTCGGCCATCTCGTCCATGCTTGCAGGCGCGACCGCTCGAGTGGGAGAACGTCGGCGCGAGGCGAGCATCCTGGTGGAAGGACGAAGCCACCGCCTGTCGAGCCGGGGCCCCGGCGCGGCATCACCCTTCGTGCCCCGCGCATGGAGTTGACTTGAAGCGATGGCCGAGCAGATCTTCCACCCGGAGCTCGATCCCCCCAAAAGCCAGCGCATGTATGACATTCGGGTGGCGAGGATCGCGCTCATCTGCACGAGCGTGGTCGTGGGGACAGGCATCGGCCTCGCGCTCTTGTGGCGACTGCGAGTCATCGTCCTGCTCATCTTCGTGTCGTTGTTCCTCGGCGCCCTCCTGCACCCGGTCGTGAGCTTTGTCGAGCGACGGGGCATCCGGCGAGGCATCGCCACCACGGTCGTGTTCTTCGTCTCGGCCGCGCTGGCGGGGTCCTTGGTCTATCTGCTCGTCCATCCCGTCTACACCTCGGCCACGAGCTTCGCGAAGGAATTGCCGACGCTCGTGCGGCAGGCCCAGAACGGCAAGGGCCCGCTCGGGCACCTGGTGAACAGGCTGCACCTGGAGAGCTACGTGAAGAAGAACGTCCCCCGGCTCGAGTCACTCATCGCCGGTCTAGGGCGTCCTGCTCTGGCGATAGGCAAGACGGTCATCAGCGGGGTCGTCGCCCTCGTGACCGTCGGCATCTTGACCTTCTTCATCCTGTTGGAAATGCCGCGCTTGCTGAGGGGGGTGCTCGACTGGATGCGGCCGGAGCGGGCCGTCCGAGTCCGCAAGGTCCTCGGTGACGTGAGCCATGCCGTCGCGGGCTACATGCTCGGCAATCTCGCCACCTCGATGATCGCCGGGATCGTGGTCTTCGCGACCTTGCGTGTCCTGAACGTCCCTTACGCCGGGATCCTCGCCATCTGGGTGGGAATCATCGACTTCCTGCCTCTAGTCGGTGGGCTCCTTGCCGGGGTGCCGACGGTCGCCGTGGCTCTTTTGCACTCGCTGCCGGCAGGCGTGGTGACCCTTGTCGTCTTCCTCATCTACCAGCAGATCGAGAACCACATCCTCAATCCGGTCGTGATGAGCCGGACCGTGCGTCTCAACCCGTTGTGGGTGCTGCTCGCCATCTTGATCGGCGCCGAGCTCGGCGGTCTCATCGGGTCCACCTTCGGAGGCCTCATAGGCGCGCTCCTGGCCGTTCCGACGGCAAGCGCGTTCCAGGTCGTCGCAAAGGAGCTGTGGGGCGAGCACCAGGCGTCCAAGCCCGCCGACGCGGACGATGACACGGAGCCCACCGGTGGCGAGGGAGCTCCCGTCGGGCAGGGCGCGAGCAGCGCGCCGGCGACGCCGGCCGTCTGATCGCCCCCGGGCCAGCGCACGGCCCGGGCGGGCCGCCGTGGCCCAATTAGCCGTTTGGCCGTAGGCTGCAACGGTGCGCCTCCTCGTCGTGCTCCCTACTTTCAACGAAGCTGCCACTATCGAGAGCATTCTGAGCCGCGTCCGCACTGCGCTCCCGGACGCCTCCATCCTCGTCGTCGACGACGGCAGCCCCGACGGGACCGCCAAGATCGCTGCGGACGTCGGAGACCGCTCGGGCAACGTGGAGGTTCTCTCGCGTCCGGCGAAGATGGGTCTGGGCAGCGCCTACAGGGACGGGTTCTCATGGGGACTCGAGCGGGGCTACGAAGCCTTCGTCGAGATGGACTCGGACTTCTCCCACGACCCCGACGCCCTGCCGACGATCGTCGCCCCGCTCGCCGAGGGCTTCGAGGTCTGCATCGGGTCACGGTACGTGCCCGGTGGTTCGATCCCGAACTGGAGCCTGCCACGACGCATGCTGTCGCGCGGTGGGAACATCTATGCCGATCTGCTCCTCGGGCTCGGGGTCAAGGACTCGACGGCCGGGTTTCGCGCCTACTCGGCGACGGTGCTGCGACGCATAGACCTGCGCTCGGTGCAGGCAGAGAGCTACGGCTTCCAGATCGAGATGACCTACCGCGCGATCAAAGTGGGCGCGAGGATCCGGGAAGTGCCGATCCGTTTCGTGGACCGGGAGCTCGGGACCTCGAAGATGTCGACCTACACCGTTGTCGAGGCCCTCGGCCTTGTCACCTGGTGGGGATTGAAGCGAGCAGTCTTCCGGGTGCGGGGCGCCAAGGCTGCGAGCAGCGCCGTGCCGCCTTCGTCGACGCGGTGACGATCGGCGGCATGGGAGCGGACCGGGCTCGCGCGAAGGCTGCGATCGACTCCGGTGAGGGCCCCGTGATCGTCCTCCTCCACGGCCAGCCGGGCGCAGGCGGGGACTGGGTCGCTCTCGCGGCCCTGCTGTCCGGCGAGCATCGGGTGCTCGCACCCGACCGCCCGGGTTGGGGGGCGGACCCTCGCCCGGCCATGGGCATGGCAGCCAACGCCGATGCGCTCGAGGAGCTCCTGTCGGTCGTCGATCCGCCGGGCCCGGTGACCGTGGTCGGGCACTCCCTGGGCGGAGGCGTCGCCCTCGAGCTCGCCCTCAGGCATCCCCGGCGGGTGGGTGCTCTCGTGCTGGTGGGCTCGATCGGTGTGGCCGAGGCCGTGTCGCGCTTCGACCGCGTGCTGGCCCTCCCCGTGCTGGGCGGTGCCATCCTCCGGGCCGGTGTGGCGACGTTGCGGCGCGGCCTGATCACCGCCACGCGCTACTCCGAGCACCACCCTGACGCCCGGCTGGCGAAGAGGGTTGCGGTTCTTCCCACCTTGCAGGCGGCGATCGGAAGCGACAGCCGCCCGACGGTCGGCCGGGCACGGCGCAGCTTTCTTGTCGAACAACGGGCGCTGTTGGCCGAGACTCCCCGGCTCGAGGGCGCCCTCGGGCGCATCAGCGTCCCGACTGCGATCGTGACGGGCACCTCCGACCGGATCGTGCCGGTCCCGGCTGCCCGGGCGCTCGCGGGGCGCATCCCCGGCGCTGAGCTGGTCGTGCTGGGGGGCGGCCACCTGCTCCCGTTCCACCAGCCGGGGAAGATCGCCGAGATCGTGCGCCGCTACGCCGCGCTCGCGACTGGTGTCACGGACGGACGGCCGCGGCAAGAAACGCCTGAAGCTTGAGCTGGGTCTCGGCCAGCTCTGCTGCAGGCTCGGAGTCGGCGACGATGCCCACCCCGGCGAAGAGCCTGGCAGAGCTCCCGGTGACGACGGCCGAGCGGATCCCGAGGTACCACTCGCCGTCGCCGCGGGCGTCGACCCACCCGACCGGGCCGGCATAGCGGTCCCGGTCGAGCTCCTCGAGCTTGGCGAGGTACTCGAGCGCCACGGCGACGGGCGTCCCCGCCACGGCAGGGGTGGGATGGAGCAGGCCTACGAGATCGAGGGCGCTCGGGTAGCGGCCGTCGCGCATGGCGAGCGTCCCGGTCATGGACGTGCCGAGGTGGCTGACGTTGCGCAGCTCATGGATTACCGGCTCGTCGGGCACCTCGATGTGCTCGACGACAGGGCGCAGCGCCTCGGCGATCGTGTCGACGACGACGCGGTGCTCGGAGCGCTCCTTGGCCGATGCCAAAAGCGCGGCCTCCGCCCTGCGGTCGGCTTCCGGATCGCCGCTGCGCGCCGCGGTGCCGGCGAGGGGTTCGGAGGCGATCCGCGATCCGCTGCGGCGGATCAGCAGCTCGGGCGAGGCGCCGATGAAGCCGTCGATGGCGAAAGCGGTGCAGGAAGGGTGGAGGGCTCTCAGGCGCCCGAGCAGGTCGGCCTGGCGAAACGGGCGGTTGGCGTGAACCGTCACCTCGCGGGCGAGCACGACCTTGTCGAGACGCCCACTCTCGATCTCGACGAGGGCGGCACTAACTCGGCTCAAGAAGTCCTGGTGGGGACGCGCGGAGGCGAGGCAGAACTCGTCGGGAGGCGGAGCGGGCTCGCCTTCGGCGGGCGGTGCGATCGTCGCCAGACGCCCGTTGGACAGCGCCTCGAGCACCTCGGTGACACGCTCCGGCGAGCCGACGACGACGGCTATGGGCCCGAGGGGCTCGGCGCTGATGATGGTCAGCTCGGGTACGACGAGGTCCCCGTCGGCCCGGTGGTCGAAGCGGAGCGCGCCCATCGCGAGCGGGGAAGGCTCCTGCCGCGTAGGCGACCGGTCGCGGCTCGGGGCGCCGGATGGCTCTCAGGTCGGCAACGACGCTTTCGAGGCAGGACGGGTCGCTCAGCCCTCCCGGGAGCCCGAGCAGGGCGGCTTTGCCGAAACCGAGGAGCACGAGGCCGTCACGCTCGATGACGAGGCCCGTCTCGTGGGCGCGGGTCCTCAGCTCGTCGAAGAGGCCCGAGTCGATAGGCCGGGTCTCGTAGCAAAGCTGCGCCGTCCGGCGGCTCACGGCGCGGCTTCGTCGCGGACCTGGTCGCCGTCACGCACTGTGCGATGCAGCCGCTCATCGGGTGGTGGCGTCACCTCTGTGAACCCGGCCAGCTCGAGCATGGTGACGAACTCCGGGAACGTGGGCAGGTAGGCGACCGACCGGGGCAGGTACCGGTAGGCCGCGCCGTCGGAGAAGAGTGCCCCGATCAGCGGGACGGCACGGGTGAACCAGACGCGGTGCCCCAGGCGGAGGAGGCGATTTCGAGGCTCTCCCACCTCGAGGAGCGCCAGCCTGCCTCCTGGGCGAAGCACCCGGCCGAGCTCGCGCATGGCTCCGGGGAGATCGGCGAAATTGCGCACGGCGAACCCGCTCACGACCGCGTCCACACCAGCGGTCGGGAAGGGAAGCGCCACGGCGTCGGCCTGGACGAGGGGGGCGCCTCCGGCATGAGCGGCGGCGAGCATTCCGAGCGAGAGGTCGACCCCGACCGCGCGCTGGCCCTGGTGGCGCAGACTGCGTGCCAGGTCTCCCGTCCCGCAACCGACGTCGAGCACCACCGATGCCGGCGCCAGCCGCAGCAGCTCGATCGTGCGGCGCCGCCACGGAGCGTCCAGCCCGAAGGTCATGAGGCCGTTGACAAGGTCGTAGCGGGGCGCGATCGAGTCGAACATCGACCTCACGAGCGCCTGTTTGGCCTTGCCCTCGGGGAGAGGTGCGGCTGCGTCGAAAACGACGCCCGTGGGAGACGGGCCGCCATCGGAGGTCTTGATCACTGGCAGCTCACGGCCCCGAGCCTAAACAAAATCGGTCGACGGGCGATCAAAGGGAGGCGGTCGCTCGGCCGGCGCCTGGACGCGCCCCCCGGAGGTCCGGCTCGTACCGAGCTGCCGACTACCAGGTCAGACCGACGACGTCGCGCATGGCGGCTTCGAATTCCTCGTCCCCGAGGGAGCTCCGCGCGGCGAGGATCAAGTTCGCGTCTTGGCCGACGCGGCGACGTAACGTCCCCGTCTCGATCTCGATCGCTTCCGCGATGGCCTCGGCCACGAGGTCGGGCCCCGGGCGGGCACCGCCTTGGATCTTGTGGGCGACCTCACCGAGCTGGGCGTGCAACTCGGCGTAGGGGCCGTGGCCCTCGTCGCGCTCTCTGCTCTTTCATGCTGGGGGAGATGAAGCCCGGCTCGACGATCACGACGCGGACGTCGAAGTGGGCCAATTCGACGTAGAGGGCTTCGGAGATCGCCTCGAGGGCGTGCTTGGTGGCCGAGTAGTAGCCGTCGAGCGGCTGCGCGACGCGCCCGGCCACGGAGGAGACGTTGACGATCACGCCGGAGCGCCGCTCCCGCATGCCGGGCACGAAGGTCTGCATCAGGCGCACCGGTCCGAAGACATTGGTCTCGAACATGAGGCGGACGTCCTCGATGTCGAGATGCTCGATCGGGCCGTCGAAGGAGACGGCGGCATTGTTCACGAGGGCATCGACCCAGCCGAGCTCTCGACCCAGCTCCTCGACAGAGGCGGCGTCGGTGACGTCCAGCCGCCGCCTCGCCGCCACATCGACTTCGTCGAGGACCGAGACGTCTCGGGCGGTGGCGATGACCTCGTGCCCGCGGCTCGCGAAGAGCGTGGAGGTGGCCCTGCCGACACCGGAGCCGGCGCCCGTGACAAGGACCCTCATGGGGCCACTCTATCTGGGCGGCCTGGCGCGCCTTCCCGGGTCGAGGAGCAATGTTTACCCAGAGTTAACCGCGGGGGAATCCACAGTGTCACCTTCGATTCACCTGGTCACCGTACTGTCAGATTAAAACGGACTCCGCGAGGCGCAGTTTCGCGTGGGCGCGACTCGACGGGGACCGGGTGAGAAGAGCGGACAATCGACCATGTGCGGGAATGCACGGAGGAAGACACTCATATGAGGATCAACGTAACCGTCCGGCGTGCACTGACTACGGCGGGGGTCGTCATGTCGGCCTGCTCGCTGGTGGCGGCGATGGCGTCCGCAGGCGCGGCCGCATCGACCAAGGGCCACGACCCGTATCTCTATGCCGACACCCGAATCGACAACCCGGCGACAATCGGCGGCGCCGGGTCGACCTTCGCGGCGCCTTTGCAGAACGCCGCCCAGGCCTTCTACACCTCCCGTAACTCGCGGGCGAGCATCAACGGCTATCAGGCCGTCGGCTCGGGCACCGGTGAGGCCGACATATTGAAAAAGGTGGTCGACTGGGGCGGCACCGACGTCCCGATGCAGCAGAAGGACATCATCAAGAGCGAGCCGTCCGGCGCGAATTACACGTTGTCGGACTTCCTGCAGGTCCCGATCGCGCTCGGTGGCGTGGCCATCGCCTACAACGTTCCCGGCCTCAAGGACAAGGCCCTCGTGCTGAACGCCAACGTCCTCTCGTGGATCTACGACGGACAGGTCACCTACTGGAACAGCAAGGTGATCCAGGGCCTCAACAAGGGCGTGAAGCTGCCGCATGCGAGGATCGTCGTCGTCGCCCGCGGCGACTCGTCGGGCACGACGTTCATCTTCACGAACTTCCTGCACGCGGCAGCCCCGAAGGCCTGGCCGACCATCCCCTCCAAGGTCCCGCTGACGCTCCCGACGGGTGGCATCGCCGGTAACGGCAACGCCGGGGTCGCAGCCGACGTCCAGGGGACGCCGGACTCGATCGGGTACGTGGAGTACTCGTACCTGCTCCTCAACCCCAACCTGCTCAAGGGCGTCGCCTCGATCGTCAACAAGTCCGGTAAGGCCGTCCAGCCCACCCTCGCCGGCGTTGCGGCCGCCGCGGCCGCAAGGCCAGGCGTCTCTGCGACCGGCTTCTCGATCGTGTACCAGTGGGGCTCGAAGACCTACCCGATCGCCGGCTACACCTGGGCTGTCATCTGGAAGCAGAACCAGACGAGCGACGCCGAGGGGACCCTCCTCGTGAAGTACCTCGACTGGCTCGCGCACTCCGGAGCCATCAACGGGACGACCGCTGGCCAGGACGTCGCCATCCAGCAGGGCTACGTGCCCCTTCCCGCCAACATCCAGCAGCTGGCGCGCACCACGTTGCTGCAGTGCACCGGATCGCACGGCCAGGCGCTCTTGACCACCACCGGCGCCTGATCGACGAGGATCTGAGCAACACCCGTGCCTGAGGTGGCCGCGGGGCCACCGGAGGTGGTCCGGGACGAGCTCTTGACCGCGGAGCCGAAGCGCTTCGCGGTCAAGAGCGACTTCGCGCACTGGGGCATGCTGTACGGGGTCTCCGGTCTTTTCGCCGTGATCTGCGCCGTCTTTTTGATAAGCGTCATCGTCTCGTCCATTCCCGCGTGGAAGCACTCGGGCCTGTCGATCATCTACGGGAGGACCTGGAACCAGGGGACCGACTCTTTCGGGGCGCTCCCGATAATCACCGGCACCGTGGCGACGACTGTGATCGCGCTCATCTTCGCCATCCCTATCGGCATCGGCACGGCCATCGCCATAGTCCACGTGCTGCCCGGGAAGCTGCGCATCTTCGCCTCTTCGCTCATCGAGCTGCTCGCGGCCGTGCCGAGCGTCGTCTACGGCCTCTGGGGGCTGTTGGTGCTCGCCCCCTGGTTCCAGGTGACGGTGGAGCCTGACCTTGCGAAGCTGACGGCGAGCCACTTCCCGTTCCAGGCTCAGCGCGAGGGAATCTCGTTGCTGCTCGCCGGCTCGGTGCTCTTCATCATGATCCTGCCGATGATCGTGGCCCTCTCCCGGGACGCCATCGCCATCGTCCCCCACGACCAGTTCGAGGGCGCCTTAAGCGTCGGCGCCACGAAATGGCAGGTGCTGCGGAAAGTTGTGCTGCCGGCGGCGCGGACCGGCATCGTGGGTGCAGTCACCCTCGCCACCGCGAGGGCGCTCGGGGAGACGGTGGCCGTCGCCCTCGTGATCGGGCTCAATCCGCTCTTCCCGCAGTCGGTGTTCTCGACCGCCTCCACCCTCGCCTCGACCATCGCCGTGCAGTTCCAGGACGCCACGCCGTTGCAGGTGGCCGCGCTGGGGTCGCTCGCGGTGATCTTGATGTTCATGACGGCCGTCGTGAACTGGATCGGCCGCCTCCTGATCAGGCGGGCCGCAGTCGGCGTGAGGTTCGCATGACGACGGGGGTCATGGCGGGGATCCCACCGGACCCGATGCTGGAGCGGCGCGAGCTGATCCAGACCGTCGCCAGCCAGACGCTGAGGCGCCGCATGCTCGTCTCCAAGGCGGTCGTGGGCCTTTGCGGCGTCACCTTGGTCCTCGCCCTCGTGCCCCTCGGGGCGATCCTCTTCTCGCTCGTGCAAAAGGGCGTCCACTACTGGAGGATCGACTTTTTCACTAAGACCCCCGAGTTCCCGTCGCTCATCAACCCGAATGCCATCGGGGGCATCTCCAACGCCCTGATCGGCTCGCTCGTGATCGACGGGCTCGCGGCCTTGTTCGCCGTCCCGATCGGGATCATCGCCGGGCTCTTCCTGGCGCAGTCCGCTTCCCGCTTCGCGAACGCCCTGCGCTGGACGGCGGAGATAATGACCGGGCTCCCGTCGATCCTGCTCGGCATCTTCGCCTACCAGATGATCGTGATCGGGTTCCACGAGTGGGGCATCAGCATCCACGGCATCGGCTTTTCCGGCTACGCCGGCAGCTTCGCCATCGGGGTCCTCATGATCCCCGTCATCATCAAGGCATCCGAGTCATCCCTGCGCAGCGTGCCCAACACCATAAAGGAGGCCGGTCTCGCCCTCGGGGCCCGGGACGGTGTGATCGCCCGCAGGATCATCCTTCCGACGGCGCTGCCGGGACTGATCACCGCCGTGCTCCTCGCCGTCTCGAGAGCCGTGGGGGAGACCGCCCCGATCCTCTGGGTCATCGGAGCCTCCACCGTCAACACGTGGGACCCGGGTCACGAGATCGCCTCGATGCCCCTCGCCATCTTCCAGTCGGCCACCTCACCGTATACTTCGCTCGCGCGAGGAGACCTGGGGTATTGCTCTCACACTCGTGGTCGTCGTCCTCATACTCAATCTCGGGAGTCGACTGCTTGCGGCCTGGCTCCAAAGAGAAAGGCGGTAGTTGTGGATCCGAGCAGCACCACGGTCTCCCTGGCGCCTGCGGTCACCGGCCAGGCCGTGGGAGCGGACCCGCGCACCGGCCCGATCGCCATGCGCCTCGAAGACGTGGCCGTGTCGTTCAACGGCAGGACCGCCATCCGCAACGCGACCTTCGAGGTCCCCAAGGCCAAGGTCACGGCCCTCATCGGCCCGTCAGGATCCGGCAAGACGACCCTGCTGCGCTCCATCAACCGGTTGCACGACCTCACCAAAGGTGCCGTCGTGACGGGCAGGATCATGCTCGGGGACACCGACGTCTACCACGGGGGCATCCCGCCGACGCTGCTGCGGACCCGGGTCGGCATGGTCTTCCAGCGGCCGAACCCCTTCCCGACGATGTCCATCTACGAGAACGTCGTGTCCGGGCTGCGCTTCAACGGGATCCGCAAGAAATCGGTCCTCGACGAGGCGGCCGAGTCCTCGCTCATCGCCGCGGCCCTGTGGGACTCGGTCGCCGACCGCATGAAAGCCCACGCCTCGACGCTGTCGGGTGGTGAGCAGCAGCGTCTCTGCATCGCGAGGGCGCTCGCCGTGGAGCCCGAGATACTCCTCATGGACGAGCCGACCTCGTCGTTGGACCCGATCTCGACCCGGCTCATCGAAGAGCTCCTCGACGAGCTGAAGAGCCGCGTCACGATCATCATCGTCACGCACAACATGCAGCAGGCAGCCCGGGTGTCTGACCTGTGCGCCTTCTTCTTGATGGGCGACGACCGCGCCGGCGAGCAGATCGAGGTCGCGCCGACCCAGAAGCTGTTCACCGAGCCCGACGACCAAAGGACCCTGGACTACATCCAGGGCCGCTTCGGCTGATCGCGGTCGCTGATCGGCCCTCCGGCTGATCAGCGCCTGAGGGCGAGCACCTCGCGGAAAGCCGCCAGGAAACGGTCGTTCTCGAGAGGCGTGCCGATCGTGACCCGCAGGCAGCCCTCGAGGCCGGGCCAGTCCGAGACGTCGCGGATCAGCACGGAGCGGTCGAGCAGTCCC
The DNA here is from genome assembly GCA_963804265.1 of uncultured Acidimicrobiaceae bacterium. Lineage (GTDB taxonomy): Bacteria > Actinomycetota > Acidimicrobiia > Acidimicrobiales > Bog-793 > Fen-455. The sequence goes on from CAWDPZ010000070.1 coordinate 107,707, forward strand.
TTCCAGACGGCCGATCCGTCCATCGAGGCGACGCGGAACAGGATGAAGTTGGCGTCGGACGGCCACACCTCGACGGGAAGGTCCCCGAGGGCCGTGGCAACCCTGCCCCGTTCCTCGACCGTCGCAGCCACTCGTGCCCGCATCTCCTCCTCGAACCCGAGAGCGAGGCGTCCTGCCGCCTGCTTCAGTGCGTCGAGGTGGTAAGGCAGGGCGACGTTGGCCATCGAGGCGATCACGCCCGGGTCGGCGACGGCGTAGCCGAGGCGCAGTCCCGCCATCGCCCAGGTCTTGGAGAACGTGCGCAGCACCACGAGGCGCGGCTCGCCGTCTATCAGCTCGAGCGCCGACCAGGGAGCGAACTGGCCATAGGCCTCGTCGACCACGACCAGCCCCGGGACGAGGCCGAGGACCGCCCGAACTGTCTCGGGCGGCTCGGCGCCGCCGGTCGGGTTGTTGGGCGAGCACAGGAAGGTGACGGCCGGGCCCGAGGGGCCGTGACGTTCGGCCGCGACGGCGGCGGTGCGCGCCACCTCCTCCAGGTCGACCTTGAAGGCGTCGTCACGGCGCCCCTCGATGACCGGTGTGGCCGTCAGCCTGGCGATGTGCGAATGCAGCGCATAGGTCGGCTCGAAGATCATGGCGGGCCTGCCCTGCCCGCCGTAGGCGAGGAGAAGGCACTGGATGACCTCGTTCGACCCGTTGGCGCAGAAGACCTGGGCCGTCTCGACGCCGTGATGGGCCGCCAGCGCCGTTCGCAGCGCCATCGCCTCGCGGTCGGGGTAGCGGTGGAACCCGATCGTGCTCACCTCGGCGGAGAGGGCGTCGAGGAAGGCCCTGGGCGGAGGCTCGGGAGACTCGTTCGTGTTGAGCCGCACGTCGACCTCGACCTGCGGCGAGTGGTACCCGGGGCGCAGCGCGACCTCCCGCCGCGCCTCGCCGTCAGGAGCTGCGGCGTCCGGGGCCTGCGCGCTCATGTGTCCTTGTCGTCCTCAGCCTCGGCGCGCACAAGCGCGGACTGCGCGTGGGCGAAGAGGCCCTCGGCCGTCGCGATCGCCGCGATGTGGGGCGCCGCCCGGCCGAGCGCGGCGCGATCGGCCGAGATCACGTGCACCCGGCGCAGGAAGTCCTCCACGCCGAGCACGCTCGCGTAGCGGGCGGAACCGAACGTGGGCAGGGTGTGGCTCGGCCCGGCGAGATAGTCGCCGAGCGACGCCGGTGCATAAGGCCCGAGGAAGACGGCTCCCGCGTTGCGAACGAGCGGGACAAGAGCTTGCGGGTCTTCGCAGCAAAGCTCCAGGTGCTCCGGCGCGATCTCGTTGGACACCGCCATGGCCTGCTCAGGACCGTCGACGAGCACGGCGTAGCCTCCGGCGCCGAGGGTGGCCTCGAGCTCGGCCCGGCGCGGCGAGGACTCGACGAGGCGGGCTACGGCTTGGCTCACGGCCTCGAGCACCGTTTCGGACCAGGTGATGAGCCACGCCAGCCCGTCCGGGCCGTGCTCGGCCTGGACGACGAGGTCGATGGCGAGGTAATCGACGGGGACGGTCTCGTCGGCGACGACGACGACCTCCGAGGGTCCGGCGAAGGCAGCCGGCATGCCGACGACTCCGCGAACCGCGAGCTTGCCGAGCGACACCCACCGGCTCCCCGGGCCGACGATGACGTCGACCCGGTCGATGGAACCGGTGCCATAGGCCATGGCGGCAATCGCCTGCGCGCCACCGATCCGGTAGACCTCGTCCACCCCGGCCAGGCCCGCGGCCGCGAGCACCTCGGGCGGGATGCTGCCGTCGGGCCGGGGCGGCACACACAGCGCGACCGACCCCACCCCCGCCACGCGGGCCGGGATGGCGCACATGAGAACGCTCGAGGGGTAGCTCGCCAGGCCCCCGGGCACGTAGGCCCCCGCCCGGGCGACGGGAAGCTCGAGCAGGTCGACGCTGATCCCGTTCCGCTCGTATCGCCCGGGGTTTATCGCCCGGTGGCGGTGGAAAGCCTCGACGGACTCGGCAGCCTCTCTGAGCGCGCGCAGAAGGGCCGGGTCCAGCCGGGAAGGCGCGGACTCGATCTCGGCGACGGGCACGCGGATCTCGTCGAGCTCGACCTTGTCGAAACGGGCCGTGTACTCGCGCAGCGCCGCGTCGCCTCTCAGCCTCACGTCCTCGACGATGGCCCTCACCTGGGCAACGGGTCCTTCGGCACCCAGATCAGGGCGCGGGAGCGCGCCCTTCCGCTCGGGCGCGCCGGATCGGAGGTCAAGGGGTCGAAGCACGAGCGCAGCGTACCAACGATGTCTTTGAGCGCTTGGCGTGGAACCTGTCCCGGCCGGGGGCGAGGATCGGCGATGATGGCGGCATGGCACCAGAAGGCCCCGCTCCGTCCGAGCTGTCCGAGCTGTCCTCGATCGCCTCGTCGCTGGACCAGATCGCCCGTCGCGTGACGACGCTGGCGGACTCCGCCATCGCAGCCAAGCGCGACCAGGTCGGCGCCGACCTCGTCGCTGTCGAGCGCGCCCTTCTCGGTGCCGTGCGACGCCTCGAACGGCTGCTCGCGAGGGGCCGCTGACCGCGCTCGGCGTGGGTCCGGACGCGCCGACGGCGCCCTCGAGGGCGCCGTCGGTGAGCGGATCGGGCGGCGGATCCCGGCTCCGCTCGTTGGAACCAGGTGGCGGGAACCGGTTCCTCATGGCGAAGTTAGCGGTTCGTCCCGGGCGAAAGCCCCCGTGTCACCAACCTGTCACGAGACTCACGAAGATTTCATCTGCCCGTCAGAATTTCCCTCTCGAGGGACACAGGTCGGCGATCTCGCAGGCTTCGCAGCGCGGCCGGCGGGCGCCGCAGACCCGGCGCCCGTGAAGTATGAGTCGCAAGCTGACGGCGCCCCACTCGGCGGGGAGCAACAGCCCGTCGAGGTCCTGCTCGATCTTCACAGGGTCAGCGGAGCCGCTCAGCTCGAGTCGATGGCTCAAGCGGATGACATGGGTGTCGACCGGCAGGCCGGGAAGACCGAAAGCGACGGACAGGACAACGTTCGCGGTCTTTCGGCCGACGCCGGGGAGAGCGGTGAGCTCTTCCATGGTCCGCGGCACCTCGCCCGAGTGGCGCATCACGATCGCCTCGGAGGCGCCGAGGATGTGGGCGGCCTTGGAGCGGAAGAACCCCGTGGAGCGGATCAGCCCTTCGAGCTCCTCGCGGTCGGCTCCCGCCATCTCCTGCGGTGTCCGGTAGCGCTTGAAGAGCACCGGCATCACGAGATTGACGCGCTCGTCGGTGCACTGGGCCGAGAGGATCGTGGCCACGAGCAGCTCGAAGGGGTTGTGATGGACCAGGGCGCACAGCTCGGTCGCGGAACCCGGATAAGCCTCGGCGAGCCGGTCGGCGATCTTGCGGGCACGAGCCAGCGGCCGGCGGCGGCGCGGGGTTTGCGCTGTTCGGGCACTCGGCGGGCCGGGCATCCTCGGATCGTATCCACGACCTTTGGACGAGGAGGCTGGAGACAGGCGGTATGTTCGCCGCGTGCACCACGTCGAGATCAAGCGTCGCATGGGCGAGGCGGACATCGCCGCCATCTCGGCACTGCTGGAGGCTGCCAGCGTCGCCGACGGACATCGCGCTCTCGGCGAGCACCAGTGGCTCGATCTCGTCCAGGGTGGCCGTGAGGGGTTCGCCGGGTTCGTGGCGCGCGAGAGCGGCCGGGAACGTGTCATCGCCTATGCCCAGATCAGCCGGGGCAACGACTCCAGCTGGGCCGTCGAGTATGTCGTACATCCGCGGTGGCGTGAGTCCACCGGGGCCGAGCTCCAGAGGCAGCTGTTGACGACGGCGATCGGGGAGATCAGCGCCCAGGGCGGCGGCCACGTGCACCTGTGGGTGCCCAAGCCCGGGCCGACCGATGACGCCGTCGCCGAGACTGTCGGGCTGCGACGCGGGCGCGACCTCGTGCAGATGCGCCGTCCGCTGCCGGTCAGCGACGAGTCCGCTGTCATCACCGTGCGACCCTTCCGGCCCGGAGAGGACGAACCGGCCTGGCTCGAAGTGAACAACCGGGCCTTTCACGGCCATCCGGAGCAGGGTTCCTGGGACATGAGCACGATCGCCGAGCGCGAGCGCCAGCCGTGGTTCGACCCGCTGGGGTTCCTCCTTTACGAGCGGGAGGCCCGCCTGGCGGGCTTTTGCTGGACGAAGGTCCACGAGAGCGAGGACGACGTCGGTCACGAGGGCCTCGAGGGTCAGCTCGGCGAGATCTACGTGATCGCGGTCGATCCCGACTTCCAGGGCCACGGTCTCGGGCGCCAGCTCGTGCTGGCCGGGTTGGCCTCCCTTTACGAGCGGGGCGTGACAGTGGGAATGCTCTACGTGGACCACGACAACGTGGCGGCTCGCAAGCTCTACTTCTCCCTCGGATTCGTCGACGACCACACCGACCGCGCCTATGTGACCGACGTCGCGGCCGCGTGGCGAGAGCCGGTCGGCCGCGGGCGAGAGCCGGCCGGGCGCCGCTTCAGATGCTGCCGACGGCGACGAGCCGTGATCGCCTCACCGTGAGCCGCTACGACCTCGGCCGCGACGAGCTCGCGACACTGCTGGTCGACCAGCCCGCCTACCGGGTCAGCCAGGTGTTCGACGGGCTCTACCGTCGGCTGGCCGAGCCTGCAGATCTCACCGATCTGCCCAGGCACTTGCGTGGGCACCTGGCCGAGGCCCCCGAGATGGCGTCTGCCTTCTGTCGGGTCTCCGAGAGCGTCGCCGACAGGGGCTCGACGGTGAAGTGGCTCCTCGAGACGAACGACGCCAAGCGAATCGAGGCCGTCCTGATGCGCTATCGCGACCGGACGACGGTCTGTGTCTCGAGCCAGGCCGGGTGCGCGATGGCGTGCACGTTCTGCGCCACGGGAGATGCGGGCTTCGGGCGGCAGCTCAGCTCGGGCGAGATCGTCGAGCAGGTTGTGATCGCCGCCAGGCGCTGCAGGGCCGAGGGATGGGGCGAGCTCGCCAACGTCGTGCTCATGGGGATGGGGGAGCCCCTCGCCAATTTCAGGGCCGTCTGGGCCGCGGTGGAGTCGATGAACCGCGACCTCGGCCTGGCGGCGAGACACCTCACGATCTCGACCGTGGGCGTCGTGCCGGGCATCCGGCAGCTGGCGAGAAAGCCGCTCCAGGTGAACCTCGCCGTGTCCCTGCACGCGGCGAACGACCCGCTGCGCGACGAGCTCGTGCCCCTGAACCGCAAGTACCCCCTCGGAGCGGTCATCGGTGCCTGCGAGGAGTACCTGGCCGCCACCGGCCGGAGAATCTCCTTCGAGTGGGCCTGCATCGCCGGCGTGAACGACCGGCGCTCGGATGCCGCCGAGCTGGCCGCGCTCGCTCGGCCTCTCGGGGCCCATGTCAACCTGATCCCGCTCAACCCCACCCCCGGGGGACTGTCGAGGGGCCTCGCGGGCTCCGACAGTGCTCAGGTTCTCCTGCTGCAGTCCTGGCTGAGACAGGCCGGGCGTGAACGTGACGGTTCGTCACAACCGCGGACGTTCCATCGCGGCCGCCTGCGGCCAGCTCGCTGCCAGTGGCCAGCTTGCCGCCCGCTGGCCTGCTTGCCGCCCGTTCGCCCGAGACGTGAAAGGCTTCGTGGATGCCGAAGTTCATCTCTGAGAGCAACCCGCGTCGCGCCGAGCGGGACCGCTCTACGAAAGAGACCGAGATCAACGTCGTGCTCGTCCTCGACGGGGCCGGCACGGCCGAACGTCGTTACGGGGCTGCCGTTCTTCGACCACATGCTCGCCCAGCTGGGACGCCATGGAGGTTTGGACCTGGACCTGCACGCGGAGGGGGACCTCGAGGTGGACGCCCATCACACCGTCGAGGACACGGGCATAGCCCTGGGCGAGGCTCTTTCGGAGGCGCTCGGTTCCAAGGCCGGCGTCCGCCGCTTCGCGTCGATCGCCGTGCCGCTAGACGAGGCCCTGGTCGAGGTGGCGCTCGACCTCTCGGGCCGGCCCTATCTTCACTATGCGGTCGAGCTCGGCGAGACGGCACCGCTGGGGAGCCCGCCGTTCGAGGTGCAGCTGGCGGAGGAGTTCTGGCGCGCTTTTACCCACTCTGCCGCCATCACCTTGCACATCGAGCTCCGGCGCGGCCGCAATCCGCACCACATCCTGGAGGCGTCCTTCAAGGCGGTCGGCCGGGCGCTGCGCGACGCTGTCCGCATCGAGGGCGGCGGCATCCCCTCGACCAAGGGCACGCTGTAGGCAAAAGGTGATAGCCGTCCTCGATTACGGCATCGGCAACCTCCGCTCAGCCGAAAAGGCCTTGCAGCACGTGGGAGCCGACGCCCGGCTTGTCGACGACCCTCGGGCCGCCGCGGCCGCGTCCGGGGTCGTGCTGCCCGGAGTGGGAGCCTTCGGGGCCTGTGCGAGAGCGCTGGAAGATTCCCGCCTCGACGAGGCGGTGAGGCTCTGCATAAGCGACGGCCGTCCCTTCCTCGGTATCTGCGTGGGGCTCCAGCTGCTCTTCGAGGGATCCGAGGAGGATCCGGACAGCCCGGGCCTCGGGCTCATGCAGGGCACTGTCCGCGCCATCGCGGCGACCGAGCGCAGGCCGCAGATGCAGTGGAACCTGGTCCGTCGGACGCCCGGCAGGCCCTCGCGCCTGCTCGGCGAGGGGGACAGCCAGTGGTACTACTTCGTCCACTCCTACACACCTGCGCCCGACGGGGCTGAGTCGCTGGCGAGCGTCGTCGGGACCTGCGACTACGGGGGCGAGCTGGCGGTGGCCTTCGAGCGCGGCAACGTGTTCGGCACCCAGTTCCACCCGGAGAAGTCGGCCTCGGCCGGCCTCCGGCTGCTCGCCCGCTTCGCCCGCATGTGCGGCGAGCCGGCTCGGGAGCCTTGATCGTGCATCTCTGGCCCGCCATCGACATACGCGGCGGTAGGTGTGTGCGGCTCCTCAGGGGCGAGTTCTCGTCCGAGACCGTCTACGGGGACCCGCTGGAGCTTGCCAAGGCGTTCGTCGCCGCGGGTGCCTCCCGTCTGCACGTCGTCGATCTCGACGCCGCGCGCGGCGGCGGCGTGCCCAACCGCGACGTCGTGCTCGGTATCGCCGCGGCCGTCGGAGTTCCTGTGCAGGTCGGCGGAGGAGTGCGGGACGAGGGCGCCGCGGCCGGTCTGCTCGAGGCAGGTGTGGCACGGGTCGTGGTCGGCACCGTCGGCCGTCGAGAGACCCGACGTGCTGGCCCGCATGGTCGAGCGGTGGCCGGAAAGAATCGTGGTGGGCCTGGACCACCGCACGGTGACGGGTCCTGACGGAATTTCGAGGCGGGAGGTTGCCGTACGCGGCTGGGTGGCACGAGCCGGCGTCGAGCTCGACGCGGCGCTGCAGTCTCTCGGGGCCATGGGGCTCGCGGGCGTCGTGGTAACCGACATCGATCGCGACGGGACCGGGACCGGCCCTGACCTGGCCGGGCTCGAGCACGTGCTGAGATCGACCGCCCTTCCGGTCCTGGCCTCCGGCGGCGTGGCGCGGGCCTCGGACCTGGCGGCGCTTTCCGCGTTGCGTGCCGGGAACCGCGACCTCGCCGGGGTGATCGTGGGCCGGGCGCTTTTGGCAGGATCGGTGTCGATGGCCGAGGCGGTGAGCGCATGCGGGTCGTGAGGGTGATCCCCTGCCTCGACGTCGACAACGGGCGTGTCGTGAAAGGCATTGAGTTCAAAGGCCTTCGCGACGCCGGGGACCCGGTGGAGCTGGCGGCCCGCTACGACGCCGAGGGTGCCGACGAGCTCGTGCTGCTGGACATAACCGCCTCCTCGGACGACCGCGCCACGATGCGCCACGTGGTGGAGCGTGCTGCCGAGGAGGTCTTCATCCCCTTGACCGTCGGTGGGGGAGTGAGATCGGTCGGGGACGGCCGCGCCCTCTTGCGGGCCGGGGCGGACAAGGTCGCGGTCAACTCCGCCGCCGTCGCGACGCCTGGTCTCATCAACCGCCTGGCCGCCGAATTCGGGGCGCAATGCGTCGTCGTAGCCATCGACGCCCGCAGGACCGGCGAGGATCGTTGGGAGGTCTTCACCCACGGCGGCAGGCGCGCGACGGGTCTCGACGCGGTCACCTGGGCGTCGGTCTGCGCCCGGTTGGGCGCAGGAGAGATACTCCTCACCTCGATGGACCGGGACGGTACCGAAGCCGGCTACGACCTGGAGCTGACGGCGAGGATCGCTGCCTGCGTACGTGTGCCGGTGATCGCGAGCGGGGGCGTGGGGACCCTCGAGCACCTCGTGGAAGGGGCTCTCGTCGGCGGAGCCGACGGTCTGCTCGCCGCCTCGATCTTCCATTTCGGCCGCTACAGCGTCGCAGAAGCGAAAGAGGCGCTCGCCGCCCGGGGTGTCAGCGTCCGGGCTCCGGGCGCTTGAGGGGATGTTCGGGCCTCACCCGGACACGCAGCTTGCCGAGCGCGGTGCGCAGCGCCGCCTCGACGATCTCGGGGCTTTCGCCACGGGCGAAGACGAAGCCCAGATAGCGGTTGGCCTCGGGGAGAGCCACGAGCTCCCGTCCGGGGGGGATCGTCAGGTCCATGCCCACGATTCCCGGGACGGCTAGGACATCTTCCCGCCCGCTGACCTCGACGAGGATGCCAGCGGTGCGGATCGGGATCATCAGGACCCCGGCGGCTCCCTGCATCGCGACCGATTCAGCCTGGCGCCCGAGGGCGTGGGCCAAGATGAGGTGCTCGAGGCTCAGCCCTGTGCCGAATGCCAACGTGCGCGAGCAAAGACCGCCGATCGAGCGGGCGGCCACCTCGATCACCTGCGCGCGCCCGTCTCGGACCCGGAGCTCAGCATGGACGGGGCCTTCGCTGAGCCCGAGTGCCCTGGTGGCCGCCTGCGTGGCCGCGCCGACGGCGGCGAGGTCGGCCGATTCGAGCCTGGAAGGCGTCACGTAGATCGTCTCTTCGAAATAGGGGCCGTCGAGAGGATCCGGCTTGTCGAAGACGGCCAGCACTGTGAGCCGGCCCTGGCTCAACATGGCTTCGACGGCGACCTCCGGCCCAGGCACGAACTGCTCGACCAGCAACGGCTGGGTGCTATCGACTCCGGCTTTCGCCGAGATGGACCGTACGCGGGCGACGGCGGCCTCAGCTTCGGCGAAGGTGTCTGCCCGGATGACGCCTTGGCTGCCCGACAGCGATGTCGGCTTGACGACACATGGCAGGCCGACGGTCTCCAACAGAGCCGCGAGCTCGGCCGCTCCTGCCGAATGGGCGACGGCGGCGAACCGAGGCTGGGGGACTTCGGCTGCGCTGAGCAGGGTCCGCATGCGGAGCTTGTCGCGGGCGGCCGCGACCGCGGACGGGTCGTTGGCCTGCAGGCCCAGACGAAGGGAGGCTCGGGCGGCGGCGAGCGTGCCCTGGTCGTCGACCGCCACCACGGCGTCGAGCGGGGTGGCGGCGTCGATCGCGACGATGGCCTCGGCGGCCGCCTCCGGGTCGTCCAGGCGGATCTGAACCCAGGTGTCAACCGCCGCCATGGGCAGGCGGCTCGTCGCAGCCGACGATCACCTCGAGCCCGAGAGCGTCGGCAGCGCCGAGGAAGTCCGCGGCACGGTACGTGGCGGAGGGGACGAGGAGAAGCACGCGGGGCACGCGCCGAATGATGCCGGGTTGGCCGGGGGGTCCCGGCCGCAAGGTCACACCCGGGCCTCGCTGGCACTACCGTTCCGGTGATGGAAGCGCCCGAGCTGAGCCGGTCCGGTGCCGAAGCCGACGACGTCAAACAGCCGATCACGATGCTGAACGACCGCGTGCTCGTGCACGTGCCCGCCAGCGAAGGTGAGCGGCGCTCGCGAGCTCGGCATCCTCATCCCCGCCACGGCGTCGGTCGCGGACCGGCTGTCCTGGGCCGAGGTGGCCGCGGTCGGCCCCAACGTCCGGTCGATCCGGGCGGGCGACCGGGTCCTGTTCAACCCGGAGGAGTGCTTCGAGGTGGAGGTGCAAGGGGAGGACTACGTGATCCTTCGAGAGCGCGACATCCCTGCGGTCGCCTCCGAGCGCCTCGAGGACGGGACAGGGCTGTACCTGTGAACGGTGTGCCTGTTGACTTCACCGACGAGGACATCGCCCGGATCCGTTTCGACGAAAAGGGGCTCGTTCCCGCGATCGTGCAGGACCGCCGGACAAGTGAGGTCCTGATGCTCGGCTACATGGACGCCGAGGCGCTGCGCCGTACCTTGACTACCGGCAGGAGCTGGTTCTGGAGCCGCAGCCGCCAGGAGTACTGGTGCAAGGGCGAGACCTCCGGGGACCGCCAGTGGGTGCAGGCGGCGGCATACGACTGCGACGCCGACGCACTGCTGATCACGGTCGACCAGGAAGGTCGCGGGGCGTGCCACACCGGCGATTGGACCTGCTTTCACCGCCCGTTCGGCGCTGCGCCCCGTGAGCGGCGCCGGCGACGACGGCGCGCCGCCGGGGTGCCCGGATCTTGCGTCGTTTCGCGATCTGGCCCGGCGCCACTCGGTCGTGCCGGTCTGGCGAGAGCTCGTCGCCGACAGCCTGACGCCCGTGGGCGCCTTCCGGGCGATGGTCGGCGACGGTCCTGGCTTCCTGCTCGAGTCGGTCGAGCACGGTGAGCGCTGGAGCCGGTTCTCCTTCGTCGGGCGTTGTCCGGCGGCGACCTTCGTCGCCCGCGGCCGGACCATCACGGTGACCCAGGGTGCCCTTCCCGATTCGGTCCCGCGCGACGACGGCGTGCTCGCGTGCCTCGAGTCGCTTCTCGAGAGGTTCCAGTCGCCGACGCTCGGGGAGCTCCCACCGCTTCACGGGGGTCTCGTCGGGTACCTCGGCTACGACGTCGTGAGGGAGATCGAACGGCTTCCGGCTGCCGCCGCCCGACGATCTCGGGCACCCCGACGCCGTCGTCTCGGTCATCGGTGAGCTGGCCGCATTTGATCACTGGCGCCAGCGGGTCACACTCGTCAACAACGTCCTGTTCGACCCGGACAGGCCGACCTCCGGGCCGGCCGGGGCGGCGCTCGAGACCGCTTACGCGGATGCCCTGGGGCGCCTCGAGTCCATGCGGGGCGACCTCGAGCAGCCGAGCCGCGACGCTTTGTCGTCTCCGCCCTCGCCGGCGGCGACCCTGCCGGTCGGCGAGGTGCGCCGCGGGACGTCCGCGGACAGCCTTCCGGCAGGCCGTCGAGGTCGCCAAGGATTACATCCGGGCGGGTGACGCCTTCCAGATCGTCCTCTCGCAGCGCTTCGACTTCGACCTCGGTTGCGACCCGTTCGACGTCTACAGGGTGCTCCGGCAGGTCAATCCCAGCCCGTACATGTTCTTCCTGCGCCAGGGCGGGGTCGCGGTGGTCGGGGCGTCGCCCGAGCCGATGGTCCAGCTCCTCGACGGCCGTGTCGTCTCTCGTCCCATCGCCGGCACCCGCCGGCGGGGCCCGAGCGACAAGGAGGACCGCCGGCTCGAGGCGGAGCTCGTCGAGAACCCGAAGGAGCGGGCCGAGCACGTGATGCTCGTCGACCTGGCCCGCAATGACGTCGGCAGGGTCGTGCGGTTCGGCACCGAGCGGGTTGACGAACTGATGACCGTTGAGCGCTACAGCCACGTCATGCACCTCACCTCAGAGGTATCCGGCCAGCTGCGCGATGGTCTGGGTCCGGTGGACGTGCTGAAGGCGACGCTGCCCGCCGGCACCGTCTCCGGGGCGCCGAAGGTGCGGGCGATGGAGATCATCGACGAGCTCGAGCCCACAAAGCGGGGCCCGTACGCGGGAATCGTCGGCTACATCGACTTCTCGGGGAATCTCGACACGGCGATCGCCATCCGGACCCTCGTCGCGACTGCGGACGGGAAGGCCTCGGTGCAGGCAGGCGCGGGCATCGTCGCCGACAGCGACCCTGCCGCAGAGGACGAGGAGTGCGCCGCCAAGGCCGCCGCAGTGCTGGCTGCCGTCGCCGGCGCTCGCCAGATCGCGGCCGAGCGCAAGCATGAGGGCCATTGAACGTCGTCCTGGATCTCAGGCGTTCTTACGAACTCATCAGGAGCGAGGCGTGCGCGCTGGAGTCCTCCCGCGAGGCGGTCGTCGTGCGGGGCCCGGACGCGCGCGGCTGGATTCAGGGGCAGGTGAGCCAGGACATCGGGTCGCTCGAGCGTCGGCGGCTCGGCGGAGACGCTGCTGCTGTCGCCGCAGGGCAAGATCGACGTCTACGGCCGCGTCACGATTCTCGCCGACGACGTCGTGCTGGTCGACACCGAGTCCGGCCACGGCCAGGTCCTGTCTGATCGGCTGCGCCGCTTCCGCCTGCGAGTGAAGGCCGATCTCGAGACCGCCACGGTCCGCTGCCTGCAGGTTCGCGGCCCGGCTTGGGCTAAGGGCCTGGCCGACTCGGGCCTGGAGCTCGGGGCGGTGCTGGAGGGGGCGATCCCCGGCGAACTGGGCGATGGGTGGGCTGTCGCCTTGCCGGTGAGCTGGCCCGGCTACAGCGGCTTCGACGTGCTCGCGTCGGCCGAGGCAGCCGGGAAGACACGCCTGGCGGTGCCGTTCGGCGACCCGGCGGCCTTCGAGGCGGCACGAATCGAAGCGGGCGTGCCCGCCATGGGCCGAGAGCTGACGGAGAAGACGATCCCGCAGGAAGCAGGCGATCTCGTCGAGCACACGGTGAGCTTCACGAAGGGGTGCTTCACGGGCCAGGAGCTCGTCGCCCGCCTCGACGCCCGCGGGGGCAACGTGGCATGGCGGCTCCGGGGTCTCGTGCTGGCCCCGAGCGGCAGCGCACGCGCCGGGCTCGACGCTGTCATCGGCCGACCGCGAGGTGGGCCGTCTCACGAGCGTCGCCTGGTCGCCCGGCTTCGGGGCCCCGGTCGCTCTCGGCTATGTCCGCCGCGACGTGGTGCCTCCGGCGTCGGCGGAGGTCGGACCCGAAGGGGGAAGCGCCCAGATCCGGGAACTCCCGCTTCAGATCGGGTAGACAGAGAATTGTGTTGGCGATCCCGCTGGCGGTCTGCGCTGCCCTGTGCAACGCACTCACCACGATCTTCCAGCGGCTGGGTGTCGAGACCGCCTCCGAGGAGAACGGGAGGGGCTTGAAGCTTCTTCGCCACGTGCTCCGCCGCCCGATCTGGTACGTCGGGCTCTTCGCCATGATCGGGTCTTTCGTCTTCCAGGCCACTGCGCTCGGATTCGGCGGACTGACGGTCGTCCAGCCGCTCATGGTGAGCGAGCTCGTCTTCCTCGTGGTCATCTTGCGCTTCTGGTTCGGGACGCCTCTCGGCTGGCGCGAGGCGATCGGGACGGTGCTCACCGTGGCGGGTCTCGCCGGCTTCCTCGCCGTGAGCAACGCGGGAGGGGGCACGACGGTCCCTTCGGCGAGCGGCTGGATCATCGTGACGTCCGTGTGCGCGGGCGCGGTCGTGATCTGCCTCGTCTGCACGGGGCTCAAGTCGTCGCGTGTCGTGGCGCTCGGCCTGGTTCGGGGCCGCGGCGGCCATCTCGTTCTCGCTCAGCGCCTCGTTCACCAAGGCCACGACGATCCTGTTCTCGCACGGTTTCTGGCAACTGTTCACCCACTGGGAGCCCTATGCCATCATGGTGGCGGGTCTCGCCGGCCTCGTGCTTCACCCAGGACGCCTTTCACGCCGGCCCGATCACGGCCTCCCAGGCGACTTTGACGATCGTCGACCCGATCGTGAGCATCATCATCGGGATCGGCCTGTTCGACGACGATCTCGCGGTGGCGTCGGCGCGCTTGCCTTTGACGCCGTTGCCCTCCTCGTCATGTGCGCGGGGCTCTTCGTGCTCACGCAGTCCCCGCTCATCGCCGGAGCGGTCGACCAAGAGCACCTCGGTCAGTCACGCCTGGTGCACACGAGGCACAAGGTCCGGGAGGCATCCGCAAGCGGCCGGTAGGCTCGGGAGGTGCCCACATATCTCGATCGCATCGGTGCGTGGCACCGGGACGCGGCCGTGCTCGACCGGCGGAACCTCGCAGAGCTGGCCGCCGAGGCCCGCGGGCGGCGCCGCCGACCCGTGGCTTCGTCGAGGCGCTGAGGTTCTCGCGGTCGTGCAACGGCGGAGGGGCCCGATCGCGATCGTGGCCGAGGTGAAGCGCAGATCTCCGTCCAAGGGCGACATCGCCCCGCAGCTCGACCCGGTCGCGGTCGCCCTCGACTACGCCGCCGGCGGCGCCGCCTGCCTGTCGGTGCTGACGGACGGCCCACATTTCGGGGGCAGTCGCGAGGACCTCGAGCTGGCGCGGGCCGCCGTCTCGCTGCCGGTGCTGCGCAAGGACTTCACCGTGGCCGCGGCGGACGTCTACGACGCCCGCATCATGGGGGCTGACGCCGTGCTCCTGATCGTCGCCCTTCTCGCACGATGACGAGCTGGCGGAGCTCTTCGGGCTTGCAGGAGACCTGGGCCTGGACGCCCTGGTCGAGGTCCACGACGAGGCCGAGCTCGAGCGGGCGCTCGCCATCGGGGCCGGCCTTGTCGGCGTGAACCAGCGGGACCTGCACACCTTCCGGGTCGACCCGGAGCGGGCAGGACGGGTCGCTGCCCACATCCCGCGGAGGCGTGGTCAAGATCGCCGAGTCCGGCGTGGACTCGCCCGCCGAAGTGGCGGCGCTGGCGCAGGCGGGATTCGACGCCGTCCTCGTCGGCGAGTCGCTGTTGCGCTCGCCCGACAGACGAGCTGCCGTCGCCGCTCTTCTCGGACGGTCAGTGCCATGTGGGTGAAGATCTGCGGGATAACGAGCGAGGAGGACGCCTTGCTCGCCGTCGCCATGGGAGCCGACGCCGTCGGGTTCGTCTTTGCCCCCTCACCGCGCCAGATGAGCCCCAACGCCGTGGCCGCCATCACGCGCCGGCTGCCCCCGGAGATCTGCACGGTCGGGGTCTTCCGCGACGAGGAGCCGCGCCGGGTCGTCGAGATCGTCAACCAGGCCGGTCTCGACGCCGCCCAGCTGCACGGGCAACGAGACCTTCGAGGACTGCGGGTACGTCTCGGTCCGGGTTCCGCTCGTCATCAAGGCGTTTCCCGCCGGCGACGAGCGGCTCGCCCGGGCGGCGGAGTACGGTGCCGACATCGTCCTCGTCGACGCCCCGTCCCCGGGATCGGGCAAGGTCTTCGACTGGCGCCTGGCCGAGGGCGCCCCGAAAGGGCGCCGGCTGGTTCTCGCCGGTGGCCTCAACCCCGAGAACGTCGCGGACGCCATCCGCACGGTGCATCCGTGGGGGGTCGACGTCTCGACGGGCGTGGAGGCGAGCGTCGGCAAGAAGGACCCGACCAAGGTCCGCGCCTTCGTACAGGCGGCCCGGGCGGCGGAGCCGAAGCCCTACGACAGCGACGACGCGGCTCCCTACGACTGGCAGGAGGACGGTTGAGCACCATCGAGCGAGACTGATGCGCGACCCGCGGGCGCAGGGGCGTTTCGGGGAGTTCGGGGGGCGGTTCGTGCCCGAGTCGCTCGTGCCGGCCTGCCAGGAGCTGGAGGCGGGCTTCGCGTCGGCTTGGGTCGACCCGGCCTTTCGCGGGCCGTCTCGACGACCTCCTCGAGCACTACGAGGGCCGCCCGACGCCTGTGACCGAGTGCGGGCGCCTGAGCGAGCGGCTCGGCATCCGACTGCTGCTCAAGCGGGAGGACCTGGCGCATACCGGGATCGCACAAGCTGAACAACGTCCTCGGGCAGGCGTTGTTGGCCGAGCGCATGGGCAAGCGCCGCCTGATCGCCGAGACCGGTGCCGGCCAGCACGGCGTCGCGACCGCCACGGCGGCGGCCCTGCTCGGCCTCGAGTGCCTCGTCTACATGGGCGCCGTCGACGTCGAGCGCCAGGGATTGAACGTCTTCCGCATGGAGTTGCTCGGGGCCCAGGTCCGCGCCGTGCACTCGGGCAGCCGGACGCTGAAGGACGCCATCAACGAGGCCCTGCGGGACTGGGTGGCCTCCGTCGAGACGACGCACTACTGCATCGGGTCGGTCGTCGGGCCCGCACCCGTTCCCTCACATCGTCCGGACGTTCCAACGCGTCGTCGGCGACGAGGCGCGAGCCCAGTGCCGGGAGCTGCTCGGCGGGGATGACCCGGACATCGTCGTGGCCTGCGTCGGCGGGGGCTCGAACGCGGCCGGCACCTTCGCGGGTTCGTCGACACGCGCGCCCGGCTGGTCGGTGTCGAGGCGGCGGGAGGCGCGGCTGTCAGCAACGGCATCCCGGGGGTCGTGCACGGGATGCGGTCGAGGTTCTTGCAGGACGAGGACGGCCAGATCCTGGA
Organism: uncultured Acidimicrobiaceae bacterium; assembly: GCA_963804265.1. GTDB lineage: Bacteria > Actinomycetota > Acidimicrobiia > Acidimicrobiales > Bog-793 > Fen-455. The sequence goes on from CAWDPZ010000070.1 coordinate 123,965, forward strand.
GGCAACCTCGATCTCGGCCGGGCTCGACTATCCCGGAGTCGGGCCCGAGCACGCCTATCTCAGCTCGATCGGGCGGGCGGAGTATCCCTCCGCGGACGACTCCGAGGTGCTCGCGGCCTTCCGCCTCCTCGCCGAGACGGAGGGGATCATCCCCGCCCTCGAGCCGGCTCATGCGCTCGCCTGGGTGGTCAGAGAGGCGGGCCGGTCGATCCCGTCCGGGTCGACCGTGTTGATGACCCTGTCGGGAAGAGGCGACAAGGACGTGGCGCTCGTGCGGGAGCTGACTCAGTGACGCACCGGCGCGACCCCCGGGTACGGAGCTTTGGAAACGGTTCTGCGGCGGCGCCGGGACGCCGGGCACAAGCTGCTCGTCCCTTACGTGACCGGGGGTCTCGGACGCGACTGGCTCGAGGTCGTGCGGGCGGTCGCCGCGGCCGGGGCCGACGCCATCGAGATCGGGATGGGTGGGGGCGGTCGCCGCGGCCGGGGCCGATGCCATCGAGATCGGGATCCCTTCTCGGACCCCGTCATGGACGGCCCCGTCATCCAGCAAGCTTCGGCCGACGCCCTCGGCGCAGGGGCGACGCCGTCCGGGATCATCGCCGCCCTGGCCGATGCGGACGCCGGCGTGCCGCTGGCGGTCATGACCTATTACAACATCGTCCTCCGTGCGGGGCACCGCCGGATGGCGCGCACGCTCGCGGACGCTGGCGTCTCTGCGGCCATCGTTCCCGACCTCCCGCTCGAGGAGCTCGGAGACTGGGGAGAAGAGGCCGGAGAGGCCGGGGTGGAGACCGTTCTTCTCGTCGCTCCCACGACGCCGAGGGCTCGCCTGCGGGCCATCTGCGCCCGATCGCGCGGCTTCGTCTACGCGGTCGGCGTGATGGGCGTCACAGGGGAGAGATCCTCGCTCGGTGAGGCCGCGCTCGGCGTCGCCGGCCGCTGCAAAGAGGAGAGCGATGCCCCGGTGCTCGTCGGCGTCGGGGTCTCCAATGCCGAGCAGGCGCGGCAAGTCGTCGCCGTGGCCGACGGCGTTGTCGTCGGGTCGGCTCTTGTCCACCGGCTCCTCGAGGGTGCCGGCCCCGACGGCGCGGCGGCTTTCGTGGCCGAGCTGCGGGCAGCCATCGACAGCTGAGCAGCCTGCCATCGACAGCTGAGCGGGCAGGCCGGCGCCGAATCGACAGTCGAGCTGACCCTTCGACCGGCGCTGCCGTGTTCCCTGGTCCGAATGTGGGCGAGAAGTGTGGTTTCATCGTTGTGTGAGCGCGGCGGCACTCGCGACCGATTCGGTCGCGCAGTCAATCGGGCGGGAGCCCGAGTCATATGCGGTTGTGACACGCGGCCTCACGAAGCGTTTCGGCAAGCGGCTCGCAGTCGACGACCTCGACCTGCTCATTCCTGCGCGGTCGATCACAGGGTTCGTGGGACCGAACGGCGCCGGCAAGACCACGACCATCCGCATGCTGCTCGGCCTGATCCGCCCGACCGAGGGCACGGGGACCGTGCTCGGTCACCCCTTGGGCCACGCACGCACCTACCTGTCACGGGTCGGTGCCCTCATCGAGGGCCCCACGTTCTACCCGGCGTTGTCCGGGCGCGAGAACCTGATGGTCCTCGCCCGTCTCGGGGGACTCTCCAAGAGACGGGTCGACACCGTCTTGCAGCGCGTCGGCCTCGCCGCCCGCGGCGCGGACCCCTTCCGGACCTACTCGCTCGGGATGCGGCAGCGGCTCGGGATCGCCGCCGCCCTGCTCCCGGCGCCTGATCTGCTCGTGCTCGACGAACCGACGAACGGTCTCGACCCCCACGGGATAGCCGAGATCCGCGCCATGTTGCGCTCGTTCGCCGACGACGGCATGACGGTGTTCGTCTCCTCCCACCTGCTCGCCGAGATCCAGCAGATCTGCGAGCACCTCGTCGTGATCGAGGCGGGCCGCCTGCTCTTCCAGGGTGGGGTCGACGACCTGCTCGCGGCACGTGCCCCGGAGCTGATCGTGCGGACCGAGAACCCGGCTGACGCACGCCGGCTGCTGGTCCTCGTGAGGGCCACCGGCCTGAGCGCCGCTGTCGTCGGCGAGCGCGAGAGCACGACCCTCGAGATCTCCGCCGACTGCAGTTGGGCGGCAGACCTGAACCGCCTCGCCATGGCGAACGGAATCGCCCTGGTCCACCTTCGGAGCGGCGCTCGACCCTCGAGGAGGCATTCTTCGACATCACCCGCGCCGATACCGGAGAGTGCCGCCCCGGCGCGCCCGGCGACCTCTCGGGCCAGGCGGGAACCTCCGGACGGGCCGGGAACGGATCCCGAGCGGAGGTGCTCCCGTGATCTGGCGGGCCTTCCAGAGCGAATGGGTGAAGATGCGCCGCCGGCGGCTCTGGTACGGCAGCTACGGAGCCGTCACAGGGGTGGTCCTCATGACGACGATCGTGACGATCGCCGGCGCCCTGCACCACCCCGGCGCGCACGGGGCCCTGACCCTTGCCCAGCTGGCCCGCGCGTCCGGGCCTGAGCCAGGGGCTCACCCAGTCCGGCGTCCTGCTCGGGGCGGTGGCATTCGCCATCGCCGCCTCCCAGTTCGGCGGCGAGTTCTCCCACGGGACGCTGCGCAACCTCCTCGTGCGTCAGCCGCGGCGGTCGATGCTGATGACCGGCAAGTGCCTGGCGGTGCTGACGTTTCTCATAGGGGCGGTCGCCGTGGCGACGATCTTCGGGATCTGCGCGGCCTTCCTCATGGCGCACTTCCGCGACGTTCCGACCGCTGCCTGGACCTCAGGCGCGGGGATGGGCGACCTCGGGGTCCTGCTCGGGGACCTTGCCATATCGACCTGCGGCTTCGCGATCATCGGGATGATCGCGGGCGTCCTGTTCCGCTCGTCGGTCATCGCCATCGCGGCCGGGCTCGCCGTCCTGCTCCCGTTCGAGACCATCCTCACCGACGCCGTCCCCGGCACCGGCCGGTGGCTGCCGGCGCAGCTGCTCGAGGCGATCGCCCAGGGCGGTTCCACGACAGCCCCGTTCGCGCCGGCCCTGATGACCGTGTCGGCCTATCTGGCCGGGGCCGTCGCCGTCGCCATGCTCGTCTTCGCAAGGCGCGACGTGACGGCCTGAACGGCCGCCCACAACCTGCTCTGGCGGCGTTGGCCCGCTCGCCGGCCGTCCTGCCGTCCGCCTCGGGCATTGTTTGCATAGATACGCGAGTGCTTGTATTCTCATGCTGTGAAAACAGGGGTTGCCGGTGCGTCCGGTTATCTCGGGGCGGAGCTGCTCAGGTTGCTGGCGGGCCATCCCGACCTCGAGGTCGTCGTCGCACAGGGGGACAGCTCAGCCGGGGCACAGGTCGCGGACCTGTACCCGAATCTGGCTCCGGCCTATTCAGACCTGGCCTTCTCGAGCCTCGACCCGGCCGGCTTCGACGGCCTCGACGCTGTCTTCGTGGCGCTCCCGTCCGGCAGGTCACAGGGCGTGGTCGCGGCTCTGGCTGACCGTGTACCTCTCGTCGTCGACCTGGGCGCCGACTTCCGGCTGAAGGACGCGGCGATGTACCCGGTCTGGTACGGCTTCGAGCACTCGGCCCCCGAGCTGTTGGGTCGCTTCGTCTACGGTCTCCCGGAGCTGTTCCGCCACGAGCTCACGGGCGCACGGCTCGTGGCTGCGCCAGGGTGCTACGTCACCGCCGCCGCGATCGCGCTCACGCCTTTGGTCCGGGAGGGACTGATCGAAGCGACGGGAGTGATCGTGGACGCCGCGAGCGGAAGCTCAGGCGCCGGGCGCTCGCCGTCGGCGGCGCTCCATCACCCGGTCGTGAACGAGAGCTTCTCCGCCTACGGGCTGCTCAAGCACCGCCACACGCCGGAGATGGAGCAGACCGTCGGCGCACAGATTCTGTTTACTCCGCACCTTGCGCCGATGACACGGGGAATACTCGCCACCTGCTACGGGCGCGTCGCCGAGGGCCGGGACGGGTCCGAGTGCCTGGAGATCCTGCGGGAGGCCTACCGGGACGACCCGTTCGTCCAGGTGGGCGCGAAGGCGAGCTCGACCCGGGACACCTACGGCTCCAACACCGTGCGGGTCACGGCGCTGCACGACGAGCGGACCGGGCACGTGGTCGCCCTCGCCGCGCTGGACAACATCGTGAAGGGGGGCGCCGGCCAGGCCATCCAGGCGGCGAACCTCGCCCTCGGTCTGGAGGAGACCGCCGGGCTGCCGACCCTCGGCCTCGTGCCGTGAGCGTCCTCGCGCCACGTGGCTTCGTCGCCTCCGGCGCCGCGGCCGGCATCAAGGCCGACGGCGGGCTCGACATGGCCTTGGTGGCCACGGAGGACTCGCGGCCCGTGCCCGTGGGCGCTGTCTTCACCTCCAACAAGCTGGCCGCTGCCCCGGTGCAGGTGTGCCGCGCCCACCTCGCCGAGACCGGGGGGATGGCGACGGCCGTCGTGCTGAACAGCGGGTGCGCCAACGCCGCCACCGGGCAAGAAGGGCGCCGGGCGGCAGAGCTCACCTGCGAGCTTTCGGCCGAGGCCCTCGGCGTGAGCCCGGAGCACATCCTCGTCTGCTCGACAGGAACGATCGGCGTGCCCCTCGACATGGCGAAGCTCAGGTCGGCCCTTCCGGGCCTGATCGCAGGTCGGGGGAGGTCGCCCGAGTGTGCGGCGGCGGCCGCGAACGCGATCTTGACCACCGACACGAGGACGAAGCAGGTGGTGGTCGAAGGAGAAGGTTTCGTCGTCGGCGGGACGGCGAAGGGCGCCGCCATGCTGGCCCCGGACATGGCCACCATGCTCGCCGTGCTCACGACGGATGCCTCGGTGTCTTCCCAGGACCTGAACGCCGCCCTCGCGGCTGCCGTGGCGCACTCGTTCAACGAGATGACGGTCGACGGGTGCACCTCGACGAACGATTCGGTGCTCGTGCTGGCGAGCGGCCTCGGACGCCAGGTGTCCCGCGAGTCCCTGGCGGAGGCTCTGAGCTCCGCGTGCGCCGACCTCGCCGCGCAGATGGTCGCGGACGCCGAGGGGGGCACGAAGGTCGTCCGCGTGCGCGTCGTCGGCGCGGCCGACGGCGAGTCTGCCCGCAGAGCCGTGCGCCGGGTGGCCGAGAGCCAGCTGGTGAAGGCCTCCTGGTGCGGGGAGGACGCCAACTGGGGCAGGGTCGTGAGCGAGCTCGGTTCGGCCGGCACACCGTTCGAGCCGGACCGGGTCTCGGTCGCCTACGGGGAGGTGACCGTCTGCCGGGGCGGCGTCGCCGTCGAACATGACGAGGACGCTTTGCGACACGTCCTCTCAGGGCGTGCGTACGAGATCGTCTGCGACCTGGGGCTCGGGGACGGCACGGCCACGATCCTCAGCTCCGATCTCACGCCCTTGTACGTCGAGCTCAACATGGGGCGTTCATGACCCCCGAAGAGCTCCCGGCGTCGGTCAAGGCCGCCGTGCTGTGCGACGCGCTGCCATACATCAGGCGATTCGCCGGTCGCACCGTCGTCGTCAAGTACGGGGGCAACGCCATCTCCCCGGCCGGGGACGCCGCGGTTCCCGGATGGCCCGAGGCTCCGGAGTCCGCGCTCTTTGCGGACGGCGTTGCGGCCGCCGACGGCGAGTCCGGCGCTCTGCAGCGCTTCGCCGAGGACGTCGTGCTGCTGCGAGCCGTCGGGATCCTCCCGGTCGTCGTGCACGGCGGGGGACCACAGATCGGCGCGCTCATGGCCCGTCTCGGCAAGGTGCCCGAGTTCCGGGGCGGGCACAGGGTCACCGACGCCGAGACCCTCGACATCGCGAGGATGGTGCTCGTCGGCAAGGTGAACCGCGACATCGTCGGCACGATCAACGTCCACGGCCCCCTTGCCGTCGGGCTGTCGGGCGAGGACGCGGGCCTCATCACCGTCACGCCCCGCGATCCCGACCTCGGCTACGTCGGCGACGTGCACGCCGTCGACCCGACCATCGTCCACCGGCTCCTGGCGGAGGGCCTCGTGCCTGTCATCGCCACCATCGGCTCTGACACCGCCGGCCAGGCCTACAACATCAACGCCGACACGGTGGCAGGAGCGATCGCGGAGACGCTCGGGGCGGAGAAGCTCGTCTTCTTGACCGACGTGGAGGGGATCCGCGCCGACGCGACCGATCCCGCCACCCTGCTTCATCGCATCAACGCCAAGGACCTGGACGAGATGATCGCCTCAGGCGCCGTCGGCGAGGGCATGGTGCCGAAGGCGACAGCCTGCTCGCACGCGGTCCGCCACGGAGTGGGGAGCGCGCACGTGCTCGACGGCCGGGTCGCGCACGCCATCTTGCTCGAGCTCTTGACCAGTGAAGGCGTCGGCACGATGGTGGTCGACTCATGACGGCGAGACCTCCCAAGCTGCGCCGGCAGCATCTGCTCGCCCGGCTGCTCGGGGAGAACGCCATCTCGAGCCAGGACCAGCTCGTCGAGCTGCTGGGCCGGGAGGGGATCGCCGCGACGCAGGCAACCGTGTCGCGGGACCTCGAGGAGATAGGGGCGGTGAAGGTGCGGGTACCGGGCGTCGAGGGGCTCGTCTACGCCGTGCCGGAGCTGCCGCGCGATCAGGTGGCCCCGCTCGACCACCTGCGGCGCGTGCTCGGTGAGTGGGTGGTCGAGATCGCGACCTCGGGGAACCTCCTCGTGCTGCGGACACCTCCCGGCTCTGCCCACGTCGTCGCCTCCGCCCTCGACCGGGCGGGCCTCGAGGGCTCGATCGGCACCGTCGCCGGCGACGACACGGTCCTTGTCATCGCCGCCGAGCACGTCGGTGCGGAAGCGCTCGGCGAACGGCTCGAACAGATCATGGGAGCCCGGTCCTGACGGACCGCAGTTACGCTCGCCGGCGGCTCCGGAAGCGGGTCCGGCGACTAGAAGAGAGGCAGGAACGAAGTGACTAAGCGAGTGGCGCTTGCCTATTCGGGTGGCCTTGACACCTCCGTCGCCGTAGCTTGGCTCGGCATCGAGCAGGGCTACGAGGTCGTCGCAGTCATCGTCGACGTCGGCCAGGAGGCCGATTTCGACGCCCTGAGCAGGCGCGCGGCTGCGGCCGGCGCGGTCGAGGTGGTCGTCGTCGACGCCCGCGAGGAGCTGCTGGCCGACATCGCCATGCCCTGCCTTGCCGCCAACGCCCTCTACGAGGGCCGCTACCCGCTCGTCTCAGCTTTGTCGCGGCCGGTCATCGTCCGTCATCTGGTGGCCGCGGCACGCCAGCACGGAGCGAGCGCGGTCGCGCACGGGGCCACCGGCAAGGGCAACGACCAGGTCCGTTTCGAGGTGGGGACGAGGGCGCTCGCGCCCGACCTCGAGATCCTGGCGCCGGTGCGGGTGTGGGGGATGAGCCGCGAGCAGACGATCGACTACGCCGACAAGCACGACATCGCCGTGACCGTCAGCAAGGAGAGGATCTACTCCATCGATTCGAACCTGTGGGGCAGGGCGATCGAATGCGGCATCCTCGAGGACCCCTGGGAGGCCCCGCCGGACGACGTCTTCGCCTTGACCGTGCCTACGGCCACCGAGCCGGTCGAGGTCACGATCGGGTTCGACAAGGGTGTGCCCGTGTCGCTCGACGGCAGCGGGCTCGGCCTCGTCGAGCTGGTCGAGAAGCTCGGTGCCGTGGTCGGGTCGGAGGGCTACGGGCGCATCGACATCGTGGAGGGCCGCCGTGTCGGAATCAAGAGCCGCGAGGTCTACGAATGCCCGGCGGCGCTCGCGCTCATCATGGCCCATGCGGACCTCGAGGGCCTAACGCTCGAGCACGACGTGGCCCACGAGAAGGCGCGCATCGAGCCCCGCTTCGCCGAGCTCGTCTACGACGGCATGTGGTTCTCGCCGCTGCGCAACGCGCTCTCGGCCTTCATGACCTCGACCCAGCAGAGCGTGACGGGCGAGGTGAGGGTCCGCTTCAGCCCGGGCGGCGGAGCCGAGGTGGTCGGCAGGCGCAGCCCGGTCGGGCTCTACGTCTACGACCTCGCCACCTACGACGCCGCGGATGCCTTCAACCACCTCGACGCCGAGGGTTTCGTCCGCCTCTGGGGCCTCGGGATCCAGACCTGGGCAGCCCGCCAGGGAGGCGCCGAGTGACCCTGTGGGCGAACCGGATGGGCACCGCCCCGGCCGACGCCCTGATGGCCTTCACCGCCAGCCTGGCTTTCGACAAGCGGCTGGCGGCAAGCGACGTGCGGGGCTCGGTCGCCCACGTGCACGGGCTCTTGAAAGCCGGCATCCTCACCGACGAGGAGGCGGACTCGCTCGTCGAGGCCCTCGGGCAGGTCGGCGCCGAGCTGGAGGGCAACGTGTTCGCGTACCTCCCGACCGACGAGGACATCCACACCGCCATCGAGCGGCGAGTCACCGAGCTCGCGCCCGAGAGCGGTGCGAAGCTCCACACCGGCCGGAGCCGGAACGACCAGGTCGCCACGGCGCTCAGGCTCTTCGCCCGCGGCGAGCTCGCTGGCGTGATCGGGAAGGTGCTCGAGCTGCAGCGGACGCCTGGACCGCCGCGCCACGGAGGCCGGCGATGCCTACATGCCCGGCTACACCCATCTGCAGCGGGCTCAACCGGTGCTGCTGGCGCACCATCTGCTCGCCCACGGCTGGGCGCTGGCGCGCGACAACGACCGGCTGTTCGCGACCTGGAAGCGGCTCGACGTGTCGCCGCTCGGCGCCGGTGCGCTGGCGGGGTCCTCGCTCGGGATCGACCCGGACCTGGTCGCCGGGGAGCTCGGCTTCCACGGACGCTTCGAGAACTCCCTCGACGCGGTGAGCGACCGTGACTTCGTGGCCGAGATCCTCTTCGACCTCGCCCTCATCGCCATCCATCTCTCGCGCATCGGCGAGGAGATAGTCGTCTTCTCGAGCGAGGAGTTCGGCTTCGTCCGGCTGGACGATGCCTGGGCGACCGGCAGCTCCATGCTGCCCCAGAAGAAGAACCCGGATGTCGCCGAGCTCGCCCGGGGCAAGGCCGGACGGCTCGTCGGTCACCTCGCCGGCTTCCTCACAACCTTGAAGGGCTTGCCGCTCTCGTACAACCGCGACCTGCAGGAGGACAAGGAGCCCCTCTTCGATGCCCTCGACCAGGTGGTTCTCGCCCTCGCCGGGCTGGACGGCCTGCTCGCCACGGCGAGCTTCGACCTGGACCGCATGCAGGACGCGGCGGGCGGCGCCGGGCTGGCGGCGGTCGACCTGGCCGAGTGGCTGGTGGCGGCGGGGATGCCGTTCCGTGATGCCCATGGCCTCGTGGGCACGCTGGTACGGGAGTCGATCGAGCGGGGAGTGCCGCTCGCAGAGCTCGTCGAGGCCCATCCCGACTTCGGGGAGCAGGCGCTGGAGGTCCTCGACGCCGCGGCGGCGCTCCGGCGGCGCACGACCCCGGGTGGTACCGGTCCGGACGCCGTCGCCGTGCAGCACGAACGCTTTCGAAAGCGCCTGGCCGCCGACGCTGGCCCGGCTCGCCGAGCGGGAGGTGTGAGCGCGGCGGCCCGACGGCCGTGTCGCCGCGGGCTCATCGGGCGCGGAGCCTCTTTCGCGGAGCCTCCTGGAGGCCGATCCGGTCCTGGTGGCGCCGCAGCTTCTCGGCAAGCTCCTGCGGCGCGGGCCGCTTCTCGCGAGGATCGTCGAGGTGGAGGCCTACCGGGGGTCCCTCGACGCCGCCTCGCACGCGTTCCGGGGCCGGACGCGCGCGAAACGCCACGATGTTCGGGCCACCAGGGCATCTCTACGTGTACTTCACCTACGGGATGCACTTTTGCGCCAACGTCGTCTGCTGGCCGGAGGGCGAGGCGGGAGCGGTGCTGCTCCGCGCCCTCGCGCCTTTGAGTGGGCTGGAGGAGATGGCCGAGCGGCGGTTCGGGGCGAGGGCGGCGGCCCGGCTGCCCAGCTCGGCTCCGGTGGTCCTTCCCGCCCGAAAGCGAGAAACGGCCCTTTTCGTCCTCAGGACCTCTGCTCCGGCCCGGCCAAGCTGTGCCAGGCATTCGGTCTCGACCGGGCGGCCGACGGGTACGACCTGATCAGCGGTGCTGAAGGTGTGGCCCTGCTGGACGACGGGACGCCGCCGCCGCCGCCGCCGGCCGTGGGCGCCCGGATCGGGCTGGCGGCACGGCTGCGCGACCCGCGACGAGCCCTGGCGGTGGTGGATACCGGGAGACCTCAATGTGTCAGGACCCCGGACAACCCGCTAGTATCTGTTTCGGCAGCGCGACCTGGTGAAATCCCCGGTCGGGCTCCGCGTCACGGTTGGGTCGGGCTCGGGCGGCATCTCGATGCTTGACAGAAGTTTCAATCGTGCTACGCTCAAGAGCCGCTTGGAACGGGGTTGACCTGTTCTGAGCGACCTCCAGGGTGGACCTTCGGGTCCGCGCCCTGGGAGGGTGACGTGCGCCGCAGCCCCAAAGAGGGCAACGCACGAAACATGCGCGGTGGCACCTCCTTCCGAGAGGAAGCGTGCTCCGTCGTCGCTCCTTGACATCGGAATAGGAACAGCCAAAAGCCAGTGCGGGTGGCTGTCGGGACCTGAGAGGGTGCCGATGGTCACGAAGTCAATGCACTAGAACGGACAACATCAAACTGTTCTTGTGCCAGTTGGTACCTCGGTCACCGTATCGAGGTACCAGCTCTCCAGATCAAAGCACCGGTCTCACCGGTACAGAGATCTCGATGGAGAGTTTGATCCTGGCTCAGGACGAACGCTGGCGGCGTGCTTAACACATGCAAGTCGAACGAAGTCGATCTGGTGGCAACACCGGTGAAAACTTAGTGGCGAACGGGTGCGGAACACGTGAGCAACCTGCCCCAAAGACCGGGATAACACCGGGAAACTGGTGCTAATACCGGATACCCCCACGAGCTCGCATGGGCTTGTGAGGAAAGGGTTTCCGCTTTGGGAGGGGCTCGCGGCCTATCAGCTTGTTGGTGAGGTAACGGCTCACCAAGGCGACGACGGGTAGCTGGTCTGAGAGGACGATCAGCCACACTGGGACTGAGACACGGCCCAGACTCCTACGGGAGGCAGCAGTGGGGAATCTTGCGCAATGGGCGAAAGCCTGACGCAGCAACGCCGCGTGGGGGATGAAGGCCTTCGGGTTGTAAACCCCTTTCAGTGGGAACGAAATTGACGGTACCCACAGAAGAAGCCCCGGCCAACTACGTGCCAGCAGCCGCGGTGATACGTAGGGGGCGAGCGTTGTCCGGATTTATTGGGCGTAAAGAGCTCGTAGGCGGCTTGGTAAGTCGGGTGTGAAACCTCCAGGCTCAACCTGGAGACGCCACTCGATACTGCCCTGGCTAGAGTCCGGTAGGGGATCACGGAATTCCTGGTGTAGCGGTGAAATGCGCAGATATCAGGAGGAACACCAGTGGCGAAGGCGGTGATCTGGGCCGGTACTGACGCTGAGGAGCGAAAGCGTGGGGAGCGAACAGGATTAGATACCCTGGTAGTCCACGCCGTAAACGTTGGGCACTAGGTGTGGGGCCTTATCGACGGGTTCCGTGCCGCAGCTAACGCATTAAGTGCCCCGCCTGGGGAGTACGGCCGCAAGGCTAAAACTCAAAGGAATTGACGGGGGCCCGCACAAGCGGCGGAGCATGTGGCTTAATTCGAGGCAACGCGAAGAACCTTACCTGGGCTTGACATGTGGGGTAAGGCGCAGAGATGCGCTGATCTTCGGATCCCACACAGGTGGTGCATGGCTGTCGTCAGCTCGTGTCGTGAGATGTTGGGTTAAGTCCCGCAACGAGCGCAACCCTTGTCCTATGTTGCCAGCGGGTAATGCCGGGGACTCGTAGGAGACTGCCGGGGTCAACTCGGAGGAAGGTGGGGACGACGTCAAGTCATCATGCCCCTTACGTCCAGGGCTGCACACATGCTACAATGGCCGGTACAAAGGGCTGCTATCCCGCGAGGGTGAGCGAATCCCAAAAAGCCGGTCTCAGTTCGGATCGGAGTCTGCAACTCGACTCCGTGAAGTCGGAGTCGCTAGTAATCCCGGATCAGCAACGCCGGGGTGAATACGTTCCCGGGCCTTGTACACACCGCCCGTCAAACCACGAAAGTCGGCAACACCCGAAGCCGGTGACCCAACCCTTTTGGGAGGGAGCCGTCGAAGGTGGGGTCGGTGATTGGGGTTAAGTCGTAACAAGGTAGCCGTACCGGAAGGTGCGGCTGGATCACCTCCTTTCTAAGGAGTCACGGTCGGTCCCTTAATGGGGCCGAGCACTCCTAAGTCGATCACTGGTTAGTCGGCTACGTTCCCGTCCGTGTTGGTAGAAGCCCGCGAGCTTGCTCAAGGGATCCCATAGCGTTCGAGATCGTGGCCCAGGCCGTTCCTATTCCGTTGCCAGGGAGTGCCGGCGGCGTGCCGCTGTGCCCCTTGAGAACTCCATAGCGAGCACGAGCATCTTTTTTTAAAAGAAACAGAATCTCCAAGCTACAAAGAGCCAACGGTGGATGCCTTGGCGCCTGAAGCCGATGAAGGACGTGGGTGGCTGCGATAAGCCACGGGGAGCTGCCTACCAAGCTTCGATCCGTGGATGTCCGAATGGGGAAACCCCGCACCCGTCATGGGGTGTGACTCCGGTCTGAATGCATAGGACCGGTAGAGGGAACCGGGGGAACTGAAACATCTCAGTACCCCGAGGAGAAGAAAGCAACAGCGACTCCCTGAGTAGCGGCGAGCGAAACGGGATCAGCCTAAACCGGACCAGTGTTAAAGCCTGATGGCGTTGCTGGGTCGGGGTCGTGGGACCTGATAGAAGAGGCATCAGACTCTTCACGGAGTTACAAAACTGCTGTTTAGTGGAAGCATGCTGGAACGATGCGCCATAGGGGGTAAGAGCCCCGTACACGAAAGACATGCAGTCTCCGTTCAGCAATCCCGAGTAGCGCCGGATCCGGGAAAGCCGGTGTGAATCTACGAGGACCACCTCGAAAGGCTAAGTACTCACAGGCGACCGATAGTGAACTAGTACCGTGAGGGAAAGGTGAAAAGCACCCCGGGAGGGGAGTGAAATAGTACCTGAAACCGTTGGCTTACAAACAGTCAGAGCGTCGTCGGCACTTTGTGCCGGCCGTGATGGCGTGCCTTTTGAAGAATGAGCCAGCGAGTTACCGTGTGTGGCGAGGTTAACCCGATTGGGGGAGCCGGAGCGAAAGCGAGTCTGAACAGGGCGTTCAGTCGCATGCGGTAGACCCGAAGCCGAGTGATCTTGCCATGGGCAGGCTGAAGCGGGGGTAAGACCCCGTGGAGGGCCGAACCCACTTTGGTTGAAAACAAAGGGGATGACCTGTGGTAAGGGGTGAAAGGCCAAACAAACTCGGTGATAGCTGGTTCTCCCCGAAATGCATTTAGGTGCAGCGTCAGATGTTCAGCATCGGAGGTAGAGCACTGAATGGGCTAGGGGGCCTACAAGCTTACTGACCCCAATCAAACTCCGAATGCCGATGCTCCAGAGTCTGGCAGTGAGACCACGAGGGATGAGCTTCGTTGGTCAAAAGGGAAACAGCCCAGACCGCCAGCTAAGGCCCCAAATTCTAGGCTAAGTGGGAAACGATGTGGGAACGCAGAGACAGCCAGGAGGTTGGCTTAGAAGCAGCCACCCTTGAAAGAGTGCGTAATAGCTCACTGGTCGAGTGGTCCTGCGCGGGCAATTAACGGGGCTCAAGCCTAGAGCCGAAGCTGCGGATTTCCGCGTAAGCGGGAGTGGTAGGGGAGCGTCGATCTTGCAGAGAAGCGGCGGTGGGAACCGTCGTGGAGCGTGATCGAGTGAGAATGCTGGCATGAGTAGCGAGAGAGGGGTGAGAAACCCTCCGCCGTAAGCCCAAGGGTTCCTGGGGAAGGCTAATCCGCCCAGGGTCAGTCGGGAGCTAAGGCGAGGCCGAGAGGCGTAGTCGATGCACAACTGGTTGATATTCCAGTACCACCGTGTCCGCGCCCATCCTGAATCGAGGGTACTAAGGGGCTGGCCTTCGGGCCGATCCGACCGACCTCGACGAGGGAAGCGAAGGGGGGACGCAGGAGGGTAGATGAGCCCAGGCGTTGGTTGTCCTGGGGGAAGCGAGTAGGGGGAGGTCTAGGCAAATCCGGACCTCACATACCCTGAGTCGTGATCCCGAGCCGTTTCAGGCGAAGTCATTGAGCCCATGCTGCCAAGAAAAGCCCCTAGCGAGCTGGCACGGTGCCCGTACCCCAAACCGACACAGGTGGGCAGGTAGAGCATACCAAGGCGATCGGGAGAACTGTGGTTAAGGAACTCGGCAAAATTCCTCCGTAACTTCGGGAGAAGGAGGGCCTCATTAGGGTGAAGGACTACGCGTCCGGAGCTCGAGGAGGTCGCAGAGAATTGAGGGAAGCGACTGTTTACTAAAAACACAGCAGCGTGCTAAGTCGTAAGACGACGGTACGCTGTGACGCCGCCCGGTGCCGGAAGGTTACGGGGAGGGGTAAGTCCTTCGGGACGAAGCTCTTGTATTTAAGCCCCGGTA
>CAWDPZ010000071.1:0-31246 GCA_963804265.1 uncultured Acidimicrobiaceae bacterium
CTCGTCAGAGCTATGCAAACAGAAGAGGAGGTCGTAACCATGAGTACAACAAGTGGGCAGGATAGAGACACGACGGCGAGGGGTGGCGGTCGGCGTCTGGACCGCCGAACGTTCCTTCGCTCCGCGATGGCGGGCGGCGCAGCCGTGGCGGCTGGCGGCCTGCTCGACGGGGCCTATGGGAGCGGGGCGGGCGCTTCGACCTTGAGGTCCTCGTCGCCTGCCGGGGCATCGGCGCCACGCAGAGGCGGCAACCTGAAGGTCGGGCTCACCGGCGGTGGCAGCACTGACACGCTCAACCCCTTCTACGGCGGCATCAGCGCCATCGGCACTGCACACGCACAACAGCTGTACCAGCCGCTGATCCAGTTGGCCAACAACGCCCAGCTCCAGTACGTGCTGGCCGAGGAGATCGTCCCGAACGGCTCGACGAAGAACTGGACGATTCGGCTGAAGAAGGGCATAACCTTCCACAACGGCAAGCCGTTCGGTGCCGACGACGTGATCTACACGCTGCAGACCATCCTCAATCCGAAAGCGCCGCTGGGTGGTGCGCTCGTCCTCAGCCCCGTCGAGCCCAAGAAGATCAAGAAGGTCGACAATCTGACGGTCGAGGTTCCCATGAGCGTCCCCTTCGGGAGCTTTCCCGAGCAGCTGGCGGCCTTCTGGTACTTCCTGTACATCGCCGCGGACGGGTGGAAGCAAGGTGACAAGCCGAACGGCACCGGACCGTTCGTCTACCAGAGCTTCACTCCGGGCCAGCAGAGCGTCTTCGTGCGCAACAAGAACTACTGGAAAGCAGGGCTTCCCTACCTGGACTCCGTCACGATCCTGGACTTCCAGGACCCCACCGCCGTACTGAATGCCCTCACCAGCAACGTCATCGATTGCACCGGGCAGCTGACCGGGACCCAGCTGAGAGTCCTCCAGCAGACGGCGAACATCAAGACGCTCGCTTCCCAGACCGGCGCCATCCAGCCGTTCACGATGCGCGTCGACAAGGCGCCGTTCAACAACGTCAACGTCCGGCAGGCGTTCAGGGCCCTGATCAACCGTCCGGAGTTCATCGCGACGACCCTGGACGGCTACGGCACGGTGGCCGCCGACGTCACCTCGCCGTATGACCCGGACTTCGACCATTCGCTCAAGCGGGAGCAGGACGTTTCGCTCGCCAGGCACCTGCTCAAGAAGGCCGGTTACGACAACGACTTGACGGTGACGCTCGACACCTCGCTGGCGGTCAGCTCGAGCGCGCTCGGCATGGCAACAGTGTTCAAGCAGCAGGCGAGCGCGGCAGGCGTGACCGTCAACTTGAACCAGGTGAGCGCATCGAACTTCTTCGGACCGAACTACTACACGAAGGTGCCCTTCGCGCAGATCTACTACGACTACTCGCCGTACCTCTCGCAGGTGGCCCAGACGTTCCTTCCCACGTCTCCGTTCCTCGAGACCCACTTCAACGACCCGCACTACACCAGCCTCTACTACGAGGCGAACAAGACCCAGAACGCAGAGTCTGCGGCGCGAGATCGAGTACGAGATGCAGACGATCGACTTCAACCAGGGTGGGTACATCATTCCCTGCTTCGTGGATTCCCTCGACGCCTACAGCACGAAGCTGACCGGATACCAAAAGGGTGAGGTCGGCGAGCCACTCGGAAACTTCAACTTCGAGAACTACTCGTTCCTGTCCTGAGCAAGGAGCCTGATCGCTCGGGCGGTGAGGTCCCGGTGAGCATTTCGACCGGTGGCTGAGCCGCTCGAGCGCATTGTCGGCGCCCGTTTCGAAAGGCCTTCGTGGGCGGAGAGTCAGCTCCCGTCGCCCCTTGTCTTTCGAATCGGGGGCAGTCCCGTGAGCCGTCGCGTTCGGAGGAGGCTGTACTGAGAATCATCGTCGTCAACGTCAACACGAGTCAGACAATGACCGACGTCATTGCCGAGGCTGCAATCCGCCACGCCTCGCCGGGGACAGAGATCATTGCTCTGACACCCCGCTACGGGGCGGAGTCGGTCGACTGCAACTTCGAGAGTTATCTCTCGGCTGTAGCCGTCATGGATCGCATCGTGACCTTCACCGAGCCTTACGATGCCGTCGTGCTGGCCGGGTTCGGAGAGCACGGTCAGCGACGGGATCCAAGAGCTCATCGATCAGCCGGTCGTGGAGATCTGTGAGGCCGCCGCTCATGTCGCTATGCTCATCGGGCGTGCCTACTCGGTCGTCACCACGCTGCAGCGCTCCGTGCCGGCGATCGAGGATCGTCTTCGCCTGTCGGGCCTGTGGGAACGCTGCGCATCGGTCCGTGCCGGCGGGATGAGCACTTCAGAGGTGGACAAAGACGGCGAAGGATCTGTCCGCGCCGTCGTGCAGGAAGCTCGCAAGGCCGTCCAGATCGACAAGGCAGAGGTCATCTGCCTCGGCTGTGCGGGAATGGCCGGGCTCGAAGAGGCCATCAGGGCTGAAGTCGGCGTCCCTGTCATCGACGGGGTCGGAGCAGCCGTGCGTCTTGCGGAAGCCTTGGTCGGCTTGGGCTTAAAGACGAGCAAGGCTTCCACCTACGCCACGCCTGAGCCGAAGCAGATCATCGGCTGGCCACTGTCAAAGGCCTCAGGGGCCCTCACCGAGCCTGCGGACTCTCCCGCCGCCAGCTCCCGAGAAAGCGCCGCCTTTGTCCCCCGGGACGAGAGCGACTGACGACGGGAGTCGACGGCTGAACTTCTGCGGGTTGCCGTCAAGTCCCGGTCAGGCCTGCTCCCGTCGTGACGGCTCGACCCCGAGGTAGCTGCTGGCGGCGTCGAAGATCTGCCGTGGTTGTGTCAGCCAGACGCCGGTCGCGTCCGCGGCAATGTGCTCGAGCGCCCGCGTGAGCTGCCTGAGCCGGAACGGCACGCCGGAGATGAAGGAGTGCACGACGATGCTCATGACGAGCGGCTCCTCGGTGGCCGCGAGCAGGAGCTCGTCGAACTCGTCGATGATCATGTCTGCGAACTCCGTCGCGCTGACGCCGCGCCCTATCACCGACGTACTGTCGTTCAGCTCCAACGCGTAGGGGATCGCGACCAAGGGACGTCCCGGCATGTTGAGGGCGACCGGCTTATCGTCGAGCCGGAAGTCCAGAACGTAGCGGTATCCGGTGTCCGCGAGCAGGTCAAGGGTGTTAGCGGTGTGGGTGAGCCAGGGGCTCGACCACCCGAAGGGCCCTTCGCCCTCCTCGGACTGGATCCGCTTCGCAACGGCTTCAAGGTAGGCCCGCTCTTGTCTCTCGCTCATGTTCTCGAGCGAATGGGAGTTACTGACTCCGTGGCCGACAATTTCCGAGCTCGTACGGCGCATCTCGGCAATCAATTCCGGTGCCGAATCGTACACGGCCGTGTTCAGCAGGATGGTGGGTGGAAAGCCGTAAGCTTCCAGGCGCCTGAGCAGCTGGAAGGCACCCACACGGTTCCCGTAATCGCGCCAACTTGTGTTCACGTAGTCGGGCGCGGGTACGC
This sequence comes from uncultured Acidimicrobiaceae bacterium, assembly GCA_963804265.1. Classification (GTDB taxonomy): domain Bacteria; phylum Actinomycetota; class Acidimicrobiia; order Acidimicrobiales; family Bog-793; genus Fen-455. The sequence goes on from CAWDPZ010000071.1 coordinate 3,487, forward strand.
CCTCGAGCAGGTTCTCCACGTGGTCGCCGCCGAAGTCGTAATCCTCGACCCCGATCGCGACGTAGACGGCCAGCTTGTTGCCCCCCGGCCATGCCTCCTGCGCTCCTCGACCGACAGGCCTCAGGTCGTACCGGTTGTGCCTCCGCAACGGCCGGTCAGCCAGGGCGGTGTCGGTCGACTGGTCAACTTCAGAGCTCATCGCTGTCCCACCCATCTCGTCATGCCCACGTCTGCGGCGGCAGCTCGGCGGACCATCTCCTGGTAGCCGGGTCGGAGGCGGTCCGCGACGAGTCGGGCGCGCTCGATGGCGGGACGCTTCCGCATGAACACTTCCCTTGCCTCCGCCAGCACAGCCGGCTCGTCGATATTGACGACGTGGCCCTGCTCGTACACGATGCGGCCGTTCACCATGGTCAGCCGCACATCGGATCCCGACTCGCAATATACGAGTTGTCCGCGAAGGTCATTGAACGGCGTGAAGGCCATCGTGTCGAGGTCGAGCAGAACCAGGTCAGCGAGGTAGCCAGGGCGAAGAGCTCCGAGGTCATCGGCTTTCAGGAGCGCAGCTGCACCTCCTCGCCAGAGGCTGTCGAGAACCTCCGCAGGGCTCGGCCACTGGTCGCTGTCGAGGCCGCAGACGTTATGGACAAGGCCCGTCATCTTGACGACTCCCCAAAGGTTCACCGAGTCGTCGCAAATGGCCTCGTCAGTGCCCAGAGCCGTCGTGATGCCAAAGTCCTTCATGCGCCTGAACGGGGCCACGCCGCTTCCCAGCCGGAGGTTGCTGATGGGGTTGTGAGCGATCACCGCGCCCGCGCCAGCGATCAGTTCCAGGTCGCCGTCGTCGACCCATACGGCGTGGATCACGTTCATCCTGTCACTGAGCAGTCCAAGGTGATCGGTGTATTCCACGAGAGAGCGCCCGTTGAACCGTGGCTGCTCGGTCGCGAGGACCCGCTGCACCTTGGTCTCGAGCATGTGAGCGAAGATAGGGATCCGATGACGTCGGCTCAGATCATCGAGCGCCTCGAAGTACTCGACGCTCACACGCTGAGGCGCTGACACCGAGACGGCTGCGGTCAGCCGGCCGTCGCAGGAGCCGTGCCAGTTCGAGATGAGGTGGTGGTAATTCTCAAGCAGGTCATGCCGGCTGATCGGTGACGGACGTTGCAGTGCCGCTCTCAGATCCGGGTCGTCTGTCGCCGCTAGGTAGGGCAGCTTGTCCGCCTCTGTCAGCTCCGCCTGATCGAGGGCGACGCTCGCGCGGATGCCGCAGTCGGCGTACGCCTGCATCACCGCGTCCGTGATCTCAGGCGTCGGAAAGGGCATGAGGAAAGCGTCATCTTGGACAGCGGTGGCACCTGTCCTGAGCATTTCGATCGCGGCCAGCAGCGTGCGCAGGTAGGCCTCGCGCGGCGTCGGCGTCAGGGCGACGTCGGCGGGGGACTCGTAGAGCATGAACAGCTCGAGCGGCAAGCTCGGCAGCGAACCCTTGAGGTGATTGGCTGGGGAATGGAAATGCGCGTTCACGAGTCCCGGAATGAGCAGGTGGTGAGATCGGCCCTCGATGACGCGGGCGCTTCGGCCCGCGGCGCGCTTCGCGTCCCTGCCGATCGCTGCACACGCGGTTGCCTTCGATCAGCAGGTCGGTGGGGGCGGTCATTCCGGTCGCCAAGTCGGCGTCGTACACGTGCACGTCCGTGAAGAGCGTGCTGGTTGGGTCAGCTGTGCTGGTCATGCGGCGCAGGGGTCATGAGGCGGACGGGTCATGAGGCGGACGGGCATTCTCGATGATTCGGCCGGAGCTCACGCCAGCAGATTAGAGCCATGAGCTTCGCGAGCGTCGGTGTTCACACAGCATCCGGGAAAGGTCAAAAACCGTCTCGGTTCACGTCCTTGTAGAGCAGGTAGGAGGTCGGGCCGTCACCCATGCCGTAGAAGGTCTGCGGACAGTAGGGCGCCATGTAGATGTAATCGCCTTTCATGACCTCATGGAAGTCGCCGGCAAGGTAATAGATGCCTCGGCCGCTCAGCATCATCAGGCCGTGCTCTTGATGGTGGATCTCTATCATCCCGATAGAGCCGCCGGGTTCGGCCGTGAGCACGTTCATCGCGAAGTCGAAGGCCGGATCGGCGGCGGGCAGCAGCTCCCTGTATGTGTACCGGCCGGGCGGAGGTGGCACGATGTCCGCGGCCTTCGCCACCGATCCGAAGATCGCAGGTGGCGTCGGTATCCCTTCGACCTTCTCATAGCGGCGCTTTGTCCACAAGGTGGTCGCCGGGCCTGTCTCGGGGGCTTGAATGGAGAACTCCACTCCCTCGGGGAGATAGCAGTACTCGCCGTCTTCAAGGCTGTGAACCCGTCCCTCCTCGACAACCGACACGGTCGCCCTCGAGCTGATAGAGAAAGTTCTCAAAGCCTGCTCCCTGCGGGCGCATGCTTCCGCCGGAGGGCTCGAGCTCGAGAAGGTACTGGGCGAACCTGGCCGCGCAGTCGCGAGGTGTCGCCAACGGGCGGACAACGGTGCGTTCGAAGTGGGGAAGGGCTGTTGGCCACGAAGTTGTCGGGCGTCATCAAGAAGTAGTTCGGCGCGACGCAGCCGCGGCTGGGCATGACGAGCTGATGTTCCATCACAATTCCTCCGTATCTGAAGAGCGGACAGCTGCACTTGGGCCAAAGGCTGTCGGAGAGCACAGAGGCCTGCCGCGGGGAGCGCCTCGGGCACGAGTGCCGACGCAGAGCGACGAGCATCCGCGCTCCGGCGACGATCTGATCTCAGGTGGGCGCACGACCGCGCTGTGAGAAAGGCCCGGCACGCTACCCCTCGCCGAACATGGACCGCCACTGCGTGCCGACGCGCTCCATCTCGGAGGCGGCTCCGGTTCTGCGCATCCTGTGGAGCCGCATCATGCCCCTTTGCCACTCGGTCATCCAGTTGGCGGCGAACTCACCTCTCGAGGTCTCTTCGAAGATCTTGTCGATCTCGGAGCGATTGATCACCCGGGGACCGCTCATGCCGCACTGCGAACTCGCATGTGCGACTGCTGCGACGAGAGATGTACTCCTCGATGCCGAGCTCGTCCATGACGTCCACCACCGACCGGAGGGACCTGATCGCCTTGGCATAGGCGAAGTAGCTCGGGTACCCATGCTCCACCATCGTCTCGAAGGTGGCGCGCATGAGGGCGATTGCCCCTCCATAGAGGACCTGCTCCTCGAAGTTGTCCCCCTCGGTCTCGGAGCAGAAGTCGACTTCGACGACTCCGACGCGGGTGCTGCCGAGCCCCTTCGCAATCGCGAGCACCACCTGCAGGGCGTCTCCGGTCACATCCTGCTCGACTGCCACTGCTCCGTAGATGCCCGAGCCGCCGAGGTACTTGTCCCGTACGACATGACCGGGGCCATTGGGCACGAAGAGCCCGACGTTCACCTCCGCAGGCGCCTGGATGAGGCCATAGAGGACATTGAAACCGTGGGCGAACACTAGGTGCGAGCCTGGGCGCAGATTCGGGCGGATGGACTGGTCGTAGATGGCGGGCTGTGCCGGGTCCGCCACGAGGACGCAGACGACATCGGCCTCGCGGGTGGCGTCCGCAAACGAGAGCACCTCCCAGCCGTCGTCCACGGCGCTCTTGTCCGTACGTGACTCGTCTCCGACGACGACGTGGAGACCGCTGTCGCGCAGGTTCAACGCCCATGCTCGTCCCTGTATCCCGTAACCGAGCACGGCGATCACCTTGTCGCCGAGGCATTCGAGGCTCACGTCGGCGTCTTTGTACACCTGGTTCAGCATGTCGCCAGCGCCTTTCGTGCCCGTTCTCGATAGCTTGCCGAACCTCGCGGCCAGTTGGATGTCGCGTCCGGCAGACGGTCATTTGCCCTTCCCTGCGCCCGCGGGACACGAGGCGTCCGGGAACGTGGTGGCGGTGCCTGCCCGGCGGCGAGATCGGTGAGGGAGCGTTCGGTCGGCAGCCGGCGGATCGCGCGCTCCACGGCATCGAGGTGTTCGTCCATGGCCGCCGCAGCTGCATCGCCATCACGGCCGACGATCGCCTTGAGGATCGCTTGATGCTCGTGGGCGGCGCTCGCGCCTCGGTTGCGCAGGGTCGAAACGGCGAGCGTCTGCTCCTTGAGGGTCTCTTGAAGATCCTCCAGGATCCGCACGAAGAGCAGATTTCCGGTCGCAGACGCGATGGCGCAGTGGAAGAGGCCGTCGGACCTGATCACGTCCTCGATCGTCTCAGCCTTCGCGTGACTGTCGAGCGTGGCGGTGAGAATCTCGAGGTCCGCCGGTTGACGCCGGCGCGCTGCGGCCCGTGCGGCCGGAATTTCGACGCATCTCCTCACTTCGTTCAAATCGGAGGCGGAGTACTGTCCGAAATGCATCGTCAGCTTCGTCACGTTGGAAGCGACATATGTGCCGCTACCTGGTCGCGCCTCGGTCAGGCCGAGCGCTCGCAGCCGACCCAGGGCCTCCCGCACGATGGGCCTGCTCACGCCGAAGCGACGGGACAGCTCCGCCTCGGAGGGGAGCCGGTCGTTGATCTGCAGCTGCCCGGACTCGATCAAGGCAACAAGCTCGCGGACCTCGTCGGCTGCGCTCTTGCGGACGACCCGATTGAGGGGAAGCGCTCCCATGTCCGAGTCCAGTCTCTCGGAAGCATCAGTTGCCAAGTTGTCAGACAGGTCCATCGATTTATTGTCGCGCGGTTCACGGCTGCGGGCAATCGTTGCACCCGGTGCCCAGCGGGGCTCTTTGATGGATCGAAGCGGCCGATGCGGCTTGCCTACACCTTCAAGAGCTGGAAGGCCGGCAATTCCTCACGAGCCGGGCCAGCGCGGCCGCGGCGGACTGCGTTCTCATCCCTTCGGGACGGGCGCCGGAGCGGGCGGGCGTCCCGAAGGGCCCTCGTAGGCGAAGACCTGGTCCGTGGTCGGCACGAGGAGCAGCCCGTCGGCCACCGTCGGCGTGGGGAAATGGTTCGGCTCTCCGGCGTTGGTCTGCTTGAAGACCACGTGTTCGCCGTTCGAAGGTTTGAAGCCCCAGACGGTGCCGTACCTGTCGACCGACCAGACGAGGCCGCCGGCGACGATGGGGGTCCATCATCGACACCCCGCTCGGAGTGTTCGATGTCGTCCAGGCGATGGACATGTGCGGCGCCCGGTGCTGACCCGGACGGCGGTGACACCTTCGCCGCAGGCGACGAAGACGAGTGTTGCCCCTACGGCGAGGCCACCATCGGGATCCTGGTTGCAAAGGGGCATCTTCGCCACCTGACCGCCGATCCTGCCCAGGTGCTGCGGGTCGAGGAGGTAGGCGACGTGAGCCTTGCCGACCTGGAACACGTAGCCGTCCACAAAGGCCGGCGCGGCCGAGCCGAGGTCGGCGTCGGTCCGGTTGTCTTGCGCCCACGACGACGGGGCGAAGAACTGGATGCGCCGGAGCGAGGAGGATAGCTCGGTGACCGAGTCGCTGTAGTCGTAGGGAGGGCTCGACTGCGAGCCGTTGCCGACCGCGAACCAGATGTCTCCGTGGGAATCGACGAGAGGCGCCGCGCCGCCCATCCATACCGCTCCTTGTCGCTCGCTCCCGGCGCTGTCGACCAGGCAGTACCTGGGCTGGCCGCCCGTCTCAGGGACGGCGGCGATCGTCCCGTGGTAGATGCCACAGTCGCCGTAATTGCCGCCGAAGCCGATGACCACGTCCCCGTCGTCGAGCGCGAGACCGGGACGCTGCAAAAGCGCAGCGGGAGTCGATCCTGGAGGGTTGACCGGGCGGTTGAGCTCGATCTGCCCGTTGTAGAGGTCGAGGCCCACGAGGTGGTGAGATGCCCCCGAGCTGCCGGCGAGCTCATCGGCGATCACGAAGATCTCATGGCGCGAAGGGTCGATGGCCGGTGTGCCGGTGATCCCGACGTCGGGACTGATGTCGCCGCAAGGCAGGTCGTTCGCCGGCACGGGCGCGGCGATGTGCGTCGACCAGATGACCTTGCCTGTCCTGGCCACGAACGCGTAGACGGTGTCGTCCTCCGTCGCGGCGAACACCCTGCCTGCGTAAACGAGCGGCTCGCCGTAGATCTGCCCGTCGAGAGTCGGTGACTTCCACGCCGACCGCAGCGGGAGAAGGGCGGTCGCTGTGTTCTCGGCGCCGGTCCCTAGGAGACTGCTGAGCAATCCGCCCTCGATTCGCGATTCCGTCGCAGGTCGGGCAGAATTGCCGGATGCAAGGCTCCTCCCGGCCTGACCGTCAACTTCTCGACGCGGCGGCGTTCTGCAGCCATCTGTTGAAGGAGGGCTCTGTCTACGCCTTCCTCGCCGAGCACAGGACGAGGCTGTTCCCCGACGAGATGTTCGAGGACCTCTTCGCCTCGGATCGGGGTCGGCCCTCGGTGCCGGCCGACGTGATCGCCACGGTCATGGTGCTGCAGTCCCTCGAAGGGCTCTCGGACCGGGAGGCCTGCCGGACGCTCGAGACCAACATCGCCTGGAAGGCAGCTGCCGGCCTGGCGCTCACCGACGAGGCGTTCCACCCGACGGTGCTCGTGCTCTGGCGCAACAAGCTGCGGGCCTCCGAATCGCCCCAGCGCATCTTCGAGGCCGTGCGCGCTGTCGTGAACGAGTCCGGCGTCATCGCCGGCAAGCACCGCAGAGCACTCGACTCGACGGTGCTCGACGACGCCGTGCAGCGCCAGGACACCATGACGCTCATCACGAGCCAGATCCGCCGGGTGCGAAAGCTCGTGCCCGAGCTCTCCCACATCTACGTGCACGAGGAGAACCTCGGCGGCGGTCGTCCGCCGTGTGACTTCGAGGACTCTGACGACATCGACCGCGTCATCTCCGAACTGGTGGAGGACGCCTACGAGCTCGTCTTCGCCGCCGAAGAGCTCGAGCTCACCGAGACCCAGTCCGATGCCGTTGGCCTCCTCGCCCTTGTCGCCGGCCAGGACGTCGAGCCAGGAGATCGGCCGGGTCGTTGGCGCATCGCCCAGCGGACCGCACCGGACCGGATCATCTCAACGGTCGATCCCGAGTCCCGCCACGCGCACAAGACCCAGCACTCCTACCGCGACGGCTACAAGGCACATCTCGCCGCTGAGCCCGAGACCGGGATCATCACCGCCACCGAGCTCTCGCCCGGCAACTGAGGCGATGCCGAGGCGGCACCGGGCCTGCTTAGCGACGAGCCCGCCGGCACCGAGGTGCTCGGTGACGCCGCCGACGGCTCGGGCGAGCTGCGCGAGCACCTCGCGGAGAACGAGATGACAGCGGTCATCAAGCCGATGCCGCTGCGAGCAGCCGTGGACGGCGGCTACACCCTCGACGACTTCGAGATCGACGAGACCGCGGGCACGATCACCTGCCCCGAGGGGATCACCGTCACGATCAACAAGAACCGCCGTGCACGATTCGCCAAGCACTGCGCCACCTGCCCGCTGCGGCGCCGCTGCACCAAGTCCAAGGCCGGCCGGACGATCGTGCTCCACCCGAACCACGACCTGCTCGCCGCCGCACGGGTGCTCGCGAGAGCACGGTCTTCTGCGAGACCTACCGCCAGCAACGGCCGATGATTGAGCGGACCATTGCCTGGCTCGTGCGAAAGAACAGCCGCAAGCTCGCCTACCGCGGTGTCGAGCGCAACCGGCTCTGGCTCTCCCACCGCGCAGCCGCGGTCAATCTCATGCGCCTCGTCAACCTCGGGATCGCCCATGACGGACAAAGCTGGGTGATGGCGGCCGAGTAAGGCCGATCGGGACGTCACGCACCGGGATTGGACGCCTCAAGTACCTCGAGAGGCCATTTCGCAAGGAATCCAGGCCGAATCTGCCACCGTGGGAATGAGCAACAGGGCAGAAGACAGGGTCGACTGGCCGGAACTCCTCAAGCGGCGTTGCTCAGCAGTCTCCTAGAGCGTTGCCGTGGTACACGGTCCAGTCCGATCCGAACGCGGTAGTCGCGGGGAGAGGCCGGCCTACCGGCGATCGCCGGCGGAGATGTCGCCACCAGTGCGACCGCACCCAGGAATCCGGCAATGGCCACCGCCGGGACCGAGGTTTTCGTCAGCCGCCGGAGGAGCCACCGCCGCGTGCCCGCGGCACGGGGGAATCGGCGCCTCGTGAGCGGGCTCTTGGATCTGACATTGGCGGCGAGCCTACCGCCGCATCTGGCTCGCCTAGGGAGCAGATCCAGCCATGAAGAGGCCCAGCGACGTCGTGACAAGGGCCATTGGCCCCTACTGGGGGTGTCTCAGCAGGCGTTGACTGTACTTGTTGCGACGGCCGCGACTCGTTCGGGTCGCGGCGGAAGACGGGCATCGAGGATGTGAGCTAACCATGTTGCAGGTGAGTGCCTACAAACGGCCGGCGAGCCTGGAAGAGGCCCTGGTCGCGCTCAACGACAGCCACAGTGTCCTCCTGGGCGGGGGAACTCGGCTCAAGGCGGCAAAGGGGGCGGAGCCGGTTGTCCTTGTGGACCTGCAGGATGCCGGTCTCGCTGGGGTACGGCCGATAGGGGGCGACGTGGTCGCACTCGGCGCCGCGACAACTCTCGAGGACCTCGCTGCGAGCCCGGAGCTGCCGTCGGCCATCCGTGACGCCGCCCGCCGCGACCAGCCGAGCAGCCTGCGCACGCTGTCGACCCTGGGCGGGTGCGTTGCCACCGCGGACTTCGAGAGCGAGCTTCTCGCCACCTTCTCGTCTACCGGGCGACCGTGAGGCTCGCTGGCCAGAGTCCGGCAGCCTACGCGGTGCCGCTCGGGGATCTGCTCGCCGAGCCCTCTCAGCTCGCAGGCAAGGTCATCACAGCTGTCGAGATCGAAGTTGGCGGCGCCACGCGGGGCGGCACGTGTCGCCCGCACGCCGAGCGGACCGGGCGATCGTGGCGGCCGTGGCCCGCCGGGACCCGCACGGGGAAGCTCCTGCTGGCGTTCTCCGGGGTGGCACGGGTGCCCCGTGCTGGTCGAGGACCCGGAGACCCTCGAGCCGCCGGGCGATTTTCGAGGCTCGAGCGAGTACCGCAAGGCCATGGCCAAGCTGCTCGGCGACGAGGGCAAAGGAGGCAGTGCGATGATCACGATCCACCTCAGCTTGAACGGCGCCAGCCGGGACATCGCGTGCGAGCCGGGAGAGACCCTTCTCCCGGTGCTGCGCCGCGAGGGTCTCACGAGCGTCCGCTTCGGCTCCGAGACCGGCGAGACGGGCGCAGCCGGCGTCCTGCTGGACGGCAGGCTGGTCTCGGCCGACGTCCTGTTCGCCGCCAAGGCCGATGGTCACGACGTCAGGACGGTCGAGAGCCTGGACGTCGCCCGTGGCGAGCTCCATCCGGTCCAAGCCGCCCTCGTCGAGACGGGCGCCATCCAGTCGGGATACTCCGCCGGCGCCATGACTGCTGGCGGCGGTCGCTCTCCTGGAAAGGGAGGCGAACCCATCCGAGGCCGAGATCCGCGACGCCTTCTCGGGCATCCTCGACCGGGAGAGCGGTTACGTGAAGATTGGTCGAGGCCGTCACCCGGGCCGCCGCCGTCCTCCGCGGCGAGAAACCGGATCCTTTCGAGGCGATCGTCGTCGACCCGCTCACAGGTGACCGGGCCCACGAGGATGGGGACGAGGGCGCAGGCGGGACGGACGCCGCTGACGGTGCCCGACGCCGTCCCGCGCCTTGTCGTCTCTCCCGATGTCCCGCCCATGGCGGTCGTTGGCAAAGCCTTGGCGAAAGTGGACGCGCTGGCGCTCGTGAAGGGCAAGCCTGTCTTCACCGACGACATCGAGCCCAGGGGACTGCTGCAGGCCAAGGTCCTGCGCAGCCCGCACGCTCAAGCACGCATCCTCGCCATCGACGACAGCGAGGCACGCGCCCTGCCCGGCGTCCACGCCGTCATCCACCACGGGAACATCGCCGCGGGTGAAGTACGCGTCCGGCGGCCAGAGCGCACCCAACCCGTACCCGTGGGACCAGGTGAGCTTCGACGACAAGGTGCGTCATGTCGGCGACCGGGTGGCCGCGGTGGCCGCGGAGACCATCGAGATCGCCGAGGAGGCGTGCAGGCGCATCAAGGTCACCTACGAGGTGCTTCCGGCTGTCTTCGACCCGGAGGCGGCCATGGTGCCGGGTGCTCCGGTCGTGCACGACGAAGACGACTCGTTCGGCGCCGTTGACACGACCACGAACGTGAGCTCGCACGTCGAGGGACGCACGGTCAAGGACATGGAGGCGGCTTTCGCCGGAGCGGACCACGTCTTCGAGGGCACCTTCCGCGTGCAGCGCCAGCAGCATTGCGCCATCGAGCCGCACGTCACGGTGGGATGGCTCGACGAAGACGAGCGCCTCGTGATCCGGACGTCCACCCAGGTGCCGTTCCACACCCGCCGCATGCTCGCCCCGCTCGTCGGGCTGCCGGTCAAGCAGATCAGGGTCATAAAGCCGCGGATCGGCGGTGGCTTCGGAGCCAAGCAGGAGATGCTCATCGAGGACATCGTGGGCCACCTCGTGCTCGCCACCCGGCGCCCTGTGCGTCTGGAGCTGACCCGTGACGAGGAGTTCGTCGCCTCGCGAACCCGCCATTCGGCCAAGGTCCGCTTCCGCACGGGCGTCACGAACGAGGGCCGACTGGTTGCCCAGGACATGTCGGTGATCGCCAACACCGGTCCTTACGGCGTCCACGGCTTCACCGTGAGCTCGGTGACGGGGATGCGGGGGCTTTCCTCGTACAACTGCCCGGCCAAGCAGTACGGCTGTGAAGTCGTCTATACGAACGGGCCCGTCGCCGGCGCCATGCGGGGCTACGGTGCGCCGCAAGGGGTCTTCGCCCTGGAGTCGCACCTGGAAGACGTCGCGCGGGCCCTTGGTTTGGACCCGATCGAATTCCGCCGCCAGAACTGGGTGCGGGCCAACGACCAGCTCGACATCGTCCCCCGCCTCGGCGAGCGGGGCGCGGTCGAGGACGTCGCCCCGGAGGACCTGCCGAGAGTGTCGAGCTGCGGGACCGAGGAGTGCGTGGCCCAGGGGCTCGCCGCCATCGGTTGGCAGCGCCGCGACGACCCCGACTGGAAGGCGCCTCCGGAGCGACCGGAGATTCGCCGGGGCGTCGGCTTCGCGCTCTGCGTCATGGGCTCGGGCATCCCCGGAGTGGACATGGGGGCCGCCTCGATCAAGATGAACGACGACGGCTCTTTCAATCTGCTGATCGGCGCCACCGACCTCGGCACCGGCTCTGACACCGTCGTCGCCCAGATCGCCGCTGAGGTCCTCGGAGTACCGCTCGAAGACATCCTCGTCTACGAGGCCGACACCGACCTGACCCCGTTCGACGTGGGCGCTTACGCCTCCGGTACGACCTATATATCCGGCATGGCGGCGAAGAAGGCAGCGACCGTCGTCGCTCGCCGGATCGCGGAACGGGCGGCGGAGACCTTCGGGCTGGAGTCGGCCGACTCGGTCGTGCTTCGCGACCGCCAGGCCTGGGCGCCCGACGGGCGGGCCATCTCGCTCGAGGAGATCGCCATGCGGGCGTTCCACTTCGAGCACCAGGAGCAGATCATGGGCTTGGGCTCGCATCTCGCGTCGCAGTCACCGTCCCCCTTTGCCGCCCAGTTGGCCGAGGTGGAGGTGGACGTCGGCACTGGCCAGGTGACCGTCAAGAAGTTCGTCACCGCCGTCGACTGCGGTGTCGCCGTCAACCCGCTCGCGGCGAGCGGGCAGGTCGAAGGCGCCGTGCTGATGGGTCTCGGCTATGCCCTCACCGAGGAGATGGTGGTCGACGCCGCGGGGAACGTGGTCAACCCGCGCTTTGGCCCGTACTGGGTCATGCGCTCGGACGACGCCCCCGCCAGTGAGGTGTTCCTCGTTCAGACATACGAGCCTTCCGGCCCCTTTGGCGCCAAGGCGATCGGTGAGATCGGCATAGTCGGGGTCGCCCCGGCGGTGCGCAACGCCATCCTCGACGCGACGGGGGTTGCGCTCTACGAGACGCCGTTCACGCCCGAACGTGTCTGGAGGGCGCTGGCACAAGCGCACATCGGTATCTAGTCGCGCCGTCCCGGGCTTGCATTCGCGGGCTCGGTTCGCCGCCACCCGCCCCAGCGAACCTAGCCTTGATGACAACCGCCGTGGTAGGGGCCCATTTGCCGATAATTCGTCCGGAGGGCCTAGCTTTGGCCCCGTACGGGTGATAAGCCATAGCTCATAAGGGGGGAGCGGTCCCGCAGTCTTTCTGATCGGGACCCGGGTGGTTGCAGAGCGTGCGGTGAGCGGGGACGCGCGACGGCCCTTGCGAGGCGGGTGCCCGTGACCAGAAAGACGGTCAGTCGTGACTTCCAAAAGACCAGAGTGGCGCAAGTGCGAAGACGTGCTGCTCAAAGGCTCGCCCGTCGCAGCTCGCTGGGGAGGTGCCACTCGCCGGTGGCACCTCGCGGACAAGGCTTGCGAGTACCTGCTTGCCTCGGCGATCGCGCCGGTGCTGTTCTTCTTGTTCCAGACGCACTTGGCGTTCATAGTGGAACACTGACGCAGGTCTGCGCCCGCTTCCGCGAGCCGCCAGTCTTCGTCAGGGACTCCCGAGCCGGCTGGCTATAACTAAAAGGAGCTGGTCGACTCCGAATGCCCGCCGCGTGGTCGTGAGGAAGCGCTCAAGACGCCGGGTCGGTGAGCGTCTTCAGAAAGGCGCCGCTGCCGCTGAGCACGGCCTTGCCGAGCCGTCGTCCCAACTCGCTGCCGACTACGCCTCCCACCACTCCACCTACGACGGGTCCGAAGAACGGGATCGGTACGACGGCTGCGATGATCCTCGCTCCGGCCATGGCCCCGGCCAGCGTTCCAGCCGTACCAGCCGCCTGCTCCGCCCTCTTTGCTGATTCCTCGTCCATCTGGGCGCTCCTCTCGTTCCTGGTGAGGAGTTTATGTCATGGCTTCCCGGGCTGACCCTGCAGGATGAGGGGCGAGCGGTCCGAGCGATCGCGGGCTACTGGGATGCGGGCACGAAGTTGAACATCCACCGCACGCCGAATCTGTCGAGACAGGTTCCCCAGGTCGCGCCCCAGAACATGTCAGCCAGCGGCGCGCAGTCGCTCGAACCTTCGGAGAGGGCGTCGAAGAGCCGCTGGGTCTCTTCGCGCGAGTCCGGCTCGAGGTTGATCGTGGTGTTGTTCCCGACCCGCAGTTCGTGTCCCATCGACGCCAGCATGTCCGTGGCCATGATCACGTGGCCGGCCAGGATCGGAAGCTCGACGTGCATGACCATGTCCAGCTCGGCTTCTGACAACGGGGGCGCGTTCGGATCTGCCGGTACGTCCCGCATTCGCTGGATCGGCGCCAAAAAGTCCGTGCCGAACACGGTCCGATAGAACTCGAACGCCTCCTCGGCATTGCCCATGAAGTTCAGGTAGGTGCTCACTCGCGCCATGGTCTCGTCTCCTTCTGCCCGTATCGCCCGACTTTCAATCTCTTGACTGACGCGGGGCCCGAAAGTCATCGGTCTTCGCCCAGCAGCGAGAGGACTGCCTGTTCTCGCTCCGGAGACAGCCCGACTGATCCGTCCGACAGGGCCTCCGGATCGCCCTCGGCTTGCATCCACGTCCAGGTGTCGCGAACCGTCTCGGCGACAGGGCGACACCGTAGCCCGTGAGCGTGCGCGGCCGTGACGTCCCCGGCGTGCAGGCCGGCCAGCTCGCCGTCGGGCGGGACCCAGATGGGTAGCTCAGTCCAAGGCGAGAGAGCAGCTTCCACGATGATGGCGGGAGCGACCCATACCAACTCCGCTGTCGAGCCGGTCACGGCTCGAGCCGTCTCGAGAAGCTCGACCATCGTCGTGTGCCCCGGCCTGCTGACCGTGTTGAAGACACCTCCGAGACGGTTCTCGGCCGCCATGAGGAGCCAGTGCGCGAGGTCGCGGGCATCGACGTACTGCAACGGTCGCTCTTGCGGACCGGGGCACAGGACCCGGCCCCCTCGTTCCACTCGGCGCAGCCACCACGGAAGCCGACCGACCCGCTCATAAGGGCCAAGGATCAACCCAGGTCTCGCGACCAGGGCTCGTTCGCCGAATGCCGCCAACGTGGCCAATTCTCCGCCTCGCTTGGCTGCGGCATAGTCGTCAGCGGCAGGCGAGTCGGGATCCGCGTCGACAACCGGGCCGCTCTCGTCCAGCGCCAGCGGGATCGGCCATTGATACACCGACCTGCTCGAGACGTACCCGTAGTGGCCAGCTCGACCCTCGAGCAGGGCCGTCGTGTTCCGCACCGCCAGCGGGGCTCCGCTCCAGGTGTCGACCACCGCATCCCATGAGCGGGATCCGAGCGCGCCGCGGATGGCGTCTGTGTCCAAGCGATCCGCGTGCAGCGGTTCCGCCCCTGCCGCAGGAGGTCCGCTCAGCCCACGCGTAAGTGTCGTGACGGAGTGGCCGCGTTCGAGGGCGGCCTCTACGACCGACCGGCCGACGTGATGGGTACCGCCCAAGACGAGCACATCCATATATCCACCTCGTCGGGCCCCTAGCAGTGGCGGGCTGCGGCTGAGCGACCGCGGCAGGGGCAACTGCCGTAGTCGAGCGCGGCGAGGAGTCCCCGCCCAGCTCCCAGGAATTTGTTGTCGCCGTTGCGCACTGTGGTCCCCCCGCCTGCGGCAACTCTGTGCTGCCCAGTTCGCCGAGATGTTACCTGCTCAGCCCACGAAGCAGAGTAGAGACGAGAGGACCCGGGGCGCACTGTCCACCGGTGTACGCGGGAATCAGGGCTTGGCGGCGTCCTTCAGATGTTCGGCGGCAAGCTTCAGGTGGGCCTTGGCCTCATCGGCCTTGCCGTTGGCCCGGAGCTTGCGGTCGCCGGTAGCTTTGCCGGCGACCTGCTTGGCTTTGCCCTTTGCTTCCTGGGAGATGGCCGTTATCTTGCTCTCGGTTGTCATTGTGAGCCTCCTCTCGTGACATGCATCGTGGGTAGGGGCCTGCGACTCATCAGCGTGCGAGTCGAGCGACCCGGTTTACGGTTCGGCCTCTGTCCCGGTCGTCAGATCACCTTCAACAGCAACAGGATCACGACGATGACGAGAGTGAGCACTGCGAGACTGGTAAGTCGGCGTATCAAGTTCCCTCCTCTTGGGTTCAGCGGAATGTCGGCGCTGCAACGCCGATCGCCCCTGTTTGGCTACTCGAAACCCGAAGTGCGGGCAATCAGCGCTTCACCTTCTCGTGCACCGCGGTCGAGCGGCCCGCTGCATCGGTGGTCTCACGGTCGAAAGTCTGGTGCCCCTGACCTGGTAGCCGACGCGTCGAAGCGAAGATGACACCTGAAATGACCACACCTACCGCTCCCGCGATCATGAGGATCGCCCCGACCTTCGAGACGCTGAATCCACTACTGCGAGTTGTCACGGCGAAGTACATGATTGCGCCCGCGATCATTGCGACCGCGCTGAATCCCATTCCTGTCAAACCCTTCATTTCAGTCTCCTTAGTTCTTCTCACCTTGGCGGGTTGCCCAGGCATTGCCTCGAGACCGGTCACCACCAAGCCGCGCTGGCATAAGAGCGCGGCAATTCGCCTGTTTCCAAATAGAGACAGGTGGTGAGGTTCCGGCAGGATTTCATCGGCGCCGCATAGACGGAGCGGTCCACCCAGGAATGGCGGCGGGCTCAGTGGCGCCAGGTGACGCAGGACCGACTCCGAGGCGCAAAGGTTTCACCTGCGGACAGGCTTCGTGCGCAACGAGGGGGGAGCTGGGTCGCGCTGTCGCGAGCACTGGTGGCAAGAGACCTGGCACGGGCCTTCCCTCAAGGTCGGATACGTCGGTATCCAGAGACCCTCGATGTAGAAGGCAATGGAAGGGTACCACCAGACGCGGAACATGCAATAGCGACTGTGCCTGCCCTGATTATCAGCGATCAGCGATCAACGATCAACGATCAACGATCAGCGATCAGCGATCAGCGATCAACGATCAGCGATCAGCGATCAACGATCAGCGATCAGCGATCAACGACCGGCGACTGCCGATCGGCGCCAGCACGGGGCGGCGCGCCGGCGGGACGTTCGAGCGCGCGGCGTCAGAGCCTGCCTCGAGATGCTGTATCCTTTCGTCACCTTCTACAGCGAGGGATTCCGACGGCTGAGCATGATGCTCGCCAACGCGGGGGTGGTTCCTTGTTGTCAGTCCCGGACAGTCTCTGCGGCTGTGCGACGATCCATGGCTCGCTCCGAGCATGGCGGGACGGTCTTGACCGGGCTCCGGCGCGCACTCAAGCCCTCTGTGTCGCCCAGCTGGCTCGAGTTGACAGCCGTCTTGGGAATACCCGCCTGTCGTATTCGCCGTCGCAACCATCGGACAGCAAGCCGATTGCTGGCTTGCTGTCAGGTCATAGGCCGCCAGATGTCTTGGCTAAGGAATGTACAGATGAATGAAGAGTTTGCATTTCCTTTGGAGATGGTCAAGCCAGTCGCTGCTCAAGATCTCGATGACATGATCGGGTCGGATCACCTTGTGGCATCCACCGGCGGGACTGGTTTGTTCGGTGGTTACCCCCGCGGGCGTGAGCTGAGACTGGCGGGGGAACTGGATCTGGCGGCCTGTCCGAAGCTCGTGGATGAACTGGTCGTCGCAATTCCGCGGGGAACGGGTGATCTGGTGGTCGACTGCTCGCAGGTCACCTTCTTCGACGCGGCGGCGGTCTCCGCTCTCCTCGAAGCTCGTGAGAAGCTTGACGCGTCCGGTCGGAGGCTCCTGGTCCAGAGCCCGTCGCGTGCCGTGCGGCGGGTGCTCGACATCCTCGCCCTGGGAAGCTTGTTCGCCGAGGCGCGAAATGGAAACGTCCGAGTCGCATTGGCGGGCGCCGCTCTGGCGCCGAATGAGCACGGCCAGTGGAGCAAAGGCCACGGGCGAGGGGTCGAGAGAACCCTGGCTGCGACGCCTGGAGATCCTTCTCAGCCGTCTGCGTTGACCGCGGGTGCTTGATGCGGCCGTCACGGATGCAACGTCTGGTGATCCTCCCCGCTCAGATGTCCGACCCGATGGCAGCCGCTACCAACCTCGAAGGCGCGCAGGAGCCTTCGGCCCCGCTTGGCAAGCGGGCGGTTCCGCGAAGAGTCATCCGGACCACGAACGGCACGGTACCGAGAGCCCTGCGACGCCTCGGGTTATGGCGATGACTTCGGCCGATGGGCGGGAGCAGGCCGTCAAGCTGGTCGCGGGGGAACTGGCACGCGTCTTCAGGGCGAACTGGGTGCTCGGGGAGCCGACCGTGCAGGACCTCGAGACCTGGTGCGCGGGGCTCCCGGATACGACCCTCGCGCCGGTGGCGGCACGACTGTTCTCCCCGGCACCGTTGCCGCTCCGGGCGGACCCAGCGGGCGGGGCGAAGCCGAAGCCTCATCACAACTCCTGGCCGACCTGCGTGACAGAGCTCGTGGCGCGATACGTCGAGGTCGAAAACTGCTCATAGGCGCAGCTATCCGCAGGCGAGCTCCGGTCATCGCATAGTCGCCGCAGGCCGCCGTCTCACGCTTCGGTGGCGAGGGTCGCCTTTGTGGCCTGCAGAGTGTAGGTGGCGGGCAGGCGCGAGGGGGTCTGGCGAAGGCGGTACTCCCCTCCGCCAACCTCTTCCATCGCGTCCCCAAGCGGGTTCCAGGGCGCGCAGTCGTGCTCCTCGATCGCCGTGAGCGCCATGCCTGCATCCATGAGCGCGGAGATCACCTCGGCGAGACCGTGGTTGAAGTGCACGATGTCCGGTGACGCCAGAGGCTCGTCGTGGGCCACGTAGCTCGAAGGCTCGGAGAAGTGGACTCCTTCGGTCTCGAAGTAAGGGAACTCCACGACGAGAAGACCGTCGGGGCGAGGATCGGCCAGCGCCCACAGCATCGGGTGACCCTCACGGATGAACAGGCGGCCGCCAGGTCGCAGCAGAGAGGCGACCACCTGTCCCCAACGGCGAATGTCGGGCAGCCAGCACAGCGCTCCGATGCCCGTGTAGACGAGGTCGAACCTGCCTGCGCCGAGGACTTCGACCGCCCCGTAGAGCTCGCTTTCCACATAGTCGATGGAAGTCCCGCAGTCGACGGCGAGCTGTGCGGCGACTTCGAGGGCCGGTGCGGAGAAGTCGAGGCCCGTGACGCTCCGGGCACCGAGTCGTGCCAGCGACAAGGTGTCGGTGCCGATGTGGCACTGCAGGTGCACCACGTCGAGGCCGTCGACACTGCCGAGACGGGGAAGATCGAAGCGGACGACGTCGGAGAGATGCCCGGGGTCGGCTCGGAACTTCTCGAGCCCGTAGGCGCGCTTGTGATGTGCGACCCGGCTGTTCCAGTTGGCGAGGTTGACGGTTACGTAATGGCTCACGATGCCATATTTCCATGCCTGCACCAGGCGCTCGGCCCGCTCATGGGCTTGTCGATGTTCAGTCCGGCTGCGCTCTTCTAGGGTCGGGCGGGTCTGCGGGAGAGAGCGACTCCGGCCAGGCACAACGCTCCGCCGGCAATCGCCAGCCAGCTCGGCACCTGGCTCAGGATCGCCCACGACATCAGCACGGTTATCGCCGGCACCAGGTAGGTGGTGGCGCCCATCCTGCCTGCGGGCGTTCTCGCGAGCGCGTATCCCCAGGTGGTGAAGCCGATGGCTGTCGGGAAGACGCCGAGATAGCAAACGCTGAGTGTCGACGACAACGGGGCGTTGGCTACCTGGGAGACGAGCTGACCGGCGAACGGGAGACAGGCCAAGGCGCCGACCGCAGCTCCGAAGGTGATGACCTGCGACGAGGAGGCGTGCCGCAGTGCCTTCTTCTGGATGACCACGGCCGCCGCGAACGACACGGCCGCCACGAGGCAGAGAAGGACGCCCGCCAACGAGGTGCGGCCGTTACCTGAGGTGGCGATCCCGACCACGACGACGCCGGCAAGCGAGACAGCCACTCCCGCCATCAAGCCGCGCGGGAAGCCCTCTTGGAGCAGCCATCCGCTCAACATGGCGATGAGCACCGGGCCGAGACTGACCACCATGGCTGCCGTGCCGGCGTCGAGCTTCTGTTCGCCCCAGTTCAGCGCCACCATGTAGACGCCGAACCAGAGCAAGCCCGCTGCGGCGATGCCCGGCCACGCGGCCCGGGGCGGCAGTCCCTCCCGGCGACGCCAAATGACCAGCCCCAGCACCACCTCTCCGCAAACGAGCCTGCCGAGGGCGAGCGCGCCGGGTGAGAACTCCCGACCCGCGCTGCGGACAGCTACGAAGGCCGACGCCCAGAGCACGACGGTCACTCCGCCGGCGCCCAATGCCAGCCGGTCGGGACGGTCTGATCGCGTCCGCCGGCCGAGCCCCCCGCGAAGCGCAACCTGGCGTTGGAGGTAGCAGCATCAGATGGTGCTGCGAGGCCCGGGTGGTGCTCAGGGGGTCCGGGCCGGCTACGGAGGCTCTGAGCCTGCTCTTCGCCGTTCATGGGTCGAGTCTGCCGGGTCCCGGGGCAACCGTCTGGCGGCAATCGGACATGGTCATGGCCGCGGGCGGAGGCGTCCCGCCACGCCCGCCTCCCGAGGTACTCCAATCGAGAGCGGCTTTGTGACGCTCCGTCTCGAAAGAACAGGACTTTCGGCCCTAAGCAAGAGCAGCACTCCTGGTGCAATCTGAGTACGGGTAGATAACGACCAACCAGCGTGCCACTGCTTCTCGCAGGGCAACTGGGTGGCCGCGGTCCCTAGTTTCAGCGCCCTCTGGCATCCCCCCCGCCGGAGGGCGCTGACGCGTCGGAGCTCGGAAACGCCGGAGCGCACTGGCGCCTATTGGACCGGGCGATCCCGGCCAAGGCGGACGAGTCGCACCTCGCTGGCCGTTCCGACCGGGGCGACCGACCGGAGCCCGACAGCACGAGGAGGCGGTCGCGGCGGGGCCGCCTCGGGTCTGGCATGGCTTGTTACGTGCTCGCGTGGTGAACCTGGGTGCTGGGAAGCCCACACTGGGTCTATCCCGACAGCCGGATCGCTCCGGTCGTCACGAGCCACAAAGGAGGCTTCGATGGGCCTCGACTCGAGACCCGACCGCATCGATTCACCCGTACCTTCCGGTATTCCAGGAGGTCGCAACCAACCACAGCTGGGACGACAGGCCTTCAGGCCCAAGAGCCCGTCGCGCGGTCGGCTCTTTTCGGTCGCGTCGAGCCGCACGTTCCCTGAGCTGCCGATGGCTCAACCAGCTGCTCGCCGACTCGATGATCCTCTACGCCTACTACAACAAGTACCTCTGGCTGGTCAGGGATGACGCCTCTCACGACCTGCGCCTGCTTCTCGGCAAGCACGCCGGCGAGCAGAGCGAGCTGATCGGGCTGATCGTGCAACGCGTCCAGGCCCTCGGAGGTGCCCCGACAGTGCCTGGTCAGGTTGCCGAGCTGACGCTGATCTCGCGCCCGCCGAAGGAGGCAGAAGCAGTCCCCGAGATGCTGTCACGGCTCGCGGAGGCCGGCCAACTGATCATCGGCCGGCTGCGGGACGCGATCAGGGCGAGCGCCGGTTGTGGGGACACCCCGACCGAAGCCCTCTTGACAGAGGTGCTTTTCCGCCAGCAAGCACAGATCCTGTCGCTCGACGAGTACCTCGACGACGACGCCGCGGAGAGCGCCTAGTCCAAGCCCGGCGCCGCCGCCAGCCGGCTCGACGCCCGGTTGGTCGGCGCGATCACGCCAGATCGGTGCTGGGCTCGCTGTCGATGAATCGTCTCGTGAGCTCGACCCTCGAGGAGATGCCCAGCTTGCGGTAGATCTGGCGGAGGTGGAAGTCAACGGTGTGCGCGGACATGAACAGGCGAGAGGCAATCTCCCTGTTCGTCAAGCCCTCGGCAACGAGCTGGGCGATCCCGAGCTCCGACTCCCGCAAGCTCGACCAGCCGAAGGTCGCCTGGTCCCGCGGGCCTTTGCGGGTGGCCTTGCCGGTGGGGGACTTGTCCCGCCCGGCAAAGCGGATGCAGTGCGCCCACGAGCTCGCCGCCCGAAAGGACCGGTTCGCAGCGTGTGGCATAGGTCGAGGCGC
Organism: uncultured Acidimicrobiaceae bacterium; assembly: GCA_963804265.1. Lineage (GTDB taxonomy): Bacteria > Actinomycetota > Acidimicrobiia > Acidimicrobiales > Bog-793 > Fen-455. The sequence goes on from CAWDPZ010000071.1 coordinate 24,471, forward strand.
GCAGGTTGAGCGTCCGCAGGCCGGTGCTGTGCGCGGCGAGCGCTTCGCTCGCCCATTGCCAAAGAGCCGGGTGGTCCTCCTGCCCGATGATCCGGGCGGCGGCGGCGTTGGTGATCAGCTCGCGGTCGTTTATGGCGGCGATAGGCCCGCGTGCTCTCCGGCGTGCCCGGACGAAGTTCTCGAGCAGGGCACGGTCGGCGACCGTGGCCTTGTCCAACAGCCGTTCCCCGATGCTGTGTGCCGCCTGCCGGGCGAGCGCCAGCATCAGGGCGTCGGACGCTCCTGTCGGACCGGTCAGATCGACGGCGCCCAGCACGACATCTGTGGCGGGATCGATGATCGGCGCCGCCGCGCACACCATTGCCGTGAGGGCGTCCATGTAGTGCTCCTCACCCCTGATGATGACCGGGGCGCTCTTCAAGAGCGCGAGCCCGAGGGCGTTGGTGCCGACGTCGTCCTCGCTGAAGCGGAACCCGGGCGCCAGCATGACGCTGTCGAGCTGTCCGCGCAGCTCGGCATCCGCGACCGAGCGATCGAGTATGCGGCCGCTCGGGTCCGCCAGGAAGACGCTCATCGAGACGGACCTGAGATCTTCGGCCATCCTCTCGATGACAGGCCGCGCGGCTCCGAGGAGGAGGTCGTTCTCTCGCCAGTCAGGGTCGTAGGGGACCTCCAACCGGTCGGGCGACACGTCCGAGGTCTGTGACCGGTGCCAGGAGGCGGCAACTTCAGGGCGAACTCCGGGCTCGATATCGCCACTGCTCAGGTACTCCTGTAAGGCGGTCCGCAGCACGCCCGGCTGAGAGTCGCTCAAGTCAAGTTCATCTTCGGTCCTCACCTTTCCTCACTCTACCGGCGCAGCCTCGTGGTCCGGCCGGGCGGAGGGACCTCAGGCACGGCTGGCCTGGGTGTTTGCCGGCGACCGGCGCTGACGCATGGTGCACCGGCTGTGGCGTCCAGGCAGAGACGCTCGTTGCTGAGCTCATGTCGTAGCGTCGCGGCCATGTCTCGCAGCAGGCGCGCCGCCGCTGCTCGCACCTGCAGGCTTGCGGCCGCGAGCGGCGCAGGTTTCGCCGGTCTTGTTCTGCTCCTCTACTTCACGTCGTCCCACCTGCATGCCGCCACCTCGGACAGCGCGACGGTGGTGCTCGAAGGCCAGGCGATCGCCAACGGGCAGATTCTCCTCCATGGCTGGAATCTGACCTTCGCCTCGTACTGGACGAGCACCGCCGCCTTCGACGCTGTGGCGGTGGTCGTGGACGGTCTTCGGGCAGGGCTCATGTACGCCGTGCCCGCGTTCGCGGGTGCCCTGGCGATCTCCGGCGGCGTAATGCTCGCTCGCGACGGACGCCCGGGGATGCGGGGCCTGGCCGGGTCCTTGGCGGTGGTGGTGCTCCTTGGGTGCTCCACCCCGGCGATGGCCTTCTTCTTCATCGGCCATGGCTTCCATGTCGGCACGGCCGCCTACGCCCTGTTCGCTCTCGTCGCATTGCGACGGGGAAGCTTCGGCTGGGGATGGGTCGCGGCGGTGCTCCTGCTGAGCGCCGGGCTGCTCGGCGACTTGTTGATGCTCGCGTACGGCGTTGTGCCCCTCGTCGTCGCTGGTATTGCGGAGATGGTGGGCCAAAGAACGTGGCGGGCCGGGCTCCCAGAGGTCGCGGCCGGATTCGGAAGCCTTGTGCTCTCCGGCGTCGCGCGGCTCGTGTGCGTCGCCCTCGGGACCTACGACGCGGCACCGGGGCTGCGTGTCGCCCGCTTGAGCCAGATCGCCTCGAATCTGGGCCACGTTCCTGTTTACGCGTCAAGTCTTCTCGGGTTGACGAACTCGGTCATGACGAGCGGGGGAGTACCGGCCGAGTTCCGCCACCTTCGAGGTCTGGGCCCCGTCACCGCCATCGGCGCTCTCGTCGTGCTGGCCAGCTTCGCCTACGCCCTCGCGAGCCTTGTCACGAGGCTCGTTCGAGGAGGGCAGAAGGGCCAAGCGCCCGGGGGCGAGGCATCGCTCTCGCGCCTCGACGACCTTCTCGTCATCGCAGTTGTCTCTTCACCGGTCCCGTTCGTGCTTCTGGCCGGCTCGCGAGGGGCCGGGATCCGCTATCTCACAGTCACGGTCATCTTCGCCGTCGTGCTGTCGGGCCGCATGGTTGCCCGGGCCTTCTCCAAGCTCGGCCCGGGGCTGCCGCTCGGAGCGTTCGCGGCGTCGGGGACTCTGCTCGCGATGAGCCTGGTCGCAAGCTACGGGGTTGGCGCATCGGGTCCGCAACTGTCCAACCCGACCACGGGACTGGTGTCCTGGCTCGAGGCTCACGACCTCCGCAACGGCATCGGCGGCTACTGGGTCGCCAGCATCAGCACCGTCGAGAGCGACGGAGAGGTCACGGTTCGTCCGGTGCTGGGCTCGAGAGACGGCGGGATCGAGCGCGCCGTCCTGGCGAGCGCCAGCTGGTACGAGAACAGGCGATTCCAGTTCCTCGTCGAGGGGGCGCCCCCCGGTTACGTCGGGGTCGTGAAATCGCCTGAGGCCTGGGGAGTCCCGGAGCATACCTACGTGGTCGGGCGCTACCGCGTGCTCGTGTGGAGCCACGAGCTGAGCGTGCCCTCTGTGCCCATGGCAACCGGGAGGCACACATCGGCATCGCAGGCGGTCAGTGTTCGCCGAGCTGGCAGCCGGGCCGAAGGCCAAACGACGGGGCGACGCCGCCTGATGCGAGTGCCTTGAACCGCCGCGGCGCGCCGCCAGCCAGGGCGCGCCGCGAACCGGGGCGCGCCGCCAACCGGGCGGGACCGCCGCCGCGTGCCGCGCGAGGATGTCCCGATGGCCGATGAGACCGCCGTGCTACGCGAAGACCTTGTCCGCGAGCTCGAGGAACGCCTGGAGGCCGAACAGGCGATCCAGCGTTTGCCGACGCTGGTCGTCGGCCTGGTCCGAGACGGCACCCTGCTGTGGTGGGGGGCCCGGGGCACGACTGGGATCGCCGGCGGACGTCCGCCCACGGCGGGCACGCAGTACCGGATCGGATCGATATCCAAGACCTTCACGGCCGTCTCGGTGATGCGGCTGCGCGACGAGGGGGTTCTTCACCTCTCCGAACCCGTCGGCGAGCACCTTCATGAGCTCGCCGGATTGCCGGTCACCGTCGCGCAGCTTCTGTCCCACACCTCCGGGCTGCGCGCCGAGACGGCGGGACCGTGGTGGGAGCGCAGCCCGGGCGTGGCATTTGCCGAGCTGGTCTCGACCTCGATCCGGCCCGAAGACCTCTTGTGGCGCCCGGGCCGGCGGTTCCACTACTCCAACACGGGTTACGCCGTGCTCGGCGAGCTGATCTCACGCAAACGATCGGCACCCTTTGGCGAAGTGATCCGTCGCGATCTCCTGGAGCCTCTCGGGATGAACCGTACGACGCTCCGCCCTGTCGCTCCCCATGCCGAGGGCGTCGCCGTGCATCCCCACGCCGATCTCGTCCTCTCGGAGCCCGAGCACGACGCGGCCGCCATGGCGCCGGCGGGGCAGCTCTGGTCCACGATCGAGGACCTCGTCCGCTGGTCGGATGTGATCGCCGGACGGCGCCCGGAGATACTCGGCGCCGAGTCCTTGGGCGAGATGACCGAACCGCTCGGGCTGGTGGATCTCCCTGGGCAGCCCTGGACAAGTGCCTACGGGCTCGGGCTGCAGCTGTGGAACCAGAACGGACAGCGGCGCTATGGACACTCGGGGGCCATGCCTGGTCACTGGGCGATGCTCGTGGTCGAGCAGGCAACGAGGGACGTCGTCGTCGCCTTCGCCAATTCGACCTACAGCGGCCTGCGGCCCGCCTTCTTCGAGGAGCTCCTGGGTGTGCTCGCCGCTCAACCTCGTCCGCGGGCCCCCTTCCGGGCCAGTCCGGCTGCCGCCGGGTCGCCGGCTCTGGAGCTGCTCGGGACGTGGTACTGGGGTCCGGTCGAGTACCGCATGAACCTCGGCCCCGAAGGGCGTCTGGAGCTGCGGGGGTTGTCCCCGGGTCGCGACTGCAACTTCCGGCCCAACGCTGACGGGAGCTACGCGGGCGAGACGGGGTACTTCGCCGGCGAGCGGCTCGAGCTGCGGCGGCGGGCCGACGGCTCGCTCTCGCATCTCGACATCGCATCGTTCGCCTTCACGAGATCGCCGTACGACCCGACCGCGGACATCCCGGGCGGGCTGGAGAGCGGCTGGCGCGCTGACGCGCCCGCCTAGGCGGGGCACCTCGGACCTCGAAGCCGCAAGGTGAGCCGCCACGTCGTCTGCCCGCTCGTGGCGCTCCGAGCGTATTGTTTGCAGGTGCCTGGCAAGCCAGCCCGCGACCGTGCCCTGACCGCCGCGGCGGTCGGATTCGCCTGTACGACGGCTTTCACGACGGCGGTGGCGATTCGTGACGACCTTCCCGGTCGACCGCTCGGCACCGGGGTTCGGCTTTCGGTGCCCACGGGCATCCTCGTCGGCTGGGGGGCGGCCGTGGCGGCGCCTTGGCCGATGCCGCTCGCGGCGCTGATCGCGGCCGCGCGGGCGAGGCGCCCCGAAGCGGGCTCCGCTCCGGCTCTCGTCTGTGCCGGGGTGGGCATCGCCGGCATCGTCGGACTGCTGATCGAGCCCAACACCTACAACCGAGAGGCCTGGTCCGGCGCGAACCGGGCCGCCGTCGCGGCCGGAGCTGCCGCGTGCGGAGCCCTACGCGACGGCTGGTCTGCTCAGCTGGCGCCAGGTCAGGAGCTCGGAGGACCGCCCGGAGCCGACGGGGGGATGAGGCGGCGATGACGACAGACCGGTTGGCCCGCATGCGCGATGGGATCAGACGGCCCTTGCGGCTCGGCTACCACCCGCTGTACCGCTTCTACGACGGCGGCTCGCTCACGAGGGCCTTCCGGGGACTTCCGGAGGGTGAGGACGATTACTGGTCCGAGGACTGGGTGGGCTCTTGCACCTGTGCCGGCAACCCTGACCCGGTTGGTCGCACCCAGGGCTTGAGCACGGTCGAGCTGCCGGAGCTCGGCGAGGTCCTTCTCGAGGATCTCGTGGAGGCGCTCGCCGAGGAGATGGTCGGGGCGCGCTTCGCGGAGCGATGGGGCTCGATCACAGGAGTTCTCGTCAAGCTCCTTTCGCCGAAGGGACCGGTGCCGTGCCATGCGCATCCGACCCGCGAATGGGCGCGCGAGCATCTCGGATCCAGGTTCGGCAAGACGGAAGCCTGGATATTCCTGGACACCCCGGGGGACGGCACCGAGCCTGCCCACGCCGGGATCGGTCTCCAGCCTGGAACGGAGAGGAATTGGTTCGCCGACGCGGTGCGCCGCCACGACAACGCGGCAATTCGGGGCGCGCTGCACAGAACCGAGGTCCATCCCGGCGAGGTGTTCGTCGCCCACGCCGGCGTGCCGCACTATCTCGGGCCGCGTCTTTCCTTCATCGAGGTTCAAGAGCCGAGCGACCACATCGTCATCGCCGAGACGTCGGGGGACGACGACGACGGGGCCACGATGGGGCTCGGCTGGGAGCTGGCGCTGGACATGATCGACTACAGCGCCGAGGACGCGGAGGCGACCTTTGCCCGCGCCCGCCAGGAGCCCCGAATCCTTCGCTCGAGTGGTGCCTCGCGCGAGATCGGCCTCGTCAACGCGGAGGTCCGGCAGTTCTTCGATGCCACGGCGCTGGAAGTGGAAGATGAGATCGAGGTGGCTGACGGACGTTTCTCGATCGCGGTCATCACGGAGGGCCAAGGGTCGATCGAGGGCAATTTCGGCAGCCTGCCCATCGCCCGAGGCGACACCTTCGCGCTGCCGTCGAGTCTCCCTTTTGCTTTGCGGGCCGGGCCCGAGCCCGTCCGCGCCGTCCGCTGTCTGGGGCCGGCGGTCGAGTGAATCATCCGAGGAGGTGGCCCTCCTCGGATCCTGTGCAGCCCGTCGTGTCTGTAGGGTGCCATCTGGCCGGTCTCGCTGCCGGAAGCCAAAGGGGGGTCTATGGACAAGGACCTGGTCGAGCAGGTGATCGAGGTGGCCCAGCGGGTCGTCGCAAGTGGGGCGATCTCGGCGAACGGGCACGGGAACGTGAGCCTGCGCGTCCCCGGCACCGACGAGATGTACTTCACGGGCGGTCCGTCTCTGAGCAACCACCCTGCATCGGCCGTGGTGCGGGTACGTCTCGACGGGACCCTCCTCGAGGGCGACCTGGCACCCATCCAAGCTGCCGTGGTCGCCATGCACACCGCCATGTACGCCGACCTTCCCGGTGTCGGCTGCGTCCTGCACACCCACTCGCCCTACGCCACGGCCTACGCCGTGGCGAACCGTCCGATCGGGTGCTGGGTCGAGGCCTTGGCCATGTTCGGGCTGGGGAGCGGGGTCCCGGTCGCCGCCTACGGGCCGCGGGGATCGCAACAGGCAGTCGCCAACATCCGGGCGGCCGTCGTCCCAGGGGTGCCCGCCGTGCTTGGCCAACCACGGCGTGCTCGTCTTCCATCAAAACGCGGATCTCGCCGTTCTCGTCGGGGGAATAGTCGAGGAGGCGGCGCAGGCCGGGATCAATGCCGGCAGCATCGGCGGCCCCGTCGAGGTGCCCGAGGAGCTCCGGGGCGCAGCCCTGCAGCGCGCCATGGCTTTCGAGAAGCGGGGGACGCTTCACGCCTGAGCCCGCGCGGGCGGGCGATCGTCGGCCTCGGTTTCACGCCTATGGGGCTCCCTGCGGCACCGTCGCCGTCGCCGGAGGTCTCGGCGAGGTTTGCTCAGGGCGACGTTCTTGAGAGAGGGTCCTTCCGAGCACGGGGGAC